>NZ_WVIC01000028.1 GCF_009939295.1 Petrachloros mirabilis ULC683
TAAGGATGTTAGAGGCTTTTAAATCATCTTCTTAGATTTGTGTGTACACCGTAGCCCAGGGCGGGAGAGGGACTTCAATCCGGCTCCCGCCCTGGGAGAAGGGGCTGGGGGATGAGGGCAAATTTGCAAAACTGGGATGCACCCCTTCAATTTGCCTGTCGTTAGCACAAAGCCTAACAATTCAAATGCAGACGGACAGATGAAAGCACCTCGTACTATGCTCCAAGTTTTCTGCCGCCGCTGATTTGAGCCATTAGGGAAATCTCAGGATGCCAACCGCCTCAATTACCCTTTCAGACAGACCCCTAACGGGGTGCGACTTGAATTTGCAAGCCGCGATCTTGCTCTGGCTTCTCTTGCCCAAAGGGAACAAAGGTGGGTTGAAATTTGAATTCTGTATTTTGAGTGGGCGGTAAAGTCTCCGAGTACAGAATCGTTTCTGACTCCGATTCAATTTGAACAGCAGAAGACTCAACCGCTATTGAGGTCAAATCAACCTCAACTGGCCCCAAAAGGTGAGCAGCCCCCTGGGCTAGGGCTGTTGGGCTGTCATGATTTAACTCGGCCATGAGTTGACTTTTTGCCTGGGCGGCTGGCATCTGGAAAGGAAAAACGAGGACAAATCCAAGGGAGAGAAAGAATCTTAATCGTTTTAACATGGCTTTAACTTGCTACAACAAGCAATGGGGAAGACGTAGTCTCACTCCTCACAAGCTAAGCCGTTGTCATCTTTGATGCGGTGTACTAGACTTCACAGCCCGTTTAAGCCAGGAAGTTATACCCCTATTTTAGAGCAATCCTTCATCCGCTGGGAATAAAGACCCCTTATCACCTCCGGTTGTCTTCGTCCCTTTAGCAAGGGAAGATTACAGGGGGTAGGGCAAGGTCTGTAAATTTACCAATTATTATAGGATCGCTATAGTAACGGCTTAAAGTATCAGAAGACTACGATGGTTATAGTTTTCCCCATAAAAATCGTCGTATTACACCCGGTTCCAAACTCAGCGTGATGCCGTCTCATTTTCCTGGTATGAACCCCTATCTGGAGCGTCCTGATCTTTGGACGGAGGTTCATGCATGGCTGATTGTGGAACTGGCTCGCTATCTCAACCCCATGGTGCAGCCCAAGTACCGGGCAGCGGTAGAGCAGCGGGTCTATACTGATTTGCTACTGATCGGCATTCCTGATGTAACGGTGTTCAAGGGGAGATCGGGACAAGGGCCGGACGTCACTACGGCCACGGTCAGTCAGCCAGTCAAAGTGAACCTACCCATGCCAGAAGAAGTGAAAGAAACCTACCTGGAGATTCGGCAGGTGGGCACGGGGCAGGTGGTGACCGTCATAGAGGTACTCTCGCCCAAAAACAAGCGCTCCGGAGAGGGGCGAAATCAGTACAATGCCAAACGGCTCAAGATCTTAGAAAGCCAGAGTCACCTGGTGGAAATTGATCTGCTCAGAGCCGGAAACCCGATGCCCATGTCGGGCCATCTATCGTCAGACTATCGAATTCTCGTCAGTCGAGCCCACGATCGCCCTGAAGCGGAGCTGTATCCATTTAACCTGAGACAGCCCATTCCTCGATTGCCGCTGCCACTCCAGGCTGGGGATGAGGAGCCTGTTATGGATCTAAAACTACTCCTGCAAGAGATTTATGAAGCCGCTGCCTTGGATGGGGTGATTGACTATAATCAGCAACCGACTCCACCCCTTTCTGCGGCTGATGTTGAGTGGATGCAAACCCTAAGGTAAACCACTGGACAACTCAGAGGCTCGATGGTGCAGTGCTACAGTGACGCTAACGATTGAGGAGGAGCAGCCCCCTTAGCGCTGAACATGATAGCCATTGATGACATTATTGTGGGGTACTGCCAGGGCTATTTTCTGATGGCGGATGCGCCGGGGCATGACTTGGCCTGGTACGGCACCCGCAAGCGCGCCTTAATTCCTTTAGATGATCGGTTTAGGATGCCGCGATCGCTGCGCCGGGTGCTCAACCAAGCACGGTTTTCAGTGGCCATCAACCAGGATTTTGCTGGGGTGGTTGCAGGCTGTGCCGATCGGGACTCAACTTGGATTTCGGATGACCTCAAAGAAATTTATCAAAGCCTCTATGAAGCGGGTTGGGCCTACAGTTTTGAAACTTGGCAAGATGGCCAACTGGCGGGGGGCATTCTGGGCTTGGTGTTGGGGGGTGCCTTTATGGGTGAGTCGATGTTTCATCGGGTGGATGATGCTTCGAAGGTGGCGATGGTGCGGCTGGTAGAGCATCTGCGATCGCGCCACTTTCTGCTCTTTGATGCCCAGATCATCAATCCTCATCTGGAGCGCTTTGGAGCCTTCACCGTCCCAGATCCCATCTACCGGCAGCTTTTAAGTCAGGCATTACAGCGTCCCTGTCGATTTTAAGCCCAACAATTTCGGCCAGCAGTTGCCAAATTGTTCACAAGCGATACAATTGTGTGGATTTTTGGCGCGACGAGATCGTCGCAGGAGGCTCAGATGCCAGTCGGACTCCCCGAATTTGTTGAGAACCCGGAAAATCGCTGTCCGGTGATTCTACTGCTAGATACCTCAACCTCTATGGCCGGCCCCCCAGTCAAAGCGCTAAGCCATGGGGTAGGCGTATTCAAAGAAGAGGTACAGCGGGATACGAAAGCAGCCCTCAGTGTCGAGGTGGCCTTGATCACCTTTGGCCCGGTGACCCTGGTTGAGGATTTCGTCACCATTGATCAGTTCACCCCACCAGAACTGGTGGCCGATGGCTTTACCCCTATGGGCGAAGCCATTCACTATGCCATTGACCTGCTGGAAGACCGCAAAGAAACCTACAAAAGTAATGGTATTCAATACTACCGCCCCTGGATTTTCCTGATTACGGATGGGGCACCCACCGATGAATGGCAGTCTGCTGCTCAACGTCTCCAGGCCGGGGACACCGATGGCAAGTTTTGCTTTTTTGCCGTGGGGGTCGAAGGTGTTGATATGGAAAAACTGAAACAAATTGCCCCCCCCCATCGCCCCCCGGTACTGCTCAATGGCCTGGACTTTCGGTCACTCTTTGTGTGGCTGAGCAGTTCTATGAAGCGCGTTTCCAGTGGTCGTGTCGGGGATATGTTGGCACTGCCCCCGGTCGGCTGGGGCAAAATTACCATCTAACCGCAGCCAGGACAACCTACTGCTGCGAGCCTATTGCGTACCATCCATTTAAATTCAGGGGGCCTTTATGCTCACCATGACCCAATTTAGCTGTGCCTCTACAGGTGAAACCCTTGATCTCACCACCCAATTGGCCACCAGCGGCGAGGGCGAAGTCTGGCGAACACAGCACCCGCATCTGCTGGCCAAGATCTATCATCACCCCAGCCCAGAGCGGATTCGCAAGCTCACGGTGATGGTTAACCATCCCCCCAAAGACCCCAACGCTCACATCAACCACATTTCCTTTGCCTGGCCCAAGTCACTGATTTTGAATGCCCAGGGACAACCTGTAGGATTCTTAATGCCGACCATTCAAGGCAGCGTAGACTTGCTCGAAGTTTACAGTCCCCTACGCCGTAACCGCAGTGTGCCGGGGTTTAACTGGCTGTACCTCCATGTCACCGCTATGAATTTGGCGTCGATTGTGTGGGCGATTCACGAAGCGGGCTATGTTCTAGGCGACATGAAGCCCCAAAATATTCTGGTCAACACCTGCGCCCTCCCGGCCATTATCGATACGGACTCGTTTCAGGTGCGCGACCCCGAAACCCAAGCCCTGTATCCTTGCTTAGTGGGTTCCGAGAGTTTTACGCCCGTCGAGTTGATGGGTAAGGATCTCGATCGCACACCCCAAACCCCGCAGCAAGATTACTTTCGCTTGGGCGTGCTCATTCACCTGCTGCTGTTCTGTGATCATCCCTATAAAGGTCAATGGATAGGCAAGGGTGAATCCCCCACGCCTAATGAGTTACTGCGGCGGGGCTATTGGCCCTATGCCGCCAACAGCCTCATTCAACCAGGTCCCCTAACCATTCCCCTCAATATTGTTCACCCCTCGGTGCAGCGTTGCTTTCAGCGATGTTTTAACCAGGGTCACGCGGCTCCAGAGTTGCGCCCCACGGCGCAGGCATGGCGACGGGCACTCCAAGAGGCGATTCTTGATCTGCAAACCTGTCGCAAGGTGAAGCACCATGTTTACAGCAAGTCTTATGGGCGGTGCTATTGGTGCGATCGCACCACCCAACTCCAGGTTGATATTTTTGCCCTCTCAGCCCCGAAAATCCCCCTGAGCCAGAAGCTACAGACAATACTCAACACCCATCTGCCCAGGCTAGCCACCCAACTGCCAGGGTCAAAGGCCGGTCATATGCCATCGCTGCTTCAATTTCGGCCTAAATCATGGCCGCGTCGATCAACCCCTGTGACTCAACGCCGTCCAGGAGCACCTCAGCCACCCCTCCCCCAATCCCCTAGACAATCTTGGCAACCCCCAGTCACCCGCCCCTTGACTCAGATCCAATCTCTGCGCTCTGCCTCGACCTGGAAATCAGCCGTTGCCCAAGCTCCTGAACGGTTGAGTGGCCTCATCAACTGGAGCAGTCAGCACCCTTGGATGCAGTTGGGAGCCTTGATCGCCGTAGTGGCTGGCAGCGGAGCCTTGCTCCTAGATCTGAGTGGAACTCACCTTGATCCTGCCAACCTGGGCTTAACACTCGTCGGCGGAGGACTGTGCTTAGGGTTGGTGGGGTTGTGCTACCTGCTAGCACGGGTGAGCCAGTCTTCAAGGATTTAGCCCCTCTCCCAGCATTAGGAGAGAGGGGTTGGAGTGAGGGCAGAGCTGTCGAGCCCACGTCAATTTGACAGATCACTAGACCAGCAGGGCACTTGACCTACGAGTGGGCAGGATTCAAGCTCACCTTCACGACCTTGGTCTTTTCTTCTTCACTCTTGGGCAAGGTCAAATTCAAAATGCCGTCTTTGTAGTCAGCCTTCACTTGGGTATTTTGAATTCGAGCCGGGAGGGGAATCACCCGTTGAAACTTCCCATAGTAGAATTCAGAGCGGGTCACGCCCTTTTCATCAACAGTCTTTTCAGACTTACGCTCACCACTAATCGAAACGGCATTATCAGTGACCTGAACATCTAGATCATCCACATTGATACCGGGCAATTCGATTCGCAGATGTACTGCATCTTCTGACTGTGATAGTTCTGCCGCTGGGATAGTTGAGAGCTTGCCCATCTCTTGCCATTCATTGGATGCAACCGAGTCATCAAACAAGTGATTGATCTGGCGTTGCAGAGTATCCATTTCACGCCAAGGATTCCATCGAACTAGTGTCATTTCCTTTCCTCCAAAGAGTTTAGCTAATATTTAATTAAAGCAGCAGGATGATCATTCAGCCCCATAGAAAATTAGATAATTCGTCAAGCTTCTTTTCAAGATTTAGTCCTGAGCGAGATTATCTGCTTAGTTTCATCCTTTGCTTTAGCTACATTCTAGGAAATCCATCTCATCCTGTAAGTTCGGATGGCAGCACCTCGACTTTCCGGATTTCCCACCCTAGTATTGAAGGGACAGGTCTGTTGGGTTTTCTGTACAGAATTTAATGTCACGACTCTGGATTTTTGACACAGTTCAGCATTCGCAGCGTTGCCGCCGCCGCATAATTCCTCAGGGCAGACTGATTCGGGGCAAAGGCTTGACCTTGCTCATTGAGGGCAGAGGCTACACCACAGTAGCCTGACATCTGGCGAATCACATCCGCAGCCCAGTGGGTTGAAGTATCTGTAAAGGAGGCAGGAGTCTGGGTTTGCGCAAGGGTGGTATCTCGACCTTGGCGGGTCTTGACATATTCTGCTGTACGGCGCAGAACTGCCATCATCTCTGCCCGAGTCACCGTTTGCGTCGGTCGAAAACTACCATCTTCATAGCCGCTGACAATTTGATTTTGACGAGCAAACTGAATCTTAGCCGCACTCCAACGTGAAGCCGCCACATCTGGGTAGGGATTGCTTGAAGTTTGAGTCGGCAGTTGTACGTTCAAATTGGGGATGGTGGTCAGAGATTCCAAAATCATCGAGACTAATTGCTCTCGGGTCAGAGGAGACCGGGGACGGAAGGTATTATCTTCGCTGAAGCCCGCAATGAATCCCAGTGAAACGGCTTCCCGGATTTCGGCCAAATAGATGTCACCTGCGACATCGGGGAAAGGCAGGTCACCGGTTTCACGGGTGAGATAAATATGCCCCAACACCCGATCTTCAAAGCTGCGTTTTGTAAACCGCCAGCCTGGATCGAGTCTCAACTTGGCAAATCCCTGGGTGAAGCCGTTGGCGCGACCAATTTCAATTTCTTCTTGGCCAGAGCGTGAAGGGGCAGCCACCAGCACCAGATCATTGTCCCGACGTCTGACCCGCAAACTATATTGCAGCCCCAAATCTTCACCATCAATGCGTAGCGAATAACCATTGCTATCGACACTGCGACCACAAATTCCTGTGAAATCAAAATTTACCAGCAGCGGTTCAACCACGACTGGGTTGCTGCCACTGGTCTCCCAGCAGGGACGGGCATCTGAAATTTGCTCAATAACGAGTAGTTGGTGAAATTGGGTGCCTACTGGAGCCGCCACAGCAATAAATCGGGATTGATCGACTTCTTGCTGGCCAAAGGTCACAGCGGTAGCCGGAGAAAGGGATATGGCGGAGCCCGCGACCAGGACTCCGAGGCCAGTTAGGGCGTGAGAAAAAAAATTGTGCGACATAGTTCGGAAATATTTGGCGATGGGTGCTGAACGAAAAAGAGGTCAAAGCTGTTTACAATCCTTGACTGAGCCTTGATTGCTTTGCAGCAGACTTATTCTAGAAGAGTGGCGGCTCAAAATAACTTAGAGGTTCGACTCAGATCGGTAGGACGCATCTATCTCAAAAATAGTGCCCTAGACGCTAACTAAAATCTTGAACCGGAGTTGACTCTGCCAAGCAGGTCATGATCTCCATCGCGTCACCGCAATCGTAATACAGGAATATTTCTCTATGCAGCGGATTGCTGAACCGGAATTGATGGATGGGGTAGAGCAGGCTTTTGCCTATACCCAGGCCGATTTTGAGGCTCCCCATCAGCACTGCTTGGATTGTTTGCGTCAGGTTTTGCCCGATTTGCCCAGGGCGGGAACGGCATTGGATCTGGGGTGTGGGCCAGGGGATATTACCCTACGGTTTGCGAAAGCGTATCCTCACTGGCAGGTGCATGGCTTAGAGGGGGCACCGGCAATGCTCGCCCAAGGCATGGCAGCGGTGACCCGAGCAGGACTTGAGGGGCGGGTAAAGTTGGTTCAGGCTTACTTACCCCAGGGGGAGGCACCCCTGGCACAATACGATTTGGTCTTTTCCAATAGTCTGCTCCACCATTTGGCAGATCCGATGGTTTTGTGGCAATCGGTTCATCGCTGGGCGGCTCCCGGTGCTGGGGTGTTTATGATGGACTTGATGCGACCTGAGGGGGCTGCGATCGCACAAGCTCTCGTCGATCAATATGCCGCTGACGAACCCGAAATTTTGCGACGAGACTTTTACCAATCTCTCTGTGCCGCCTACCGCATCCCCGAAGTGCAGCAACAACTTCAAGCTTCAGGGCTAGGACACCTACAGATCAAGCCTGTGAGTGACCGACACTGGATTGTCTGGGGACGCCACAGCCAGGGGTCTGCTACCATAAACTCTGCCAATTGCAATCTCAAGGAACCGAATAGCATGTGCTACGTGCCCTCTGCAAAGGTCTAGAGGTCAAGGCATATTGTCCAGAGGTGCTTCATAGACAAATTCTGCCCTATCAGAGGCCGTCTTTAAAGTCTTCACATGCTCTAGATTTTCACCCTAAGTCCCCCATTCTGGGGGGCTTAAGCGTGATCCAAGCTTCCCACAATGGGGGGTTAGAGGGCGGGTGCAAAGCGTTAGAAACTTTTCAAACCGCCTCTTAGCCCCTGATCGCGAATGAAGATGCTGGATTATGTTGACGTGAAGCATTTGGCAAGATCAGAAAAACCTCATAATCTGCATATTTTTTATCTCTAGACCATAAATTAATCCAACCTAAAAAGCAGAATCGGGTCGCTTGATTTTCAAGCAATCACAAAATTTTCCAGGGCACTCCAACCATAATTGTAAAGTTTCAATAATTTAGACTTGCACATCTTTTTATGCTGGTTTATTTTCGTGATTAGCGCAACTTTTCCATAAGCCAAGACACATCACCAGCATCAAAATCATTTCAAAACTTGAAATCAAAGGAGGGCAAGTTACACATCTTCGATTGAACTTTAATTGAAGATAGATTTTGATTCCTGATGTATCTTGCAGTCATCCGCCTCATTTTGATATGTCCGTAGAATTTTCTGCCTGACAAATCGTTCCAACAGGTAGAGTTTTCAGTATTACTTAACTTTCAGATATAGGGATTTCTGGCCAAGTGTGGTGTGCCAGATTCCTGCTCCCTATGGATTTGAGTCATCCATCTGTACTTCATCCAGATGGATGACACTATTACACAACTCAAAGATTAATCTCTTGAGTTAAGTCCATTGATATTGTGCTGGAAGCACTCATTAGTGGTGTGAAGATTTAATTCATATTGCAAGACCCCTATTTTGGCAGGCGGTATTGCCAAGCAACAAAAAATTCTCTTGTCGGGTACTAAACGCTTTAGGCGAAGTGTTTTACAGTCGCCCCAAACAGTGCTTCAGACCTATTAAGCGCCACTTTTTTGATGTCATATATGGCGGTTTACAGATCAATGAAGTACATGGGGTGCAGGGGGCAGTGACCTCTGAGTGGGGGTTCCACCTCCACACCCCTTACCTGACTCAGGTGAGAACCGCTATATCAGAAAAGTTAGGCATCTTGTGAATCATGACAAGCTCCATGATTCAGGCTTCATCTCATCAATACAGAGTAAATTGAGACGCTTATGAATACAGAGACGGTGCCAGATCTGGAAGTTCAAAAAGCCCTCAGCTTAGACCTTCAGTCTGCCTTTCTAGAACATGTCCATGAAATTGAGCATTTTCCCATCGAAAACATTCTATTCAAGGATATTGCGCCCGTTCTGGCACAGCCAGGGATGCTAAACCGGGCCGTCTCCACCATTAGTCCAGTGGTGACAGCATTGCAGCCAGATAAGATCTTGGCGGTAGATGCACGGGGTTTCATCCTCGGTGCTGCCTTGGCCGATCGCTCTGAAGCCGGGCTGGTCATGGTTCGCAAGCCAGGTAAGCTGCCAGGTTCTGTGCATCGCTTTGCTTACACATGCGAATACAGTAGTGGACACCTGGAGGTTACCTATGGCGTTGTTAAACCGGGAGATCGCTGTCTAATCGTCGATGACCTATTGGCAACAGGAGGGACTGCACGGGCAACGGCTGACTTCACCCTTGAGTGTGGTGCAGCGGTTCTGGGCTACTGCTTCATGGTGGAGATTGAAGCACTGGAGGGGCGAAAACGCCTGCACGATGGCCCCGTTCATACTATTTTTCGCTGTTAATTGGCCTGGTCATTAAACCCTTTTGAAGGAGAACATTGCATGGAAGCATTAACCTGGCTGAGAGCACCCGTAGACGAAGACGTCACTCGCTTACGTCTACAGACCATGATTGATCATGAGTTTAGTCAGAGAACCGACACCACAGATCTCAAGACTATTTACTTATTCCTAACTCGAAAGTGCAATCTTGGTTGCCAGCATTGCTACATTGAAGGAGTAGGCCCCAATGCCAAGGGAGTTGACTTTAACTTTGAAACGATCCATGGTCTGATTGAGCAGGCACGCCCCGATGGCTTGCGGAAAGTCAAGGTCTCAGGGGGTGAGCCCATGATCCATAAAGAGTTTCGCATGATTATGGAGTATCTGGGCTCCATTGGTTTGAAGGAGATTGTTCTGGAAACCAACGGCACACTTTTTAGGGATGACACAATCGAATGGCTAGAAAAAATTCCCAACCTAACTGTTTTTATTAGCCTTGATCATTTTGATCCAAAGGCACATGACGACTTCCGAGGAAGGACAGGTGCTTTCACCAGAACTGTTGAGGTGCTTCAGGAGCTCGGCCAGACCAATATTGACAGCGTTGTCACTACAACTGCCTATCGAAGCAACTACAATAAAATTCCGCAGATCATCGATTTGGTTCTCAGTTGGGGGATTAATCGACACCGTACACTCCTCAATATTCATCCCATTGGCAACGCTCGGGGATATCTCGACAATGCGATTACACTTGATGAATGTGAAGTATTAATTGACAACTTACTAGCGCTGGAAAGTTTCCGAAATGGACGGGCCTACATGACGCTTCCGCCAGCACTCATGCCGCTCAAGTATCTGAATGGCGTACACACCTGCGGTTGGGGGGACAATGTCTTAGGGATTCTCTCCAACGGTGATATTTCTATGTGCAGTGCTTCCTATGATGACGCTGAGATGATTGGCGGCAACGCCTTTGACCGCTCTCTTTTGGATATTTGGCACGACAGTCCTTTCTTTGAAGAGTTGCGTCAGATTGGCAAGGGAAGCGTAAAGGGGGTGTGTGGGAACTGCATCTTTTATAAAGTCTGTCGCGGTGTTTGCAAGATGAGTAGCTATGGACACTACGGTGAAAAAGATGCACCCTATCCACTCTGCCAGGAAATCTATAACAGTGGCCGCTTTCCACGCTATGCTCTGGTCGATCCAGACAAGGACTCGACCTACAAGCGCGGCGTCATTCGCGAGAACCGAGTTCATGAAGAGCCTATAGAAACTAAATTGGAGGCAGTGCATGGGTAAGATGACATGACGGACTGGAGCCCCTTAGTGCCTCGGCAAGAAGACTGGCAAGATTTGCAGAAGCACGATTTACGTTTTACTTCGGTTCTGACAGTGGTGCGGTCTCGCTACGAACAAGCTGATGATCCTGGCCATGATTGGCTGCATGTCATCCGGGTATTGAGAAGCTGTCTGTATATCGGTGCTTTGGTAGGTGCAGATCGAAAAATTCTGGCTCCATCTGCCCTTCTCCACGACTGGGTTAATGTTCCCAAGAACAGCCCAAAGCGCCTGGAAGCGAGCCGAGCCTCAGCGGCAGCTTCCGTTGAAATTCTCCGAGACGCTGGCTATGACGATCTCGAAGTGCAGTGCATCCAGAGCGTGATTATTGAGCATAGTTATTCTCTGGGATGCCCACCCTCATCGATTGAGTCCGCAGTTCTGCAAGACGCTGATCGATTGGATGCGTTGGGAGCCATTGGGATTTTTCGGGCTGCAACCTGTGGATGCCGACTGGGTGCTTCTTACTACCATCTCCAGGATCCGTTCGCCACCCATCGGGTTACAGACGACAGCCGTTACACGGTTGACCACTTCTTCACGAAGTTGCTCGACCTTGGAAATCAGATGAATACTGCTCCTGCGCGGGCGATCGCACAGCACCGCCTAGCCTTCATCCATACTTTTCTATCTGAGTTGCAGCTTGAAATTGGTGAGAACCCTGAAGAAATTACCCTGAAAAACATAGGAGAAAACGAAAATGCAAGACATCGTAGACTTTGTTTCTAAAACCATCCAGGACATGGGTGGTGGTGAGATGGACAAGGTTAAGCTTGCCGATGCTTCAGCAACCCTGGTTTCTGAGGTGACGCAAGAAATTAGTGCGGAATCAGCCAGTGAAGCAGCTGTGGAGGCGGCTGCGGAAGCATCCAACGAGGCCATTGCAGAAGCTGCCGCCGAGACAGGATTTGGGGCACCCCGCTTTGGCGGGTTTCGCTGAGAGGTGCATCTATCCTTAATCAGATGGCTCCATCCCATCAACCCTTTCCAAGGGTTTTTAACCCTTGGAAATTACTCTGACAAAACCAGGAGAAAAAGCAATGCAGGACATCGTAGACTTCGTTTCTAGAACCATTCAGGAAACGGGCGGCGGCACTGTTGATAAGGGAAGGCTGACGGATGCTGCGGCAACCATTGTGTCGGAAATTTCCCAGGAAGTCAGCGCTGAATCCGCCAGTGAGGCGGCTATGGAGTCGGCGGCTGAGGCATCCAGTGAGATCGCGGCTGAGGCGGCTATGGAGTCGGCGGCTGAGGCAGGGTTTGGGGCACCCCGCTTCGGAACATTTCGCTGAGTTTGGCCACGGGTATAGCTATGTCCCATGAGAATGAGCAGCACATTACCTCTCCCGAAGCATTTTCGGGCGAGATTCTCGCTCGTTTGAGGGACATAGAGGTCATCGATCCCGATTCCCTGGCAAAGTTATTCGCCATGAGCTTCGGGGTCGATGCCTATTCCCGGACATTGTTTCTATCACTGCAAACGGCCTTGCTCTGGCGAACGGTTGAGCATGCTCGACGCCATACTCGCTATTACAAAGAGCGAGCTGCTTATGCCGCTTGGCAGGAGGGGCCAGCAACGAAGCGGATGCGTCTGGATAGCTGGCCCACCCTTGACCGTGCCACGATCACCCACCACTTCAGTGAGTTTATGGCGGATGATGTTCACCTCCGCTCGGTCTGCCACACCTCAGGGACGACCGGTCAACCCCTGGAGATTTATAAATCCTTCGAGGAGGTCAATTTCCTCAGCCGATTTTTCACCCAGTTGTTTCAGCCAGCCTTTACCGTACCGAGCCGTCCCCTCACCTTGAGCTTTCCAACGCCGCACCATGGTGTGCCCGTGCCAATGCCTAGCCCTGGCATTAGCTTTGTGGGAGGGGTTACAGATGATACCCTCATCCGGGATGCCTTGCGCGTCCTGTCTACTGAGTATGAGGTTGCCAATCACGACCGACGCATCTCCATCCTTAGCGGTATGGCCTTTCAGGTGCTCTTCTTCACTAGCTTTCTTCTAGAGCAGCAGATTGATCCCAAGGGCTTTCATCTCAGCTCAATTAATATTGCGGGGGGCTTTGTCCCTTGGCATTGGCGACAGTTCCTTGGCAATGCCTGGGGCTGCGCGATCAATGACCGCTTTTCACTCACCGAGACGGTAGGGGGTGCCTCGTGCTGTCAGACCTGCCAGTGGTTCAAACCCGATCCACAGGTCTTTTTTGAAGTGGTTGAGGTTGATTCTGAGGCGACTATTGATGAAGGAATTGGCCGTCTGGTGGTCACGAACTTGTATCCATTCGCCCAAATGATGCCCCTAATTCGATATGCCACTGGTGACCTGGTGCGTTGCCGCTCCTGTCACTGCATGCCTTCGCCAGTCTTTCAGTTTTTGGGGCGATCGCGGAATGCTGTCAGCTCAGGCAAGGGTCAGAATCGCCGGTGGTTCATCTTCTCAGCGGAATTGCATGAGATTCTGGCGCAAATTCCTGATCTGAATGTGTACGAATGGTTCTCCAATGTTCGTGAGGTGAAGGATCGAACCGTGGGGTCGCTGCCCATTGTCTCTCTGAAAAGCCTGGAAAATGCCAATGGCCAGCTTGAAATTCATCTGTCGGCGGAACTGAAATATGCGCCGCACTGTTACCCGGAACGGTTGCGTCAGCTTGAAGACCTCATTGTTGGACATCTCAGAACGGTGGAAGGCAGTGAATTTGCTACAGCTCAGGACAATGGGGAAATGACGTTCACGATTCACTTTTTGCCCCCTAGTGGACTTAAGGATCCCTATATCATCAAGATTTAGCTTGGCTCTGTGCCCTAGGAGGGGCCTGTGTGGGTGCTGACAACCTCATCTGCCGTCGAGATAGCCAGTCGCGTTGCCACTCGATTGAACCTGTCTGCTGAGGTGCTGGTCACCCACTGTTTTCCCAACGGACAAATCGAGGTGGTTCCGCCAAGGCCGCGCTCCGGTATTGACGAGATCTGCCTGTTTCAGTGCTTCCCAGATCGGGTCAATGATCGACTGGTTGAGTTGTTGTTGGCGTTGCAGGCAATCAGCTTTTTAAGCCCTCGCCAGCTCACGATTGTGCTTCCTTACCTTCCGTACACTCGATCGGACAAGCCAGTGTCTGAAGGGGCATTCATTCCGTTTACGGCGATCGCACACTGTTTGCAGCAATTTGGCATTACGCGCCTGGTAACGGCAGAACTCCATGTCCCCCAACTTTCGGCAGCCTTTGGTTTCCCTGTGGTCGAGGTTGATATGATGCCAATCTTTGCCCAACATCTGCACCCAGTTGATGGGGGAGCGACGGTTGTGGTCAGTCCTGATCTAGGGGGGGCAAAGCGAGCCGAGCGGCTGGCAACTGCCTTGGGAGTGCCCATGGCGGTGATGCGTAAAACCCGGCACGGTAGCGTTAAGGAAAGTATTGAAATTCTCGGACAGGTCAAGCATAAGTGCGCCATTCTTGTTGATGACGAAGTGAATTCGGGTGAATCTCTGATCTCCGCAGCCCAGCTTGCCCTCAGAGCCGGGGCAACGGCGGCGATCGCCGTCGTAGTTCATCCCCTATTGACCCCGGAGGCCATTGGCCGGATTGAGCAATCGCCCTTACAGCACATTTTTATGAGTGATAGCATCCCTTTGATCTCGGCTTCTACGCAGACGAGCAAGATGAAGGTTCTTTCCCTGGCCGAAGTGCTGGCGGAGGTGCTTCATCCCGTGGCCAAATTCGCTGCATCTTGAGAGAAAGCGAGCAGGACGCGATTGAATTCCGGGCTGAGGGCACACCCCAAAGCTTCCTCGCCCTGGGTGCTGGGAAATACCAGGCGCTGAATACTGTCGAAGCGGGGAGCATGATGGGAGAGAATCGACACTGCGGCTCGAAAATTATCAGCGCTTTGGGCAATTGACCCCACAAGCTGAACTTCCCGGTAGTGCAGGTCGTTGGCGCTAAAGCGCACCTCATCGGCGTCTAAGAGTGACTGATAGAGGACAACTCGCCCGTTGCGAGCGGCGCTCCAAATGGCCCATTCAATTGCCACACTGCCGCCACGGGTACAAAAAACGGCCTGCGCTCCCCAACCCTGGGTCAGATCGCTGACAGTCTCCGTCAGGGTTGCGTTGAGTGGGCCAGCGTGGTCTGCGCCAGCAGCACAGGCTCGTTCCAGTCCGGTAACGTCATTGTCGAAGACAAGAACGCGCACTCCCCTCAAAGTCAGCAAAATCACGTGCAGAAGCCCCATTGTGCCACTGCCCATCACCACGGCTGTTTCCCCTGGCTGGACTGCCCCACGCTCGACGCTGCGAAGGGCACAGGCTACTGGCTCCGCCAGCGCCCCAGTGAGCAGGTTGATGCTTTCAGGCATGGGAAAGACCTGATACCGGGGCACGATGATGCGATCGCTGAACCCCCGTGGCCCCTGGGGCAGATCCGTCCTCGGTTTGGGATTTAAGTAGGCGCAATGGTTGTCCAGTCCTCGCCGACAGGCTTCGCAGAAGCCACATCGAGGCATCAGCGCGATCGCAACCGGGGTTCCGGGTGCCAGTGGCGATAGGGTGTCACTCCTATCTTCTGCGACCCGACCACACAGTTCATGGCCGCCCCAGTAAGGATAGGTTTTTCGGGCACCCCGAAAAACCCGTTGTTCAGGGGTGCAAACCCCACAGAGATCAACATTGACCGTGACCCAGTCTGCCTGGCAGGGAATCTTGATGTCTTGCAATGTGGCTTTGTATGGAGCAGTGATTACTAAACCCGTGACAGACGTATGATCCATAAGGGCCAAGACTGAGCCTCCCCATATCAAACCCCAGAGATTCTGTTGTTACTCTACTACAAGCATTCGTTGAACCACACAGAGTGACGGTAGGAGACCCAAACTCTACTTTCTGCACCGTTAAGGTTCACCTGTCACAATGGAATCACAGGCTACCTCCATCCGGATTCACGGCAGGAGAATACGTCATGACTTCCCGTCACGGTGGCTCCCAGAGCCAGTTCTTGACTGCTGCCAAATGGACTCTTGAGCAATACCACCAGATGATTGCGGCAGGTATTCTTGATGGTTGCCCCGTGGAGCTATTGAACGGAGAAATTATTGAAATGTCTCCAGAGGGGGAACCTCATGCTTACTCTGTCAGCACAGTCAGCGATTACCTGAAAACCTTGCTGGTAAATCGTGCTCAAGTTCGAGAGGGCCACCCAATTACTCTGCCTACGACTCAATCTGAACCAGAGCCTGACATTGCCGTGGTACAACCGTTGAAGCAAGCCTATCGAAACCATCATCCCTATCCAGAGAATATTTTCTGGCTGATTGAATTTGCCAACACCAGCCTGAAGAAAGATTTAGACCCTAAAGCCAACGCCTATGCTGCTGCGGGCATTCCTGAATACTGGATTGTCAATCTCCAATCTATGGAACTGATCGTCCTGCGGTATCCCAGTCAGGGCGCTTATCAGTCCCAAGCCACATTGACGTCAGGCACGATTACCTCCCTGGCGTTTCCTGATGTTGCGATCGCAGTTTCACAGTTGTTGAACTAAGTCAAGCATCTGCGAAGCAAGGCATCAAGCCTATCGGAGCTGAAATTCATCGAACTTCACCCCTGCCGATTCCGGCTGACGGGTATCAAAATAGTAGCTGCTCACCGTACCGCTACCAGTGTCCAGAATACTGAAAGCCGTGATGTCGTTGCTGGCCAGATAGGGTAATGGCCGCCCCGCTGCATCAACTAGAGGAGGGGCAACTGTGGGTACAATGGGCTCCAGTCCGTTGGGATCGCCCTGAGGAATGTAGTGGCTGGGGTGAAAGCCACCCAATGTGTCTGTTCCTTGGGCTGGGGGTACCGGGCGGCTGCTCTCTTTCCAGAAAGCACCGTAGGAATTTCCCACGTTGGAGGTTTCCAGGTAGTGGGTACCCGCTGGCGAAACAAAGCGATTCCAGAGATGGGAGTGGCCAAAGAAGACTAAATGCACCCCCGCCTGCTCGAGTAGCGGTACCAGGTCATGGGCAATGTAATCGGCCTCTAGGGGGTATTCGTACCGTACCGCTGTCAGGCTGCCGTCAGGGTTGCGATCGTACACCGGCACTGGCGTTGTAAAGGGGGGCACAATGTTATCCCCCAGGGTGTGGGGTGGATGGTGTAGCATTACCACTTTATACCGGGCATTTTGGAAGGCGTCACTGGCCAGTTCTTGCATCAGCCACTGGTACTGGGGGCTGCCCCGCTCAATGGGCTCAAAAATATGCTGGCCGTAGCCCCAGTTTTGGGGGGTGTTGAGATCGGCTTCGCGTTCCTGGTAGCGACCGCGAACCGTGGGGGCTAGGTGGGGCGATCGCCAGATCTGAGTCACATAGAGGGTCACCAGGCGAATATCTCCCAGACTAACCGCATAGTAGCGAGATGTGGCTTCGGACTGTTCCGGGTTAGGTACGGTGCTGATGGGCAGGCTAAAAATTTCCTCGTAGGTTTGGGTATTGAATGAGTTGTCCATCACCCAGCGGTGGCGCAGGCTCTGCTTGCCCCTGGGGTTGAACAGATCGGTATGGGACTCATACCACTGTTCGGCCGTGGCCCTGGGAATGGGGGTATTGAACTGCTCATTGAGGGGTGCCGTGTGGGAGAAGCGCCCCATCACCTCATGATTGCCCAGGGCTGGAAACAGGGGGGCGTGCTGAATAATCTCACCGCCCTGGTAATGAGTTGTGTGGCCATGGCGCTCCAGGGCATAGTCAGCTCGACCTTGAAGGCAGGGGAAAAAGCCATTCCCCCGACTGTCGTCAAACCACTCAGAGGCGCGATCGGGAACGTTGACCAGATCGCCTGCCAAAAATACCGCATCGACGCGACCCACGGTTTCCTGCACCTTTTGCAAATTGGCCGCCGTCATGGGCATATTCTGGTGATCCGACGTGAGCAAAATCTTGAGTGCCTGTCCGGGGGGTGGGGCAGCCGCCAGGGTAAAGATGCGGCTTTCTATGACCGCACCATCCTCGGATTGGCTCACCACCCGATAGGGAACGCGCTGTCCAGGAATCAGCCCTGTTACAGTAGCCTCATGTCGCCAGATAGGGCGGGGAACTGTCCCTTGGGGTTCTGGAAAATCGGGATGTTTGAGGTGCGATCGGGCATCTTCACGAGTGCGACTGAGTTGGGTTGTCACCGCTGGTACCGGGTTAGATAGTATCTCCAATCGGGGGGACTGTCCCGGCTGGCCCCAGTTGATGCGATGCGCTTTGCCCTCAAACTCAGTGAACCAGACCACCTGGACTGAACTGGGGGTGGGATTCTGTAAAAACGGGTCGGTCAAAAGTGAGCGAGACACAACGGATAGCCTTGGTGGTGGGGATAGAGAAGACGATTGGGGGATGAGAACAATCAAGGTGGTTATCCCTAAGCCCCACAGCAAACCTGAAGCCAGGACTGTCCAGCGTTTTTTCCACATACCCTTGATGGATTGATTGCTGAGTCCATTTTCCAGCTATCGACTTGCCAGCGATAGTAAGACGGACACAACTCCCCAGGCAGGAAGGGTCTGGTACCATAAACTCTGCTGACTGCAATCCCAAGGAATCGAATGACCACAGAGGGCGGAGCGCCATTATTGACTGTCGAGTCTGTGTATGCAGGTTATGTTGCCGGTTTGGATATTCTGCAAGGGGTCAATCTGCGCCTGGCTGCGGGGGAATTGATTGCGATCATTGGACCCAACGGAGCAGGCAAATCGACCCTGGCCAAAACCATCGCCGGACTCCTTGCCCCCCACATGGGCAAAATTATTTTTCAGGGCAAAGCCATTGCAGGTCTCAAACCCAGTCAAATCGTGAGCCGTGGTATGTGCTACGTGCCCCAGCTCGCCAATGTGTTTCGCTCCCTCACCGTCGAAGACAACCTAGAGATGGGGGCGTTTATCCGTAACGTGCCCCTAGCAGGTCTCAAGGCTCACATCTACGACACCTTTCCTAAGCTCTATGAGCGCCGTCACCAGCGGGCAGGTACCCTTTCCGGGGGGGAACGACAGATGCTGGCCATGGGACGAGCCATGATGCTAGAGCCCCAGCTCTTGATTTTAGACGAACCCTCAGCGGCACTCTCCCCCATCCTAGTCGATGATATTTTCACCAAAATCCGCGAAATTAATCAGCGGGGAATTGCAATTATTCTGGTGGAGCAAAATGCTCGCAAGGCGCTAGCAATGGCAGATCGAGGTTATGTGCTAGATGCAGGGTGCGATCGCATCGAAGGCTCCGGCCCAGAACTGCTCAACAACCCCCAAGTCGGTGCCCTGTACCTTGGCATCCAGCCCTCTTGAGCGCGCTACTCTTGCAGTTGCAGCTCATGGATATTCCACAGGGCTCCCCCTAAAGCGGAGTACTGCACCCCCTGAATCTTGTTAGAGACCGCCGTCATCGACAGCGGGTTGATCAAGTAAATAAACGGCAAATTCTCCTGAACCAACATCTGGGCACGGCCATAGATTTCTTTGCGCTCATCCTCATCGAGAGTTTGCGCCCCATCAATGTAAAGCTGATCAATTTGCGCTTCCCAGTCAGCGACTTCTCGACCCTCCAAGGGCGGCTGACCCGGCCGGGGCTGCTGGTTAAAGTTATGAAGCCCCCCATCCACGCGCCAGATATTGGCGCTGCTGTTGGGTTCAACCCCACCCCCACTGAATCCCAGCAAATAACACTCAAATTGCAACGAATTGGAGAGCCGCTCCACCAGAGTATTAAACGCAATGGGTGTAAAGTCTACTTGCATCCCCATCCGGCTCAGATCTTGACGAATTTGAGCCCCCATGGCTTCGCGGATCTTATTTCCCGCATTGGTCATTAAAGTAAATCGAACCCGATTACCCTCAGCATCTAATAGTTGCCCACTGCTGTTATAAGTAAAACCAGCCCCTAGAAGCAGCTCTCTCGCCTTATCAGGGTCGTAATCATAAGTCCTTAACCCGTCTTCCGGAGCCAAATAGTAGGGACTTTGCACCGGAATTGGAGAGTTTTCGGGTTCACCAATCCCCTGAAAAATATTATTGAGCATTTGCTGGCGGTTGATAGCGTAGGCCACCGCCTGCCGAAATGCCACCGTATTAAACCAGCGAGACTTGATCGGATCAACCAGCGGTCGTCCGTTTCGCCGTCCTTTGTTGAGATTAAACGAAATAAAGCTGGAACTCAGCGTCGGCCCTCCCTCGTAAATGCTGAAATCCAACCGATCCTCTTCCCGCTTCAGCAGCGAAAAATATTCGGGCGAAACGCTGAGTAAATCGAGTCCTCGGGAGCGAAATTGAATCAGCGCAGTGTCGGCTGATTCCACAATTTGCACGACCATGCGCTCAATATAGGGTTGAGGTTGCCCTTGATCATCTCGTCGCCAGTAATAGGGATTACGCTCTAGCACCACCCGCTGGGAGGTGGCATAGTTCACCATCCGATAGGGACCGCTGCCCACAATATCTTGCGGGTTACTGTCTGTACCCCACATCCCCAGAAATCTAGATCTGCCCTCGGGGTCTTTCTCTCGCACCGAGACTTCTAGAATGTGCCGGGGCAAAATTGGCACACCGGCATTGCGTAAAAAAGGTGCAAAGGGTTCGGACACCCGTAAGGCTACCCGTCGCCCATCAATTTTTGATATCGTTGGCAGAGTTCCTTCCTCTCCAACTCGTAAAATATCGCGGGCATCCGTTGGTATATCCGGGTTGAGATACAGATCGTTATAGGTGAACACCACATCATCCACCGTGAGCGGTTCCCCATCTGACCACTTCAACCCCGCCCGCAGCGTAAAGATAATTTGTTGACCATCCTCAGAAACCTGCCAAGACTCAGCCAGATCTGGCTCTATTTCCCCTGTGAGGCCATTGGTCGTAACCAGTCCCTCAAACAAGTAGCCGAAGACTGGCGACACCTCCTGGCTGATCACCGGATTAAACGTGCGTGGGTCGCTGAGAGAACTTACGACAATTTGCCCCGCTCGGGCTGATTGCACCCGAAACTGCTCTAATCTGCAACCTGCCAGAACGACTATCAACAGACCGGCTAGAGCCCATACCAGCCCCTTTCGCAAGAGTCTTTTGATCCTCATGGTGCTGCCCACCTCCTCATTACCAGCGCCGCATTCCTAGCTATCCAGTTGTGTTGTTAGCTTACCTTGGGCACTCTCACAGTGCCAAAAGAAGATGACAGCGTAGCCTATCAACACTAGCAAAGGCGCGACACCCGATCTGGTCAGTCTATGGGTTCGTCAGCAACGGGCAATACATACCCTGGAGGCTTGTTTGCGTTGAATTTGAGGGGTTTCAACTCATCAAAATGCTCTTGACTAGACGGTTTCGAGCCAAGCAAAAATCTGGTTTAGCTGCTTTAGGTTGACCAGACCATACTGCCACAAGACAACGGGTAAGGCATGACACCGAGATTCACCCTGCTTGGTAGCCAAGCGAATAGCGGCATCGGGAAGGGCTAGCTCTTTTTCTAAAAATGTAATCAATCGACTCAGGCGCGTGGGTTGCATAGGACTAAAAGAACGTGACTGCTGGAGCAAAGGCGTCATGTCCCTTTTTCGGGAACTCAACGCCGCATCACTGATGCGCGTCTGTGAATAAATGTAACAAATCGTTTCGTATTTCGCTACATTTCTCAGAAAAAATGGATCAAAAAGACCTGTGACGGTCAGGTCAGGTTTAACTTATATGGAAATCTAAATGAGTTTCATCATTCTAGAGGGGAATCTAGCAGCTCTCAGATTCGTTTCAATTTTTGACACGAATTTACTGTAGGCGTGAGTAGGCAAGGCAGCTAGCAAAGCCACGGCTATAGCCCAGGTAGTAAGCCCGAGCCCTTTGATCGCGGGTGCCATGGGTTTGAGCATGAAATCTAAGATGACCACTGGCGTAAGACTGAAGATAGCCGTGTTGAGCATCTTGAGGGCGGAGGAGTCCCCGGCGACTTGCATCTCGGGCGTAGGCACCTGCAAAGCAGTCTGCCTGCAACTCTTCTTGCACCAAATATTGATGGAGGCGGCTTAACCCCAACTGTCGCTGGGCGGCATGACCGTATTCATGAGCCAGAATAGTGATTGCTGCAAAGTCTCCCAACCGCTGGCTGACATGTACCAGCAGAGGGATATTGAGATAGATGGAGTGATTTAGGCCGCAGTATAGGGCGTTAAATCGTTGAGCCATGCCACAGGGCGTCTGTGCTCTAGAGGTATATTCAAATGCCCTAGGGGTGCGCCACTCTCGGTTAAAGCTCCGAAATTTTTGAATCCAGAAGTTGTTGATGTCGGCGTTGGCAGCATGAACTTTTTGTCTTAGGGCTTGACTTTGGGCTATCGGCTGACAGGAGAGTGCCAAGATAGACCCCAATAGCAGTCCCCGCTTCAATGCGCGGCAATACATCAATTGCAAATGAATAATGGTCTTTGCAATAGTACCGCAATGCTCAGAAAGCACATGCACTCTGGGTCAAATCAGCTATCCCAGATGCATGCAAGTTGGGGAGACGTTTTGCTTGCCTCTGCTGCCAATCTGTAAATTGAGACAAAAAAAAGCCCTTGGGCGTCTGTCCGTGTTTCGACTCCAAGAGCTTTTCTATAATCACTCCTCACTAGAACCTAATATAGCGCCTTTGTGTCTTGGGGGGGTAGGTTGAGTGCCACTTTGCAAAGTGTCCCTTCTAATTAGGTGCTGCTTTCGCGCTGCTGCTCTATGTGCTGTAGCTGTTGGAGTAGCCAAGTCGCAGCGGCGGTATTCGCTTCGGTCTCTAGTCTTGTCAGGGTTTGCTCCAGTAGGGCGATGGGCAAACCGGGCAAGACCTGGGAATTTTCGATGATGCCATAGCGACCTGAGGCCAGCAAGCTAAAGGCAAAAATTTGGTTTCCTTTGACATCAATAACCCAATATTCGGCAATGCCTAGGCTGGCATAAAGTTGTTTTTGCTCATCTAGATCTAGGCTCAGGGTGGTGTCGGCAATTTCGCCCACCAGATCTGGCAAACGGTGGCGATTGAGGATTAGCCGGCGCGGCTCACCCAGTTGCCATTTGGGAATATTGTCGCCTTTATACAGCACCAGGTCTGGCGCACAGGCGTGGGTGTCGGGGCGTTCGATCAGGCAGCGGCCATAGGATTGTAGGGGAATTTCCGGATGCAGAAATGCCCAAAACCCAAAAATCATCGTAATTAAATCGCTGAAAGAGGCATGACTTGGCCCTTCTGTACCCATATCGACCCATAACCACCCTTGATGAAAAGAAATTTTTCGCCAGTCGATGTCAGAGCTATCCCGGATGGCTACGTAGTCTTGCCAAGTCGCATCATGACGCTGAAGGATGCTTGGGATGAGGGTGTCTAGGGAGAGGGTCATTGATGGCTACCCAGAGGCAATGGCATTGAGGCAATCACATGTTCATTGTAAAGGTATGCAAGTGATCCCTAGGTCGTTGACTTGGGAGCATCCCTGTTGCGTGGATCTCTGGCTCTTTGGGAGAAGAAGGGGTTGGGGATGAGGAAAAAAGATGTGTCAGTCAACCAGGTGAAAGGCATAGACTTTTGTTAGTCAATCAGACTTCAATGACACACAATAGCTGAGAGTTTGTTATGCCTTTGCCAAATCTACAGGTTATCCCTGGGGCGGTTCAGAAAAATATTGATGTAACGGCTAACTTGGTTGAGGTGTTTTCGGCAATTCAGGGTGAAGGGCTAAATGTGGGCACGCGCCAAATTTTTCTAAGATTTGGTGGCTGCGATTTGCGTTGCCGCTTTTGTGATAGCGTCCATACTTGGCACCCCTCGAACCTCTGCCGTGTTGAGCAAGCGCCTGGGGCTCGTGACTTTATCACACACCCCAACCCGGTTGCTATTGCCCCACTCTTAGACTGGGTAGCGCGTCAACACCAACCGCCCAACCTCCACGACAGTATTAGTCTGACCGGGGGTGAGCCGTTGCTGCAAGCTCCCTTTTTGGCTGCATTCTTGCCCCAAGTTCGCGATCGCACCCCACTGCCTATTTACCTAGAAACTGGGGGGCATCTGCCAGAGGCTTTAGATCTGGTGCTTCCCTATCTCAATAGTGTTGGCATGGATCTCAAGCTCCCTAGCGTCAGCGGTGAAGCGCACTGGGAGGCTCATGATCAATTTTTGCGCCGCTGTGTGGATGCCCGGATGGAGGTGTTTTGTAAGCTGATTGTGTCCAATGAGACTGCGATCGCAGATCTTGACCAAGCCACAGCCCTCATTGGCGCAGTCGATCCCAGGCTGCCAGTATATTTGCAGCCCGTCACCCCCACCAGCAGTGCCAGCCCATGGCTCCCCCCTAGCCCGGAGCAGGTTTTAGCATGGCAAGCTCAGATGAAACAAACCTTGATCCAAGTGCGAGTGGTGCCCCAAACTCACAAAGCCATTGGCCAACTTTAGCGGAGCGGGCCGTTGTACGTAACATTGGCCATATTATCAGGGGTGACAATCACCACCGACTCTATGGTGGGCGGAGCCCCACCCGGAGCGCCCCCTCGAAACGTAAAGGTAATACTCCCATCAGGATTGATCACATGGGGAGAGCCTGACGAAGGTCCAAACATATTGGCCTCAGGGCGATATTGGCTGAGTCCACCATTGAGAGTGATTGCGGTTTGGCGGGCAATATTCCGTGCCCGGGCAAGAAACATATCCTCATCCACAAATCCTAAGCGCTCAGGCAGCGAAG
The DNA here is from genome assembly GCF_009939295.1 of Petrachloros mirabilis ULC683. GTDB lineage: Bacteria > Cyanobacteriota > Cyanobacteriia > Thermosynechococcales > Thermosynechococcaceae > Petrachloros > Petrachloros mirabilis. The sequence continues at coordinate 24,551 of NZ_WVIC01000028.1, forward strand.
GCTGAGAAATGGGGCTGGTTCCAGGGGGCAGGTCAGAAATTGGCCCGTTGTAAGTAAGATTCACAGTCGCATCGGGCATGACCACAGCGACCGTGCGAATCGTGGGGACTTGGCCCGGTGTTCCCCCCACAAAAGAAAAGGTAATGCTGCCATCTGCATTGCGCTGAAAAGGGCTTTTGACGGCTGGGCCGTACATCACATCTTCAGCGCGGTAACTGTTGAGCCCACCATTAGCATTGATCGCAGCCTGCCGCGCCAAATTTTTAGCGCGACTCAAAAAGAACGGATCTTCGGCAGGGCTACCAACCGGACTCTGAACTGGGACTCCAGGGCTGACCTCCTGAGCTTGAACCGCACTGGATATGAAACCCATCCCCACACATGAAGTGATTCCCAATAGCACGAGCAAATGGCGCATAAAATCCTCCCACTCAAAACGGTTAATTGGATGAAACAGTTAAAGTCCAATTCTGAAATCGGGCAACTCATCCCTTAGGGATAAGACCTAAGTGCTGACTCAACAGGCTTAAGATCACCTGAGGTCAACGGCTTATTCGCCCTCACCCCAACCCCTCTCCCAATATTGGGAGAGGGGTTGGGGTGAGGGCAGGCGAGAGCTGTCGAACTCAAGTCAAGATCCATTTGGCATCTCAGAATTAGAGCATTTCTACGATTATCCTAGCGAATTAGACAGATTTTGCAGTTTCTGAGGGCAAACTGACCTCTGTTTTAAAGCCAGGAAAAGTGACCGTAAAGGTGGTTCCCACTTGGGGCTGACTCTCGACCCGAATGGTTCCCTGGTGATTTTGGGCAATGGCTTGGGCAATGGCTAAACCCAACCCAGTGCCAGTGCTACTGCCAGATGAAGGGGTGGGGTCTCGCTGTCGGGATGGGTCAGCGCGATAAAAGCGATCAAAAAGTCGGGGTAGGGCATCAGCAGGCACACCCACGCCACTGTCTTGCACCAAAACTTGCAATTCAGATAGCCCTTGACGTTGGGTGTGGATCAGGTGGATCGAGATCGAGCCGCCAGGGGGTGTATACACAATGCTGTTGCCGACCAAATTGGTGAACAAACGCACCAGTTGGTCATAGTCTCCCAAAAGGGTAAACGGCTCTGACCCAGGCAGCTCGGCTTGCCGCTCAGACCCCAGGTCAAGGGTGAGCTGGAGAGACTTGGCTGCTGCGATCGCACCTTGCTCTTCCACCACTGCCATCAGCACCGCATCCAACGGACAGGGTTGGAACTGGGTCTGAACCATGCCACTGTCCTGACGCGCCAAAAACAAGAGATCATCCACCAACCGCCCCAAACGCTGAGTCAGACGCTCAATCACCTCCAACTGCTGCCGTTGCTCCTGCAAATCCGGAGTCGGATCAGCCAGAGCCACCTGCACATTGGTTTGGATCAAAGCAATCGGATTCCGCAATTCGTGGGACGCATCCGCCGTAAACTGCTTAAGTTGTTGGTAAGATGCCCGAATCGGCTCAATCGCCAAACGCGACAAAAACCAGCCAATCGCCGCCACCAGACCCACCATTAGACTAATGCCCCCAGCCAAATCAATCCCTAACTGACGCGTGGGCTTCGTGACCTCAAACCAGGGATGACTGATGCGCAGATACCCCAGCACCTCACCATTTACCTCTAAGCGATCGGTCAACTGACGCAGCCAAACATCCGGAGAAATTTCGACTGTTTCCCCACCAGCATCTAGATGAATCGGAATTGTCAAAACCTCACTCCAGGTTGACCAGAGTAGCTCACCCGTGGGATTAAACCACTCCAGATCAATACGATCATCTTCCACCGCCTCTGGGGGATTGCGAAAGCTGGCTTCCACATTAACCTGATACCCAGTCCAATTGGGAGAAGGCAGCGCAGGTTCCAACACCAGGGAACGCTCCACCACCTCCGCCACATGGCTGAGAGTATCATCCACCCGCTCAATCAGCGTTCCCCGCACATAGAGATAAAAGCCACTGGCAAACAGCAGCAGCAGCACTGCGGTCACCCCGGTATACCACCATGCCAATCGTCGCCGGGTGGTTTGAAATTGGGGCGGAATTTCGGAGAACGGCGCAACCGCCATACTTATTCAGCAGTAGAATCCAATGCCATTTTTTCCTGATCGAGGCGGCGCTTGCGAGCATAAAGCTGAATGGTCACCGCCATCAAGACAATCATGGCAAATACAGCCCAGGCCGTCAGGTCGGTGGGCAAGCTACTCTTAAACACCGCCAGCATCACAATCACCACCAGCATCACGGTGGGGGCTTCATTTAAAGCTCGTAACTGCTTACTACTCCAGCGACAAGTGCCCGCTTCGAGCTGTTTCATGAGCCGCTTACAGTAGTGGTGATACCCCAACAGCAAAACAACAAAGGCCAGCTTGGCATGGAGCCACCCTTGATGGATCAGCTCGGGCTCGATGACCAACAGGCCAATGGCCATGGCCACCGTGACCAACATGCCTGGAGTGGTGATGATCGAATAGAGGCGCTTCTCCATCAGGTGGTATTGGGTTTTGAGAATGCTGCGGGCGGGTTCCGGCTCGGCCTCTGCTTCGACATCGTAGATAAACAGCCGCACCAGATAAAACAGACCCGCAAACCAAACCACCACGCCAACAATGTGAAATGCCTTAAACCAAAAATACGCCATAAGCCTCTCGTGAGTGGGGATGCAATTCATCCCAAATTTTGCCACTGGTGCGCCAGGCAAGGCTGCGAATCGCAGCAACTTGTAACATCCATTGTGCCGACCGAAAATTGTTAGAGTGAGTGCAGTGTCATCAACAAGTCAGGCCATCAGACTCCATGGACTCATCAATTCAAGCTGTTCAGGCACCCTATAGCGGCGGCGACGCCTACTATCGCACTCCCCCCCCTGATCTAGCATCCCTGTTATTGAAAGAGCGCATTATCTATTTGGGGCTTCCCCTGGTTTCTGCTGATGAATACAAGCGCCAATTGGGGGTTGATGTCACCAAGCTGATCATTGCTCAGTTGCTTTACCTGCAATTTGATGACCCTGATAAGCCCATCTATTTCTACATCAACTCTACAGGAACCTCCTGGTATGGCGGCGATGCCATTGGCTATGAGACCGAAGCCTTTGCCATCTGTGACACCATCAACTACATCAAACCTCCAGTACACACCATTTGTATTGGCCAAGCCATGGGCACAGCGGTGATGATTTTGTCTGCCGGTACTCAAGGCTGTCGCGCCAGTCTGCCCCATGCCACCATCGTGCTCAACCAAAATCGTTCCGGGGTCGGGCGAGGACAGGCCAGTGACATTCAAATTCGAGCCAAAGAAGTTTTGGTCAACAAAACCGCCATGCTAGATATTCTGGCCAAAAATACCGGCCAAACCCCCGAAAAAATTGCCAAAGACACCGACCGCATGTTGTATATGACCCCCGAAGAGGCGAAAGCCTATGGCGTCATTGATCGCGTCCTCGCCAGTACCAAAGATCTACCCACGCCTCTGCCGGCTGGCGTATCGTAAGTGGGGGCAACAAACCGTGGATGAACTCTTACGTGTTCCTTATAGTGTGCCAGGGAGTCCCTACTGGCAGTGGATCAATATCTACACCCGACTCAGCCAGGAACGGATCATTTTTCTGAATCAGCCGATTACCTCTGGACTGGCCAATTCCATTGTTTCGGCCTTACTCTATCTCGACTCCGAGGATCAAACCAAGCCCATTTATCTGTACATCAACTCCTTAGGAGATCCGGTGCTGGCAGGCATGGCCAACCCCGAGGCGGGCATGATGCCTGTCACCGCCACCTTAGCGATTTACGATACCATCCAGCACATCAAGTCTGAGGTCGTTACCGTCTGCCTAGGACAAGCCGTGGGCATGGCTGCCTTGCTGCTCTCCTGCGGCACACCCGGTAAACGGGGGGCACTGCCCCATGCCATGATTGCCTTCAACCATCCCCAATCTGGTATGCAAGGACAGGCGACAGATATTCAGACCAGTGCCAAGGAAGTGCTTGCGAAACAGCACCTTCTGCTTGAGATCTTTGCTCACACCACGGGACAATCCATCGACAAGCTCTCCCATGATATGAATCGCATGTATTATTTAACCCCCCCCGAAGCTAGGGCCTACGGCCTTATTGATCAAGTTCTTGAGAGCGGCAAGGCGTCTACCTCGCTTCTAGTAACTACCTAAGATTGATTTTTCTAACCTGTTCAAGATCGTTCAGATTGTTTTTGGAGGGAGTTTCAATGCCTATTGGTGTACCCAGCGTTCCCTACCGCCTTCCCGGTAGTCCCTACGAGCAGTGGATCGGGATTTACGAACGACTGTTCCGTGAGCGCATTATTTTCCTATCTGAGGAGGTCGATGATGGCATTGCCAATGCCATTGTTGCCTATTTGCTGTACCTGGACTCAGACGATCAAACCAAGCCAATCTATCTCTATATCAACTCTCCAGGGGGTTCGGTCACAGCCGGAATGGCTATCTATGACACCATGCAACACATTAAGTCAGAGGTGGTGACCATCTGTGTGGGACTGGCGGCCTCCATGGGATCCTTTCTGCTGGCAGCAGGCACTAAGGACAAGCGCATGGCATTGCCACACTCTCGAATTATGATTCACCAGCCCTCTGGGGGAACTCGGGGACAGGCTAGTGATATTCAAATTGAGGCCAAAGAAATCATTCGGGTGCGCCAGCAGCTCAACAATATTTATGTGGAAATGACTGGACAGCCTCTCAAAAAAATTGAAAAGGATATGGATCGGGACTATTTTATGTCCGCAGAAGAGGCTCAGACCTATGGGTTGATCGACAAAGTGATTGCCACCAAAAACTAAGCGACTGTCTTTAAAGTCTTCCCATGCTCTAGATTTGCCCCCCAACCCCCCATTCTGGGGGGCTTTAATCACTCTTAAGTCCCCCAGAATGGGGGATTTAGAGGGCAGGTGCAAGGCGTTAGAAACATTTCAATCGCCTCTGAGGGCGATGAGTTTTGTCAATCACCCAAGGCTAGGCGTTGGTTTGAGCTAGCAACAATTCCTTGAGCTTTTCGAGGTCATCTGCCCAACGCGGATCAGGCTGCTGGGATGAGTCTGCCCCACTAGAACCGTAGCTGGCCGTGGTGGCTTGACGCCCCTTGTTCTTGCGACGGGGGGCACTGCTTGCGGTCGAACTGGAGGGCTGAGTAGTGGCTTCTTTGCTTTTGGGTAGCGCCTTTTCAATTTTCAAGGCACTGTCCTTAAACACATGGCCGTTTAATTTTTCAATGACTTGGTCGGCCTGCTCTTCAGTGGCAACGGTCACAAACCCGAACCCACGGCACTTGCCAGTTTTACGGTCGGTCACAACCTTTGTGGAGGCTGATTCCCCGACCTCCTGGGTGAATAGGTTTTCTAGCTCCTGACGCTCAAGCTCTTTAGGCAAGTTGCCAACATAGAGACGCACAGACATTCAAGTTACCTCCAGATGTAATATAAGCAAACTTCAATGACAATGATTCTCACGTAATCATTGCTAGCCTCTTGGCTCTGTAGTCCTTGGCCAACACAGTAACTCAATGGTCATTTGGCCGTGGATTCATGTCTGCCTCGGGAATCGATCACTGAGCGTTCAGATCTCCAACGAACGGTATTGCAACAGAGATGACATCACAGATGAGGCTCAAAAATAATTTTATCCGCCAGTGAAGCGACATAATCGACTCAGGTGAGTTCGACCCACTGACTTTTTACTTCAATCATGATGCTTGTGGCACAGAAATAGATGCACCATTGTTAAACCTAGCACAGCCTTTGACCATAAAACATGCGCCTTGCTAGTGAGAGGTTATCTTTAATCATGGCGCAAGTCTACATCCTGTACACGGGAAAGCCAGCCGCTAACGCGACTGGCAAGTCTTGCTGTGTTGGGAGGAGGAAACCCTGATTTGAACGCAATCTGCGAACTGGGATTTCGCTAACTGTAAATAAATGTAACATCTCCGGAGCGTATCTGCAACGTTTGTTAACAATTTTCCTAGGGACTGATCTTGGTCTGATATGGTTGGTTCAGGCTTAGAGGCCGTCTGAAAAGCCTCATTCATCCCTGCATTAGCCCCCCCGACCCCCCAAAATTGGGGGGAGAAAGCCAAAAACGCTGCTCATTTCCCCCCAGAATTGGGGGGCTAGGGGGCAAGCGCAAGGTCTAAGCAACTTCTCAAACTGCCTCTTAAGCTTTAATAATAGAGTTAGACCCAGCTCGCTGTAATTAGCGGATTGATACACTAAAATTCATGGAAGATCGGCATAGCTCTCGAGATGTAAAGATAGATGCGGAGTTGCGTGCCTTACCATTTTTTGAAGGGCTATCTGAAGAAACCATCAGCCTAGCGCTGGCTCATGTGGTGACTCGAGAGCATCCGGCCAATCGAGTGATTTTATTGGAGAATGACTGGGGAGGCTCGGTTTATTTTATTTTGAGTGGCTGGGTCAAAATTCGCACTTACAATATTGATGGCAAAGAGGTAACCCTCAATATTGTCGGCAAGGGGGAAGTGTTTGGAGAAATGGCTCCCCTAGATGAGGTGCCTCGCTCAACCGATGTCTTGACGTTGACGCCGACTAGGGTGGCCAATATGCCGGCTGCTGATTTTGTCCGGTTGGTGCAGTCTGAGCCCCAGGTGGGGATTCGCTTGGCAAAGCTGATGGCTCGCCGCTTGCGACAACTCAATCGTCGGCTACGGCTGCGTGAGTCGGATAGCACGTCTAGAGTGGCTGACATTTTGATATTTTTGGCTGAGGGTCAGGGCACCCGCAGTTCCAGCGGCATCCGCATTCCGAATTTGCCCCATCGAGAATTGAGTAGCTTGAGTGGTATGGCACGGGAGACTGTGACTCGGGTGTTGGGTAAGTTAGAGAAGAAAAAACTGATTGAACGCGACCAGGACACCCTCAATATTGTTGACATTGATGCTTTAGAGGACTTGATTCTCTAGGGTTAGATTCAGAGCATGAAAGGCATTGCCCCTTGAGAATAGCGAACTGTACATCGGCAGGTGCTTTTTGCGCTAGTGGAGCTATGCTGGCAGAGACTAGGATCCAGGAATTCCCTGTGTTGGGGGAAGACTGGGAAGCTATATGCCAGGGTTGATAAGGTTGACGTTGCCTGGGTTGCCAATTGATGAGTGATCACGAATCTTCTGAGTGGGTCGAATTTGACGTTGGGCCACTCCCGCCCCGACCCTCTGCTCTTGCGGCTCAGGCGCAACGACAGCGAATTAAGGGGCCTTTAGTGATGGTTGAGTCTGCCTTTTTTGCCAGCACTTCGGCATTAATTGGGCTGATCAGTGTGTATTTTCCAGCGGCTCCTGTGTTGAGTATGCTGCGCACGTTTTTCCCAATTCCTATTGCTCTGGCTTATCTGCGCTGGGGGCGACGGGCAGCCTGGATGACGACGGTGGTGACCGCGCTGCTCTTGGCGGTGTTGATGGGGCCGCCGCGCAGCCTTCAACTTTTTATTCCCTATGGACTTTTGGGTGTGGTTTTGGGAGGGCTATGGCGGGCTCAGGCGGGCTGGGGGGTGTCTATGGGGTGGAGTGTCTTGGTGACAACGGCGGGATTGTTTTTTCAAATTGGATTGCTCTCGCTGCTCTTGGGTACAAATGTCTGGCTGTATGTGAATCGGCAAATTACTAGCCTCTTGGAGTGGATATTTGTGAAGTTGGGGCTGTTGATTGAGCCGAGTTTCTGGGTTGTCCAAATTTTTGCGGTGGGGATGGTGTGTCTGAATGCCATTCTCTATCTGTTGCTGGTTCACCTCGTCTCATGGACGTTGCTGGAGCGGGTGGGCAATCCGATTCCAGCGCCACCTCGGTGGTTGCAGGTACTTTTGGACTATGACGAATGATTGATGTCTATACCCAGAAAGCCCTGGGCGAAGCTTGGTTGGCTCAATACCGAGGGGTGTTGCCTGAGTTTGCCTGTGTGTTGGGTTTTACGGAAACAGGGGTGTTACCTGGAATTTCAGCGGCGGGGGCTACGCCTGAGGCTCGACGATCGACTGCGATCGCAGATGCTGAATTTTTAATCACCGGGCCCCAGGCAATACCCCGTCATCCGCTCCCCCCGCTAACCGCTGGCGCTTCCCCGGTGCTGATTTCCCGAGCCATCACGGCTGAGTTGGGCATTCCTATCACCCTCCTCAATGCTGGCTTGCCCGTGGCACTGCCCCTCCCGAGTGTTGACTTGGGCGGACAGTCGGCTCAGTGTGTGACCACGGGTGAAGCCCTGCCCCTGAGGAGCGTTCAAACCTTAATGCAGAAGGGTTTAGCCTGGGGAGAGCAGTGGGCGCAGGCCCATCCTCATCGATACTTGATTTTGGGCGAATGCGTGGTGGGGGGCACGACCACCGCCCTGGCTCTGTTGACGGCTCTCGGAATTGCCGCAGCCGGTAAGGTGAACAGCAGCCATCCAACCTGTAATCATGCTCAAAAGTGGCAGGTGGTGCAACAAGGGCTCGCCCAAACCGCAGGGGTAGAGTCGCTGATGCGCCAACCGTTGCGAGCGGTGGCAGCGGTGGGAGATCCAACCCAAGTGGCCATCGCTGCCATTGCCTTGGCCGTCAGCCGTACCTGTGGGGTGCTCTTGGCAGGGGGCACCCAGATGCTAGCTATTTATGCGCTCATGGAGGCTCTAGCTGAACGCGAACAGATTCCCTGGGTGCCCGCGCGCATCGTGGTGGGGACAACCCGGTGGGTAGTGGCAGATCCGACCGGGGATGCCGTCGGGCTGGCCAAGCTGATCGGGGGTGTACCGCTGATGGCCACTGCGCTCAGCTTTGCGGCCTCCAGTCATGAAGCCCTACGGGTTTATGAGCAGGGATTTGTTAAAGAGGGCGTTGGGGCAGGGGGGTGTGCGATCGCAGCCCACCTCTATCAAAGCTGGGGGCAAACCCAACTTTTAGCCGCCATAGACTCCTTATGGTGCAGAACCTTAGCGGTGCGTCAGTCGAACCCCGAGGAACCGAAATTGGCTCCCAGCGACCCCCCCCACCACTTTGCAAGGCCAAAATATCAGCGTTAAAATACACATCTACAAGATCAGTTGCCCCCTGAGCCTTGTTCATAGAGGATAAGCCCATGTCTGTTGAAACCCTAGAAAAACGCTCAACCGTCCGTAAGCTTGCCCCGCGATATCGCGTTCTGCTACATAACGACGACCTCAACTCCATGGAATATGTCGTTGAGGTGTTACTGAAGACGGTGCCCAGCTTGACCCAGCCCCAGGCCGTGAGCGTCATGATGGAAGCGCATACCAACGGGATGGCTCTCGTGATTACCTGTGCTCTCGAACATGCAGAATTTTACTGTGAGACCCTCAAAATGCATGGCCTCAGCAGCACCATCGAGCCAACCGAATAACATCAGCAGCTTGTAGTCAGGAGCACTCAAGGGTGAGGGTGTGATCTGCGTTGCCCCCCCCATCGAATCCCCTTGCTATAATTCCTGACTAGATTGAAAGATGAACCAGACCTGATACTTACGGAGGACTAATGGTTTCACAGCGGCGATGCGATCGTAATCGAAAGCGTTCCAAACGAAGAGCCATTTTTTGCCCGATTCATAATTGCCACCTCGACAGTGCCAGCCAGAAATTTGCCCTCTATGCTGATCAGCCAGGGCAGCTACAAAGCCGAGGTATTGGACGTCGTCCCGCCCTCTTGCTGATTCAGACGATGACGGCTGTGCCCTTGACAGGTGAATGGTTAGAGCTGTTCTGGTGTGAGCAGTGCCAAGAAACGACCTGGTATCACGTTCATCGCCACGAAGACCGCACCTACTCGATTAGCCCAGCCCCCATCGAGTTATGGCAACAGGCCACCGGGGTCATCAACCCCAACGGCAATCCCTCAGTGGGTGAGTTTACCCGGCGTCAAGCTCGACAGGTGAAGTGGCAGGGTATCAAGGACTTTCGCAATCTCGGTTAAACATTCTAGTGATCTGTCAGCTTTGGTTTGCAGGGTAGATTGAGTGAGATAAGAAGAATGGGGTTAAATTTTGAGGGTCTTCGCCCCTCAAAATTTTCCTGACGGCACACTAGGGATGTCACCCCTGGTCTCAGGTTGGTCGTACAATTGAGATCAGGGGTGCATCCCCCACAGAACTGGACTCAACAATTGGGAAGTGGTATGGCCATCAAAAAAGGAGATTGGGTTCAACTCGTTTTGGACAAATTTGAACATAGCGTCGAGGCTCAGGCGAGCGATCCCAGATTGCCGGCCTATCTCTTTGAGGGCACAGGTGAAGTTGTCGAGTTGGCTGGGGATTATGTCCAGGTAAAGTTTCGGGTGCCCACTCCCACAGTCTGGCTGCGCATGGATCAACTTGAGGTTGCTCCTAAATCTTAGATAGGTGTTGCCATGGAAAGCCCCCGAGATCGCGTCAAAGGTTGCCAAGTTGCCCAGGTGACGGTCATTGGTGCTGGCAATGTGGGCAGCACCCTGGGACAGCGTCTCGCCGAAAAAAATCTGGCCGATGTGATACTGCTGGATGTCCAACCCGGACGACCCCAAGGCTTAGCCCTAGACTTAATGGAGGCGCGAGGCGTCGAGCATCATGATCGTCGCATCCTGGGCACCGCCGACTATGGCGATACCCAGGACTCTGATGTGATTGTGGTCACCGCAGGCTTGCCCCGCAAACCGGGCATGAGTCGAGATGATTTACTCCAAATCAATGGGCAAATTGTGGCTGATGTCACCCAGCGGGCAGTGGAGGTTTCACCTGATGCCATTGTGATGGTGGTGACTAACCCCCTCGATGTGATGACCTATGTGGCCTGGAAAGCCAGTGGCTTGCCTCCAGAACGGGTCATAGGTATGGCTGGGGTTCTGGATGCGGCTCGCTTTGAAACCTTTATTGCCCTAGAGTTACAGATTTCTACCCGCGATGTTCACGCCATGGTTTTGGGAGGGCATGGGGATTTGATGGTGCCCCTACCTCGGTACACAACGGTCAGCGGTATTCCGATTACCGAGCTGCTCAGCGCTGAGGTGATTGCACGATTGGTGGCGCGGACACGCAATGGGGGTGCTGAAATCGTGGGTCTTATGAAGGCAGGAAGTGCCTACTATGCCCCGGCCTCTTCTGCTTGCTCCATGGTTGAGTCCATCCTTTATAACCGCAGACGGATCGTTCCTGCGGCGGTGTACCTCCAGGGGGAATATGGTCTGTCCAATTTATTCCTGGGGGTGCCTGCTTGCCTAGGGCGTCTGGGGGTCACTAAGGTGCTTGAGTTAAAGCTCTCTGAGGTGGAGCAGCAGGCGCTGCATACTTCAGCCCAGGCGGTTCAGCAGAGTATTGACGTGATCCAGCCATTGCTTGCGGCCTTGTAACCCAAACGTTGATTGTTCTCAAGGCTGACAAAGCACTAGTTGCTGGCCATATAGTCTAAGATGCCTTGGGCAATGGCGGCGGCCATCTGGCGCTGCCAGTTAGGATCCCGCAGGCGAGGGGCATCTTCGGCTCCTGTGACAAATCCGGTTTCGACGAGCACTGCTGGCATGGAGGTTTGTCTGAGGACATAAAATCGGGCTGAGCGGACACCGCGATCGCGAATATTTAACCGTCGCAGAATGCTGTTGTGAATGGCCTGGGCCAACCGATTCCCTGTGGTGGATCCGGGTGCATGATAGGTTTCAAGACCATTCACATCGGGCCGGCTCATACTGATGGCATTGGCATGGATGCTCACAAATACATTGGCATTTGTCCGCTCCGCCAACGAAACTCGGGGTTGGAGCTCGACATTCACTTCACTCTGGCGGGTGAGGTGCACCTGTACCCCTTGTTGTTGCAGCAGCCGCGCCACCTCTAGACTGATGGGCAGCACCACATCGGTCTCTCGTAACCCGCCAATTCCCACCGCTCCAGGATCTGGCCCCCCATGGCCTGGATCAATCACCACGACCCGGCGACCCATGGGTTGACTGCCTGGAGACATGACCGGTGCGCTGGATGGCGTGGAAGGGGTTGGGATATTGGCAGTTCCACCCACCCGAGCCAGATTCACGACCACAGATTGGGCGTCAAGGCGTTGCACCCCGGTAATCCGCACTCCAGTGGTTGGCGTTGCCAAGATATTGACGGTCTGTGCATCCACACTGCGGATCTCAACCCTGGAGAAAGGACTTCCTGAACCAACCCGAGGCGGTTGCAGTCCCGGGGCCAGTTGTGCCGAGCGCAAGGTAATGCGATAGGCAGAGCGCTCCCAGCCAGTCGTAAAGGAAATGGGCTGATTTGCCCGAATCAACAGTTGGCTACCGCCCAAGTCGATGGAGTTAATGGTGGCGACCCGCGATCCCTGGGCCAGCATGGTTGTGCCTTGGGGACTGCCCCCTGCCACCAAGCTGACGGTGCCATTGGGGCGATTGCCCCGCGTGGCCGCAGAGCCCCCTTGGGGGAGAAGCACAACCCCCCCCAGACCACTCACGGTTGCATTCCAGTCTGGGCTATTGCGATCAACTCGTAATTGCACCTGAGTCTGGGAAGAAGAGGTGCGGGCTACACTGATTTCTTCAATCCCGTGAAACTGGGGCTGAAACTTCTTTTGATGGAGTGTATCCGCGAGGGGAACCCCTTGTAGCTCTAAGGTAATGGTTCTGCGATCGCGACTGCGATTGACCTTAACCGTGGGCGTCCTCCCCCGAGTGGGTAAAAACAATCCATCAGCAGTGACCAAAATATCACTCAGACCCGCGAAGGCAGAAGGAGCCGGAGTCGTGCGAGACACTGGTGTCGCCGTCGGCCTAGAAACCGGAGTACTACTCTGGGAGGTCACCTGAACGCGCTGGGGGGTTGGCAACGTAATCGACCATTGTGAAGGAGACTGACCCTCAACCTTCACCTGTTGTGGATCCACCGTATAATCAGGTGCCAACTCTACGACAATGCGAGTGGTTTGAGGGTCAAACTGCCCCACTCGAACACTGCGAATAGCCGTCCCAATGGTTTGATTGATGGCCGGACGCCCCAGGACAATCCCCGGTAAATCCACTACCAAACGGGTGGGATCCGGAATCAGTTGCACTCGCGGCCGAACATCAATATCGGTTCTAAATTCCAGGGCATTTTGATTGCGGTTAAACTGCCAAAACTCTAGACTCGCCGCTGCCGCAGGCGCGATCCCAGCCAGCCAGGCAAACAGAGACAGGGTTAGCCCACCTGTCGCAATCACCTGACCCCACCGGACAGGAATCTGAAGCCCATGATATTGCCGCATGAATGCCGTTCTCCGTGGAAAATCAGTTCGTCTATCTACCTAACGTCTCAGGTCTGAGTCGATCCATCCCTGGCCGCGAACCGAATTGCAAACCTGTCTGTTGAGGATACACCTGTCGGGACGAAAAACTGACGAGCAAGGTTGCGAAAAGCATACAGGCGTCAGCAACAATGGTTTACCTATCGAAACAAACGCCCCACCGGTTAAGACTCTTGCTGTAGCCCCTCAATTTCCACTTCATTCGCCACCGTCACAGGGGACACCTCCTGGGGCTTTTCGCCCTGAGATTCAGAGGGGCTATCCCCAGGAGGATCGCCCCGAAAAGCCACTCGCAGCAAGGGAGGTGCCAGAAATGTCGTCAAAATAACCATGACAATAATGCCAGCTTGCAGGGGGCGCGATAGGGCACCGCTGGCGGCTCCCACCCCAGCAAACACCAAGCCCACTTCCCCACGAGGCACCATGCCAACGCCAATGGCCATACGATTCAGTTCAGGCTGCCCAAATACGGTAAATCCTGTAACCACCTTACCGAGAATGGCCACCACCACTAAAAAGGCTGCAATCACCAACCCCTCACGATTTTCAGCCACAAAGGGGTTCAAAACACTGACATCGGTTCTGGCCCCCACGCAAACAAAGAAAATGGGCACAAACATGTCCGCGATGGGGATGACCTGCTTTTCTAGATCTTCTCGTTTTTCCGTTTCAGCTAAGACCAGTCCTGCTGTAAACGCCCCCAAAATCGCCTCTAGATGGATCACCGTAGCAATGTAGGCCAGGACAAAGGCAAAAATAAGCGAAACCAGTAATAAATCGCCGCGAGTTTGGAGATTGTTGACCAAGGACACAAAGTAAGGGCTTAGAAATCGACCTAGAACAATGGCTCCCACCAGAAAAACAAGAGAGCTCACCATCAAATAGAGAATGTTGGCAATTTCTACCTCGCCTGTTTTGGCCAAGCTAGCGACCACGGCCAGGATGATAATTCCCAAAATATCGTCTAAAACGGCTGCCCCAATGATAATTTGTCCCTCCTTAGAGTTGAGGCGCTGCAGTTCGGCAAGAACCTTGGCAGTAATCCCAATACTGGTAGCGGTCAGGGCGGCTCCCGCAAAAATGGCAGGCACCGCTGTCATATGAAATAGGTAAATCAACCCCAGGGTTCCAGCCATGAATGGAGCTGCTACCCCGACAACCGCAACGATCGCTGCTTGAGGTCCAACTTTGATCAGCTCTTGCAAGTCTGACTCTAGGCCAATTTCAAACAACAGGATAACCACCCCAAGTTCGGATAGCACAGAGATGACTTCACTGTAGGCGCCTGAAACAGCAACTACCGTTTCAGGGGGCGTACCCGCAGTGGTCTGCAAAATTTGAGTGAGCAAAGAAGGAGTTGCTGCCGCTGCCCCTTCCCCCGGAAACATCAGCAGGTGTAGAGCTGAAACCCCAATCGCTACCCCACCAATCAATTCTCCGAGGACAGGGGGCAGGTTAATTCGAGAGCAAAGTTCTCCCCCCACCTTGCTAGCCAAATAAATCACAATTAAGCTGAGCAAAACCCCAGCAAGAACAAGGGGGGCATCCTCGGCACTGACACCAGCTTCCGCGGCAGCCAGCGGCAGTAAACCAGTGTGGAAGTGCCAACCAAGCACAGAAGTCCAGGACAGTGTTGCATTCACCATGATTTGTGCCGTGTCATTTATTCACAAGAAAAACAGGAGAGAGTTTCTGGCAATCTTAGACCCTCTCACCCAATGTGGCCAGCAAAACATGCTAGCTGAGTCTTAAAGACTGGTTTAATCGCTCTTCACGCAGATGGTTGGCTGAGCTTGTCCCATCTTCATACAAAAAACCGATGCTGCAAACAGGGCATCTGTCGGCGCACTTGCGCGAGCCGGGAAGGCTCAATCGCAGCAATCGCCACCCCTGGTTTTTCCCCAGCATCTGCCAGAATGCCCCCCCACGGATCCACGATCAAGGCATGACCGTGAGATTGACGCCGGGAGTTGTGAAAGCCAGTCTGGGCAGGGGCAATGACATAGCTGGTATTTTCAATGGCTCGGGCTTGCAGCAAAATTTGCCAATGATCTTTGCCCGTAAAAGCCGTAAACGCAGCAGGCACAAACAAGACATTCGCGCCACGATGGGTCAGAGATCGGTATAACTCGGGGAAGCGAACATCATAGCAAACTGAGAGCCCTAAGACCCCCAGGTTTTCGGATTGATAAACGGGTGCCTGCTGATCGCCGGGTACCACCAACTGAGACTCGTAATAAATGTTGCCATCGGGCAAATCGACGTCAAACAGATGCACCTTGGCGTAGCGTGCCAACTCTTGACCACTGGGGTCAACTAACAAGGCGGTGTTATAGACCTTGCCATCCCCTGCGGGGACTGGAAACCCACCCCCTAACAGCGTGACTTGAAAGCGCTGAGCCATGGTCTTTAAAAACTGCTCGCTTTTGGGGCCAATGACATCGGCTTGTGCGACCTTGGCTTCTTCATCCCCTAAAAACGAAAAATTTTCTGGCAATCCAATTAACTCAGCCCCTTGGCGCACAGCCAAGTCAATCAAATCCTCTGCCTGCTCTAAGTTCTGGCGCAGGTCGGGCACACTATTCATCTGGACAGCCGCAGCTAGGTAAGACTTCATGGGGGCGGATCGCTGGAAAAATATTCAGTAAGCTCATCCATCCTAAAGCCTCTGAAGCGGTTCGCTCAAGAGAGATCTTTGCTGGGGGACCCCCTTCACGTGACATACTCCCGACATCGACCGCTTAGGCGGTACGACGCGGGCTTCTCCTCCGGGTTACCCCAGATTCGCGTTTTATACTAAAACGGGAGGTGACCCTTTAGGGTGATTCCTCCCGTTTTGACCCTATGAACTTGTTTTTGGGGCGGGGGTTGTCCCAGACGCTGACTAGAGTTGAGGCACAAACCGCTCTTTTTCAGGAACGACCGTGTACTCTGCCACGATTTGTCGGAACTCTTCGCCGTCGATGGTTTCTTTGTCAACCAAGAGATCGACAAGACGATCTACGACAGCTCGATTTTCCCGCATCAGCCGAATGGCTTCTTCGTAGGCGTGCTGAATTAACTCGCGCACTTGAGCGTCAATCCGAGAGGCAATTTCATCAGAATATTCTGAACGGGTCATCAAATCGCGCCCCAAAAAGACCTCGCTAGATTGTCCTTCTAGGGATAGTGGACCTAGGTCAGACATGCCAAAGCGAGTTACCATTTGCCGCGCCATGTTCGTCACCTGTTGCAGGTCGCTCCCGGCTCCGGTGGTCACTTCTGAATCCCCAAAGACGACATACTCAGCAGCGCGCCCGCCCAGGGCACCGGCCATGCGAGCCATGATCTGCGATCGCGAGATCAAACTCTGGTCATCGGCGGGCGTAAACCAGGTCAACCCCCGTGCCTGTCCCCGGGGAATCAAGGTCACTTTCTGCACCGGATCGTGATCCTTGAGCAGCGTTCCCACAATGGCGTGACCGACTTCGTGGTAAGCAATCAGGCGCTTACTCTTGCTGTCTACCAAAGGCGTGCCTTCCATCCCAGCCACCACCCGATCCACAGCATCGTCAATTTCGAGCATGGTGATCGCCTCTTTACGGCGTCGAGCTGTTAGAATTGCGGCTTCATTGAGCAGGTTGGCCAGATCTGCCCCCGTGAATCCGGGGGTGCGGCGGGCAATGGCTTTTAGCGAGACGGTATCAGATAGTTTTTTGTCTCGCGCATGTACCGAGAGAATTTCTAGACGACCTTTGATGTCGGGGGCATCTACAGACACCTGGCGGTCAAATCGACCGGGACGCAGCAGGGCACTGTCTAATACATCAGGCCGGTTGGTGGCGGCGATGATGATAATCCCTGTATTACCTTCGAACCCGTCCATTTCGGTGAGCAACTGATTTAGGGTTTGCTCCCGCTCGTCGTTGCCGCCGCCAATGCCAGCACCGCGCTGGCGACCAACCGCATCAATTTCATCAATAAAGATGATGCAAGGGGCATTTTCCTTAGCCTTCTTGAACAGGTCACGCACCCGCGAGGCACCCACGCCCACAAACATCTCTACAAACTCAGACCCCGAGATGCTAAAGAATGGCACCCCCGCTTCCCCGGCAATGGCTTTGGCCAGCAGGGTTTTACCCGTTCCTGGAGGCCCAACCAGCAGCACTCCCTTGGGAATTCGGGCACCCACTGCGGTAAAGCGCTCTGGCTTTTTCAAGAAGGTGACCACCTCTTGCAGTTCTTCTTTGGCTTCTTCAATGCCAGCTACATCATCAAACATGACGCCAGTTTTGGCTTCCATTTGGAAGCGGGCACGGGACTTACCAAAGTTCATGGCTTGGCCGGGGCCGCCGGGCACGTTGCTGGAGCGCCGAAACAAAAAGAACAGCCCCGCAATTAAAAAGATGGGGAAAATCAAGTTCCCCAATAGCCCCCAAACCGCACCGTTGTTTCGAGAGGGATGCACGTCGAGGTCGATGTTTTTGGCGCGAATCTTGGTGACCAATTCAGGCGCAGAACCCGGCAAGTCCACCCGCGCCCGTTGCATGCCCCCTTGTCCGAGGCTATCAGTATCGGCAATTTCGACGATGGCGGTGCGACCCCCATCGAATAGATCCACGCGATCAATTTTGCCTGCATCCAGGTAGGTCAAGAAGCGACCATAGGTCATCCGGGCACTGGCAGCATTTTTGGCCGTCGTGTCCACAGAACCGGTCGCAAATGCGCCTTGCCAGACAAAGAAGGCAATCAAGAGCGCAGGCAGGGTCCACAACAGAATTGTTTTCCAAGAAGATTTCATAAAACGTTTTTCCCTTTATTCGATTTATTCGATACAACGCACTCAAGGGGGCTTAAGCGCTGGGTGGTGGGTTGGTCACAAACTAGAGGCGACCGCAGTGGCTTCAGGTGGGCTAGAAGCTGAAAGGGGTGGTTGAGCTAGACAAAGATTCCAAAATCGTGAAGCAATCTTAACTAAATTTAACGTAATTCTCAGGAAGGCAGCAAGAGTGGGGGAGGGCAGATAGAAAAATGATCGATTTTGGAGCCTTCAGCCCACCTGTCTATCGGCTATGCCACCGAGGTATAGGTTAAGGCTTGGGTTAAGCGATCTCGATCTACCTGGCGCTGGTGCAGCAAATCCCACGATTGAATTAAATCGGGGCCATGTAGGTCACCGGTGAGGGCGGCGCGTAGAGACTTCATCACCAGACCTTTCTTAACCCCTTGGGCTTTAACCACCTGGTTGATCAGGGTTTTAGCTGTTTCGGGGGTGAGTTGTGCGGGGAGCGCATCCAACACAGCCCTTAAGCAAGGGGCGACGTCGGGCTGTTGCAGTTGGGTCTGGGCGTCTTCGCTCCACTCAATTTGGGGCTCGAATAAAAAGCGACTCATCTGCACGGCTTCGGATAAGCGGGTTAAGCTCGGGCCAATGAGGGCGCTTAACTCCTCTAGCCAGGGGCGTTCTGCTTCGGGGTCAAAGCGGTAACCAGCGTCTCG
This sequence comes from Petrachloros mirabilis ULC683, assembly GCF_009939295.1. Taxonomy (GTDB): domain Bacteria; phylum Cyanobacteriota; class Cyanobacteriia; order Thermosynechococcales; family Thermosynechococcaceae; genus Petrachloros; species Petrachloros mirabilis. The sequence continues at coordinate 43,328 of NZ_WVIC01000028.1, forward strand.
CCAATAGGGAATCAGCACATCAGTTAGCACTGTTGGGGTTAAGTCATGGAGGTATTGGCTGTTGAGCCAGTCTAGTTTGTCCCAGTCGAACTTGGCTCCGGCCTTGTTCACTCGCTGAAAGTCAAACTGCTGGGCAGCCTCGGCTAGGGTGAAACGCTCGGCATCTGGGGGCGACCAGCCTAGCAAGGTCATGTAGTTGGCTAGGGCGGCAGCAATAAAGCCCATTTTCTCAAAGTCAGAAATCGAAGTGACGCCATCGCGCTTCGAGAGCTTGCGGCCTTCGGCATTCAAAATCAGAGGCGTATGGGCGAAGTCTGGCACCGCTGCCCCAAAGGCTTCGTAGAGCAAAATTTGCTTGGCGGTGTTGGCAATGTGATCTTCGCCCCGAATCACATGACTGATCGCCATGTCCATATCGTCAACGACAACTGCCAGGTTGTAGAGGGGCTGCCCAATGTCTGAGGGGGTGGTGCTGGTGCGCGCAATCACCATGTCACCGCCCAAGTCACCACCCCGCCAAGTCATTGTGCCGCGCACTAGATCTTGCCAGACAATTTGGCGCTCGTCGTCAATTTTGAACCGAATCACGGGCTGACGCCCTTGGGCTTGAAAGGCGGCTTCCTGTTTTGGGGTCAGATGACGGTGGCGATTGTCGTAGCGGGGAGCTTCGCCCCGAGCTTTTTGGGCACTGCGCAGTTCATCTAGCTCAGCCTCGGTACAGTAGCAGCGATAGGCCAGTCCTTTATCTAGAAGTTGCTGGATAGCCTCTCGGTAGAGAGACAATCGCTCAGACTGAAAATAGGGGCCTTCGTCCCAGATCAGACCCAGCCAGGTGAGTCCATCGAGAATGTTTTGGGTATATTGGGGCTGCGATCGCGCCGTATCTGTATCTTCAATTCGCAGAATAAACGTGCCTTGGTGATGGCGGGCAAACAGCCAGTTGAAGACCGCTGTGCGGGCAGTGCCAATATGTAAATTTCCAGTAGGACTGGGGGCAATACGAACTCGAACGCTCACAGAAATTCTCTTAACTCGTAGGGTATGCAGTGACTTGAACAGGAGGACTAGACTGGATAGATTGCGGCTCATTCACCTAAAGCTGCAAGGCAGCCTGGAATCATCTCGTCCTTCTACTTTTGACTCTAGCGTATTGGCTGGGTCACGCTGAGCCCAACCGGTGTTCTGTGACATCCTGAAGCTCACCTCCCCTTGACATCTTCTCTATCCCATTCCCTACCGTGTATACATAAGTCTTGAAAAATTCAAAATCTTTGCACTCGCCCCCCTAGCCCCCCCTCGCGCAGCGTGCCCGCAGGGCGTAATTCTGGGGGGAACTAGTTCTAACTTTCGGATTTCTCCCCCCAATTTTGGGGGGTTGGGGGGGCTAATGCAGCTTGGAACACGGAGAACTAGAGATGTGTGTACACCGTAGCTATCCCATTCCCTCGGGAATGGGATAGAGCTTTGGGTAGACAAGACCTCGATGTAGTGGACTTGTCTAGACTGGAGCCTAGACTGAATTATTAGGGAAGTGACCTGGAGTTGATTTACAATGAAAGATCCTTGCTTCTCAGCCAGTGCCTTGCACCTCATTGAGAGGCCCTATAGTCCAAAAGGAATATTTGCGTGATGACGACTGCTTACGAAACCATGTATATTCTTCGCCCAGACATTGGAGAAGAGCTAACCGAACAGGCCATTGGCAAGTATCAAGCCCTGCTCCAAGAGCAAGGCGCTGAAAACCTAGAAATTCAGCACCGTGGCAAGCGCCGACTGGCCTATGAAATTCGCCGATTTCGAGAGGGCGTGTATATTCAAATGAATTACCACGCTGCTGGCAAGGCCGTGGAAGTTGTCGAGCGAGCCATGCGCATCAGCGACGAGGTGATTCGCTACATGACGCTCAAAGATCCAGTGGTTGCTGCTGAGGCTGTAGCCGAGTAGTCCCAAGGCAGGCTAAAGTGTGGCCGGGTGGTGGGGCTATGAAGGGTGTCATCGCTCAGATCTAACCTTGAAGTCCCGATCTCAGCTCAGGTAAAACCGGAGTTCTCAGCTATGGATCAACCCCCATCTCCCGATGTTCAGGCAGAGGTGTTGCAATTGCGACAACAGCTAGAGCTGCGCGATCAATTAGTTGAACAACTCTCTGGGGAGTTGTTTCGGATGATTCGGACTCAACCCTTAGCACTGCCTCCGGGTGCGCCCCTATCTGAGATGGCGGCACTCCCCCCCGCTACCCCCTCGAAACGGCACCTCGATGAGGTTCAAGAGCTGGAGCAGCAAATTTCCTTTTATCAGGCTCAAATTGATCGCCAAGATGCCGAAATTCGGCAGCTTCAAATCAGTTGTCAAGAGCTGCGCGATCGCAACCAAATGCTAGAGCAGTTAATTCAGGATTTGCCAGAGGTCTATCGTCAACAGTTTAGTGAACGATTAGCCCAAATCAGAGCCCAAGTACAGTCGCTCCAACAGGAAAATCGACGGCTCTATGCTGAGATTCAAACCGCTCACCAAGCCCTAAGTGGCGACAAACGCAGTTTAATCCAGCGCTTGTCCCTCCCCTCTTTTGGAGCTAATGGCTCCGGCAAGCCCACACCTGATCCAAGTCCAGATTAGGCGATTGCCAGCGCTCATCATGTTTCCCTCATTGTGTTCCCCTCAAAAGAATGCTCCCACCGCATTCAACTCCGTTGATTTGAAGCAGGTAAAATAAGGCATTCCGTGGATATAATCAACTTTTTTAATGGTTTTTCTCAGGCGCAGCCTCCACCAGGGCGCGCTTCCCATGGACAACATCCTAGACACAGGCTGTGGCTTGCTAGAGTGCTAGCACTTGTGCTGTGCCTCAGCCTGTGTCTACTAACGGCCAACCCGGTCTGGGCTGGCATCAAAGACGATCACTTTGATGGCAATATTTTTGCCCTCTACGCGGGCAATGGCTCTTTGGTGCCCCCCAAGACCACCCTGGCCAACTCTCTACGCAGCGATCGCCCCACTCTGTTGACCTTCTACGTCGATGACAGCCGGGATTGCAAACAGTTTTCAGCGGTCATTTCCCAGTTGCAGTCCTACTATGGTCGTGTTGCCGACTTTATTCCCGTGATCTTAGATGCCATCCCCTTGCAGACCCAAGATGATCCGACAGAACCAGCCTTTTACTACAAAGGCTACTTGCCCCAGACCGTAATTTTTGATGTCGCCGGTCAAGTCGTCTTTGAGGGCGCTGGCCAAGTCCCCTTTGAAGACCTAGATGATGCGTTTCGGACTGTATTTGATTTACTGCCTCGGAGCGAATCCCTAGACCTAAAACGGCGTCCCCTCAACGAAGTGAATGCAGAACTGGTGCGCTAGGGGCTAGTAGGCAACATTGAGCGCATTTTTGACGGGCGGGGGCTCTTCGTGTGAATAGGGCTGAAATCCGCCCATGAGCCATAAAAAGGGAATCAGGAAGACTCCAAAAGCAACCATGTGGAGCACCATTACCAGGCTGCTGTTGTTGAGGAACTTGAACATTGTTTTTCTCCAGGGGCAAGGGACGTTGGGTCAGGCTCTATCTGCTGAATTACAGCATCCTGGAAAACCCCTTCTCAAGCAGTGATCCTGCGGTCACTGGACTGTGTGCCAGATCACTCGGCTACCCCAGCCAGGGAATTCATTCCCCTAGCTACTGCAACTGGGAAGCAACACGGTATGGTTAAACCAAAAGCACTCAAGAGCGATTATGGATGCAGTTTCTCTCTGGCAACGCTATCAGAATTGGCTTTATTACCACTCAGCATTAGGCATTTATATCGACATCAGCCGCATGCGGTTCACCGATGCCGATGTTGCCGCGCTCACCTCCAAATTTGACCAAGCCTTTACCGATATGGTGGCTCTAGAAGCCGGAGCCATTGCCAACCCAGATGAAAACCGCATGGTAGGCCACTATTGGCTACGGGATCCAGATCGGGCACCGACCCCAGAACTGCGCTCAGAAATTATAGACACCCTGAAGCAAGTGGAAAATTTTGCTCAGGGGGTGATGTTTGGCTCTGTGAAGCCGCCCTATGCCGAGCGGTTTACCGATGTCATTTCCATTGGCATTGGCGGATCTGCCCTTGGCCCTCAATTTGTCTCCCAAGCCCTAGCGCCGCCGGATGCCCCGCTCCAGCTCCACTTTTTAGATAATAGCGACCCAACTGGCATTGATCAGGTGCTCGATGCCCTCCAAGATCGCTTGGCGACGACTCTGGTGCTGACGATTTCTAAATCTGGGGGGACACCAGAAACCCGGAATGGCATGCTCGAAGTTCGCCATCGCTTTGAGTCTGAGGGGTTTCATTTTCCTAACCACGCCGTGGCGATTACAGGGGTCGGTAGTCAGCTTGATCAAATTGCCCAGGCTGAAGGCTGGTTAGCTTCGTTTCCCATGCAGGATTGGGTGGGGGGACGCACTTCAGAGCTGTCAACGGTGGGTCTGGTGCCAGCAGCACTCCAGGGAATTGCCATTCACGAAATGCTGGCCGGAGCCAAGCAAATGGATGAGGCCACCCGCGTAGCTGACCTCAAGCACAACCCGGCGGCACTGCTGGCGTTGTCTTGGTATGTCGCTGGAGGGGGGCGGGGTCAAAAAGACATGGTGGTGTTGCCTTACAAGGACAGTTTGCTGTTGTTTAGTCGCTATTTGCAACAACTGGTGATGGAATCTCTCGGCAAGGAGCGAGATTTAGAGGGTAGAGTCGTCCATCAGGGGATCGCGGTCTACGGCAACAAGGGCTCGACGGATCAACATGCCTATGTCCAGCAGTTACGGGATGGCTTGCCCAATTTCTTTCTCACTTTTATCGAGGTTCTCAAGGATCGAGGGGGGCAGTCCCCAGAACTGGAGCCGGGCATTACGTCTGGAGACTACCTGAGCGGGTTTCTCCTGGGTACTCGGGAGGCACTCTATGACAATGAGCGGGATTCGATCACGATCACGCTGCCCGAGGTGACCCCTAGGATGGTGGGGGCATTGATTGCACTCTATGAGCGGGCAGTGGGGCTATATGCCTCACTGATTCACGTCAATGCCTATCATCAACCGGGTGTGGAAGCAGGTAAAAAAGCAGCTGCGGCAACCCTGGCACTGCAACAGCAGGTGATGCATGTGCTGAAAACGGCTCAAGAGCCTTTGCTGCTGCAAGAGATTGCTGAACAAGCCCAGGCTGGCGATCGCGTCGAAACAGTATACAAAATCTTGCGACACCTCCATGCCAATGAACGGGGAATTGTATTATCAGGAGACCTCAGCCAACCGGATCAACTCCGAATCACCCTGTCATAGACAGGCGTTTCTACGCCCATGCTCTCTCTACTTCGACCCACTGGCTGGCGACTCTTCTGGTTTGGGGCGCTCGTTGTCTTGACCCTAGGTGCGGGCGTTCAGGGTTGGACACCCCCGCACTTAGCGCCTAAACCTCCCCTTTATGACCTGTTGCGCCCTCTTCCCCTCTGGCCATTGTGGGTGTTTTTGATGCTGCCGATCATGATCCCCTTTAGCCTGATGCAGCGCTTTATTAGCCAATGGGGAATCGATCTGCGGGGCGGATGGTGGCTGGTGCAGCTTTCTTACTACTATTTGGCGGCTGGCTTGCTCACTGCGGGCATGGGTCGTCTGCGTCGACGCTGATCTCAAATATCAAGCTCTAATCGGTGAAATGCCCTCCCCTGAAGGCATTTCATCTAGGTCAGCCATTTTTGGTAAATTCAACTATAATTCAAAGAACAGAATTGTAAGTTTGCTGCCTACCTGACATGTTTACGACCCTCGCGCGTCCCCAAGTATGGGATGTTCCCATTGATTTAGAAGCTGCGATCGCCGCTCTCAAGCGTGAGCTCAACGCAGTAATTTTGGCGCACTATTACCAAGAGTCTGGCATTCAAGACATCGCTGACTACATCGGAGACTCCCTGGGGCTCTCTCGGCAGGCCGCCAGCACAGAGGCCGAAGTCATTGTGTTTGCAGGGGTTCACTTCATGGCTGAAACTGCCAAAATTCTTAACCCCACCAAACAAGTGCTACTGCCTGATCTCGAAGCAGGCTGCTCCCTGGCCGACAGTTGTCCCCCCGCAGCATTTGCCGCCTTCAAGGCAGCCCATCGCGATCACCTGGTGATTTCCTACATCAACTGTACCGCCGAGATCAAAGCCCTGAGCGACATTATTTGCACCAGCGCCAATGCCGTTGATATTGTGCGGCAGATTCCAGCCGATCAGCCGATCATTTTCGCCCCAGACCAAAACCTAGGCCGCTATGTGATCGCCCAGACTGGCCGCGAAATGGTTCTATGGCAGGGAAGTTGCATTGTCCATGAAACCTTTTCCGAGCGCAAACTCATTGAACTAAAGGTACAACATCCCCACGCCGAAATCATTGCGCACCCAGAATGTGAAGCTGCGATCTTGAGCCATGCAGACTTTGTAGGATCAACGACAGCCTTACTAAAATACGCTCAAGCCAGTGCCGCCCCTGCCCTGATCGTGGCCACTGAGTCGGGCATTTTGCACCAAATGCAAAAACAAGTGCCCCAGAAAACCTATATTCCAGCTCCTCCGACTGGCCCCTGTGCCTGCAATGAGTGCCCCTATATGCGCCTGAATACCTTGGAAAAGCTCTACTGGGCAATGAAACACCGTCAGCCTGAAATCACCCTACCAGAAGCGACCCGACGGGCTGCACTCAAACCGATTCAGCGCATGTTAGCCATGAGTCGTTAGACGCGCTAAGGCTAATTGCACCAACCGATCTACCAACTCCGGAAAAGGAACCCCCGTGGCCGCCCATAGTTGGGGATACATGCTGGTAGCAGTGAACCCTGGCAAGGTGTTGACTTCGTTAATCAACACTTCACCTGTAGCCTCTACATAGAAAAAGTCCACCCGCGCTAAACCTGCCAGATCCAGGGTGAGCGCTGCCTCAACAGCCATAGATTGGATGGTTTCAGTCACCGTATCTGGCAGCTCTGCTGGAATCCATAAGTCAGCGCGACCTTCGGTATATTTGGTTTCGTAGTCGTAGAAATCGCTATCGTAGGTGATCTCGCCCACAACCGAAGCTTTGGGTCGATCATTGCCCAGCACTGCGCACTCCACTTCCCGCGCCACCACACCCGCTTCGACAATAATACGGCGGTCATAGCTGGCAGCACTATCTAAGGCGGCTTCTAGTTCTACTCGCGTGCGCACCTTGGCAATGCCCACAGAAGAGCCCAGGTTGGCAGGCTTCACAAAGCAGGGATAGCCCAGTTCTGCCTCAAGTTGGTCACAGAGCTTTGTGAATACACAGGGATCTGACCAGACTTGGGCACGTGTGACCGCCTTATACTTGACCTGGGGCAACCCTGCTGTGGCAAAGGCCATCTTCATGGCCAGCTTGTCCATGCCCACGGCAGAAGCTAACACCCCTGACCCCACATAGGGCACCTGCATCAGCTGCAACAACCCTTGGACGGTGCCATCTTCCCCATTGGGGCCATGGAGGATGGGGAACCAGACTTCAACCTGTGCGGCTTCCAGCGGAAACACCCAGCGCTGTGGTTCAGAGTCAGCGGCTAGCGGTTGGGCAGTATCGAGAACTCGCTGAGCCTCCGCCCCGCCAAACCAGCCCCCCTGTTTATCAATATAGAAAGGCAGCATCTCGTACTTGTCCGCATTGGCCTGGAGGCCGCGGGCAATGGCTTGAGCAGAAACAATCGATACCTCATGCTCACCGGAGCATCCCCCAAATAGCAGTCCCACCTTGAGCGTTGCCACAGTTGCCTCCCCAGACACTTGATGTAGGCCAGATTTATGCCAGACAGACTACCACATCTGCCCAATCGACCCACAAATTAGGCGGGAATCCACTGGTGAATTCAACTCTCTGGCTCTTGCACAAATGCTTCTAAGAGATCGGGTCGTTGCAGGGTCAACCAAGGCAGAGCCTCTTGCTGGGGCAGGGCGCGGTCTGCCAAGTAGCGCAAAATCATCACCTGCCGCTGCCATTCCTGGGGGCTTTCTACGGGCTGAACATACTGGGCGAGAACCTGTTGCCCGAGTAACAAGGGGTCGTAGGAGTGATCGTCCGAGAAAAAGTCTGGGGGCAGAACGGTATAAAACAATGAAGGCCGATAGGAAAAGGGGGATTGTTCGCAAAAATGAGCCACCCGAGCTTCGGCACCGGAAATATTGGCTTCGTGGTTGGCAGCCTGCCAAAGGGGTGTCTGCAACCAGTGATTATAGCGGTTTACAGATCAATGGAGTAGATGGGGTGCAGGGGGCACTTGTTTGAGAAGTTGCTTAGACCTTGCACTTGCCCCCCTATCCCCCAATTCTGAAGGGAAGTGATCAGAGTTTTTGGGTTTCTCCCCCCAAAATTACGCCCTGCGGGCACGCTGCGCGAGGGGGGCGGGGGGCTAAGGGATCAATGAGGCTTTTCAGACGGCCCCTAAGAAGATTGGTCAGTCAACTAGCTCTCTACCTGTAGAGTGACTCCTATCTCTAACATAGGTCAGATGTTTTATGCAGAAAGAAATTCTATGTTGGATTCATAAGCAGCCAAGTTTTCTTTTGCGTAGTCTAAAGAAAATTTAAGTAGAGAGGTAGTTTTTATGACTCACTTAATGATGGACGTTTCCTCAGGTGCTCCCCACTTTCCAGTGGCTGCTTCTGTTGTGCTAGGCGCAGGTTTCCTAACTGCTGTGATATTAGGGTCTGTAGCTTGGTATAACTCTCGACGACCAGTGGGTTGGGAAGACAAGGAGCGTCCTGACTTTGTGCCTGAGATAAAAGAAGAGTAGTCCATTAATTTCTTCTCACAGGCATTGATTTACAGCGGTTTACAGATCAATGGAGTACATGGGGTGCAGGGGGCAGTGCCCCCTGCGTGGGGGTTCCACCCCCACACCCCGTACCTCACTCAGGTAAGCACCGCTATAGTTGATTGTAATTTCGGAGTTTTTACATGGCTGATCGAACCAAAAACCCTAGTGAGTACGAAAGTGCCAACTACGATCGCAATATTGTGTCAGCGGAAACTGCCGCGCGACAAGAGCGTGAGGGTGAGGAGTTTAAGCAAACTCCTGAATCAAATGATGATTCTATGGATACGACGGGTGGCTTTACCGTTGATCGAGAAGGATTAACCAATAACTACGCCATTGAGCCTGAGATGTATGTTGAAGAGCCAGGTGACTTGTCTGGAGATCAATAATGGTGGTTTTGATCCGTCAAACTCTTCTAGAATCATGACTACTCAGGGATAAATCAAGGGATTTTCTTGAGCTGAGTTTTTAAGCCCCGCTACGTCAGCGGGGTTTCTGGCTTGTCAATCCCAGGGACAGTCTGCTGGAGAGGCACTCTAGAAAAAGCGGCTCTAGCATCGATTGTGTTTTAAATAGGGACTTACAATTGAAACCAACACTCAAGTCCCTGTACCCTCCCTTGAAGGTTGACGTGAATCTGCAAAAGCCTGACGCTAATTCTCCCACGATACTCCTTGTGGATGGTCATTCCCTGGCCTTTCGAGCCTACTATGCTTTTGCTAAGGGGCGAGAGGGGGGGTTGAGAACTTCCACAGGTATCCCCACCAGTGTCAGCTATGGGTTTCTGAAAAGTCTGCTGGAGGTGATTACAGCCGAGCAGCCCAGTGCCCTGGCGATTGCTTTTGATGTGGGAGACCCCACCTTCCGCCATGAAGCGGATGCTACTTACAAAGAAGGCCGCCCAGAGACTCCTGAAGACTTTATTCCGGATATGCAAAATCTTCAGGAGCTTTTGAGTGCGATGAACTTACCCTTGGTGATGGCACCAGGGTATGAGGCTGATGATGTAATTGGCACCTTAGCCCATCAAGCGCGTGCGGGGGGCTATCGGGTGAAGATTTTAAGCGGCGATCGCGACTTGTTTCAACTGGTTGATGATCACAACCAAGTTCAGGTTTTGTACCTCAGCAATATATATGGTTCGGCAGCACGCAGGGGAAGTGCGCCCCAAGCTTTTGGGCCGGCAGAGGTCAAAGCCAAGTTGGGGGTTACTCCCGAGCAGGTTGTTGACTACAAAGCCCTCTGTGGAGATAAGTCTGACAATATTCCAGGGGTAAAGGGGATTGGCGAGAAAACCGCTGTGAAGCTGCTCAACCAATTTGGCTCTCTTGAGAACATTTACGCTTCGCTAGATCAAATTACCGGAGCCGTTCACCAGCGCCTAGCGGACGGCAAAGAAGCCGCCTGTCACTCTCAATACCTGGCTCAGATTGCCTTGAATGTGCCGCTCACGATCGCTGCTGCTGACTGCCAGTTGCAAGGCTTTGCCGTGGAGTCTGTGGTTCCCATTCTAGAGAAACTGGAGTTTCAGTCTTTCCTCAAGCAAATCCAGATCCTGCGCCAGCAATTAGGTGGAGCCGGTGTGGCTGCCAGCGCACCAGAGGTGGTAGCAGACGCAGCAGAATCAGATGATCTCTGGTTTTTTAGCTCAGAAGAAACGGACGCTGCTCAGCGCCCAGAATCAGATGTCTTGATGCCTGAAATTATTGATACTCCAGAGAAGCTAGATCGTCTGGTGACGCTGCTCAAGAGCCATACCAACCCCAACAAGCCTGTGGCATGGGATACCGAAACCGATAGTTTGTCGCCCCGCGATGCTCAACTGGTGGGGCTTGGCTGCTGTTGGGATGTGCCTAACCAAGATCAAGGCGCTGAAGCTCCTGTTCCTGGGGTGCCATCTATGGCCTACATTCCTGTCGGTCATCGCACAGGGAAAAACTTGCCGTTGCAGAAGGTCTTAGAGGCTCTGCGCCCAATTCTGGAAGATGAGCAGTATCCGAAAGCCCTGCAAAATGCCAAATTTGATCGCTTGGTTTTACAGTTTCAAGGCATTCATCTAGCGGGGGTGGTGTTTGATACGATGCTGGCCAGCTATGTGCTTAATCCTGACGCCAGCCACAATCTCACAGACTTATCACGTCAATATTTGTCGGTCACGGCTCAGAGCTACACCGATTTGGTGCCCAAGGGGCGCACCATGGCGGATGTGCCGATTCCCAAGGCGGCGGGCTACTGTGGTTTGGATGTGTATACCACTCGGCTGCTAGTAGAAAAGCTCCGAAAGGCTTTGGCTCAGTCTCCCCAGTTGCTGGCGCTGCTCTTAGAGGTGGAGCAACCCCTAGAGCCCGTGTTGGCCGCGATGGAAACTCGGGGCATTCGCATTGATCAAGACTATCTGCGATCGCTCTCTCTACAGTTGGCTCAAGACCTAGCAAGCTTGGAAGCTCAGGCTCACCAACTGGCTGGTGAGTCCTTTAACCTGGCCTCTCCCAAACAGCTCAGCGAGATTTTGTTTGGGAAACTGGGGTTAGACACCCAAAAAACTCGCCCCACCAAATTGGGCTACTCAACGGATGCAGCTACTCTTGAAAAACTTCAGGGTGATCATCCCTTGGTTGATATTTTGCTGGAGTACCGCACCCTGGCTAAACTAAAATCAACCTATGTAGATGCCTTGCCTGCCCTGGTGAGAACCGACACTCACCGAGTTCATACCGACTTTAACCAAGCCATTACAGCCACCGGCAGGCTGTCTTCCTCCAATCCAAATTTGCAGAACATTCCCATTCGTACTGAATTTAGTCGTCGGATTAGAGCCGCCTTTATCCCCGAACCTGGCTGGCAATTAGTGACTGCTGACTACTCTCAAATCGAGCTGCGAATTTTGGCTCACCTTAGTGAAGAACCCCGACTGTTAACAGCCTACCGCCAAGGGCAAGATGTTCATATCTTAACCGCCCAGTTGTTGTGGGAGAAAGACTCAATTACCTCCGAAGAGCGTCGTTTAGCCAAAATCATCAACTTTGGCGTCATTTACGGGATGGGCCCCCACCGATTTGCCCGGGAAGCGGGAGTCAGCTACGGGGAGGCCAAGCAGTTTATCGAGCGCTTTTACGAGCGCTACCCCGGAGTGTTTGCCTACCTACAGCGGATGGAGCGACAGGCTGTTACCCAGGGATACGTTGAGACCCTCTTAGGGCGTCGTCGCTACTTCCAGTTTGATAGTCGAAGTCTAAAAAAGTATCAGGGGCAAGATCCTGAAGACATGAAGGCGGTGAATCTCAATGGGGTCAAAATGAGTGCCTATGATCGGGGCTTACTGCGCGCGGCGGCCAACGCTCCGATTCAAGGATCCAGTGCTGATTTGATCAAGGTTGCCATGGTGCAACTCTATGAAGCTTTGCGAGGATACCGGGCCCAGCTTTTGATTCAGGTGCATGATGAACTCGTCTTAGAAGTGCCTCCCGAAGAACTAGAAGCGGTACAGACCCATATCCAGGCCATCATGGAATCGGCTCTGTCACTCAAGGTGCCTCTCGTGGCTGAGGTGCATGTGGGTGCCAACTGGATGGAGGCCAAATAGTTTCTGAGCTTGAGAGGCGGTTTGAAAAGTTTATAACGCCTTGCACCCGCCCCCTAAATCCCCCATTCTGGGGGACTTAAGAGTGATCAAAGCCCTCCAGAATGGGGGGTTGGGGGCGAATGTAGGGCAAGACTTTAAGACAGCCTGTGAACTTATCCGAGGTCATCAGCACATAACTGGCTTTGGAGACGCACAAGCTCCAGACCCAAAAGGAACGCCCTCTTATTGGCTCTGAAGGGTGTTATTCTGCCTTCTAGTTCTGTGACTAGAGTGCCTCGCAATGCTCAGAAATATAGGATACATCGAATGCTGAGAGATGCTTTGATTACGTTACTGCGACGCGATCGCGGTCTACGGCGATTTTTTTGGTACCTGTTCTATCAGGTATTGGCTGGCGGAACATCAGGCCAAACGTCATGGGGCTTTATGAACTATGGCTATATGCCTGTTGACGTAGCAGAGCCTGCTCTCATCTTAAAACCAGAGGATGAACCCGAGCGCTTTTGCATTCAGCTCTATCATCATCTTGCAAGTGCGACTCAGCTCAAAGAGAAAGATGTTTTGGAAGTGGGGAGTGGCCGTGGTGGCGGAGCCAGTTACCTCAAGCGCTATTTTGAGCCGAAATCTTTGGTGGGTGTTGATTTTTCTTCTAAGGCAGTTACCTTTTGCCGGGATAATTATGCAGTGGATGGGTTAGCGTTTCAAGTTGGAGATGCAGAAGCCCTAGCCTTTGCGGATGAGTCTTTTGACGTGGTGTTAAATGTAGAATCTTCCCATTGTTATGGTGACTTAGATGCCTTTTTCTCGGAGGTTAAACGAGTCTTGCGTCCCGGTGGATACTTTTTGTATACGGATAGTCGCACAGATTTTCAGTGGGATGATCATTATCAACACTTACAGAATTCAGGACTAAACATTATTAAAACAGAAGATATTACCCAAAATGTTTTAGCTGCCCTTGACAAGGATCATGAACGAAAAAGCCACCTGATCCAGGCCAAAATTCCCAAGATATTAGCCAAGCCCCTTCAGGAATTTGCGGGGATGAAGGGGTCAACATTTTATGAAAATCTTAAAGCTGGCAAAATTATATATTTTGTTTTTATATTACGCAAAGCGATACCAGCTTAAGAGGCTATCTTTATAGTCTTGCTCTACATTCGCTCCCCAACCCTCCATTGTGGGGGACTTAAGAGTGATCAAAGTCTCCCACAATGGGGGATTTAGGGGGCGGGTGCAAGGCGTTATAAACTTTTCAAACCGCCTCTAAGCAAGGGCTGACGATGCTCAAGGAGCTAAACTGGGGGCATATCCAACTGCATCCTGGAACTGCTGCTGGATGGCTGGATTGTAAAGCCGTAAATAATTCCAGTAGTTGCCAAATACCGCCTTGACATAATTGCGGGTTTCCGGAAACGGAATCGCCTCGATAAAGGCGTCTACATCCTCTCTGGGTAGGGTTTGCAGCCAGCGATCTACGTTTCCCGGCCCCGCGTTGTAGCTGGCGATGGCCAGCATGGAGTTATCTTCGTAAGTGCGGTGGGTGAAGTCTAGGTACCAGGTGCCGAGATTCAAATTGTCGGCTACATCTTCGAGATCATAGTCTTCGAGTTGGAGGGTGGCTTGAATTTCCTCAGCGGTTTCGGGCATGACTTGCATTAGCCCCACTGCCCCAGCCACTGAGCGAATTCGGGTTTGAAAGCGAGACTCCTGACGAATTAGAGACAAGACCAGCAGTGGGTTGAGTTGGCGTTGCTCTGCCCAAGGCCATAACTCTGCCGCGAAGGCCAGTGGATATTTAGCCTGCCAGAATCCGAGGGATTGTTGCCATTGCTCGTAGTCTTCACGCTGATTGGGCTTCTCCTGCACTCGTGTCTGGAGATGGGTCAGCATAAAAATGCCATCTAAATAGTCTCCGACGCCGATCCGCAGCAGCCCGTCTGTATATTGATCCGCTAGACTCGGCTCTTGGCGATTGCTGAATTCCCATTGCCAGCGCTCCCATGCCGGACGATCTTGTCCTAGGAGATACAGTTCTTGGAGGGCAGGAGAACCGCTTTCCAGGGGAGGACGCTGGCGAACTGGGTAAACTGTGGGTTGGCGCGATCGCACCGAATTAAAGTCTCCCACATCCCAGCCAGAGAGGGCAGCCGCTCGCCAAGCATAGTATGAATCAGGGTGCTGCTGCCAAAGCTGCTGAAAAGCCTGGACTCGCTCTTGGGTTTGTCCGAGCTGCTCTGACCATTTGCCAGCCCAAAAAGCAGCAACGTCTGCCACATTGCTATCTGAATTGGATTCAAGCACTTGAAAGGCCCAGTCTTTAGCTTCAGAAAGATTTCCCGCCTTGGCTGCCCCTTGTGCCTGTTCCCATCGCCAGGTGGCTGCTGCTTCAGTGTCGCCATAGTCTTGAAGTAAGGTTTGCTGCGCTTGGGTTTGGGGCTGATTGGTACGACTGAGGCGGTTAATTTGTTGTAGAAGTGCTTCGCCTGACCGCTGAGACTGGCCTTGGGTTTGAGCCACCTCAATGGCCTGATCCAGCAACGCCAAAGCGGCTGGGGTGTCATCGCTCAGATCAGCCAGTCGCATCAGTGCTAGAGCGGTCTCTGGACTCTCTGGAAAGTCGCGGATCATTTGCTCATAGGCTGCGATCACTTCAGCTCGCTCCACATCGGTGCCAAGCTGTAGACCCCGAGCGACTCGATAGGCGTGGGTAGCTGTGCGAGGGGCGCGAGCATAGGCACGAGCTGCGGGCTCATATTTCAGGGTTTCCCAATAGCCAAAGCCAATATTTTGCCAGTCTTCTGGGGTCAACTGCTCAGCGTACATCTGGGTGAGCCGATCCAGATAGGTGGTGTAGTTGGGCAACCACAGGCCAAATTCAGCAATCTGGCGCAACAAAGGCAGCGGCTCAGAGCTGTTCGCCAATTGGGCGACGGCCACCTCAACCGCGCGGGGATGGCTGGGAAAGTCTGTCAGAAGTTGATCCCAATATTGAGGTTGTGTACGCCCCAAAACATACAGTGCTTCGGCAGTTGCAGGTGCTTCAGGATGCTGGCCTAGAAGTGTTTCCCAGGTGTCTTGAGCCTGCTGGGTTTCTTCGGCTTGGGTTTGAGCCCTGGCCTGCAATACCAGCACTTCTGGTGCCAGAAGGGGGTAGTCTTGGTCGAGGTTTTGGAGCCAGGGTAAGGCGGCTGCCCCTTGCTGCTGATTGATGTTGTCGGCGGCCAGTAAGAATCGCGCTTGGGTTTGCTCTGCATCCGATCCGGCGCGCGCTAGCCGAGTTAGCTCTGAAGCCCTTGCTGAGGGTGACTTTCCCACCAGATCGGCAATATTCTGGCTGAGGGCGAGAGATTGCGGCTCGACTAGAGGGGGGGGTTGAGGGGACTGTCGAGAGTGCCACTCAACGATACCGACGGCAATGGCGGTGCCGATTACCGCTGCGCTGATCAGCACCACTGAGTACTGAAGGTTTTTGGAAAATTCTGGCTGCATCACGGCTTCCTCAGCAGAGTCTGAACGTGAATGGGAACAAGCGAACTATTACTGCATGGATGGCCTGCCTTACCAGTGTCGCCAGCCAATGCCTGCTTCTGTTGAACGACTATGGTTCTGGAGCAGTTTTAAATACTCGCGGCTGTGAGCCCAGCGGTCAATTTCCCGCGCCCGCAAGACGGGCAGGGGATGGGTGAGATCAGCGCTGCGCAACTCTTTGATCATTAAACCCAGCTCATCATCGATGTGATCATAGGCGCGGGCTTGGGCAATAAAGGCATCTACATTCAGCAAGGGCGCTAGTTTGGGAGAGCCACCCGCTAATTTCATTAGCACTGAAGCCATGACTTTGGCATCTTGGGTGACCAGTAGGCCAGCGCGATCGCAGGTAAATTCAGCACAGCGCACCCAGGCCAAAATTTGTGCCTGGAGGCTTTGGGCTAACACCTCACCCAGGCGGGGCAACTGCCCCGCAGCCAGCATAATAAGGTTCGCCAGCGTCAGGTATACCCCATGTTCACACTTGAGGTGCCCCAGCTCATGAGCCAGTACCGCTTGAATTTCTCCAGGCTCCAGCAAGTCCAGCAGCGACGTATGCACCACAATAAAGGGTTGCTTCCCCCGCATGGCAAAGGTGTAGGCATTGGGCATGGGGTGCTGGCGAACGTAAAGCTGGGGCACCTCTAAATCCAGAATTTGGCAGGCATCGCGCAGCAGGTGGTCAAGCTCTGGGAGCTGCTGCTCACTCACCAATACACTGGCGGCAATATTATCCAGATAAAAAATTTGCTCAGCCATGGAACCCAGCAGGGCGCGCACCAGCCAATCTAACCCAGGCAATTGCTTTAGCGCTGCCGTGGCTTCTAAATCCAGGGGGTGCCGAAACTGATTGGACTTGAGACCAATTAGTGAAGTTTTGGCAGTTAGAGAATTCATGGTGGGGTGATGGAGTGAATGGGCGGCGGTGTCAGTGCAGAATGAAAATTCTATTCAATCGATAAATCAATTAGTGGTTTTAAATCAAAGTACATGGTTCGATATGGAGCAGTTCTAGAGACTGTTTCATCGGAGTTAACGAACTGAAAACCAAATTTTTTATAAAACCCAGAAGCATCATACGGTGGCTCTTCATCAGGATCATAAAGTGCATCAACCGTCATAAATCGGATTCCTACGGCACTTGCCAACTCTATTGCTACATATTCTAAGGCCCATTCAACCAGGATAGAGCCTGTACCTTTTGCCCTTGTATCAGCAGCCAGCAAACCAATCTTGATTGCGGGAAAGGTACGATAGCGTACACCTTCTTCTTCTAATAGCTGCACATCAACTTCTAGTTTGTCAGCTAAGAGCGTGTTTTAAAAGTCTCATCAACCCTGCATTAGCCCCCCCCGACCCCCCAAATTTGGGGGGGGAAAGGCGAGAACTCTGACCCTATTCCCCCCAGAATTGGGGGGCTAGGGGAGCGAGTGCAAGATCTAAGCACCTTTTCAAACACTCTCTAAAAGCGTAATGTAGCCTGCTAGTGCATCATTATGCCTCAAAATCCAACAGTGACATATACAGGCATTCACTTCACGCTGGATTCGGCCTTGTTTCCAATATGTAACAAATTCACCTCTTTTACATCGAAAACCCTGCCCTGATAGGTCTTGGGCAGGGTTTAATTTTTCTATGGGAATTTCTGAGAAATTTACGCCTGCAAATTTACCGCCTTGTGACATCAGCTAACTCACGAGCTTTACGACGCTCGGCGATACGTTGCACTGTAGCCATAGCAGCATCATTCGTCACATAGTCATCTTTTTCGATGGCGCTGATAAGTTTCTGCGCTTCACAACCCACAACAGGCATAGATTGGGTGTGGAAAGGATATTTCATGACCTCGCGCCTCGAAAAAGACTTAGTGCACATTTGCACTACTAACAATAATAACAAACTATTGTTGTTTTTGCCAGTTCAGATAGAACGCAGAGCCTCCCGCGAACCAGCTAAAGCGGTAGTGGAATTCCAATGTCTGTGGGAATTTCCGGCACAATCCGCTCAATCTGGGCACCCAGCTTCAACAGCTTATGCTCAATGCCATCGTAGCCGCGATCTAGGTGTTGTAGTCCTTGAATCGTGGTTTTACCCTCGGCGGCAAGAGCAGCAACCACCAGCGCGGCAGATGCGCGTAAGTCTGTGCCCGTGACCGGTGCCCCAGAGAGCTGGGGCACCCCCTGAATGAAGGCGTGATTGCCCTTAATGCGAATGTCAGCGCCCATGCGCAGTAACTCGGGGACATGGCCTAAGCGATTCTCAAACACCGTTTCGCTAATGACACTATTGCCTTCGCTGATGGTGAGTAATGTCATAAACAAGGCTTGCATGTCAGTGGGAAATCCAGGATGAGGGCGGGTTTCAATGTCAGCGCCACGGTACATAGGTGCAGGCAGAACTCGCAGGCAATCTGGGGCATCGGCCACCACCTGCACCCCAATTTCGCGCAATTTGGCAATCACCGGAATCAGGTGCTCGGGTACGACAGGTGCAATCTGGATTTCAGAGCGGGTAATGGCTCCGGCCACCAAAAAGGTGCCGGCTTCAATGCGGTCAGGAATGATGCGGTAATCAGCTCCATGGAGTTTGGAGACGCCTTCAATGGTGATGGTATTGGTACCTGCGCCAAAGATATTAGCGCCAAGGGCACGACAGAAGTTAGCCAAATCTTCGACTTCTGGTTCTTGGGCTGCATTTTTGATGGTGGTGGTGCCATCGGCTAAGGTGGCTGCCATCATCAGGGTCTCAGTGGCACCGACGCTAGGATAGTCAAGATAAATCTTCGCGCCTTTGAGTCTCCGGGCATGGGCACGAACGACGCCATGCTCGATATAGATATCGGCACCCATTTGTTGCAGGCCGCGAACATGCAGCTCAACTGGGCGAGCACCAATGGCACAGCCACCGGGTAGGGGCATTTGAGCCACTCCAGTCCGAGCCAGCAGAGGGCCTAAAGCAAAAAAGCTGGCGCGCAGTTGGCTGACCAGCTCATAGGGGGCTTGAGTTTCGCTGATATGACGGGCGTCAATATCGAGGGTATTGCCATCGAGGCTTAGCTTGACACCCAGGGCTGATAAAATGTCGCCCATCGATTTAATGTCTGCTAAAGCGGGTACATTATGCAGACGGCAAGGCTCTGATGCCAGGAGCGCCCCGGTCATTAAAACTAAGGCTGAGTTTTTGGCACCGCTGATGCGAACTTGTCCCTGTAAGGGTTGTTTGCCCCAAATTTGGAGAACGGGTTTGCTCTCCAAGAGGTTGGGGATCTGGTTTGGTAAGCTTTGAGTAAGCACCGTGTTTCCGTACTCCTGCACTTTATTCACCACAATTTTGACAATTTTGGTCTCGATTTTACACGACAATTCCCATTTTCGAGCATTTTTATGGTTAGAAACGGTGATTGTTTCGGCTGAACTGGTTTGAGCGAATCAGGAAGGATATGCTGAAAAGAGCGCTGCAAAGCTGGGTAGGACGCCATCGTGGGGATGAAAGTTACAATTCAGCAGTTAAAACAATGGAAACAGCAAGGTCGCCCTATTACTGTGCTCACTGCTTGGGACTATGCCCTGGGAACCATCCTCGATCAATCTGGCGTAGATGTTTTATTGGTGGGGGATTCTTTGGCCATGGTGGCTTTGGGCTATGACAATACCCTGCCTTTGCAACTCGATGACATGATTCACCATGCTCAGGCGGTTTGCCGGGGAGCGAAGCGGGCACTGGTTGTGTGTGACTTGCCCTTTTTGAGCTACCAGTCTAGTCCTCAGCAAGCTTTAGAGAGTGCAGGGCAAATCCTGAAGCGCACAGGTGTCCAGGGGGTAAAGCTGGAGGGTGGGTATCCTGATATGGCAGAGACGGTGAATTTTTTGGTGATGCGTGGCATTCCGGTCATGGGGCATGTGGGGCTTACCCCCCAGTCTGTGCATCAGCTTGGGGGCTATCGTCGTCAGGGGCGCTCAGCCGCACAAGCTGCCGAAATTTTGCAGGCAGCCCTATCTTTAGAGCAGGCTGGCGCTTTTGCCATTGTTCTTGAGCATATCCCAGCAGATTTGGCAGCTACGATTACGCAGAAGTTGAGTATTCCTACAATTGGAATTGGGGCTGGTTTAGCCTGTGACGGTCAGGTCTTGGTGACTGCGGATATTTTGGGACTCTCGGATTGGCAGCCGCCTTTTGCCAAGGTTTATCTGGAGATGCGATCGCAGATCACCGATGCAGTAGAGCGCTATTGTGCAGACGTGAAGCAGCGGCGATTTCCAACTCAGGAGTGATTGCAGCAGCAACAATAGCTTTCACCAGCCATCTCAGAGCTTGTTTGAGAAGTCGCTTAGACCTTGCACTTGCCCCCCTAGCCCCCC
>NZ_WVIC01000075.1 GCF_009939295.1 Petrachloros mirabilis ULC683
GGGCTAATGCAGCGTGGAACACGGAGAACTAGAGATGTGTGTACACCGTAGCCCCCTTACCCGCTGTCCAGCCTTCCTTTTCAGGGAGACTCCATGGCATATGTAACATTTTGTTTACTTTTGTCACGGTTTTGTGATAGTCTAAGACCATGGCTGGCAAAATGAGGTGTTTTAGGGTAAATACTATGCGCTTCATAAGCTGATGCAGAGGGTTCCATTGAGCCGCTGTATCCAGATGGAGCTGTGTAGATTAACAACTTCCAAAAGCAGCCTCAAGCAAAGCCTTTTCTGGTGTCTGAAGAATAAATTAAGCTGGGGTTAACCTATGCCATTTACCATTGATTCTGCCCGAGGAATTTTCCCGAACACGCTCGCGGCTGATGCGGTTCCCGCAACCATTGCTCGGTTTACTCAGCTCAGTGCGGAAGATCAACTAGCGCTGATTTGGTTTGCTTACCTAGAAATGGGTAAAGCGATTACCATTGCAGCTCCCGGAGCTGCGAGTATGCAGTTTGCAGAAGGAACGCTCAATGACATCAAAAAAATGTCATTCCAGGAGCAGTCTCAGGTCATGTGTGACTTAGCCAATCGCGCCGACACCCCAGTAGGTCGCACCTATGCCACATGGTCTGCCAATATTAAGCTGGGGTTTTGGTACCAATTAGGGCAGTGGATGGAGCAAGGGATGGTAGCACCTATTCCAGAAGGCTATCAACTCTCTGCTAATGCATCAGCTGTTTTGCAATCTATTCGCAATCTTGATTCTGGCGAACAAATCACTGTTCTGCGGAATTCTGTGGTTGATATGGGCTTTGATCCCAAAAAGTTAGACGGCTATAAGCGTGTTGCAGAGCCAGTTGTGCCGCCTACGGACATAGCGAAGCGCGTCTCGGTCTCGATTAAGGGAGTCAGCAGCTCTACGGTGCTGAACTATATGAATTACCTGAATGCCAATGACTTTGATGCTTTGATCGAGCTATTCGCTGCTGATGGGGCTCTGCAACCCCCATTTCAGCGCCCCATTGTCGGCAAAGAGGCGGTTCTACGGTTCTTTCGAGAAGAGTGTCAAAATCTGAAACTCCTCCCAGAACAGGGGGTATCCGAGCCTGCTGATGATAATTATACTCAAGTCAAGGTGACGGGTAAAGTTCAAACCCCTTGGTTTGGTGCGGGTGTGGGTATGAATATGGCTTGGCGATTTTTGCTCAACCCCGAGGGCAAGATTTACTTCGTGGCCATTGACCTTCTGGCTTCTCCGCTAGAATTGCTGAACTTGGCGCGCTAAGTCACTCGGCAATTTGTCATAAACTCATGAAAGCGCTCCGCAGGTTTTTAGGAACGAACTCATTGTTCAACCCATCACTTGCGGGGCACTTCAGCTTGTCAGAGGATGATTACTTTGGAGCTAAGGGGTAAGTCCGAGCCAGGCTCAGATTGGCTGGGAATTGGGGGCGCGATCGCACTTTTGAGTCTTTGGAGCATCACGCTACTGGCAGGACTGCAATGGACAGATTGGGAATGGGGTGGTTTACTGGTAGCCGTTTGGGCAAGAACTTTCTTGCATACGGGTTTGTTTGTGATTGGCCATGATGCCATGCATCGCAGTTTATGCCCCCGATACCCTTGGTGGAACAATTTTATCGGGCAGATTGCTGTAGGGTTGTATGCTTGCCTACCCTTTGGCGACTGCTGTCGCAAACATTGGGCTCATCACCGTCACCCTGGGCGGAAAGATGACCCTGACTTCCATCCTGGCCGAACTGCCCATCCCCTGGGCTGGTATCTACGGTTTCTGCGCACCTACCTGACCCTAGCCCAGCTCTGGCGCTTGGGGCTGCAATGGGGAGTGTTGCTGGCACTCAGTTGTGGCCTGAGCTTGTATAGCCCTGTGAACCTATGGTGGTTTTGGATCCTACCTTTTTTCTTAAGTTCGGTGCAGCTCTTTATCTTTGGCACCTATTTGCCCCATCATCCCCAGGCACAAAGCCATGCCAATGGTCACCATGCCACCAGCAGCTACTATCCACTACTGTGGTCATTTTTGAGCTGTTACCATTTTGGTTATCACTGGGAGCATCACGAGTATCCCCAGGTGCCCTGGTATCGGCTGCCGTTGCTCGTGAAGTCAAACAGGCGATTCAGGTTTCTGTAAAAATCCTGCCATTGGATATTTTTAGCCTCGTGCCCGATGCCTTGGGGGTGTAAAGCCAACACAGTCATGTGCAAGTAGCCGCATGGGTTGGGGCGTTGCCACTACTTGCAAATCAAGACCACGTAATGATTACATTACCCCGTTTGCGTCCAGTATCAACGTAGCGGTGAGCTTCGACAATCTGCTCAAGCGGATAGCATCGATCAATAACCGGCTTGAATTCCCCCGATTCGGCCAGCGTAGCGAGAAACCGTAAATCTTCCACCCGTTCTGCGGCTGGACCGGCGATGACGGTCTTGTTGTGGGTCATCGACACCCAGGGGGCCAAAAGTAGGCCAGGTAGACCACTCAAAATCAGCAGCAGCCGTCCGCCTGCATTGAGCGAGTCTTTACTCCGAGAAAAGGGTGCTGTGCCGACGACATCAATAATGATGTCATAGGTTTTCTCATTTTTGGTGAAGTCTGCTTTCGTGTAATCAATGACATGATCAGCCCCCAAAGACCTCACCAATTCCAGGTTGGCAGTACTGCATACACCAGTTACATCTGCACCAAAGTACTTGGCAAGCTGAACAACTGCTGTGCCAACCCCACCCGAGGCACCATTGACAAGGACTGTTTCCCCTTTCTGAATATTGGCTCTTTTCAGGAAATCCAGGGCTGTGGTTCCCCCAAAAGATAGGGCAGCAGCCTCTTCATCAGTTAGGTTACTCGGCTTAGGTAGGACTGCCCCCTCTGCTGGCATACACTTGTACTCTGCGTAGCAGCCCATGGCAGCTCCGCTAAAGGCAAAAACCGGATCCCCAATTTTGAATTTTTGAACATCTTTGCCAACTGCTTCAATCACTCCGGCCAGTTCAGTTCCGAGAATGGGCTGCCGGGGTCTGAAGAGGCCAAAGATTGGACGCGCCATCAATCCGAAGCCAACCGGCATCTGGAGGCTTCGCACTCGCCAGTCTCCTGAGGTTACTGTGGTTGCGTGTATTTTGATCAGGACTTCATTGTCTTTGGGGGTGGGTTTTGCTACTTCTTTAATCTGAAGAACGTCTGGGGCACCGTATTTTGTATAAACAACTGCCTTCATAGATTTCTCACTTTGCAAGCTTGCTTGAATTGTCTCCTGAATTGCGTTTTAACCTCTGTTTTCCAGTTGCCAGTCAGTTCACAAATCATTTATAGCTGTGATTAGTTCATTTCCACAGTACAGAGCCGAGAATAGACCCCTTTGCCTCAGGTAGATACCGCTTTGACCCAGACTTTCATCTCCTGCAATTGCAGGAGGCCAAACTGGGTCGCTAGAGCGACATCCGCAGCATCTCGACCGTAGGCCAGGGTGACGCGGTTGCCGCGCGGTTGGGCTTGAGTGGCATCAAAGGTAAACCATTGCCCCCCCACATAGGCTTCAAACCAAGCGTGCAAATCCATGGGGTCTAGTTCATAGAGATAGCCCACCACCATGCGGGCAGGAATATTAAGGCTGCGACAGAGGGCAATTCCCAGGTGGGCAAAGTCTCGACAGACCCCCTGGCGGGACTGGGCGGTTTCCACGGCTGAGGTGGAGGCGTTACTAGTGCCATACTGATACTCGATTTGGGTGTGAATCCAGTCACAAATGGCACTCACCTGGTCATATCCCGGCGCTTGGGCGCCCGCAATCTCAAGGGCAAGTTGCCCCAGTTGATCAGACTGACAGTAGCGGCTGGGCAACAAAAAGAGCAGGACGCTCTCAGGTAAATTCTCGACAGATAGGTAAGGTGCGCCAGGCTGTACATCAATTTCATCGGCGGTTTCCACTTGAGCCACGGTTCGGACTTGGAAGTCTCCTGCCGGGATCACTAAGCGCTGACAGAGGTTGCCATAGAAGTCGGTATATTCCAAGATGGGAACTTTGGGCGCTAGGACATACTCTTCGCTCATGATCCACTGGCCATAGCCACTGCGGGGTCTGAGCATGAAAATACACGGGGTGGGCTCACTGGCGTGATAATGAATCTGGCATCCGGCCTCTAACTGCATGTCACTGTCTCTAGTAGATGGGGTTATCCGAATTTTGAGCCAATTTTGAGTAGCTTTGCTCTTCCTGTAGGTCTAATCACCGTTAACTTTCTTGAGGGTTTGATCTCATTTCTCGATCGGTGACCGGTCGGATGAATCTTTTGCTTGCTTGACTACACCCTAATTGCTTATGACACCTCCTGATGTTATCCATCATCTTCTACGAGCCGTCGCGGCGGGTGAAATTAGCCCTGATGCGGCCCTCGACCAACTCAAGCACCTCAGCTACGAACCCGTGGGGGAGTTTGCCCGCCTAGATCACCATCGCACACTCCGCACCGGTTTTCCGGAGGTGATTTGGGGGCCGGGGAAGACACCGGAACAAATTGTGCAGATCTTTACGGCTATGCAGTGCCACCATCCTTGGGTGATGGCCACTCGCATTGAAGTGTCGGTCTATGAAGTCTTGCGACAGTCATTGCCAGCGCTACAGTATTTTGCCACTGCTCGCATTTGTGCCACAAGCACTCCCCCGGAACCTCGACATCTAGGACGCATTGGCTTGCTTTCGGCGGGAACCGCAGACTTATCGGTGGCCGAAGAGGCGGCGGTGACGGCAGAACTCTGTGGGTTCGCTGTGGAGCGGTTCTGGGATGTGGGGGTGGCGGGGATCCATCGGCTGCTGGACAATCGGGCTGCGATCGCACGAGCCGATGTCATCATTGTGGTTGCCGGCATGGAGGGTGCCCTCGCCAGTGTAGTCGCTGGATTAGTCGATGTTCCCGTAGTCGCTGTGCCGACTAGCATTGGTTACGGGGCAAGCTTTAACGGGTTGGCTCCCCTACTCACTATGCTCAACGCCTGTGCCCCCGGCATTGGGGTCGTGAATATCGATAATGGTTTTGGCGCGGCTATTCTAGCAGGGCAAATCTTGCGCACCGCCACCCGAGTGAGCGTCCATGCCAACCCATCGCCCGTTGATCCCTTTTAGCCTCGCAGTCAAAAAGGTAGATGCTAAACTACGGTTGACTGCATCCTGAGGCCGTTCCATGACTGCCCTGACGCTGAATGTAGACGCGATCGCCCGCCTGACTCTTGATCAATTTCATGAACTCTGTCGAGCCAATCGTGACATCAGGCTCGAACTCACGGCTAAGGGAGAACTGGTTTTAATGCCGCCAACAGGATGGCAGTCAGGCAAGTGGAATGCAACCCTCACGACCGCCTTAAGCCTATGGAACAGCCAAGTTGGCCTAGGCGTTGTGTTTGACTCTTCTACGGGTTTTATATTGCCCAATGGTTCAGTGCGATCGCCTGATGTTGCCTGGGTGACATCAGAAAGAATTAAGGCACTGAACCCAGACCCAGAGGGCTTCTTACCCCTTGCCCTAGACTTTGTTATTGAACTGCGATCTGCCAGCGATCACCTGAAGTCCTTACAAAACAAAATGCAGGAATACATCGACAATGGCGTTCGATTAGGGTACTTGTTGAATCCTCAAGACCAAACGGTTGAAATCTATCGAATGGGTCAACCTGTAGAAATACTTCAATGGCCCGCCGAGGTTCTGGCGGAGGCAGTCTTGCCTGGATTTGTACTGAATCTAAAAGATGTTTTTGCGCAACATCTCAATAACCGCTGGTAGAGTCACCCCATACGGGATGCCCTAGGTCA
>NZ_WVIC01000029.1 GCF_009939295.1 Petrachloros mirabilis ULC683
CCTCCTGAGTGCTCTACCTCAATTTTACTCCACACAAATTCGGGTGGAACTAGGAATAAACCTCCTGTTGGTGTGGTTGGGGTGCGTGAATTTTCCTGAGGGAGCATTAGCAGCCTGTCGCTAGAGCGGTGTCGGGTTTGAGCAGTTGGATTAGGGTAGTGCGCTCGTCGGGGGTGAGGGTGCGATCGCCAGCCTTGGCATTCATCACGGCCTGAGCTGAAGATTTGGCACCTGGAATGGTGACGGGCTGGCTTTCATGGGAGATAACAAAACGGAGGGCAGTATTCACCATGTCTTCACCAGGTGCCAGGATGGTTTTAAGCTGCTCGACCTTGGCCAGGTTGCGGCTCAGTTTTTCTCGATAGGCTGCGGTGCTATACCACTCTGAGCGCACTGCATCCGTAAAAATTGTGTCGGTAGAGTATTTGCCAGTCAACAAGCCCTTACCCATGGGTCCCCGTGCCACCACCGCAATATCATGTTCTTGACAGTAGGGCAGTAGCTTTTTCTCAGGTTTGCGGTTGAGGAGTGAGTAATCTAGCTCAACGACGCCACAGGTGTTGTGGACATTGAACCGCTGGAGCACCTCAGGTTGGTCGGTGGAAATGCCATAGGCACCGATGTAGCCTTGCTGCTTGAGTTGCTCAAAGGCTTCTAGATAGACGGTAGGGTCTTCGATTTTGCCTTCATGGCAAAGCAAAACGTCGATGTAGTCGGTGCGTAGTCGATACAGCGAGGCATGGACGCACAACCGCACCATATCCACTGTGGTCATGGGCACCGTTTGCCCAGAGCGCCTTCCCCAGCGCCCTACTTTAGTGATGATGTGGACTTGGTGGCGAATTCCCTTCAGCGCTTTACCCAGGCGTTCTTCTGATAGCCCACAGGGAATGCCGTAGGATTCGGCGGTGTCAAACAGGTTTACCCCTTGATCAAAGGCAGCGCGCACGGTGTCTAGAGCTGTTTCTTCGTCAATGGCTCCCCATTGATTGCCGAGATTCCAGGTGCCTAGGCCAATGGCAGATATTTTAAGGCCAGTCTTGCCAAAGTTACGGTAAAGCATGAGAGGTGCAATTCGCTAAAAAGTTTGCTTGATGGGAGTTGAGATTTGAGGGTCGTAGATCTACAAAGTTTTACCGACGGAATACGAGCCAGCGCCAATGGATTGCAGAGTGGATCATCGCTTCAGAACCAGGGGGTCTTGAGTGGCAGCGGTTGGTCTTGGCAGATGGTTTGGGGGCAAAGATAGCGTGATGGGGGGATGGTTGCGTCCGTCAGCAATGGCGACGGAGCTACAACCGAGCTGTTTGGCTAAGGTTCGGGTGTAGTGATTGCACCATGCGCTATTCAGTTTTTTTTCCCAGGCTAGGAGCTGTTTTTCTAATCTTTTTGCTCGCCGCTGGCCAAGCCAGGCTAGGCTAGCCACGCGGGGTTTAATCAGTTCTTCCCATCGTCGCCAGCCCAGCTTTTGATAGCGTTTCTGAAAGTATCTGCTGTCAGCTAGGTGCCATTTTTTTTGAAAGTATTGAAGGCTGGAGCGCTCCCAGGCATCGCTCCAGCGTAGTGAGAAGTAGGGTAGATCTGCCCATTGCAAGCGCGGAGCGGGGGGATGGGTGAGAAAGGTGACGACCGAGGCTGGTTCTAGATAAATTGTGCCGCCAGCTCGGGCTACGGTCATGGCAAAGTCTAGATACTCTTTGGTGCAGCAAAGTCCTTCATCTAGGGGGCCATGTTCTCTAAAGAATGCGGTTTGTACCAGCATGGCGTGAAATTCTACAAAGCCTGTGGGCTGCCGATGGATGCGATCGCGCACCTCATCTATCTGGCGATTTTGGTAGTAAGTTTTCTCGTAAATGTGCCAGCCACCTGAGTTGCTCACAGCAGGCGCATTCTGGACAAACCCCTCAAACGCTTCAGCCGCGATGTACTCGCCCCCCGCACAATGAATCGTTTCATGCACGGGTTGGTACTGGCACACCAGGGAGCCGACCACGGTGGCGTCAGTTTCCTGGGCACAACTTACCAACGCGTCTAGCCATCCCGGTGCAAAAATCACGTCGTTATCGACAAACACCACGTAGGGGCTGCTGACCTGCTGCAACCCAAGGTTACGAGCCGCATTGGGCGACAGATAGCGATCGCTGCGTACAATCTGAAAGCCCTTCTTGGCAGCTTGGGTGGCTAAATATCGCTGCAACTGAGCTGGAGAATTGTTGTCAACATAGATCAGTTGAAACGGAAACGATGTGACTTCGTAGAGACTTTCTAGGGAGTCTTGAGCGAACTGAAATCGCTCCCGAGGCACCACAATGATAGTGACCTCAGGCTCGGCTGCTGGGGAATTCCAACTCTGGTTTGAACTCTGTTGTAATGCCGTCATATAAGCATCCTCTGAAATTTTTACTCGGCTATAGATTCGGCCATAAATCCTGAGAAGCGGTTTGAAATGTTTCTGATGCCTTGCACTTGCCCCCTAGCCCCCCCTCGCGCAGCGTGCCCGCAGGGCGTAATTGGGGGATAATGATCAGAGTTTTTGGCTTTCTCCCCCCAATTTTGGGGGGTCGGGGGGGCTAATGCAGGGATGAATGAGGCTTTTTAGACGACCTCTCAGAAGCGGTTTGAAACGTTTCTGACGCCTTGCACCCGCCCCCTAAATCCCCCATTCTGGGGGACTTAAGCGTGATCAAAGCCCTCCAGAGTAGGGGGTTGGGGGGCAGATAGCCTCTGAGTCAATTGCGGTTCAACCTGGATTTAACGGCAGTTTACGTAGGCAGAGCCATGGTGATCTGAATGCTCAATGGCACTCTGGATCTGATACAGCGCCGCGTACCGCTGCCCCAAGCGCATCAACTCGTCGTGGCTGCCTCGCTCTAGAATCTGCCCCTGCTCTAGATAGAGAATCTGATCGGCAGACACAGCCCCTTGCAGATTGTGGGTAATCAGAAAGGTGGTGCAGTCCTGGGTGAGGCGCTCTAGGGCTTCGGTGACGGCCTGTTCGTTTTCGTTATCAAGTCCCACCGTGGGCTCATCGAGAATGACAATGGAGGCTCGGCGTACAGCGGCTCGTGCGATCGCAATCCGCTGTCGCTGCCCCCCTGAAAGCGTGGCTCCTCGCTCGCCCATGGGCGTGGCGTACCCTTGGGGCAAAGCCATAATAAAGTCGTGGGCATTGGCTAGGCGAGCCGCCGCTTCAATCTCGGCATCAGTGGCACCCAGCGCTCCATAAGCGATGTTATCGCGCACGCTAACCGCAAACAGCACGCTGTCTTGCAACACAATACTGATCTGGCGACGGAGCGATTCGACCCGATACTGCCGCAAATCGTGGCCATCGATGAGAATGTTGCCCTCAATGGGGTCGTACAGTCGCAGCAACAGGCTGACTAAGGTAGACTTACCGCCCCCCGACGGCCCCACCAGTGCCACCCGCTGCCCCGGCTGCACCCCAAACGAGAGACCGTTGAGAATGCGTTTTGCGGGCTCGTAGCCAAACGCCACGTTGCGAAAGCACACCTGCCCCTCAAAAGCCGGTGCCTCAATAGCGCCCTGGGTATCTCGAATCTCAGGTATCGTATCCAGAATGTCGATGATGCGCTCACCCGAGGCCGTAGCCTTGGCAATTTGAGCCATATGTTTGGCCAATTGCTTGGTGGGCTTAAAGGAAGTCTTCAGGTAGGTCATAAACACCAGCAGATCTCCCGGCGTTGCCGCTCCTTGGGTCACCAACTGCACCCCTCGCCACAGCACCACGGCGGTGGCCAAAGCCACCAAGATTTCCACGGTGCGCTGCAAGCCAGCAGAAAGCTGCTGAGTGCGCGCCACATCCTCTAGGCTTTTGGTATTGTCGGTGGCGAACAGGCTCTCCAACATGCCTTCTAAAGAAAGTGCCTGCACCACCTTAATGGCGTTGATCGCCTCCGATGCTGTGGCTGCCATGGCTCCCTCCCGCCGCCGCTGCTGCCGCGCCACCTGATGAATTTGCTGGGTCAGTTTGGTCGCCGTAAAGATGAACAGCGGGAATACCAGTAGCCCGATCAAGGCTAGCTGGGCATTCATCCAGAACATCACCCCCACCATACTGACTAGGGTGAGCGTATTCACCATCAGGGGAACCGCTGCGGTAATGGTGACTTCGCGCAGCCGATCAATGTCATTAATAATTCGTGTGATTAAATCCCCGTTTCTGGCTTTGCTGTGAAAGGACAGGGACAGCCGTTGCAGGTGACCATAGAGCTTAGCCCGAATCTCGGCAATAATGCGGCTGGAGGCAATAGAAAGACTCACCAAGCTCATGTAAGACGCACCAGCCTTGAGCGCTGTTGCCAAGATAATCCCCAAGGTCAAGAGTGTCAGTAGCAGCAGTTGGGGCAAGTTGTTCAGAAAGGGGATAGGCAGGGGCAGCTCGGTGGCATCGGGAATAATAATGTGATCAAAGATCAGCTTCAGCGGCCAGGGTTCGAGCAACTGAGCCAAAATTTCACCGATCAGTCCCACCCAGGCTAGGGTCAGCAAAAATCTTTCTTTGCGAATTTCTGGCCAAAACCGTTGCATAATGCGGCGCAGACCCTTGCAGGCAGATTTCACGGTCTTAGGCCGCTTGCGTTTAATGAGACCTGACTTCATCTGGGTTGCTCCTTCCTGTTTTGCTTGCAGAACTCGGTATGGTTTGCTAAGGGTCTGCGACCGATCAGAATTTTCCTGACGGAACTCTGGTACTCAAAGACTGACCTGGATGGGCCACCGCGCCAGCACGGTTTGATATATTTTTTGCCACTGTTGTTGCTCAACGTCCGGTGCCAATTGCCGCAGCACCTTTTGCCTTGCGGCCATGCCAAGCTGCTGCCGCAGATTGGGCTGCTCGATGAGTCGGCGCAGGGCTACCGTCAGAGCAGCACTGGAGGCCGGGGGCACCAACAGTGCGTCTTTCTCGTGGGCTAAAATTTCACCGATGGCATCGACGGTTGTGCCCACAATGGCGCGGGCGGCCAGCATCGCTTCTAGTAGGGTGTTCGGGCAGCCATCATGAATGGAGGGGATGGCAAAAATATCCATATGGGGTAGATAGGCCAGGGCTTCAGTACGGCTGACTTGACCGGTGATCACAAGTTGGGACTTGAGACCACTGGCTTCTAGTTCCTGCTCCCAGTAATGCCGCTCTTTTTCCACAAAATCGCCCACCAGAAGTAGGGTGAGGTGGGTCTCCGACTTTAGGGTGTTGCAAGCATCGATCAGATATTCCAGCCCTTTTTTGTCTCGAAAGTTGCCCGACGCGCCAATGACGGTGCCTCGCAGTTGATCTAGCAGGAGGGGCGGGGGCAAAGCTTCAAAGTCAATGGGGGCAATGGAGTTCCAAAACGAGGATGATTTGGTGCCCAGGGAAGGCACCAGCACTCTGGCTCGATGCAGCAGGTCTTGACTCACAAAGGTCGCCCAGTCTGAGTTGGCTAGGGTCCAGGTGATTTGTCCGTGCTGCTGGGGACTAAACAGGTGTTTTTGCAGATCCGCCCCCCGAATGCTGTTGATTACAGGCAATCCCTGTTCCTGGGCTAGCAGGGTGGTTAAGAACCCCATTTCATTGATAAAGAAGGCATGGAACAGATCAAAGTGATACTGGGCATGGAGGCTGGCCAGTTGATCGTAAAGGTCGCAGAGATAGTCTTGGTCTTTGGCGAGGGGCGATCGCACCGCTGGTTTGAGCCGATGCACTGTGACGCCGTGGGATGTCGAGGTTTGACGGCTTGCCCGTCGATAAATTCCTTGCTCTGCATCGGCTTTTTCATCCCGAAACACGGCTCGAAAAACGGCAACATGCACTTCAAACCCGAGGGTGATCAGCATTTGGGCAATGCGAGCAACTGACTCTCCAACACCCCCTACATCGGGCGGAAATTCTAAGGTGGTCAGGCAAATTTTGAGTTTCATTGGTTTATCTATTGATAGACAGCACACTCAAGGCAATATCCTCTTAAAAAAATGGCGCTAAGCCACAATTTTTTCATCCACTTTTTGATCCACTGGCATACGAGGTTTCTCTAGGGCTAAAGATTGTCCTTGGCTCAAAATTTTGGCTCGGTGCTTGAGGTGGCGCTGATAGAAAAAGTTGTTGAGCTTTTGCTCTAACCCGCCCAAGCACTTCTCTAGCCAGGTGTTGCCTCTGCCTAAGGTCAAGCGCCGAACCAGGGGTTGTACCAGCAGCTCTCGCCGTCGGTTGCCAATAATGACGTAGCGTTTTTTGAAGTAGGAGTCTTCTGCTAGGTGCCACTTCCGGCGTAGATGATCGAGACTGGCTCGATCCCAGGCGTTGCTCCAGCGCACCATGAAGTAGGGCAGGTCATACCATTTGAAGTCGGGTAAGCGGTTGGCACCAAACAATTCAATCAGTCCTGCCTTATTCTGGGCAATGCCAACGGTATCTGTGGTGACAATGGCGGTGCGATCGCAGTAGATCTTGCCACCCGCTTCCGTGACCGACAGGCAAAAATCAATGTGCTCTCGCGTGGCCAACATGCCCTCATCGAGCAGGCCAACTTTGCCAAATACCGCCGTGCGCGCCATCAGACAGTGAAATTCCACGTAGTCGCACTGCACCCGATGCATTTGATCTTGCACCTGGGCGATCGCTTTGCCGGTCAGGTAAGCTTTTTGGCGCAGACGACGCTTGATGCGGCCATCGGGTTTGACATCATTGAGGATATAAGTTTCACCGCCAGCATTGTGAATCACCCCATGTTCTGGCTGACCAATGCAAGTTAATGGCCCGACCACATCAGCGCCGGTTTCTGCGGCACAGTTCACCAACTGCGTCAGCCAGCCCAGCTCAACCACCACATCATTTTCAATAAAGACGACATACTCAGCGATGGCCGTCTTCAAGACCTGGCGTAGCCCCACATTTCGCGCCTGATTGGGGGAAATATAGTAGGGGGTGCGAATTAGCTTAAACCCTTTCTCTTTCGCCTGGGCGTTTAGGTAAGCTTGGATGGGGGGTGGGGTGCAGACATCCACATAGACCAGCTCAAAGGGATAGCGAGTATTGCGGTAAATACTTTCTAGAGAGGCTTGGGTATGACTAAATCGCTCTCGGGGGCCAACCACAATCGTGACTGTGGGTGTGGTTTGCTGATGGCAATTAAATTCAACATGAGTTTGATAGCTCTGGCCTGCCCTCACCCCAACCCCTCTCCCAACGTTGGGAGAGGGGCTATAACCTTGAATTTCTACTCTGTTCCCCCTCGCCCAGAATTGGGAGAGGGGGCTAGGGGGTGAGGGCGGAGATGTCGTCGAATTCACGCTCAATTCAGGCTCTAAAAGCCTTTGCAATCTAAGGGCAGATTCCTGGGCACCTTGCAGGTTAAAGGAGTGCGCCACGGGGGGGTGGCTGAGCGCTGTCAAAATATGTTGGGTCAGGCGCTCGGGGGCTAAATCATCGGCACCCAGCACCTGCAAAATGCCCTGACTTTCGAGCTTGCGGGCACGCAGGGTTTGTTCCCCAGACTGATCTGCTGAGGGCGATGGATAAATTAGCGATCGCACCCCGGTTTTGAGAATATTCATGGTGGTGTTATAGCCCCCCAGACTAATCGACAGATCGGCTCGCTGGAGATAATCCAGCAATCGAGGCGTAAAGCGGCGAACCACCAAGTTGGGAGTATTAGCAGCCAACCCTTGCAACTGCAAAAATTCAGCTTCGGGCAAATAGGGACCCGCAAAGGCATAGATGGTATGGGGAATGTGTTGTTTGAGGGTGGGAGCAAGGGCTGCGATCGCACCCAACAACGGATACCCATGGCGTCCCCCTCCGACGCTCACCACCAGGCTGGGTTCAGGTCGGCTCAAGTCCAGGCGATCGGCCTCGCCCAGGGGCAAAGACTCATCTATCTGCTGGGTCACCAACCCGGTATAAAAGACCGGGCAGTGCAGCCCATCCAGCTCTGCAAAACACTCCTCTAGCCGTTGCAACTGCGGATCGGAGTGATACAAAATCAAGTCGTAATAGCGGTTAATCCACTTACAGGTTCGGGCCTGCTTTTTGGCACGGACGCTCTGGGACATGGCCTGGGTCATCATAATATCGCGCAGACAGCACACCACCTGGGTGGAGACATTCGATGCCTCAATATGCTTGAGCAGCGGCATCAGCTCAAATCGGAGCGTATGCTTACTGAACGGAAAGCCCTCAGTAATCACACAATCAGGCCGAATTCGGTCAAAGGCTGCCAAAAGGAGCGATTTACGGCGTTCCTGAACCACTTCTAGGGGTTGAGTGGCATCCACCCCCTTCAGGACTATCCCCTCCATATACAGCCCAGGTAAACGCACTTCACTCACCCCAGCCGGAAGCTGAAAGCCTGGTACCGCCTGCCCTCCATGGATGAAGAACACCTGAAACTGTTGGGCAAGGCTGCGCATAATTTCAGTGCTGCGCACCAGGTGGCCAATGCCAGCGAGATGCTGGCTATAAAATAGGATCTTTTTCATGGGGATCTCTCCTTGAGTTCACTGGGGCGCTACTCACTTCAACAAAGTGGCCATTCAACAGGCCGAACCTGAAACAGCTACCTTGCAACCAGCCAGGTCTTTTAGATAAGTAGCCGTCTTTTCAACCCCCTGAAAATCGAACGATCGGGGGGTGGGTTGCTGCCTCAAGCACTCTAAAACCCGTTCAGCAAAGCGCTCTGGTTGTAAATCCTCTGGGCGAATCACCCGGATAATGCCCAATGCTTCTAAGCGTTCGGCTCGTAGGCTTTGCTCTTGATCGTCATTGCCAGTGAAAGGCAACATCATCGCCCGCACGCCACAGGTCAGCACATTCATGGTGGTGTTGTAGCCCGCCATGCTAATAGACAGGTCGGCCTGGGTTAAGTAACTCAGCAGATTGGGGGTATAGCGCTGGAGCACCACATTGGGGCACTGAGCCGCCTGGGCTTGCAGTTGTGTAAACACCGCTAAGGGCACAAAAGGACCCGCAAAAATCAGTAGTTGGTGGGGCAAGTGCGCTAGAAACGGGGCGGCTGCGGCCACACAAAACAGCAGTTCATGGCCAAACCGTCCGCCGCCCACGCTGGTGACAATCAGGGGTCGGTCGGGGTTGATCTGAGCCAAGTCCGCGTCTAGTCCAGCGTCTAGTTCAGCAGGTTGTTGCACCACATAGCCGGTGTAATGAACGGGACAATGTAAATCTTGCACCCGAGAAAAACTCAACTCTAGGGGCTGAAACGTGGGGTCGCCATGGATGAGCAATAGATCAAAATACTGATTCATTAACCGACAGATTTTGGCTTCATGGCGGGTCTGGTCTTGCTTGGTGACCACAATATCGCGCAGGCTACAGACAACTTTGCACCCCCTAGCCTTGGCAGCTTCTAGGCAGGGAATCAGCTCCGCTGAAAAGCGCCGCCGTCCAAAGGGAAACAACTCAACCACCAAAATGTCGGGTTGAACTTCATCTAAAAGCGTCAGCAACTGCGCTGTGCGAGCCGCAAATACGTCTGCCAAGCTTTGGTTGGCGTCAATGACTTCTAGGGACTGAAACGCTGGATCCGTTGCGATCGCAGGCAAGTTCACCACCCTGACCCCAGCAGGAGTCGGGAACGCTTCTATCACCCGACCCCCGTTCACGAAGCACACCTCAAAGTCAGCCAGGAGCCCGCGCACAATTTCCATGCTGCGAATCAGGTGGCCAATACCCAAAATATGCTGGCAATAGAACAGAATTTTTGGCTTTTTCATGAGACGGCAACCTCGACGTTAGAAAACACATGGGGGTGAATGAACCGATCAAAACAGCAGGGTTTTGGCTTAAGCAGCCCCAGCATTAAGTTGGTAATTCGGGGCAGGGCATCCATATCGATGGCAGTGGGGGGCTGACTCATTGGCGCGGCCAACTGAGACAGCAGCGACTGCATCAGCGCCTCTGGGGTCAGATGGTCTGGGTGGATGACTTCAAACAGACCCATCTGCGCCATACGCTCAGCCCTGATCCACTGCTCCTGAACCGGCTCAGTTCGGGGCACGATGATGGCGCGCTTGCCCAGCGACAGAATTTCACAGACGGTGTTGTAGCCCCCCATAGACACCACGGCATCGGCAGCGACCATATAGCTGGCCAGGTCATCGGTAAAGTCAAGCCACTGGGTTCGGGGAGTGGTCTCAATGTGCCGGAGCAGCATGGGTTTTTGGGCGGCGGGTAGTTCTGGACCCCCAATAATCACACTGGTCAGGGTTTGGTCAGGGGGCAACATGGCCAGGGCTTGCAGATAGGTGTTCACCAGGCGAAAGCCATCGCCACCCCCGCCGGGGGTCACCAGAACCAGGGGGTCGGTGGCACTCAGCCCTAAAGACTGACGCATCTCTAGGGCACTGCGCCGTCCACAGCCCCGGCGCACATAGCCCGTGAACCGAGTTTTAGCTCGCAGCCCTGGCGGAAACTGATAGTGCTGGGGAGCATCGAAAATATCGGGGGTGCCCACAATCCACACTTGGTCGTAGTGGTTTTCAGCGGTGGTGTAGTAGTGGTGGTGCTGCCACTGAGCCACGGTCGCCTCGGGGCTGTCTAAAATATCGCGCAGCAGCAGCACTCGTCGGGCCTCGGGGCGGTAGCGCTGGAGGTCGTCAAGGGTTGGCTGGAGTTCTCCTTTGAGGCCGTCGGGCTTTTTATCGACCAGCAGCAGATCGGGTTGGAAATGAGCAGCCACCGTGCGAATCAACTGCGATCGCAGTTGCACCGTTTCATCAACCTCAGTATGCAGAAACCGAACCCCCAGGGTGCCCACCTCATCCCGCCCCAGACAGGGCAGCTTAATGTAATCAAGTCCCTTAGGCAGCCGCAGTTGGTGCAGCGCCGCCGAGCCAGAAACCACCAGAATAGAAAGATCTGGCAGTGCCTTGAGCAGGTAGTCGCAAATCGCCATCATGCGGCGAATATTGCCTAGCCCAAAGGCATCGTGGGAGTAAACCATGAGTTTCATAGGCATATCCCCATAGGGACAGTAAAAGCACGAAATGTGAAGCTCTGATGAGCAACTGATGCCTACTATTCCTGATACCTTTAAGAGCCGGATGAATTTTTTATGAGAACCCCTTCATGAGAACTCATGAAACTAAAATGAGAGGTTTCTTAACTGTCAGGTAGGCGCGATCGCCATCTTCAATTTGTGGAGTTCGACAGCTCTCGCCTGCGCTCACCCCAACCCCTCTGCCAACATTACACTTTGCAGGCACACCCCGCGAGGGGCTAAAACCTTGAATTTCAGTCCTGCCTGCTAGCGTGAGTGATCTACTTTTGCCAAAGGTAGTTGTGGCTGAAGTATTCTAGTGGTGGTCTGTCTGCCTCGTCGGATTGCATAAACCGCTGCACCAGCGACCGTCTACCAGTCCCTCAGCAGACAACGGTTAGTCAGAACTATCGCCATCCCTACTACTGGGCACCCTTTATCCTCACGGGCAATCGCTGGTAGAAGACAGCCTGGGGCTTGATAGACTGGTGGATATTCTCTCTGTCCAGCGTTTTGGGGTTTAATGGCAGACTCGCTTCGGGCTTCTGAACAGGGACTCAAAATTGTGGATGAGGCTCGCCGCAAAAGGGGCTGGAATAAAACGGCGGCCTCTTGGTGCAATGCAGCAGCTACGGCTGAAGCTACACTGAAACGGTTCTGGCGTGGTTTGCCGATTTTGCGGGATACGTTTATTGAGATTTGTGCGGCGGTAGGGGTTACCGATTGGGAGGCGATCGCAGCCTCTGAGTTAGACCTGACCATGGAGCATTGGTGGGCGGGTCGCCGTGCCTTGCTCCGGGACTTAACGGCGGTGTTGCAGGGGGACTGTCGCCTGCTAGTGATTACGGGTATCACGGGACTGGGTAAAACCGCTCTGGGCAATCGTCTGGCTGTAGATTTTGGAGATCCCTGGCAAAAAGATGGGGTCAATTTTGATGCCTATGAACAGCCCCCTACCTTTGTCACGGTGGCAACGCAGTGGTTACAGTCATGGCACGAGGCACCCACAACGGAGGAGCAGCAAAACCCAGAAATGCTGCGGCACCGGCTGATCCAAAAACTCAAACAGGAGCCCTATTGGCTCCAAATTGACCCCCTCAAGATTCACGCCTATACCCGCACCTTGGCCAGGCAGGTGCAGGCCAGGGTCGAAAAAGCCTTTGAGCGGCTGCGTCGAGATGCCTTTGATGCCTATGTGCTTTTGTGTCAAGTGGCCATTTATCGAGAGCCCGTGTCTGAGACCTTCTGGCTTAGCCATCTCCAAGACTATCCCTGGTACTTCGAGCCAGCACGACAGGAAGCCGCCCTCGATGCCTTGCGCGATCGCTACCTGGTTGAAGAACAACTCATCGAGGACGAAGTTCGCCTGAGGCTGCATACCTTGATTCGGAGCGTGGCACTGGAGCACCTCAAGAAGCTAGAGATGCCCCAGCCGCCGTCTTAATTCTCAAGTCTCGGCAAGTTTAGCTTCAAGCTGCCTTAAATCAAGATAGCGATCCGCAAGCTGAATCAATTGGGGGCTGGTATCTTCACTGTGGCTCAAGAGTTCCACCCGCAATCTGGCGCGATGGATGAGGTTGACGGCCACCATAAAATCGCTATCACCACTGGCCAGTACCAGGGTGTCATAGGCGCGTTTGAAGGTCAGCTCAATGATTTTGAAGGCGATTTCTAGATCGACATTACACTTCTCACGGTGATCAGATTGCTGCACCTTGGGTTTGGTGATCACGGTATAGCCGAGTTGTCTCAGATTTCCGACATTGTAGTCATCTTGAGCTGTGTAAGCAAAGGCTCGGACTGCGGTCGCTTCCGACTGCACAAGCTGCAAGAGTTTGGCGTAGTCAATTTTGGTCTTGGACAGTTTTTTCATCGAGCGTTCGATGTTGGCACAGTCCACCACTAGAATACTTCAGCTCACTTTTGACTCAGTTTTTGTAACCACACTTAGAGGCAGTTTAACTGGACTGTACATAGTTTCCGCTTGGGTCTTGGGCACCGAGCCAGCCTCGCACGACTATCCCCTGCCAAAGCTGGGATATGCCAGTTCTGCCAGTCGTCAGAAGTACCTGAGCTTGGTGACGCCCAGCCAATAGGGGATGTTGTTCTTTTGGATAGATTATTTGAGCAACTCAACAGTCACCATAGCTATAAACAGAAGTCTCAATCACACGGTCTGGCTCCTTGCCGTCCAAAATAATCCGTTGCAAACGCTCCACAATCTCTGGGGAGAAAAATTGCTCCCCAGTTTCCTCATTCACACGAGCAGGAACATTCTCAACCAGGAAGAACTTTCCATTCAGTTCTAGCGTATAAATTACCTGCTTTTCCACTAGCGGTTCTTGCCAATCACTACCCATCATTGTTGCTGGTTCTCCTTACTGTGAAGTTGTCATTCCATCGCTCAGGATCGGGTTCATATACAGTGATAATTTTAATCAAGGGTCGAGTGGGATAGCTGCATTGAACATGAATTGCCCGCCCCACCTGAGTCACGCCACAAATGAGACAACTTGAACCATACTTATCGGTGGGATAGTCTTCAATAAGTTGACCGTTAGCAATTACTTCCTTAATCTCATGTACTCGAATCTGACGCAAGATAGACTGATCAGCAGCGTGCTTTGAGAACTCAAACTCATTGCTGGCAATCTTACGGCGAATTTCTTTAATTTCTAGCATGAACCTGACCCTATTCCCCCCAGAATTAAGCCTTTCGGGCACGCTGCGCGAGGGGCGCTAGGGGGGCGAGTGCAAGATCTAGGCACCTTTTCAAATACTCTCTGAGACAACGCGGGCTTATCTTGTTCTTTCAGATATATTATTTGAGAGACTCAACAATCACCATACGGGTTACATTTCTTGTTACAACCCAAAGAGGTTACAGTTTTGGCAACTCTGGCAAGTTTACTCAGTCCTTGAACTAGGATTAAGACATCTTTGGCACCCAGTCTATTTGGGTTTTTCTATGAAGAAATCTCTACGCTTGAGCCTGCTGAGCTTCCTAATGGTTGGAGCTGACTTCACCGAATCTGGAGCCTGGGGAAATCAAGCGTCCCAATGGAGTCGGGGCATGGTGCTGGCTCAGACCTTAGGGGTTGAGCTAGAACAGCAGGCCGACCAACTCAATCAAGCGGGCATAGCGCTCTATCAACAGGGAGAAGTGCAGGCGGCATTGGCACAGTTTCAGAAAGCTGCCGAAATCTACAAACGCTTGGGCGATCGCAGCGGCGAGGCTACCACCCTCAACAATATTGGCTGGATTTTCTCAGAAACCCAGCCCGAACTGGCCATCATCTTCCTTAAGCAATCTGTTAACACCACCGAATCTTTGCGCGACGAGATTCGGGGGCTGCCCACAGACCTGCAACAGACCTATACCCAAACCGTTGAATTCTCATATCGCAAACTGGCCGACCTCCTGTTGCAAGCCGATCGGGTACTCGAAGCTCAGCAGGTGCTCGACCTGCTCAAAGTTCAGGAACTCGAAGACTATCTCAGCACCGTCCGGGGCAATGCCGAAACTCGCAAAGGGGTCATTGTTCTGCGCTCTGAGCAAGAGATTCTGGCTCAATTTGATGCTCGCCAAACCAGCGCCATCGAGTTGGGCAATGAACTCGCCCAACTGCGCCAGATTCCCGAAGCCCAGCGTACCCCTGCCCAGCAACAGCGCCTTGTCCAGTTAGACACACTGCAAAACACCCTCAACCAAGACTTCAATGAATTTCTGCGCAGCCCTTCTGTGCAGGCTGCCCTAGATCAACTCAGCCGCACCGCCCTGCGCCAAGCCGTTGACCTCGCTGACCTGAACGCCCAACGCCAACAGCTCCAAGACCTAAATGCGGTTCTGCTCTATCCTTTCATTCTCGATGACCGCCTGGAGCTGATTATCACCACCCCCCAATCCGCCCCCCTGCGCCGCACCGTTCCCGTTGCTAAAACTGACCTAAATCGCACCATTGTCACCTTTCTCCATGACCAAGAGCAATGGCTGATTCAACGGTTTCGGGTCAACAACATCACAGCTAAATCCTTGAGCAGCCTCAGCCGCCAATCGGCATTGAACTTGAACATCCTGGCTGGAGCCTTTGTGAAGGGTGCCTACCAGTTCCGAGTGGGCACCGAGCAATTTAACTTCAATGGGTTGCCCTTTGCCGGACAAGAAGTGGCTCAGTTAGTGGCGGCTTTTCCGGGGACAACTCACTTTGTTGATCGTGACTTTAGCCTGGCGGCGGTGCAGCCGCGCATGGGTGACCACAGCATTTTGCACCTGGCCACCCATGCGGCTTTTGTGCCGGGGCAACCAGAAGATTCATTTGTGTTATTTGGCAATGGAGACCGGGCGACACTGCGCGATATTGCCAATTGGTCATTGTTTAATGTGGATTTAGTGGTGCTGAGTGCCTGCGAAACGGGTCTGGGTGGCAATTTTGGCAACGGGGAAGAGATTCTGGGGTTGGGGTATCAATTCCAGCAGCAGGGGGCAAAGGCGACGATTGCTTCTTTGTGGAAGGTAGATGATGGGGGCACCCAGGCGCTGATGGAGGTCTTCTATAACCTTTTGCAGCCAGGGAATGTGTCCAAGGTGGAGGCACTGCGGCAGGCGCAGTTGGCGCTGATTCATAGTCAGCAGCCAACTTCAGGGGGCAGGCGGGGGGCAGCACCTGATTGGGAGGAACTGGCTTTGCCCCCAGGGGTGCAGAAAAGTCTCAATCACCCCTACTACTGGGCTTCGTTTGTCTTAATTGGCAATGGTCTGTGAGCTTGACCATAGCTATAAACAGAAGTTTCAATCACAAATCAACGGTATCAGCTATCTCAACGCCCATAACGACAAGCATCGCCCTCTACGAAAGAGCGCAATCGGCACTGATTTACTCCAACTGTTCTATATGAGATTGACCAATTCCTCTCAAAATGAGAGAATTGGAAATGAAATCGTGCAGTAGTTCACTCAATGCATCTCAT
The DNA here is from genome assembly GCF_009939295.1 of Petrachloros mirabilis ULC683. Classification (GTDB taxonomy): domain Bacteria; phylum Cyanobacteriota; class Cyanobacteriia; order Thermosynechococcales; family Thermosynechococcaceae; genus Petrachloros; species Petrachloros mirabilis. The sequence goes on from NZ_WVIC01000029.1 coordinate 15,963, forward strand.
CTCGATTCGCAATTTGCGAAAAGATTCGTCACAATATCCTCATCTCAAACAGATAATAAATGAATGGTATTCAACACTTAGAAAAGCAGAATGGCAAAGCTTAGAGGATGTGCGTAGAATCTACAAAAATGCTGAAGCTGTCGGCAATTTCACAGTTTTTAATATCAAGGGAAACAATTATCGACTCATCGTTGGAATTGACTATGAAAATCAGGTAGTTTACTATAAATATCTTCTGACTCATGCTGAATACAATAGGAATAAATGGAAAAATGACCCTTACTTTTGATAAATCAGCTTACTGCAATCTATTAACCAAGGTTATTCCTAAGATAATTGAAACTGAAGATGAATATGAGTATGTGATGTTAGTAACAGAAAAATTGACTTTTCAAAAAGATAGAACTCCCGAAGAAACGGCTCTGTACAAGCTTTTAGTAACACTTATTGAGACTTACGAGTCAGAGAAATATGCCCTTGATGAAGTGAGACCTCATGAAGCACTACAACATATCATGGAAGCAAGCGAAACTCGACAATCTGATTTAGTAGGGATTATTGGATCCAGCGGTGTAGTATCTGAAATCGTAAATGGAAAGCGATCAATTAGTAAATCACAGGCCAAGGCTCTAGGAGAATATTTCAAGGTTTCATCTAGCTTATTTATCTGAATACAGCGGTTCTCACCTGAGTGAGGTACGAGGTGTGGGGGTTCCACCCCCACGCAGGGGGCACTGCCCCCTGCACCCCATGTACTCCATTGATCTGTAAACCGCTGTATAGCAATCCTAAATTAGTTATGAACAAAGACAGCCGGGGGGTAGTGCAGAGTCTATGAGTTTTAAAATCATTTGGGATCGCTATAGTTGTAAATAGCATTCTGTAGATTTTTCTGTTCAGCAAGCTGTCCTCAACAAGCACCCTGATTGACTGACAAAAGTTGTACGCCCTCACCCCCAATCCCTCTCCCAAGGGGCTTCGGTGTAAACACAAGTCTGAGAAAAACGATTTCACCCTGCATTTGCCCCCTACATCCCCCATTCTGGGGGACTGTGAGATAGTCAGAACCCCCCAAATTGAAGTTTTGTCAGTCAACCAGATAAGCATCTCAACTTTTCACCATCAATGTTCATGTCAAATGTTAGTTTAGTTGGCGGAAATTCATTGAGGATTGCTATATGTCCCTCCAGGATCACTTTCGCCCTCCTCTTAGTACTCAACGGCACTGGCACAGTTTTCACAATGCCTGGTCAACCTATCTGGCCGAGAATCTGAACCAGATTCTGCCAGAGGGTTACTTTGCCGAGCCAAATGTCCAGTTTGGCATTGAAATTGATGTGGCCACCTGGAGTGAAGATCCTTTACCAACTGCTGCGCCTGCGATCGCGGGTTCCCCCCAATGGATGCCGCGATCGCCCACGGCAACCTTACCCTTTCAACCCACGACTGACAACATCGAAGTTCAAATCTTTAATGCCCAAGCGGGGCCAACGCTGGTTGGAGCCATTGAGCTTGTGAGTCCGGCCAACAAAGATCGTCCCAGCCATCGCACTGCGTTTGTCTCAAAATGCCAAACCTACTTGCAACAAGGCATAGGACTGGTGATTGTGGATGTTGTGACAACCCTGTCAGCAAACCTACACAATGAGCTGATGCAGCAGCTAGATCTACCAGTCGAGTCATTTCCATCTGATCTGTATGCCATTGCCTATCGCGTAGCCGATACAGATGGCACCTCCCACTTGAGTGTTTGGCAGGAACCGTTGACCATTAGCCAACCCCTTCCCATTCTGCCGCTCTTCCTCAAAAGTGGGATTTTCTTGCCCCTTGATCTAGAGCAGACCTATCGCTACACCTGCTCCAGGCAACGGATCTCGATCAGCGCACAAAAGCATTAAGCGATCGCACGTTGTCGGCCAACTGCGGAATTCCCAAAATCCGAGTCAGAAACCGCTGCTGGGGGTTAGACCAACGGTTGACGCGCGGACATCCGCCCGAAACAGGACAGTCATAAGACATAATTGTTCGGAACTGGTTTTCAGTATCCTGATAGCCATGGGCAAAGGCGCTACTGCCCTCGCAGTCACCACTGCTGTCTCGGTCGTCGCAAGCACCCAGATTGTGCCCCAGTTCATGGGCAAAGGTGATGTTATTCACAGCACAATCAACCTGCACCACATGAAATGGGTTCTCAATAAAAAACCCAACCGCAGCAAGCTGCGGAGTATCTAAAGAGAGCAAAGAACTGGCTAAAGCTGCACGCCGACTCCAATTTCACCCATAACCCCCTCTTAAAGCCAGAATTGCCCTCAGGGAACAGCCGAATGGGCACTTCTAACCTTAAACTGCGTCCTTAAAGCTTTCAGATTGGCTAACTCGCGGGTCGGTGTCTTAGTCAAACCGTAATCAAGCGACAATTCCCCCTCAGGATCTCCCCTAAGATCGAGCTATTGCCCTCATTTTGTCCCAGCACAGCCCTAAATCCGTGAAAAGTTCTGTTTCTCTAGCGGGTTTACCTCAAACCCCTTCCTTAAAGGCATCTTGGCAACGTCTCGTGGGTGAAACCCGTACCCGCATCTTGTTGCTCTATGTCTTAACCATGCTGGCCGCAGTTGGGGTGGCAGTGCCCATTTTTCGCACCCTCCTGTTTCAAGATGTTGATCGGCGCGTGCAAACCAGACTTCTGGCCGAACTAGAAGACTTTCAGGCCACTTACCAACGCTGGGATGCAGCCGCACCCGAAACAGATGAAGCGTTGCATGCCTTCATAGAAGACTTTCTCGCCTCAGAGATCCCCGAAGACGATAACTTTCACATCGTGATTCTTAACGGTGAGTTTTTTAGAGCTAACCCCATGCCCCTGCCCGCAGTGATTCAACCCAGGTCTAAGCTGGTGCAGCAGTGGACAACCCTCACAGAAGCAACCCAGGGGAAAATTTCGGATGTTGACCCCAAGGTGGGTAGCGTTTTGTACCACACCTATGTGCTAGAAACCAACGATATTCCCCGTGGCCTATTTGTCGCTGCTCATCTATCCGCCGGAGAGCGCACCGAAGCTTTAGCCAGCGTTGCCGTTTTTATCAAGGTGGCGATTGGTGTAGTAGCACTCTCGTTTTTGCTGGCCTGGGTGGCCAGTCGGCAATTGTTCAAGCCCGTGCAAGAGCTAGCGCTCACTGCCCGAAGCATCAGTGAGACTGATTTGTCTGGCCGCATCGAGGTGCAGGGAAGTGGCGAATTGGCCGAGCTGATTGACATCTTCAACGCCATGATGAATCGGGTACAGAGTGCCTTTGAGAGCCAGCGTAATTTTATTAATGATGCCGGTCATGAATTATTAACCCCGCTCACCATTATTCAAGGCCATCTGGAAGTGATGGGAGATGACTCAGAAGATCAAGCCGCCACCTTGACCCTGGTCATGGATGAACTTGACCGCATGAGCCGTTTTGTCAATGATTTGCTGCTGCTGGCCAAAGCCGAGCAGCCAGACTTTCTCCAGTTAGAAACCATTGAGGTGGCCGAGTTTACTGAAGCTGTCTTTGCCAAAGTTGCCGTTTTGGCAGATCGTCAATGGCAATTGGGAAACTGTGGCAAAGGGATTTTAGTCGGCGATCGCCAACGCCTCGCCGGAGCCTTAATTAATCTGGCCAAAAATGCGGCTCAGCATACCCAACCGACGGACATCATTGAGCTGGGGTCGGCCACCTTGGGCAATCAGGTCAGGTTTTGGGTGCGTGACACGGGTGAAGGCATTGCCCCTAGGGATCAAACTCGCATTTTTGAGCGCTTTGCCCGTGCCGCCAACAGTTTCCGCAAATCGGAGGGGGCTGGGCTGGGGCTGGCTATCGTTTTGACGATAGCCAACAGCCATTACGGCACGGTTGAGTTAGTGAGTCAGTTGGGTGTCGGCTCCACCTTCACCCTCGTCATACCCCTAGATTGTCCAGAAATGGAGCGAGTTACATGACTCACATTCTCATTGTCGAGGACGAATCGCGGATTATTACCTTTTTGGAAAAGGGGTTGCAAGCCAGTGGCTTTATCACCACTCCGGCCATGAATTGCGCCGAGGCCACCGCTATTGCCTTAGACAGCAACATCGATTTGCTGCTGTTGGATTTGAGTTTGTCGGGACAAAATGGGCTAGATTTGCTCAAAAATCTGCGGGGGCAGGGTTTTCAAGCTCCGGTAATTATTCTCACAGCCCGCAATGGCATTGAGGATAAAGTGGCAGGATTTGAGCTGGGTGCTGACGACTATCTGACAAAACCCTTCCGGTTTGAGGAACTCCTGGTGCGCATTCAGGCTCGACTCCGAACCAGCCAGGTGCCCAGTGAACCCAAGGTATCCCGCCTGACCCATGGCGATATTGTGCTGGATTTGCGCACGCGACGGGTGAGCGCGGGGGGCGAGTTGATTGACCTCTCGGCTCGTGAATTTACCTTGCTAGAAACCTTTATGCGTCACCCAGATCAGGTGTTAAGCCGTCAACACCTTTTAGATTTAGTGTGGGGCTACGGTCATGAACCCGGTTCTAATGTGGTGGATGTTTATGTCGGGTATCTGCGCAAAAAGCTGGGGGGCAATCTAATTCAGACCGAGCGAGGCATGGGCTATCGTTTGGTTACTTCGTCCCTCTAATCTAAGAAAATTCTCATCTTAGACTTAGATCTAATTTAGATCTTTGCAGTTTACTGCATATAGAGTTGCACATTACGGTAAATGTATCACGTCTTGATTGTCGAAGATGAGCCTAAGATTGCTGCCTTTATGCAAAAGGGGTTGCACCAGGCTGGCTACAGCAGCGCTGTAGCTCATGATGGTTACTCTGCTCTGGTTGAAGCGATGACGGGTCGTTTTCAACTGATTTTGCTTGACCTAGGGCTGCCAGGGATGGATGGTCAAGCGGTGTTGCAGCGGCTGCGATCGCAAGGTAATACCTGTCCTGTGATCATCGTCAGTGCTCGTACCCTGAGCAGTGCTGAAACCACAAGCATGCAGCAGCTTGCCAACGGCTGGGTTCATAAACCCTTCAGAATCAAAGACTTGCTCGCTCAGATGCAACAACGCCTACCGGCTCAGGAATACTGCACAGCAAGCTAGGGATCTGTCAGCTTTAATTTGATAGGTAAATTGAGTGAGAGAAGGGCTAGGGTGTAGACATGTAGAGGCTTTTCTGCGAGTGGGCTTCTGGAACTTTGGCTAAGAAGTTTTGTCAGTCAACCAGCTGAATCCCTTTCAAAATCAGGATTAAGGCAGACATTTATAGGAGTTTACAAATCCTCAGGCGTCATCAATCCCTGAACATCCTGGACAATGCGAGACAGTTCTGACTTTTCATCTAAACTCACTCGCGTGGGTGTACCACTAATAATCCCCTCAAAGTTGCTGAAAGAATCTTTAATCTCAGGCCCCTGAGCACTAATCGAGTATTCACGAATGCCTTTGTCATGCCAAGAACCACGCATCTTAAATACATTAATTGCTCGGGACATTTCCCCTCGAATTTCTACATACTGCAACATCAAAATTGTGTCAGTAATGGTAGAAATATGAGACTCCGTAATGGAATGAGAGCCTAAAAAGTGATCTGTAGTATTCGTAAAAAATCCTGTAATTTCTTCCTGCTTCGCAAACCCCGTAACCCCAATGACAAACTGTCGAAAGGCATTATTGCTTACGCCCCGTGCCAGGGCAGACAAAGAGTCAATAGAAATTCTGGATGGCTTGAACTCGGCAATCTCAGACTTAATAATTTGGAGATGATCTTCAAGACCTGCTGACTCGGGGTAAGCACAAAGAATTTTGAGTAACCCCTGCTGCTCCATCTCTTCAAAATCAATGCCCCAAGAGAAAGCATTCCGCGAAAGCTGGGCACGTGACTCTTCGTAGGCAAACAGAATGGCTCGTTCCCCATTGCTACAAGCATTTTCGAGGAACTTGCTGACCAATAGAGTTTTACCAGTTCCCGTTGCCCCCGTGACTAAAATGATGGAGTCCTTAAAAAAGCCACCCCCACACATTTCATCCAAGGTTGTAACACCCGAAGAAACTCGTGCATTGGACGAACGCTGGGTTAAACGCATAGCCCCCAACGGAAAAATGTTGATCCCATCCTTGGTAATGGTGAAAGGGTACTCGCCTTTCATATGGCTCGTTCCCCGCAGTTTCAGAATTTCAAGGGTACGCCGTCGGCGCTCACCTTCAAGGACGTTGCGCAAGATCACAACATTGTCTGAGACAAATTCTTCTACCCCGTAGCGAGCAACCCCACCATACTCGTCAATCCGCTCTGTGGTCATAACTGTGGTGACCCCGATTTGCTTTAAGCGCGCCGTGAGACGGAAAATCTCCCGACGAACCACGGATGCCGCATCATACTGCTGAAAAATGGCCGTGACTGAATCAATGGCGACCCGCTTCGCTTTGTACTTACGAATGGCATACTGGATACGCTCAATCAGCGCCGAGAGGTCAAAGTCGCCAGCAACTTCTTGCCCTTCTGGATCGGGTGACGCATCTAAGATAAAAAGCTTGCCATCTCCCGAGAGCTGCTGAAGATCCCAGCCAAAGCTGAGGGCATTTTGAATGATGTCTGTGGGCGACTCTTCAAAGGTGACAAAAATACCGGGTTCATCAAAGTTCAGGATGCCATGATAGAGAAACTGGATCGCAAAGAGAGTCTTGCCAGTTCCTGAGGTGCCGCTAATCAAGGTGGTACGGCCTTTAGGAAGACCACCGTGGCTAATGTCGTCAAATCCTTCAATCAGAGTTCGGATTTTTTGTACTTCAACTCGCGCTGATGGTTTGACGACATTGCTAGGATTCTGTTTCGTCATTGCTCACTCTGCACATGCTAAAACGGATCAAAACAGCTCAAATTTAATTACGACTTGTTAAAAAGAAGCCTCCTCCCTTGCCATGGAGAACAGCCTGGGGCATTATGCTGCCCGAGTCTAGGGCTCCTGGAATCAAAGAGCATTCTCTTCAGAGAGTTCCTCAAACAGCAAGTCTAACCCAATTAGGACTCGCTCACGATCTGACAAGTCACCAATGATTTTACGCACGGGAGGGGGTAATACCTTGGAGAGCGTGGGGGTTGCTAAGATTTTATCTTCTTCTGCAAGCTGAGGATTCTTGAGCACGTCGATAACTTTGAGGGCGTAGACGCCTTGAAACTCTCGCTCAAGAATATCATTTAGTGTTTTCAAGGCTCTGACGGAGTTAGGGGTATTGCCAGCAACATAGAGCTTAAGGACGTAGGTCTTTCTGAGAGCACACATATCAATACCAGTGTGAATGAAGAATAGATCAAAAATTCAAGAGAATTCGAGACTTAGTGATCTCTGGGGATCGAGCGACGGTACATTTCACACAGGTGGGAAATGGCATCAATGAGCGTTAGGCGGTAGTCCAGCAAAATCTCCTCGCTGCGGCCTTCTAGTTTAAGCTTCTTGGCCAATAAATCCATCAATTCCATATGGATTTCTAACACTTGGGAGACAGAGATGTCTGCAAAAAAAGCTTTATTGACAAACTCATCAATTCTTTGATTGACGCCACTATCTTTGCGAAAATAGTTCAAGATAATGGCTTGGTAGTCTACCTTAAGCTCCCTCAGAAGCTTTTGCCGCTCTGAATTTGACAGATTACGTAGAAAATGCTGAGGGTTACGCTTGTAGTAGATGCCTAGGTAGCCTAATCTCTCCTTTAGCTTTTCAGATAGTAGGTTTTGCTGTGTGTTAAATTGCTGCTGCATCAATTGACCAGATTCTGGTTCAGTCAATCGACAGGCAGTAGCCAATCGCAGAAAGGATGTCAGGGCTGTATCGATATGCTGCGGAAGTTGGGGCAACTGACCTTGGGTGAGTATAACTTCAGCATTGTGGTACTGGGCTTCTGCGTTGTGAATGGAAGACGGTTCTGAAAGGTCTGGTTCAGGGCTTTCTGGGCTTTGGGTCGCTAAGGTTGCCTCCTGCACGATGATTGCAGGCAGAAAAGTGCCATCGCGGTGAAGACTACGGATGACCTGGGGCAGGGCATGGTTTTGCTCTAGGATGAGGCAATCAACATGATGTTTTTGCTGGCCGAGATGGTTCAGAAAATCCTGAGCATTTTGGCTGCTGACTAGAGTGTAGCGATCATGACTTAGGCATTTTGGCAAGGTTTGAAGGAGCGTCTCAGAGACTAGTAGGGTGTGAACAGCGATTTGAGGGCGTTTCTGCACGGCAGAGCAGGGGCGATGAGCCAAGATGTCTTAAGATTTTAATCTTAAATTTATCATTTGAAGCCCAGACAACATTGTTTTCCGACCCGTTCTTAGCGGTAAATGGGGGAATTCCCTTAAAGAATTGGGGAATTCTCCGCATCAGACAAGAGCTGCGCTGAGGGTTAAACCGCGACAGGCTTGATATTCACTGAGGCTAAGGGGCAAGACAAAGGAGGAAAATGGCTACAAGACGCGAACAACTCCGAATTCTGTATCTCCAAATTCGGAATGATCAGGTGACCCGAGCTGAGGAACTCCAGGAGTTCGTTCGCTTTAGCCAACTGGATTTGTCGCAGTTTATGATTTTGAATGTGTTTGATTCACCTTGCTTTGCACCTCAGTGTGTCGATGCCTTTGATGCGCTCTTTGTGGGAGGCTCTAGTGATGCCTCGGTGTTGCAACCGCAAAAATATCCCTTCGTGGAGGATGCAAAGCGGCTCCTGGCTTACTGTGTTCAGCAGGGAGTGCCGGTGTTTGCCTCCTGTTTTGGGTTTCAGTTGGTGGTAGAGGCGTTGGGAGGGCAAGTCATCCTGGATCGCGATCGCATGGAAATGGGGGTGTATCCCATGCATCTCAACCCCCAAGCTTCCGAAGATTTACTGCTTCACGATACCCCTAGCAGCTTTATGGCTGTTTCGGGTCATCAAGAGCGTGCCTTAACCCTACCTCAGCAAACCATTGCCCTTGCCTACTCTCAACGGTGCCCCTACCATGCCCTCAAAGTGATGGGAAAACCCTTTTATGGCTTTCAATTTCATCCTGAAGTGGACTGTCACGACCTAGTGGCGCGAATTACCCGTTATCAAGAGCGGTATCTGGATAGCCCTGAACATTTACAGCGCATTGTTGACAGCCTAGTGGAGACCCCCCATGCCAACCAGCTCATTGCCAAATTTGTGGATCGCATCTTACTTGGCGCGCAGCCCTAGCAGCAGCCAGGGGTTTATCCTAGGGAAGCGGGGCAGTCTAAACCTCCCAGTCAGACTTGACGACCTCAAATCCATAAATTCAAGCTTTTACAAATTTCATTGATCGAGCCCATAGGTAACTGCATGACACTTTCTGTCTCCCCCGAACAAGTCAACCGCATTGTCTGGAACCAGCACCATGACCCCTTTGAAATTCTGGGGCCTCACACCATCGAAATCAACGGTAAGCCTGGATGGGTGGTGCGAGCCTACTTGCCCAACGCCAAAGCAGTATCGGTTCTCTGCCCTCAGCAGCGCACCGAACATCCGATGCAGCCGCTACACCATGAGCACTTTTTTGAGTGCCAAATTGAGTTAGACGGTGCCCTCAACTACCAACTGCGGATCCAAGAAGGAGATCACGAGCGGGTCACCTACGATCCCTATTCATTCAAGTCTCCCTTTTTGACTGACTACGATCGCCACCTGTTTGGGGAAGGAAACCACCACCGCATCTATGAAAAGCTAGGGGCACATCTCACCACTCTCGATGGGGTTGCAGGGGTATACTTTGCGCTATGGGCACCCAATGCTCGCAACATTTCAGTGATTGGCGATTTTAACTTCTGGGATGGTCGCAAACATCAAATGCGCAAGGGAGTCGGTGGCATTTGGGAGCTGTTTATTCCCGAATTATCAGAAGGGGAGCACTACAAATACGAAATCAAAAATGGTGAAGGCCACATCTACGAAAAATCTGACCCCTACGGCTTTCACCAAGAGGTGCGCCCTAAAACCGCCTCCATCGTAGCTAATCTGGAACGCTACCCCTGGCACGATCAAGATTGGATGGAGCAACGTCGCCATCACGATACCCTGTCAGAACCAATTTCTATCTACGAAGTGCATTTAGGCTCTTGGAAGCATGGTGCGGCGTCCGATCCGCCCATCCAAGAAAGCGGCGAACTGGGACAGTCTATTTCTGTGGCTGAGCTGAAGCCTGACGCCCGCTTTCTGACCTATCGGGAACTGGCCAATCAATTGATCCCCTACGTCAAAGAGCTAGGATTTACCCATATCGAGTTGCTGCCTATTGCCGAGCATCCCTTTGATGGCTCTTGGGGCTACCAAGTTACCGGATACTATGCCTGCACCTCTCGGTACGGCACCCCTCAGGACTTTATGTATTTTGTGGATCAGTGTCACCAACATGACATTGGCGTGATTGTGGACTGGGTGCCCGGACACTTCCCTAAAGATGGTCACGGTCTAGCCTTCTTTGATGGGTCGCACCTCTATGAACATGCTGATCCTCGTAAAGGAGAGCATAAAGAATGGGGCACCTTGGTCTTTAACTATGGCCGCAACGAAGTTCGTAACTTCCTAGTAGCCAATGCTATCTTCTGGTTTGACAAGTATCACATCGACGGAATTCGCGTCGATGCGGTTGCTTCAATGTTGTATTTAGACTACTGCCGTGAACCGGGCGAATGGGTTGCCAACGACTATGGCGGTCGAGAGAATATCGAAGCCGCTGACTTTTTACGTCAGGTCAACAACGTTCTGTTTAGCTATTATCCCGGCATTCTCTCTATTGCAGAGGAGTCAACAGCTTGGCCAATGGTATCTTGGCCAACCTATGTAGGGGGCTTGGGCTTTAACCTTAAGTGGAATATGGGCTGGATGCATGACATGTTGGATTATTTCAACATGGATCCCTGGTTCCGTCAGTTTCATCAAAATAATGTCACGTTTAGCATCATGTATGCATTCAGCGAGAATTTTATGCTGGCGCTCTCCCACGATGAAATTGTCCACGGCAAGAGCAATATGTTGGGTAAGATGCCAGGGGATGAGTGGCAGAAATTTGCCAATATGCGCTGTCTGTACGGATTTATGTTCGCCCACCCCGGCAAAAAGACCCTGTTCATGAGCATGGAATTCGGTCAGTGGAATGAGTGGAATGTCTGGGCAGATCTAGATTGGTACCTGCTGCAATATGATTCGCACAGCGAGATGAAGCTGTTTCTGTCGGAACTCAACGCCCTGTATAAGCGAGAGTCAGCCCTCTATACCCAAGACTTTAGTAACGATGGATTTGAGTGGGTTGATTGCAGCGACAACCGTCACAGCGTAGTCTCCTTTATCCGGAAGGCAAAAGACTCAGAGGAGTTTCTGCTGGCTGTGTGTAACTTCACACCTCAGCCCCATAGCCACTATCGAGTAGGCGTTCCCCAATCGGGCTTTTACGAGGAGCTACTCAACAGCGATGCTAAGCACTACGGGGGCAGTAATATGGGCAATTTGGGGGGCAAGTGGACGGATGAGTGGTCGATCCACAATCATCCTTACTCCTTGGATTTATGTCTGCCCCCCCTATCAACGCTGTTCTTTAAGCTCAATCCCCAAAAGACTCAAGCTGCCTTCAACTCGGAGGGGGCAGCAGCGCTATCGTCTGAGACTTAAAAATCAAACCCTAGTGGGGTCAAGAAAATTTTGAGGGATCGAAAACCCTCAAAATTTAACCCCATTTTCCTTTTCTCGATCAACCTAACTCTCAAATCAAGGCTGACAGGCCACTCGCTAAACAGAAGACAAAACAGCCAGCGGACTTGGCCTATCTGGGTTCGCTGGTTCGCCTGAAGTCAGGCTAGATTGGTGAACGGAGCATAACCTGTCAGACTAAGAGTCTGGGATCGTCATTGATGAAAAGGATTGCAGGATGGGCGCAACGCTGCAACAAATTGCTGAGTATTTAGATGAACGGGGATTGCCGTACCGTGAACAGCCGCAAAAAGCCCGGCTGGTCACCCGGGCTAGGAGCAAGCATGCCGCAGACTTGCTCATTGTGATTCAACTGGATGAAGAGGGGCGATTTTTTAAGCTATTTGTGCCAGAAGTGTTGGCTGGGGTGAAGGATCACCCCTTTAAGGCGGCCATTTTGCAAACGATGCTAAGCATTTCTTGGGAAACCAAGATGTTGCAGTGGGAGTATGACCCTCTAGATGGTGAGATTCGCGCCATCATTGAGTTTCCCCTAGAAGATTCTGTTTTGACTCAGCGGCAGTTTAATCGCTGCTTTGACGGCTTAATCGAAATTGTAGATGACTGGGCTATGCCTCGCCTTCTTGAGGTGATGATGACGGGCATCGATCCGGGGGATGAGGATCTGATGATTGGGGAGCGGCTGCTGCTGGCCATTCAAGAAGAAGCCCCAGGAATGCTGGATTTACTGGAAAAGGCGATGGAGGCTCGCAAGCGCCGGGGACAGTTTCCGCCGTGCCGAGAGCCTCAAGCTGATTCAGACTAACCTACCCCAACTGTGGATTGTGCCGATGGGGCTAGCCATCCTGATGGACTGAACCCACCTAAGTTTTCCGTCAGGAAAATTTTGAGGAGTCGCAGACCCTCAAAATTTAACCCCCATCAATTTTGGGCACTCATCGATCCTTCCTTCAAAACAAAGTTGACAGACTACTAAGGGAGAAGGTTTGTTATGGTCATAAACAGTTCTGACCTTGAAACTGAATCGGGAGCGTGTTGTGTTTGAGTATCTGCCCCCACTCAATGATCACAATTTGCCCTATCCCGATACAATTCACCCGATTGTGGTGCATTTTGTGATCGCGATGGTGCTCTTTGCAGTTTTTTGCGACATCATCGGCTATTTCACCAAAAATGCGCGCCTGTACGAGGTGAGCTGGTGGAATCTGGCCTTTGCCACGGTCTCAATCTTCATTGCCATTATTTTTGGCCAAGTTGAGGCGGGGCTGGCCGAACCCTACGCCGCCGCTGTCAAAGATCTCAACCTGCATACGCTGTTGGGTTGGTCGCTGTCGGGTATTCTGGCAGCGATGACGGGCTGGCGTTATATTATTCGTGTTCGCACCCCTGAAACCTTGCCCCTGCCTTTTTTAGGGGCGGGATTAGTGCTGACGGGGTTGGTCTGTTTTCAGATCTACCTGGGCGACAAGCTGGTTTGGATCTACGGCCTGCATTCGGCACCTGTTGTTGAGGCGACACGGAATGGAATCCTATGATGCGATTGCTTGCTGCCATTGGAGCCAATGGGCTGCCCTATCACCTGCCCATTCATCCCAATCTGGTGCATTTGACCCTCGGTCTGTTTATTGTGGCTATTGCCTTTGATCTGGTGGCGGTGCTGTTTCCTCTGGAGAAACCGGTCTTTAAGTTTTTGGCGATTCCGGCTACCCGCTCAGGTCTGTTTGATGTGGGCTGGTATAACTTGGTGGCGGCAGCGGTGATTACGTTTTTTACGGTGGCTGCTGGGTTTTATGAAATTTTGCTAGCAGATCCGCCGATGGATGGGATCAGCCCTTGGGGGTTAGGGACGATGGATACCTTGATCTGGCACGGCTTGGGTGGTGTGCTGATCTTAGGTTTGATTGTGGGTATGACGGTGTGGCGAGGCTTTCAACGTTATATATGGCGACAAGATCGAGGTCAGCAGGTGCAGTGGAGCTATTTACTGGCGGGTCTTGCTATTTTCGTGCTGATGTTTCTGCAGGGAACCTTGGGCGCACACTTGGGCGGTGACTTTGGGGTTCATGTCAGTGCCGATCGCATCTTGCAGGCGGGGCAAGATCCCAATGTTTTATTGAATGTGCTGTTTAGGTAGCGGCTGAGATGAAATCACGTCTCCTTCTAACTTTAGTGATCCTGGCGGTGCTCAATGGTCTTGTCAGTCTTTGGGTGGGTCAAAAAGCCTATGGCTGGATGCCGGTTCAAGCTTCTGCTGAGGCCGTTTTGGTGGATAACTTGTTTAGCTTTTTGACCACCCTTGGCACTTTTATTTTTCTGGGCGTTGTGGGGGTGCTCGTCTATGCTGTGCTGTTCCAGCGGGTGGGCAAATATGACGTGGGTGATGGACCACCCATTGAAGGAAATGTGCGCCTAGAGGTGGTCTGGACGGCGATCCCCTTGGTGTTGGTGCTCTGGATTGCGGCCTATAGTTTCCGCATCTATGACCAGATGGGCATTTTGGGGCCGATGGATCACAGGATGGGGATGGCGGTGGCAGCGGTGGTGGTGGATCAACCGATTGAGGTGCGATCGCGCCAATGGGCCTGGGAATTTCACTACCCCGAACACCATGTCACCAGCACTGAACTCCACCTACCCGTGAATCAGCGGGCTAAACTGCTGCTGACCTCCGAAGATGTCCTCCATGGGTTCTATATTCCCGCCTTTCGGATCAAACAGGACATCATTCCGGGACGCGACATCGATTTTGAATTCACCCCCACCCGGGAGGGGCGGTATCGGCTGCGCGACTCAGACTACAGTGGCACCTACTTTGCCGCCAACCAGTCCCACGTAGTAGTGGAGTCTCCAGAAGCTTACCAGCAGTGGCTAGAGGCCGCCGCCCAACAGCCCCCCACCGTAGCTGAAAATCCGGCCTTCCAGGAATTCAGCCGCTCCGTGGAAAACCCCATCAGCCTGGGGTGGCCCTCCGTGCAGCCCGCCCCGGCTCCCGTTGTCAATTACGCCAGCTCCGAGGCCAATTCCTATGAGTAATGCGTCTATTGAGACCCCCCTCGCTCCCCCTGGTCAGCCCCAACCCGGTGCCCCCGACAACTGGCGGCGCTTCTTCACCTTCAGCACCGATCACAAGGTAATTGGGATTCAGTACCTGGTCACGGCCTTTGTCTTTTTCTTGATTGGGGGCTTGTTGGCCATGGTCATGCGCGGGGAACTCATCACCCCCGCCGCCGATTTGGTGGATCGCACCGTCTACAATGCCCTGTTCACCATGCACGGCACCATCATGCTGTTTCTGTGGACGTTTCCCATGCTCAACGGGTTGGCCAACTATCTAGTCCCCCTGATGATTGGGGCACCGGACATGGCCTTTCCCCGTCTGAATGCGGCGGCGTTTTGGCTGGTACCCGTATTTGGTTTCATCCTGATGGCCAGCTTTCTGGTGCCTGGTGGCCCTTCCCAGTCTGGCTGGTGGGCCTATCCCCCGGTGAGCCTGCAAAACCCTACGGGTCATCTGATCAATGGCCAATCCCTGTGGCTGCTGGCCGTGGCGCTCTCGGGCATCTCCTCGATTATGGGCGCGGTTAACTTTGTCACCACCATTGTGCGGATGCGGGCACCGGGTATGGGCTGGTTTAAGATGCCCGCCTTTGTGTGGACGGTGATGAGTGCCCAAATTATTCAGTTGTTTGGCCTCCCGGCCCTCACCGCCGGGGCGGTGATGCTGCTGTTTGACCTCACCGTGGGCACCCACTTTTTTGACCCAGCGGGGGGCGGAGATCCGGTGCTGTACCAGCACTTTTTCTGGTTTTATTCTCACCCTGCCGTCTACGTGATTATCTTGCCCATTTTTGGGGTGTTTTCCGAGGTGTTTCCGGTCTATGCCCGCAAGCCTCTGTTTGGCTACAAGGTGGTGGCGGTTTCATCGGTCGTGATTACCGTTCTCAGCGGCATGGTCTGGGTGCATCACATGTTCGCCAGTGGCACCCCCGGCTGGATGCGGATGCTGTTTATGTTCTCCACCATGCTGATTTCGGTACCCACCGGCATCAAGGTGTTTGCCTGGGTGGCCACGGTGTGGGGCGGCAAACTGCGACTCGACACCCCCATGCTCTTTGCCCTGGGCGGCCTGGTAATGTTTCTGTTTGCGGGCATCACCGGCATCATGCTGGCGGCGGTGCCCTTTGACATTCACGTCAACAACACCTACTTCATCGTGGGGCACTTTCACTACGTTATTTACGGTGCCACCGTGATGGGAGCCTACGCTGCCATCTATCACTGGTTTCCCAAGATGACAGGGCGCATGTACTACGAAGGGTTGGGCAAACTGCACTTTGCCTTGACGTTCATTGGAGCCAACCTCAACTTTTTTCCCATGCACCCCCTGGGCTTGCAGGGGATGCCGCGACGGGTAGCCTCCTATGACCCCGAATTTGCCTTCTGGAATGTTCTGGCCAGTCTGGGGGGATTCCTGCTGGGGGTGTCAACCCTGCCCTTTATCTTGAACATGATTAGTTCCTGGGTGCAGGGCAAAAAAGCCCCTGATAACCCTTGGCGCGCCATTGGCTTGGAGTGGCTAGTGTCTTCACCGCCCCCCGTAGAGAACTTTGCTGAAATTCCAGTGGTGGTGTCTGGCCCCTACGGTTATGGCACCGATAACCCCCTGGTTGCCAACTCCTCTGGAGAAGCCCATACCCATAAGCGCAACGAATCTTGAGTCGGGAGTGCGTCAACATTTAGTCTGGGTCTTTATGGCCAACGTTGGATCTATGCTATGGAGTTATGGGCCGACTGGGCTCTCCATCTCATCGCGCTCAAACCCCATAAACGGCTCTATTTTCAGCGCGGTTTCTATGCTCTGTCCTTTATTCAGCAAGCTCTCTAGGTATGTTGTCACCCGTTAAGCCCACGGATCTACTCCGTCAGGTGGCGGCATCTCGCGCTGCTGGCACTCGGTCGCATCGCCGCATTAATCGGGCGACATCCCGCTCGCGCATGTCGCATGCCGTCTGCGGCAGCATACAAAAACGAACAACGGCACGTCTGATACGCTTGCATACGGCTTGCTCCAAAGCGACTAACAGCCGCCTAACAACGCCCATGCACCCGATTTTGGTTGAGTTCGAGAGGGTATAAGCGGCGGGTGATGGGCATCGTTAGGCATTCAACCTACTCTCCAGTTGTTTAAGGGCAGCGTCATTGACAATCAATGTGGGATTAGCTAGTATGACAGCGTAATCCCACCAAGCTGTCGCAGGCAGCTCACAGCCATGAGTAAGAAAGTTAGTATAACCTTGGATGACGAGGTTCTAGATTTTGTAGATCGGTTAGCAAGCAATCGTAGCAGTTTTATAAATGATGTGCTCTGGCAAGAGAAGAGAAAGATTTTCATGAAAGAGCTAGAAGATGCTTATAAAGATCAGGCTAGTGACCCAGAGTTCCAGGAAGAAATTTCTGTCTGGGATATTGCGGTGGGTGATGGTTTAAATGCCTAACGGAAACTTAACCTACAAGCGAGGAGAGATATGGTGGGTTGATCTAAAACCTGTTATTGGTCATGAAACCGACAAAGAACGCCCTTGTCTGATCTTGCAGAACGATATTGGCAACCAAAATGTTACAACGACAATAGTTGCCCCCTTGTTGCCTGGAACAAAGACTTATCCATTCGTCGTAAATATTAAACCAACCTCGCAGAATAGACTAAATGGAAATCGACATATCAACTTAAGTCAAATGAGGGCTGTAGATGCTCAGAGAATCAAGAACAAACAAGGTACTTTAGAAGAGATCTATTGGGAAGAAATCGAGAAAGCAGTATGTATTGAGCTTGGTTTCAGTGTAGCGTTTAAATCCTCGTAGCTTGCCTAACAAGCGACTGCATTCGGAACGGTTTTTCCAACTGTTTTATGCTGCAAAGTTGAGTACTATCCGGTGAGCCGCCAGCCGTTAGACTACTAGCGTATTCAGTTCTCTGAAAAGCTCTCTGACTACATCAGGGTCATTTCATTCTAGGTTTAGGCAACGAGTTTAGGTAATTCCAGCCACAGATCGATCAAATTCCTGATACCTATAATGGCGTATTCTCGTAGAGGCATAAAGCTTCAGAATTTAGAATGAAACAGCCCTGCTGACTACATATAGCAATCCTAATTGAGACAAAAACTGATAATATATAAGCATTGTCATTTAATATTACTTAATTACTGGGAATGCACAAGTCCTGCATTACAAAATGGAAGAACAAATTTGAAGCACGCGTTGCTGTACTCTCCCTGTCTAGCTAGGAATTCGAGCTGATCGACGGCACACATGCTTAGTGGTTTTGTCAGTCAACCAGGGTGTGACGGTCTAACCAGTACGAGTTAGCAACGTTTGCCAACGACAAGCAGTACAGCGCTGATCTCAGTGCAAGCTACAATATCGCGGCTCGATACCTGGCTTACAAACTAAAGCTGACCCACCGAAAGGATGGGCAGGTAGCGAAAGGCAAAAGTTCCTGCGCGAGAATGCTGGTCACCCTCTCTCTGCTATGGGATTGGCGGATCCGCTTGTGGACGCGAAGCGTCATGAGCGGAGCATTCACTCCTACCCTCACTGATATAAGAGATTATGGATGACAGGGGTTTCCGGTGAGGTCATCCTGGCAGCAGTCTGTGGAGATGACATGAATTTTCGTCGTTTATGGCCAATTCGATTCTGGGAAACCTGTGGGGGACTCTGGCGACAGTGGTTCCCTCGCTTGACATCTGGAATCACGCCCTGGACCTATGTCTTGCATCTTTGTCGGTGGTCAACGCTCTATCGATCAGGGTGTAAAGCGCTGGAGAATCGTCTGCCTGGTCTGGCGTCGGAGATGGCATACAATACAATGCTGTCTTTTTTTCCGGCTATTCTGGTGCTGTTGACGGCGATTGGGTTGTTCGGCTCGGCTACAGAGGCGACATTTCAAGATCTGATGACGCAGTTGGGTGAGGCCGCGCCTACGGATGTGGTGCAGTTGATCGAGTCGGGGGTGCGATCGCAACTCTACCAGACCCAGAGCCGCAGTTTATTTTCGATCAGTTTTGTAGCCGCCATCTGGATTGCTTCGAGCGGTGTTAACTGCGCCATGTACGCCCTAGATCGAATTCATCAGACCCCCCCTCAGCAAACGCGCCCCTTTTGGCGGGCTCGACTGGTGGCCATTGGCTTAACCTTGGGAACCATCTTGCTTTTAACCCTGGCTTCATTTTTAGTGCTCATCAGTGGCATTATCGTGCGATTGATTGCTAACCGGGTTCCTGAGTTGGCGGTCTTGGCCACTGCATGGGACTGGCTCACCTGGCCCCTAGCCATAGGCATGGTCATTCTGGGGGCAGCCTTTCTCTATCGCTATGGCCCCAGTCGATGGTATCAAGATGTGCCCATTTTGCCGGGTGCACTCCTAGCGTCGCTGATGTGGCTTGGAGTTTCTAGCCTTTTTCGTCTCTACGTGGCCAACTTTGGAGCCTATAACCGCATCTACGGCACCATCGGTACGGTGATTATTTTGCTGCTCTGGCTGTACTGGAGTTCCCTGGCTCTGTTGCTGGGTGCCCAGGTGAATGTCACGGTTTCCCAAGGTGTGCGGCGCAAACGACTTCGGATGCAAGGTCATTCTTACCATTAAGTTGAGGCATAAATTTACAGAGCGCTACTCAAACCGCCCCTAAGATTCTCAAGCAATCATATCGAGAGTCATCAGAAAAAATACATTACATTATTTGATCTAGGTCTCTCTAGCGCTGGTGCTGGGGGAGGTGTACCAATATGCCCATGCTATCAATACAAACTGAAGTGGTAGTCTGAGCCAGAGGACTAGGGCACTAAGATCTGGGTAAAGCTCTGAGTTGAGAGCCATGTGGATATTAGCGGGAAAAACTGCAATCAGTAAGGCAATCAAGCCCCATGCCGCGACAGGCATAAACTTTGGTACGAGTAGCAGCAATCCCAGGACAATTTCGAACAATCCGCTGAGGTAAACCAGCTCCAAGTGCCAAGGTAAATAGGGGGGCATAATATTCAAGTAGAAATCCGCATTGACAAAGTGATTCACCCCAGCCACCACAAAGAATGCAGTCAATACGTATTTTAAGAACAGCTTAGCTTTATGCATAGGTATTAGCCTAGCGTTTTTAGGCAGCGAATAAAATACTTCAGAGAACGATGCCCCGCTGGGTAATCGGTAGGATCTAGGATGCGAATAGATGCAAGCATGTTAGGAAACCCAGTATGCGTCCTACTAGGCGAATCTTTAATCAAGCCCACGGCTTCATGAGTGCCTATTGGGTTCAGGTCTTGATTTGGCTTTTGGCGGGGGGAAGTGTCTTATTGAGCATTTGGATTGTCTTGCCAGCACCAACTCGGTTTTTGCTGCCATTGGGGGTGGTGATGCCAGAGGTGAGTCCTTGGCTGGTTGCTTTAAGTGGAATCTCTCTTGTGGCCGTCCTCTTCACCCAGTCTCAAGCGAAACTAGCCAGTCTAGCCTTGGTCTTTGCCTTATTGCTGAGCCTGCTGCCGTTGATCCAGTTTCCAGCGGCAAATGCTCGCATGGCCACCGAAATGCAGTCCGTGCTGGGGTCAGACTACTTAAGCCAAATTCCCAGATCATTACAGGGGCGGATGCGATCGCATTCCTTTCAATTGCAGGATATATGGGGGGGCATTGCCCTAGCGCCTATATCGATAGAGCGGGGACTGGTGTTTGCCGAACCGGATGGGGTTCCCCTGAAGCTCAACGTTTACCGTCCGACAACTGCGAGTAACTATCCCACCCTCGTGATTATTTATGGAGGCGCTTGGCAAGGGGGTACTCCCAACAGCCACGAGACCTTTAGCCGCTATATTGCTGCCCAGGGTTATACCGTGGTTGCCATTGACTATCGCCATGCCCCTCAGTATCTTTTTCCATCTCAACTAGAAGATGTGCAAACAGCTCTGACGTACCTAAAACTCCATGCTGCGGCACTCGGGATTGACCTGACTCGACTTGCCTTAATGGGCCGATCTGCGGGGGCACAATTAGCTACCATTGCTGCCTACCAACAATCGCAAAGCCTCCCGATTCGCGCCGTGATTAATTATTATGGGCCGGTAGATTTAAGGGCAGGCTACGACCACCCCCCAGTCCCAGACCCGATTGAGGCTCGCACTGTACTCAAAGCCTTTCTGGGAGGCTCTCCTGATCAGGTTCCTGACTTGTACCGTCAGGCATCCCCGATTCATTACGTCAGACCCCATTTACCCCCAACCCTCTTGGTGTATGCAGGACGCGATCATGTAGTAGAGCCGCGTTTTGGGCGGCAACTGCAAAGCCAACTCCAAGTCAAGGGCAATCAAGCTGTCTTGATAGAAGTGCCCTGGTCTGAGCATGCCTTTGATCTTCTCTTTAATGGAGTCGGTAATCAGATGGCGCTGTACTACACCGAGCGCTTCTTAGCCTGGGCTCTGTACTCCAGATTTGAAAATTGATCTGCCAGCCAGGGTTTAGCCCTGGTTTCAAGTGCAGCTCAGCGTTGCTGGATGCCTTCAAGTTCTGCATCGGCGATCGCATACAGTGCCCGCAGTTGTTCCAACTTGTCGGGGTCTGGGTGCCAGAAGCCGCGCCCGTGGGCTTCCAGCATTCGCCCGACGATGTTACGAAAGGCTTCTGGGTTGGCCTCCCGTAGGCGTTGAGCCATCTCAGCATCCAGGGCATAGGTATCGGCAGCTTGATCGTAGACCCATCCTTCCTGGAAGCGGGTGGTGCCGCTCCAGCCCATGAGGGCCGTCATCCGCTGAGATATTTCGTAGGCTCCGCCAGAGCCCTGACGAGCCATGGCTTCAGCCCACTTGGGGTTGAGGAGCTTGGTGCGATACTCCAGACGCAGCAGGTCTTCTAGTTTGCGGGGGGTGGTGTCTTTGGAGAAGCTTTCCACGAAGCTGGCGGTAATTTTCTGACCCTGCTGCTGCTCGGCGGCTTGTTTCAGGGCACCGGTGTTGGCGTAGTATTCCTGAATATCGGTGAGGCCATATTCCACTGAGTCAATTTGCTGCACCACCCGCCCGGTGCTGTTGAGCAGGGTTTGCAGCACTTCGGGTCGAGCCTGACCCTTGTCCTGGCGACCGTAGCTAAAGGTGTTGCGATCGCGCCAAGTCTGAGCCAGTTCTTTCTCCGATTCCCAGGTGCCATCGGTGATCCGCTCATTCACCAGGGAGCCAAAGTCCCCGGCGGGGTTAGAAAACAGCCGCGCTGAGGGATTGCTAACCCCCTGAGCTTGGAGCGCCCGGGCATGTTTGCGAATAAAGTTCTGGTCTTCGGGTTCCTCTGCGCTAGCCGCCCGGGCAAATAAATCATCCAATAGCTCCAGGATGTTGACAAAGCTGTCTCGAAAAATGCCGGAGAGGTTGGCCAGAATGTCGATGCGGGGGTGATCTAGCTCGGTCAGGGGGCGCAGCTCATAGCGCACCACCCGCCCCGTTCCTTCTTGAAGGGGTTCGGCCCCCACCAGCTCCAACAGAATGCCCAGAGACTCGCCTCGGGTTTTAATGGCATCCAGCCCCCAGAGCATCACCGCCACGGTTTCGGGATAGGTGCCCTGCTCCGCCTGGTGCTGAGCCAGAATCTTGTGGGCAATTTCCCGACCCCGAGCATAGGCTGCCGGGGAGGGCATCCGGTAGGGATCCAGGGCATGGATATTGCGACCGGTGGGCAAAACGCCGGGGCCATCGCGGAGGAGGTCGCCCCCCGGTGCTGGGGGAATATATTCCCCGTTGAGGCCGCGCAGGAGATGGGTGAGTTCATCGGGGGTCTGGGCGAGGCGATCGCGGATCTCCAGAGCCGTGTTCAGTAGGGCGAGATCGCAGCGATCCCCCCAGATGGAGCGGATGGCATCGCCCTCCTGACCCGTGGCTATGGCTGCGATCGCCCCCTCCGGCAACCGCTCTTCAAAGTAAGCCCGCAGGTAGCTAGCCAGCGCCTCCTGATCGGGAGGCGTACCCAGAACATGTAGCCCTGCCGAGAACAGCCGATTTTCCAGGACTTGCAAATAGTCGTAGACCGTCACCAAGTAGCGATTAAAGGCCGAGACACTAAACAGCCGCATGTTTTCTGGAGTAAATTCAATCCCCAGTTTCTGGGCCTCGGGCAAAGGACAGTCGGCCTCGATGCCCGCATCCACAATCTTTTTGCAGATGGCTTCCCGCAGGATCGCATTTTTCTGGGGATCTTCGCGGTACTCGGTGATCAAATCCCGCAAGACCGCCAGCTCCTTGTACAGCTCCGCCCGACCGTAGGGAGGCACATTATGGGAAATCAGCACGCCATAGCCCCGCCGCTTGGCCAGCATCGACTCGGAGGGATTATTGGCCGCATAGAGGTAGAGATTGGGCAAATTTCCCAGGAGCACATCTGGCCAGGAATAGCCCGTATTTCCCAGGGGGGCACCGGGCAGCCACTCCACAGTGCCGTGCATGCCAAAGTGGATCACCGCATCGGCCTGGAACTCGTGCTGGAGCCACTGATAAAAGGCCGCATATTGAGGATGAGGGGTCATATCCCGCTCAAACATCAGCCGCATTGGATCCCCGGCAATTCCCAGGGGGGGCTGCACCCCAATCCAGACATTGCCCAAAGAGATGCCCCCCACCCAAAAGCGATCGCCATCGGTTTTAATGCCGGTGTCCGTCAGGGATTGCCACTGCTGTTCAATGCGGTGGGTGAGCAAATAGCCCAGCCATTTTTCCAGCTTCCGTACCGGTACCGTGGCTAGGGCCTGGCGCTGCTCATAGGCTGGCACCGAACCGGGCTGATCGGCATAGGCATTGTCGGCGGCCTGCACCTGGGCAATCAACGCCTCGCCGTCGGCAGGCAGATCGCCCACGGTATAGCCCTGAGCCTTGAGGGCATGCAGGAGCTTGATCAGCGACTGGGGCACATTCAGCAGGGCCGCGGTGCCCGTCGCCCCATATCCCGGCGGGAACCCGTACAGCAAAATGGCAATCTTGCGCTCGGCCACAGGCTTGCGGCGCAGAGCAATCCAGCGCTTCAGCCGCCCTGTGAGCCGCTGTACCCGCTCCGGTATCAGATAAATATCATTGCCCACCAGTCCCCCCAGGGGAATGGTGTCGATGGCCCCATCCAGTTCTGGCAGGGCGTACAGCACCACACTTTGGAGACCGCCAATGCCCTGGCGCGTCCAGGAGTGAATATCCTGAATCAGCAGGGGAGCGGCAATCACATAGGGCACATTCTTGGCCTGAAGAATACGCTGAGCCACTGCCACCTGTCGCCCCGCCTCCATGGAGCCTGCAGGCCCCCCCACCAGCGGAAACCCAATGGTGGAGACAATGGCATCCACTGCCACTGCCTCCGGCGAGAGAGAGGGAAGCTCCACCTGCCCCTGGAGCCGCTGCTGTTGCTCATAAATCGTGGTCATCCAGTCGCGCACCGCCACATGCCCCTCAACGCCGTTGATAAAGATGGGGATGGGAACCAGTTGAGCAGCCTCAAAATGACGAATCAACTGGGGAATATAGGGCTGGTGGGTAATCACATGCTTGCGGTAGAGGAGAATGCCCACCGTCGGCCAATCCTCGGAGTCGGTATAGGTTTGGCGATACCAGTGCAGATAGGCTTGGGGCGATGCGAAATAGCCCGTGGCGTCCGGATGCAACAGCCCCATATTGGGCGTCTCTGTGGGCGGGGGAATCTCACCCACAGAGAGTCCTAAGTATTTCTCGGCTAGCACCCAGAACAGCGCTGCTACATTTTCTGGGCCGCCCGCATTCCAGTAGCCATAGATAATCAGCCAGTTACGTAGGTCTTGCACCTTTTGCACGGGCACATATTTGAGCAGTTTGGGGCCGGCTTTTAAGAAACTGAGGTAGCCAGCTAGTTTGTCTTCTTCCCGACCGCTGCTGAACTTGTCCAGAATAAACTTGACCGGTTTGGGCATTCCCTTGGGGCGATCGCCAATGGCAAAGTGACCCAGTTGGGTGGTACTCATCAGCTCCAACGCTGACTCAAACACTAGGCGGATGGGGATAGATTGGATGCGATCGCGCAGCTCCATCACCTGGTCATAGTCAAACAACAAACTGGCAAAAAACACATCGGCTCCGTCTAGAGCTTGCCAGATCGTGTCTGGATCGGTTGCTAGGCTGCGATCGCTAAATACTCGAATCTCTAGATCTGGGCAGCCCAACTGAGCCTGCTGAGCCGCCTGTTGATATAACTCCAGGTTAAAGGACTCAAATCCAGCAATCAGAACAATTCGTGCCATGCCACCCTTGCCGTCTGTGCAGCCTACCCTTAAATTCTGACACTCTTCCCTACCAATTGCGGGGAAATCCGGTTGTTTAGGGTTTTAAGGCAGACAGCCGCAAGTTGGTGACTGATGTCCTTAGTGGTATTTTTCCGCGCTGGGTTTGAGCATCGCTTCACAGCTTCGGTTGGTGATTTCGAGTTGTACGTTGAGATGGAGGTTCAGGAAACTCGATAGCCTCTTGAAGAATTTGTTCAGTTGAGAAGGGGCAGGGTTGAGGTAGTTCTTGCGGGTTTAGGCCAGTTTCGCTGCCGAACAGGTTCAGGGCATCTTGATAGCCTTCTGCAATCGCATTAGAGAGATGAGCTTCCAAGCTAGGGTTTTCCTTCAGGTGCTTTAAAACTTGCCTGCGCTGATTGCGAATAGTGTAAAACCAACTGCTAGAACGCTGCTGAGGTTGGTAATACCACTTCAGCAGATGTCCCAGTAGCACTCCTAAGCGATTTTCCAATTCTCGTCGTTCCTGCCTTCCCAATGTTTCGATCTCCTCAACTAGATTGAAAATATCTAATTGATCTAGCTTCCCAGAGCGCAAGTATTCAGCCTGTTGTTGCGTCCAGGCATAGAAGTCAGCATCGTAGAGCGTGTTGACATGAGGCTGAGTTTGCATGATTACCCCCTCTTGGCGGGTTTGCGTCCAGTTTCAGTTTAACTTGGTCGGCGGGAAGCCCCAAAGCGCATACTGCTCAAATGGCAGTCATTCAAAGTAACATATACTCGCAGTCTCAGCAGACAACCCGCCAGATGAGAACATTACAGGAAAACAAAAATTCTGATGTGGCACCCCCCCCTTATACCCCCAAAATATTACTAACAAGTATCCGATCTACCCTAGGTCAACGGGTGAATCAATGGCTGGGAAAACTGGGACTTAAACTAGTTCAGTCCAACCCCTATGAAGACTATAGAGACTATATTCCATTGCAAAAGACCATAGACGATGCAAAGTCACAAGGACTCCCCCTGGGGGATTACATTGATATTGCATTTAACGTGCCGGGCAGCACACAGTTGACCATAGATAAAATGAGAGCAATAGGGGTTTTTGATTTACCCATATCTCAGGTTTGTGAAATTGGCCCAGGCACCGGTCGATACCTGGAGAAAGTCATGCAAATCATCCAGGTAAAGCACTATGAAATTTATGAAACTTCAGAGGAATGGAAAAACTGGCTCATTCAGCAATATCCAGTCACCCCTCAGGTGACAGATGGCTGTAGCCTACGCCAGACTCCAGATCATTGTATTGATCTGATGCATACCCATAAAGTATTAGCGGGTCAACCCTCTCTCACGATTTGTTCCTACCTGGCTGAAATGGCTAGAGTTACAAAACCAAGTGGTAAAATTGTTTTTGATATTGTCACCGAAAATTGTATGGATGACGCGACCTTAGCCGCCTGGTGGAGCGAAGCTGGAAGCTATCAACATTACCCCTGTCTTTTTCCTAGACAATTTGCAATTGACTTTCTTGCGGGTAGAGATTGCAAGTTTGATGGTAGTTTTATCATTCCCATGAAACCTGGAAATACTGAATACTTAGTCTTTACGAAAAAATCCGGTAAACCTGTCTAGAATCTAGGGATTTAAAATCTTTGCGTTCGCCCCCCTAGCCCCCCAAGTTTGAGGGGAAATAGTCCCAGTTTTTGTTGATCTCCCCCCAGAATTGGGGGGTCGGGGGGGCTAATGCAGGGTGAAATGGGTTCATCCAGAGATGTGTGTACATCGTAGCAGAATTGGGGGGCTAGGGGGGCAAGTGCAAGGTCTAAGCAACTTCTCAAACAAGCTCTTAGGTACAGAGGGGAAGAGGTTAAATTAGAAACCCTAATGTTAGCAAAGCCCCGCTCCAAAAGTGCCAGGCAACGGCTATAAATTTACAGCTACTCACCTGATGAGGTTGATTGTGGTACTCCGCTACAAAACGACGCAGCTTCCAGGCGGAGGGAATGCTGCCCAAGGCTAGGAGAGTCCAGGTTGGGAAAATGTGTATGCCCCAAAGTAGAACCAGAAATCCATAGACAGCTCCGCAAAGCATGGGCAGAAGCTGAGCGCCTCGGGCTGTGCCCATGCGTACAATGGGAGACCGCTTGCCAGCCGCAATATCATCTTCGACTTGATGAAAATGGGAGCAAAACAAGATCACGCTGGTGGTTAATCCTAAAATTACAGAGGCAGCCAGATTCGTAACTGACCAGGTTTGGGTCTGGCTATAGTAAACCGCTGAGAGCGTTAGGGGTCCGTATGCCAAAAAGCACAAAATTTCTCCCCAACCTTGATAGCCCCACCGGAAGGGGGGGCCTTGATAGACATAACCGAGCAGACAGCAAAGTCCTATTATTCCTAACACGGTGACATCTTGCTGCCACCAGGCAATCATCAAAATTCCGCAAATCCCTAGCCCTAGACACAGGTTGCTCAGTCTAAAAATGAGTGTTTTATTGCCGGTGAGATTCACTAGGGAATGGGGTTTGTTGATGTCAATTCCGGTTTCAGCATCGAACACATCATTGCTCAGGTTACTCCAGGCCACGATCAAGATTCCCGCACTCAAAAAGGTGAGGAAGATGCGCCAGTCGATTTGAGCTGTTTCTGCCCAGGCAATGGCAGTTCCAAGGCTAATGGGAATCGCGGCTACGCTGTACATGGGCGGTTTGATCGCGGCTAGCCACAACTGGCGTTGTGATGGCGACTGGGGGTGAGAAAGGGACTCTGTGGTCATGACATAGCTTAAAACTGTGGCTGGAATGTCCTTCATTTTAAGCCAGAGCCTTGATGCTCTTGGAATTTGTAACGACTAGAAACGGTGGCTCTGAGATGGGAGGTGCTGGGGGATTGCTTCCAATCTAGCTTCAAACTATTTGGTGGATCTTCTGCTGTGGAACCTAAAGACATTCGCCCCACCTGTGCCTGGAAAGGTTATATGTAGAAGAGGGGTCGGTGCTGCTTGGGTCAGACGACAACCGAAGGGGTCACGATTGGCTTCGTAAGTCTGAGGAAATCGGTTACCCTTTACCTCACCTGTAATGGACAGTTTCATGCCCGTTATTCCGTCTCCTGCCCATTCTTTCCAGGACTGTCAATCGCTGCATGATTTTTTTGTGGCTTGTCAGGCGTCTGTTCTGGAGTCAGAGCCCGTTTTCTGGGTGAGTGTGACGCTGCGGTTGCCCTCAGTTGATCCGCTTGCTGTCTTAGATGCTCTGCAATTGCCTCAACAGCCGAGCTTTTATTGGGAGCAGCCTGAAGAAGACACTGCGATCGCAGCCCTAGACTCGGTAGCGCTGCTGCAAGTTGATGGAGAGCAACGATTTAAGCAGGCGCAGTGGTTTATGGAGCGCACCTTGCAGCACACGATCACGGCAGGGGATACGAATCTACCCTTTGGGGGGCCACACTTTTTTTGTAGCTTCACCTTTTTTAACGAGACCTCCACTGTTCTGCCGCCTTACTTTCCGGCTGCGACAGTTTTTTTGCCCCGGTGGCAAGTGACTCGTCATGGCAATCAGTCGCTACTGGTTGCCAATGTTCGGCTAGAGGCTCACCTGCGCCCTGAGCACCTGACCCAAGAGATCTGGCAACAGTGGCAGCGAATTAAGCGGCTAACACCCTACGTGGCGACTCCCTGGAATCGATCGGCGTTACAGCTAGAATGTCCGTTGATTCAAGAAACTGATTGGTTTATCCAGGCTGTGCAATCAACCCTAGGTGCGATCGCAGCTGGAGATCTCCAAAAATTGGTGTTAGCCCATGCCCTGGATGTCCCGACCACCACAGCGATTCCTGTCAGTCATGCCCTCAACGCCCTCAGAACCCGGTATCAAAACTGCTATGTCTTTGCCGTCAGCAATGGCGAAGGGCAAACCTTTTTGGGCGCTAGCCCAGAACGTTTATTGAAAGTGACCCATCGGCAATTGATTACCGATGTGCTCGCTGGCTCAGCACCCCGAGGTGCCACCCTGCTTGAAGATGCCTCCCTGGGCAATCAACTTCTCAGCAGCGCTAAGGATGTGCATGAACACCAAGTTGTCCTGGAATTTATCCGGACTTGCTTACGTCAGCTTCACCTAGATCCTCAGCAAGCTTCCTTTCCCCACTTGCTGCAACTGTCAAATATTCAGCACCTGCGAACCCTAATCACTGCAACTCTCCCGCCCTCGCTACACATCCTTGAAATTTTGGCAGCACTGCATCCCACCCCAGCCGTTGCCGGAATGCCCCGAACCCTAGCCCAGGATCTACTGCGCCGGTATGAAACCTTTGAACGTCATCTCTATGCCGCCCCATTGGGATGGGTCAACACCCAAGGGAATGGTGAATTTGCCGTCGGAATTCGCTCAGCCTTAATCAACAGCACCATGACTCGTCTCTATGCGGGAGCCGGTATCGTAGCTGGGTCAGATCCAAAGCGGGAACTAGCCGAAATTCAGTTGAAGCTGCACACCCTGCTGGATGCCTTGCTCTGAGGTTTCAGTTTCCATTGCACTTCTTCTCAACCCCAGGCATTGCCTTGATCCCTGGGTAGATCAGGCTGGCCAACCCATTTGTTTGCGTCCACCTCCCTAGTAAAGTGATATTAGCTTGCTGGAGATGAACAAAAAGGGAGGACTTTTGTCATGCTGACATACCTGCTGGTGTGGATTGTCGGGCTGGGAAGCCTGGGAATTTATCTGGCGGCTTTTATATTCCCAGAGGTGCGGCGCAATAATGATTTGCTTTGGAGTGGGATAGGGTTGTTTTATGCCCTAATGCTCTGGATTTACGCCGGACGGGTCACAGGCGGCCTGCTCCTCGGCGAAGCAGCAGGCGTTGCCTTGCTGGTGTGGTTGGGCTGGCAAACGATGACCCAGCGACGGGCTCTGATGCCCCCCGATCAACAAACTCCTGTCCCCCCATACTTACAAAAAGCAGCGAGCTTGGCACAACAAGCATTAGACAAGGTAACCCAAACCGCCGAGTCTTCGCTCTCGGGTTCAGGGCAAAAGAGTGAGGAAAATAGCGCTGCCAATTTACTGGCTGGGCTGACCCCTCTGAAGGAAAAAGTGCAGTCTCTGTTCAAAGGCAAATCCCAGGCAGAGACTGAAGTACCCCCTCCACTTCAACCAGAAGTTGATGACATTTGGGAAGAAGACACTGACACCAGTGCGCCGGAGACTGCCGTTCCCGTTTCAGCCCCTCCAGAACCACCTGTTGCAGCCACAGACATGGCTCAGGAAGACACAGTCGTAGAAATCAATGAAGTCCCAGAGCCAGTTGCAGAGGCGACTCCACTCCAAAGCTCATCTGAACCAGCAGCACCAGTGATTGTAGAAGAAGCACCACCACCTGCTGAAACACCGGCTATCGATTTAGTTGAGGAAGCTACACCTCCTGAAAACCTCTCTGTAGAAGTTGAGGCACCCTCCGCACAGACAGACAGCCCGGCTTTGGAAGAGGTCGTGACTGACGATGACGTTACAGATGCCCCCTCCGCTGTGAAGGAAGAAATCTCTGAATTGGGTTCCGAAGCAGATTCGGCCATTGCCGCCGAGGCAGATGCCATCGCCGAGGTAGAAAACCCCGTGCCGGTGCCTCCGCCAGCCTCGATGCCAGAGACCTCTGATATATCCCCAGCAGAGATCGAGACTACGATGGAGACGCCTGCTGAAGATGGGACTGACGATCCAGAGGCTCTGCCATCAGAATCGTCTGACGTCGAGACGGTGGCAGTTGAGGAAGACCCCAACTGGCCCCCTCCAGCACAAGACCCTTAGAGCTTGCTTGACAAGTTGCTTAGACCTTACACTCGCCCCCCTAGCCCCCCAATTTTGGGGGGAAATGGTCAGAGTTTTTGGCTTTCTCCCCCCAGAATTGGGGGGTCGGGGGGGCTAATGCAGGGATGAATGAGGCTTTTTAAACAGCCTCTTAATGTTGATGGAGGGTAGCTTACTGCAAAGCCTTCCACCCAGAGTTCTCATCCGTTGATTCACAGTCCGGCTTGCGCTCATCCCATCACAGTCATGCCATCGGTGAATAGGTGGATGACGGTCATCCTTGGGTGACCTTGAAGCCAGGGGAGCATCTCCCCGATAATGAAGAGAACGATTGCCCCATTACTTGCAAACCCGTGACCGATTCAGGACGCTACAAAGATACCGTCAACTTGCCTCAGACCTCCTTTGAGATGCGCGCCAATGCTGTGAAGCGTGAGCCGCAACTGCAACAGTTTTGGACTGAACAGCAAGTGTATGAGCGACTGGCTCAGGACAATCCTGGTGAGCCGTTTATTCTCCACGATGGTCCCCCCTACGCCAATGGAGATCTGCACATCGGTCATGCCCTCAACAAGATTCTCAAAGACATCATCAATAAATATCAGCTTTTGCAGGGGCGCAAGGTGCGCTACGTCCCTGGCTGGGACTGCCACGGCCTGCCCATTGAGCTGAAGGTGTTGCAAACCCTTGACGCGGAGGTGCGATCGCAGCTAACCCCATTTAAACTCCGCCGCAAAGCCCGCGACTTTGCCCTTAAAACAGTCGATAAGCAGCGACAAAGCTTCCAGCGATATGGCATCTGGGGCGACTGGAGTCATCCCTACCTCACCCTTGCTCCCGCCTATGAAGCCGCCCAAATCGGTGTCTTTGGCCAGATGGTACTCAAGGGCTATATCTATCGGGGGTTAAAGCCCGTGTACTGGAGTCCCAGTTCCCAAACCGCCCTAGCGGAAGCAGAGTTGGAATATCCTGAGGGGCATAGCTCTCGCAGTATTTATGTGACCTTCCCGATCACAGGCTTGTCTGCTAAGGCTCAAGCCGTCCTGGGTTCGGCATTCCCAGATCTCAAGGCTGCCATTTGGACGACAACCCCCTGGACGATTCCGGGGAACTTAGCAGTATGCCTTAACCCTAATCTCACCTATGCAGTGGTGCGTTACGAGGGGGGGCATTTACTGGTGGCAGCAGATTTGGTAGAGCGGCTGTCCCATACCTTGGGCACATCCCTGACTCTAGAAAAGACGTTGCTGGGGAAAGTGCTAGAGCATTCTACCTATCGCCATCCTCTCTTTGACCGCGAGGGACCGCTGGTGCTGGGAGATTACGTCACGACCGACTCAGGAACCGGTCTGGTACATACAGCCCCAGGGCATGGACAAGAAGACTATCAAGTCGGACAGCACTATGGGCTGGCCTTGCTCTCCCCGGTGGATGCCCAGGGCTGTTTTACGGCAGAAGCGGGACCCTTCGCAGGGCTAAATGTGTTGGATGGTGGCAATGAAGCCGTGATTCAAGCCCTCACCGAAGCCGGATCCTTACTGAAGGAAGAAGCCTATATCCATAAATATCCCTACGATTGGCGCACTAAGAAACCCGTAATCCTGCGAGCTACCGAGCAGTGGTTTGCATCGGTGGAAGGATTTCGGGAAGCTGTATTGGCTGCCATTGCCAACATTCAGTGGATTCCTGCCCAAGGAGAAAATCGCATTACCGCCATGGTCTCCGAGCGCGCCGACTGGTGCATTTCTCGCCAGCGCAGTTGGGGCGTGCCCATTCCCGTGTTCTATGACGAAGAAACGGGGGAACCGCTGCTGAACGAAGCCACCCTCAGCCACATCCAAGCTATTGTGGCTGAGCAAGGTTCTGATGCCTGGTGGCAACTCCCCGTTGCCGAGTTGTTGCCTGAACCCTATCGCAGCAATGGCCGCCCCTACCGCAAAGGCACCGACACCATGGATGTGTGGTTCGACTCTGGCTCTTCCTGGGCCGCTGTGCTAGAGCAGCGTCCAGAACTGCACTACCCAGCAGATCTTTACCTGGAAGGTTCAGATCAGCACCGGGGTTGGTTCCAGTCTAGTCTGCTCACCAGTGTCGCGGCAGCTGGACAGGCTCCCTACAAAACCGTACTCACCCATGGGTTTGTCTTGGATGAGCACAACCGCAAAATGAGTAAATCCCTAGGCAATGTTGTTGATCCCGCTATTGTCATTGAGGGTGGCAAGAACCAGAAGCAAGATCCCCCCTATGGCGCTGATGTGCTGCGTCTGTGGGTGGCTTCGGTAGACTATGCTTCCGATGTGCCCCTGGGTAAGACGATCTTGAAACAGTTGGCCGATGTCTATCGCAAGATCCGCAACACAGCTCGCTTCTTGCTTGGCAACCTTCATGATTTTGACCCAGCCACTCAAGCAGTGCCCTACGACCAGCTTCCCCAGTTGGATCGCTATATGCTGCACCGCATGACCGAGGTGTTCACTGAGGTCACGGATGCTTTTGAGAGCTACCAGTTCTTTCGGTTTTTCCAGACGGTGCAGAACTTCTGCGTGGTGGATCTGTCCAATTTTTATCTGGATATTGCCAAGGATCGACTGTATATTAGCCATCCCGATGCCCCTCGACGGCGCAGTTGCCAAACCCTCTTAGCCCTGGCACTGGAAAATCTGGCTCGCGCCATTGCCCCGGTGCTGTCACACATGGCCGAGGACATCTGGCAGGCACTTCCCTATGCAACCCCATATAAATCAGTCTTTGAGGCTGGCTGGGTGAGGCTCGATCCCCAGTGGTCGGATCCTGACCTGGCCACCCGGTGGGTGCAGTTGCGCCAGGTGCGCCAAGAGGTGAATAAGGTGTTGGAACAGGCTCGGACTGAAAAGCTAATTGGCTCTTCCCTGGATGCTAAAGTTCTGCTCTATGTCAGCGATTCGGATCTGCAAACGATCCTGGCCGCCCTCAATCCCCCGGTGGGCAAAGATGCAGAGGTTGTGGATACCCTCCGGTATTTGTTCCTGACCTCCCAAATTGAACTCCTATCGTCTCCCGATGCCTTGGCTTCTGTGCCCCATCACCTGAAAACTGAGTCTTTGGGGGTGGGGATTGTAACCGCCGAGGGTCAGAAGTGCGATCGCTGCTGGAACTATTCTGTGCATGTCGGCGATCACCCAAACCATCCTCACCTATGTGAGCGGTGTGTCCCCGTTATTGCAGGGGCTTAAAAGCTCTACATTGATGCCGTCGTCGCATGGCAATCTGGCAATACTGAACCCCTTCTATTCCTGGTTTCTCAATGCATCAAAGTCTCAGCCTTGGAAATTCTGTACTTAGTAGCCCAGAGCAGGAGATGGCCTTCAAGGTGTGCATGAACCTTCAACAGAAATTTATGTTAGGTTGCTCAAGTTACCTGTTGAGGCGCAGGCGGTAAATTGCCTGTTTGATACATGGGCTATAACTAGCACAAAATTATCTAGAAAATATTTATTCTTGTGTGACGGGTAAAGGAATCGAGTAGCCCTCTCCCAAAATGTGCGCGACGAACCCTGTGCGAGCATAGAAAGCGCGAGAGGTGCTTCCATGGCCTTGCCCTTTTGTTCTTGGCTGCACAAGTTTGCCCATTTTGCCACTAAGATTTGAAAATCCTTGAGTTTTTATTGTTTCTCGAACAAGGTTGTAATCTGCTTTCACCTGATCATAAATTTCAGGATTATCAAGATCGAAAGAAGCTACTGAATGCACAAGAGAGCGCTCATCTGCTTGGCTCTCGAAGATACGCGCCACAACAACGATTTTCTGTAACTTGTTGAAGAGGTGGCTTTCCTCAAACTCTTTGTTTACAACCTCTACAGGATCAATCATAGTGATAGCCATCGTTTCTTTTACCCTAAGCGCTCCTGTTCGTCGGGCTACTAATGGAACTAGCTTTAGCTCCCAACTGCCAAAGTTGGGTGATCGAGATGAGTTGAGAGCCAAGCCCAAATAACGCTCAATCGTATGGCCAGCCCAGCCTTTATTTTTCTTGTTGTCTTGGCTCCAAACCGTGACATTAAATTGGCCTGCTAGCTGCCGAAGATCCTGACCTACCAGCGTGTTGAGCCTGCTAATCGCGTCTACTCTTTCCATAGATGACCTTGCTTCAAGGCAGGTGGCAATTCAACTTGAACAAGGTTACTCAATCGTTTAATTGATAGTTCAATATGACCTGTATCTGCTTCACAACCAATAAACTTCCGACCTAGGGATAAAGCGGCAACTCCGGTAGTAGAAGATCCTGAAAAAGGATCAAAAACTAAATCACCTGGATTTGTACTTGCTCGAAGACACCGTGCAACAAGATCAATAGGCTTTTGTGTTGGGTGCTTCCCGTAGAATTTTTCAGCTTTACTAGGGGAAGACATTCGCCAGACATTTTTCATCTGCTTATCGCCATTTTCAGCCTTCATCTCATCATAATTAAAGGTGTAACGCTCTTTTCCTTTACGTGCCTTAGTCGCCCATAATATTAGTTCTGTTGAATGAGTAAAACAGCGACATCCTAAATTGGGAGGTGGAGCGGGTTTTTCCCAGATAATGTCATTCAGAATGCGAAATCCAAGCTGCTGCATAGCAAATCCAACTGATGGATATACATGCAGAGTACCCGTTACCCATATAGTGCCCGCTGGCTTAAGTAGACGATAGCAAGCAGCCAACCAAGCTTTGTTAAACTCATGATCTAGCTCAACACCTTGACTACGATCCCATTCACCTTTATTCACTTTAACCATACGCCCAGCGACACAGGTAATCCCGTCATTTGAAAGGTTATAGGGGGGATCAGTCCAGATGCAGTCTACGCTCTCAGCAGGCAGCGAAGCCATAAGTTCTAAACTATCACCGTGGTACAGGCAGGAAAGTCCATTACTAGACTTCCATACAACTTCTGGCTTGTTTGTCTCTACCACATCTTGGATGTTTTGTTCAAGTTGTACCTGTACTGTCATTAGATTTTCTTTTTGACTGGCTATAGGTCAAGGGTACTATTTATTATAAAACGGGATCAAAAGTAAATTACTTTGCTACACCCAAATGGTCACGATAAACACTACAGGTAGTATAGCTGCTGGTTACAATTTCAACATATAGTGCTATATAGTTTTCTGAATCATATTTTGAGACAACGCCGAGATCCATACGCTGCCTAACACTGCGTTGATGCGGACGGAGCGGAAGCTATCGACGAATATTCGAGGCTATCTGCCGCCGCACAACTTGATGGTTTGTATAGGGAATGACCCAGGACTGTTCGAGGTTTTTCAATTCAAGACAGATCCGGCGATAATTTGCCACCCCCAAATGCCGTGAAATCATAACCTGTGGAAGAATCAAATGCTTCACCCAGACTTGTTTGGCGATTCCAGAGGCCAACTTCAACGGCTAAATTTAAGTTTCTTTTACCACCTTCGCCACCCGTGGGAGGCATAACAGTCAATTCTCCATCTTTGATTAATTCCAGGCGTAGATCTGGGTTATCAATGCAAAGTTGATCAAAGTGCTCCGGTGTCACCTTCAAAGCAACATTCTGAACATTTAAGAGCAAGGGATGTCGATCAACCGATGGTGTTGGAACAGTGGCGGTGGTCATAGGCTCCCCAAACAGACATGAAATCTTAAAGGTATAACAATATAATTTTATCAGTCACTTATTGATAATGTACCTAAACAAACAGAACAGTGGCCATAGACAGGGCTGGTGAAACATTGTTCACAACTGATTAAGGATGGCTATAGCGGTTTACAGATCAATGGAATACATGGGGTGCAGGAGGCAGTTCCCCCTGCGTGGGGGTTCCATCCCCACACCCCATATCTCACTCAGGTGAGAACCGCTATATCTTATTCAAGAGATGTTGAATTTGCCTGCCAATAGCTTTTGAACAAAAGAGAACTAGGCTCCAGATCAAATTTCCAAGTATCAGGGAACTCTGTCTGCTGATATTCAAAGCAGACATCATCGAGGGCATTTTGATAAGCTGTATTGAATACTTCGTCAAAATAGGGTTTTAGGCTAGGCGAATCTTGCAGTAGGTCTTGGATTTGACGGCGTTGCTCTCGAATTGTGAGTTCCCATCCATGAAATTTCTCTGGACTATCTATATAGATCCGTTTGAGTAAATGAGCTAACAAGACCGTCAATCGGTTTCTTAATTCCCGCCGGTCATGTTTCGTCAACCCTTCAATCTCCTCAATTAGATTATCCAGATCTAATTGCTCAAAATTCCTAGCTTTAAGCTGAGAAGCTGTTGTTTCACACCACTCCACAAAATCTAGATCGTATAATTCTTGAATTTTGAGGCTTGCATCCATATCAACACCTCTCCAGTCTGACTAGACGTTCTGCAATAATCGTACAACTGCACCAGCAAGTAAGCCACATTGGCCAGGAGTGGAGCAAGGGGAGACAGCCCTCTCCCAGAGGGCTACCGTGTACATACAAGTCTTGAAAAATTCAAAATCTTTGCACTCGCCCCCCTAGCCCCCCAATTCTGGGGGGAACTAGTTCTAACTTTCGGATTTCTCCCCCCAATTTTGGGGGGTTGGGGGGGCTAATGCAGCGTGGAACACGGAGAACTAGAGATGTGTGTACACGGTAGCCCAGAGGGAGGGACTGCCACCTCGGCTAATCTGCACACTTCACACTTTTAAGACTGCCATCCTCTTTCAGGGCCTTTACTACAACCGTCACCGCTTGCCCTTCTGACAAGGTTTTGAACCGTTTTGGCTCCTTTTCGGTTAACTTGATCGCCCCCAGCAACTCATAGGTAACCTTATTGCCCTTGATGCCAATCACCACCGCCGAAAGCGTTTGACCTTCCACAAACTCATGGGCTGCCTGCACCGCCTGCACCTCTGCCGCTCGCGCTGAAGGCACCGTGGGCAAAGTGACTTCCCCTACCGGGGGAGCCGCCAGGTAGTACGGCATCAGCCGAGCCGTCCAACCCAGCACTTGCAGCATCGTGTGCACATCCTCTTGGTAGACACTCAGCCCCTGCTGGCAAACCTCAGCAATGTGTTCAAAGTAGCCCTGGGTTTGTTGACTGTGGCCAATGCGCCTGCCGTGGCGGGCCAGGGTCTGAAGATAGTCAAAAAAGTGTTTCCCGGCATTCTCTCGGTCAGCATAGGCGCGGAGGTAGGCAATCGCTTTGCGTAGCTCATTGAAGTCTGTCTCTGCCAGTACCAGTTGACGTGCGATCGCATCTGCCAACTGCCACTGCACCTCATTCAACTCAGCCTCAGCCATCTGGGTCTCAATCAGTTGCATCATCAGTACATGCCCTCCGGTGCGCTGCGAGTGGTCGGCCACTTGAGAATGTCCGCCAACGCTTCTAATTGTGGTTTTTCGATCAAGGTGCGATGGGCGGCTGCGATCGCACCCTCCATCCAATGCTTCAGGGCTTGCTCCATGAGGCGATCCGACTCCGGCAGCGCATAGGTGGTATAACGAGCCTTCAGATTGTCAGGCTTTTCTAAAGCCACCACTTCGATGGTCATTGTCCCCATGCCAATGGGCTTGCCACCGCCTACTTTCAGCGCCAGGGGATATTTGGCGTCTTGCCCCAAGGCAATCAAAAGGGTGCCGACCTCCGCCGCCGATAGGTTCATAAACTGGAGCGTCGTCCCAAACACATACTCAGTCCCCGCCTGCTGCACCGGAATTCCCCGGTCGCCACCGCTGACGGCTTTGACAGCATGGTAATAAAACTTGCGACCCACCGCTCGGCCATTGCGAAAGTAGGCCGGACTCTGATCTGGTCGGGGGCGATAGAGCGACGGCATAAACCCTGTACTTGACTTTGCCGCCTCACAGGTGGCATCGGTAAAGTGAATCAACCCCTGCCAGCTCAGCGCCCCAAAGACTAAGCTGGCTGGGCAGAGTTCTTCCTTGCGGTTACAGGGCAAGCGTTCCTGGGGCATCTTTTGCCGATAGCGCCCAGTAGTCACTGCCAGAGTGCTATTGGTAAGAGTTTCAAACACCGAGCGCACCACTCCCTTCAGCGAACTGCCCGGAATCGTGAGCTGCTGCTGTTGGCTCTGGGCCATGGTTTTAATCAGGGGTACGCGATCGCCCACATCCTCCCCCCGAGCCACAATCCCGGTTGAGATATGCACCGCCGTTTTGACTGTCAGCTTTAGCTCCAGCTTGCCATGCAACCGATCTGGGCGATAGCGATCGTGGCCATGGTGATCTTTCGGATTTTTGAGGTTGGGGGCTTTGCTGGGGAAGGCGACAAATCCATAGGGCTTGGGGGCTGATTCGGCATTCGACCGGGATTGATCTGGGCGTCGAGGAGGTTGAGACGAATTGGGCATAGCCTTACCTCACACTTAATGCAGCAAAATGAACCGTAGCAGTCTGGGCATCGAGAAAATACCGCTGCCCCAGCTTCAACGCCTGATAGCGCAGCCCCCGAGGAAAGCGCGTCTCGGTTTCGGGATACAGAAAAGCGCTGTGGTCTTGGGTGAGCCAAGTCTGGCCCACCGGCTCAAACTCGGGTACTGCGCCCGCGATGCTGAGCAGCAAGAGGCTGTAGCCCTGACCTTGGGGTTTCCAGCGCAGTTCTAACTGGGGGGTCAGCAGTTGCCCCTCAGGGCTAGGGAACTCTGGGGGGAGTGCCTGACAAAAACCACTGACTTGGTGGGGCCATTTGAGAAATAGCCAAGACCCTTCGGTC
Organism: Petrachloros mirabilis ULC683; assembly: GCF_009939295.1. Lineage (GTDB taxonomy): Bacteria > Cyanobacteriota > Cyanobacteriia > Thermosynechococcales > Thermosynechococcaceae > Petrachloros > Petrachloros mirabilis. The sequence continues at coordinate 55,419 of NZ_WVIC01000029.1, forward strand.
TGAAACGGCTCTAGCTGGGCTGTGAGTGCCGCCGCATCCGCAACAGTTTGAGTTCCCACAAAGGCACTCATGCTGCCACCCCCAACACTTGCGACCAAGCACGCACCGCCTGCTCAAAAAAGCTCTGGACTTCCTCTGCCCCTGACCAAGTGAGCTGCACCCCAAACCCCAGGGGCATCCGATCCGCCGCCACTGGGGTTGCCTGCTCATCCGGGCGAGGGAAGCCATAGGCTTGGGCCTCTGCTTCATTCAAAAACTCACCCACCCCCAACAGGCAATTCTTGCCCCAGGTTTGTCCAGACCCCATGGCCTGGATGTGGTCATCGCTGAGCATACAGCCCGGATACTGCACCACGGCTGAGTTGAGTTTGACTTCAACCAGCCCCATGCCCCGCGACTTGGCAAACCCCAATCCAAACCAGCCATCGTTTAGATCGCGCAGCACCAAACCAATCAGCCCTAACTGCGCCAGGGTAAAGTTTTTCAGGTGAATTTGGGTGCGAAAATCGCCAGCGGTACACACCTGGTAGTTAAAGGGGCCAACGGCCACTGAGCCAAACACCCGATCAATCGCCACTCCATTGCGTTCTTCCACCTTGAGTTGCTTGCGATCCACGGGGTAGGCATCCTCAATCCGCAGGCGGCTGGCAATCGCGGTACTGCCAAATAACTGATCCGTAAAAGACGAGAGCCGATAAACCTTTTGGGTATCCTTCTCCTTTTCCAGAGCTTGAAAAAGACTCCGGTTTAAGGGATCGCTGGCCCAGATTTGCCCAGGATTAGAGGATGACTTGTCCCCTCCCACCGTTCTGACAATCCGCTCCGCATGGGCACGAATCGCTCCTTTCAGGGAGCTACCGGGTAGATAAATGGAGCGACCCCCCCCATGGTAGGTTTCCACAAATTCCATATCCGGCTTGGTGGGGTCAGCCCCCTCTTTGCCCGACTTAATCAGGATGGGGCCACAGGCCGACAGGGTTAGGTCAAGAGTGCAGTGATTCACAAAACGTTTGTGCATGGGTTTCTATTGCGAATTTTCAGGTTATTCAACGACTGTCGTTGTTGAACCAGACTGTCTCTGGCTGCTCTGCATTTCCTCAGTGAGTTTGGCGATCAGGGATTGAACCCAGTCCTGCTTGTGCTCAGCAAAGGTTTCTAGATTGAGTTGGTAATGGTCTTTCTCGCCTGCAACTAGGCGCTGTAGGTAGCGGAGCAACTGCTCGGGTTGATCCTCGGGGTAGTCCATCCACCAAGTCTGGGTGAGGTCGAGTTTAACCACGCCCAGCCCCCGCGAGCGCCCACCTCCCAGGGGAATTTGCTCGGTTTCAAACTGGTGCAGGCCAATCATCAGCAAGCCCAGTTCCCAGTCTTCGGCATTTTCGACTACAACCTGGAAGTGAAAGGGGGTGCCTGCCGGAACCACCTGAAAGTCATAGAGTTTGCCCTCGGCAGCGGTTTCGGTATCGCGGTCAATGGCAACCCCATCTCGCTCTTGGTACTGTCCAAACCAGGCGTCAGGCAACACGGTTAGATCCCGCACCTGGAACTTGCTGGCGATCCAGGGAGAGCCAAAGAGCCGTGAGACCAGATCGGTTTCCGCCACAATGGCTGCGGTGAGGGCAGCATCGGTGCCATGCTGCGCCTTCAGGTTTTGGATCTCCCTGGCGGTCAGTGACCATTCGGACTCAAGGGCTGGATCGGCCACTAGCTTACGATGATTGCCAACAATCCCTCGGAGAAAGCTTTCAAGGCGCGATCTCAGCGCCCCCTTAAAGCTCGACCCTGGAATGAATGGACGCCCCAGGGCGTCTTTGACCACCGGCAAATCAGACCCAATCGGCTCCGCTGAGCGCCCCTGGGAAATCCGCAAAGCGGTGACGGTGGTGAGAATGCCCGCCAGTTCGAGTCGATTTTGGAAAACATTAAACATCACTTTGTGACCTAAAGTTAGAGACTAACGAGTCATCTGAAGTAATACATTTAGGGTTAGCTCCCCCCAAGCTGTGTCTGCAGTCAATACGGGAATTTGCAGTCTCATGCCTAAAGCCAAACAGGCCCGGTCACCGAGGGAAAGCCCCGTCTCTTGGTCAGAGGTCTTAATTGAGCAATCGTAACTACTCAGGCTTAAAAGAATCACTATTTTTCGAGAATCATCGTGGAAAC
>NZ_WVIC01000030.1 GCF_009939295.1 Petrachloros mirabilis ULC683
AATCGCTGAATACTATCGGCAATACTTGAACTGGAAGAACACCAGTGCAGACTTGTTGCAAGACCGCAAAGGGCGATGGTGGTTGCACATTGTCATGGAGGTTGAAACTCCTGAAACAGGTGCTACCGATGAGGTTGTCGGAGTGGATTTGGGTATCGCCTCCCCTGCTGTTGATAGCAGAGGGAGCCAGTACGGTTCTGACCATTGGAAAGGAATAGAAGATAGCACAGTTGAGTTGCGCCGTAGACTTCAAAGCAAAGGCACGAAATCTGCCAAGCGACACCTGAAAAAGGTGTCGGGCAGACAGAGACGTTTCCGCAAAGACTGTGACCATGTGCTGAGTAAGCGGTTGGCTCAGTCTGTTAAGCCCGGGGCAACATTGGTTTTTGAAGACCTCACGAACATTCGGGGTAGAGCCAAGATGAGAAAGGCTCAACGTCGCAGACTGCATGGATGGAGCTTTGCTCAGCTCCAGGCATTCGTAGCCTACAAAGCCGAAGCTAGGGGTGTAAATGTGGATTTTGTTGACCCGCGCTACACGTCTCAGAAATGCAGCCAATGTGGACATATTGAGCGAGGGAATCGCCCGTCTCAGGCTGAATTTCGGTGCAAGAAGTGTGGGTATGAGTGCCATGCGGATTACAACGCTGCGGTGAATATTCGTGAGGATTTTCTAAAACTCAGGGCTGCGGTCAATCAGCCTATTGTGGTCTGCCCAGAGATGGGAACTTGAATCACAAGCCCCATCCCCTTGTGGGTGGGGTTGTTGACTCGTTAAAAAATTCTTTTTTCCCAGTGCCCTGATGTGAAGCCATGGTTCAATCTGTATCAAAGCCTTTGACTTTGGCCGAATTTCTCAAGCTTCCAGAGACTAAACCCCCTAGCGAATATGCTGAGGGTAAAGTCCGACAAAAGCCAATGCCCAAGACTCGACACGCCCGTCTTCAGAGAAAACTCCTCTATGCCATCAACGAAGTGAGCGAAAAGAGTCAGATTGCTTATGCTTTTCCAGAACTGCGCTGTACCTTTGGTGAACGTTCTGTTATTCCCGATATAGCGGTACTGCAATGGCAAAATATTGAAATGGATGCGAATGGCGAACCCCTAGATGATGTGTACCGTGCCCCCGATTGGACAATTGAAATCCTCTCTCCTGATCAAAGTTCAAACCACGTAATGGGTAATATTCTCCACTGCCTCAAGCATGGCTGTACCTTAGGATGGTTACTAGATCTAAGGGATCGATCAATTTTGATCTTTCAGCCTCAGCAGCAGCCGGAGCTTAAGCTTGGAGAGGACAATTTGACTTCACTAGATTCTATCCCACTCAATCTCACTGTGAATCAGGTTTTTGGCTGGCTAAAAATGCAAGAACTGTGATTAGAAACATTGAATACAGCGGTTCTCACCTGAGTGAGGTATGGGGTGTGGGGGTGGAACCCCCACGTAGGGGGCACTGCCTCCTGCACCCCATGTACTCCATTGGTCTGTAAACCGCTATATTGAACTCAAAAACTTTATTTAAGCAAAATCATGGGAAAACCCACTGGATTCATTGAGTATCTGAGAGAGCTGCCTGCGGAGGTATCTCCCCGCGATCGCATCCGCAACTGGGACGAATTTCATCTGCCCTTCCCAGAGGAAAAGCTACGAACCCAAGGGGCACGGTGCATGGACTGCGGCATCCCCTTTTGCCACACGGGCAATCAAATCAATGGCATGGCCAGTGGTTGCCCCATCCACAACCTGATCCCCGAGTGGAATGACCTAGTTTATCGCGGCCTCTGGCACGAGGCTTTAGATCGGCTCCATAAGACCAATAATTTTCCGGAGTTCACGGGTCGCGTCTGCCCTGCCCCCTGCGAAGGAGCCTGCGTCCTGGGGATCAACAACCCCCCCGTCACCATTAAGAGCATCGAACACGCCATTATCGACAAAGGCTGGGAGGAAGGCTGGATTACCCCCCAACCCCCAGCCAAACGCACTGGGAAGCGAGTGGCTGTCGTCGGTTCTGGCCCCGCTGGGCTCTGTGCCGCCGATCAACTCAACAAAGCTGGGCACTGGGTAACGGTGTTTGAGCGGGCTGACCGTCCCGGTGGCTTGCTCATGTACGGCATTCCCAACATGAAGCTGGACAAAGAAGCCGTAGTGCTGCGCCGCCTCCAGATCCTAGAGCAGGAGGGGATCACCTTTCAGTGCAATACCGAGGTGGGCAAAAATCTGCCCGTAGAACAACTGCTCAAAGACTTTGATGCCGTGGTGCTGTGTACTGGCGCAACTCAACCGCGAGATCTGCCCATTCCCGGTCGGGAGCTTCAGGGCATCCATTTTGCCATGGACTTCCTCACTGCCAATACCCAAAACCTGTTGGATCGCCAGCCCCATGCCAACTTCATCTCAGCCACCGATAAAGATGTGGTCATCATTGGCGGCGGCGATACCGGCACGGACTGTGTGGGCACCTCGATCCGCCATGGCTGTAAGAGCTTGGTGCAGCTCGAAATTATGCCCAAACCCCCCGAAAGCCGTTCCCCTGACAATCCCTGGCCCCAGTGGCCTAAGGTCTATCGCCTGGACTACGGCCAGGAAGAGGCGGCAGATCAATTTGGGGCAGATCCGCGCGGCTATTTAACCACCGCTACGCATTTCGAGGGCGATGAAAATGGCCAGGTCAAAGCCGTGCATACCGTCAAAGTAGATTGGCAGCGCAATGACCAGGGACGCATGACGCCTCAGCCGATCCCTGGCACGGAGGCAGTTTTGCCCACTCAGTTGGTGTTGCTGGCCATGGGCTTTTTGGGGCCAGAGCAACCCCTGCTGGATGCGCTGGGACTAGACCGTGATCCCCGAGGCAATGTCAAAGCGGACTACGGCGGCTATGCTACCAGTCTGCCCGGGGTGTTTGCGGCTGGCGACTGTCGGCGCGGCCAAAGTTTGGTGGTCTGGGCTTTCAATGAAGGTCGGGGGGCGGCGAGGGAGTGCGATCGCTACCTCATGGGTCACACCCAATTGCCCTAGCATTCCCTGTATATAATTGTTAACATTACAGCCATCCCAAAGGAGGCAAGGCCCCATGAACGTTTCTCCCCGGACTGTCTATCATAAGCTCGGCTTGTTGGAACAAGTCAACGCGGCCACCAGTGCTCTCTACCGAGAGCTGGCGCAGGAAATTCTGGCAGATTCAAAGGTCAGTCTGGTCTGGCGACAAGCCATTGCTGACCGACTCAACCAGGCCAATCGGTGCTTGGGTTTGAAAACTGTCGGTGAGAATGATAGCTACTAAGGGTTGCCGGTCAGGGTTTTAATTAATAGTGGCGTTTCTTGCGACACTGCACTACAGACTCAACTAGACCAATCGCAATAAAGTTGGTCAATAGCGCCGAACGCCCATAGCTAAGCCAGGGCAGCGGAATTCCGGTCACAGGGGCAAGGCCAATGGTCATGCCCACGTTGATGATGACTTGAAAGAGCACCATCCAAAACACCCCCATAGCCAGCAGCGATCCAAAGTCCTCATTGGCGGTGCGGGCAATCACGACCAGCCGCACACAGATCAGCCAAAAGGCAAGCAAGATCAAGAGACCGCCCACCAGTCCTAACTCCTCACCCACGGCAGAAAAAATAAAGTCGGTATGCTGCTCTGGAATGAAGTTCAACTGAGTTTGCGTTCCTTGGTTCAATCCTCGACCCCATAGACCCCCAGCTCCAATGGCAATCCGGGACTGGATCAGGTGATAGCCCCCACCCAGTGGATCTTTGTCGGGATCCAAAAATAGAATTAGACGATCTTTTTGATAATCCTTGAGGATGCCCCAGAGAAAGCGCCCCAGGGCACTGGCGCTGAGATTGATGGCAACTGCTACAATCGCTCCGGTGAGACGGTATTTGACCTTGGCACCCAGTTTTTTGACCGGTAAGGTCAACCACGCCACCAACCCCATGGCCGCGACCCAAGTGCCGCCCAGAATCCAATTCAGGTTCCCCGGCAGTGGCACATTCAGCATTAGTGCTGACACCAAGGGCGAAAACATCAGTACAATCCAGCCCAGGTTGGCATTGGCCCAGTAAATCATCCCTAGGGTAATGGCACCAAACACCAAAGATGTTCCCAGGTCAGGCTGCAAAAAGACCAAAATCCAGGGCGGAGCCGCAATCAATAGCGCTCGAACTACGCCAGGAATGGTCGAGGCGGGTTTCTGATGCAATACCGCTGCTAGGGTCAAAATCAGCCCCACTTTGGCAAACTCGGAAGGCTGGACATTAAAGCCCAAAATTGTAATCCAGCGCTGTGCTCCCAGTGCCGCAGTACCCAGCGCCATCACTGCAATCAGCGACGCATTGATTAGCCCATAGACGAACCAATGCAGATGCAGCAGCGCCTCATAGCGACAGCGCGCCAGAGCTAGGGCGAGTGCCAAACCCACGCCACCCATAACCCAGTGTTGGAGCCAGTCTGTCCAACCCTGGTGCATTTCGGCACTGCGAATGAGGAGTCCGCCTAAAAGGGTCAAGGCGGTAGGCAAGATCACTAAAATTGGATCTAGCTTTAGCCAGGGCTTCAGCCATAACTGCCAGGGAAACCGCCTAGATTTCTGGGCTAACATGGCGTTGTTCTCAATGGAGCTAGCAACCGTTCTAGGATAGCGCCGCCACTGAAACCCGGGCGGCAACGTCGGCTGCGATTTTGCGCAGTGCGATCGCAGAAGCGGATTCTGGCTGAGCTAGCACAATGGGCAAGCCATTATCGCCGCCCTCCCGCACTGGAATCTCTAGCGGCACACAGCCAATCAAGGGCACCTCAAGTTCTTGGGAAATCTTTTGGCCGCCACCTGAACCAAAAATGTCATATTGCACCTCTGGACGATCGGGGGGAATAAAGTAGCTCATATTTTCCACCAATCCCAGGACGGTTACGCCGAGCTGCTGGAACATCCGTAATCCTTTGCGAGCATCCAGCAGAGCCACAGTTTGGGGGGTGCTGACAATCACCACTCCGGCCATCGGCACGGCCTGAGCCAGGGTTAACTGAGCATCTCCAGTGCCGGGAGGCATGTCTACGATGAGGTAGTCTAACTCGCCCCAGTCTACTTGATAGAGAAATTGACGGATGATCCCATTTAACATGGGGCCGCGCCAAATGACGGGTTGATCTGGGTCAATCAAAAAACCCATAGAAGCTAGTTTGACGCCATGGTTAAAAGCTGGCTCCATCACATCTCCACCTGCTTCTTTGCGGACTTCGATGACAGCCTTTTCTAAGCCCAACATGGTGGGCACATTGGGGCCATAGATGTCGGCGTCGATCATGCCTACAGCAGCCCCGACCTGGGCTAAGGAAACTGCAATATTCACCGCTACGGTGCTTTTGCCAACACCACCTTTGCCACTGGACACCGCAATAATATTTTTGACACCAGGAATTCCGGTTCGATCTGGCAGACTTTTTTGCTGGGGGGTTTCTGCTGTGACCTCTACTTCAATGTTGGTGACACCGGGTAAAGCTTGCACTGCCTTTTTGCAGTCTTCTACAATAAACTCCCGCAGGGGACAGGCTGGGGTCGTCAGCACTAGGGTAAATTTGACCTGGCCATTGTGAATCTCAACATTTCGGATCATGTTGAGTTCCACCAGACTTTTTTGCAGCTCTGGGTCTTGAACCGGACGAAGCACCTCTAATACGGAAGATCGGTCTAAGGTTTGCGGCATGGTAGTGTTTACAACAACTGCGATCGGCAAGGACAAAGCAAAAAGGCTCAGGCTCACATCGGGCGGTTCCCGAGCAGCCGGAACTCATCTACAGGGAATACTCTACAGATCTTAGCTCGGGAGATTCCCCAGGCTGTGAGAGGCCGTCCAATTTGGGGGGGCTAGGGGGGCAAGTGCAAGGTCTCAGCAACTTCTCAAACAAGCTCTGATGGATGGGTTCACTTTAAGCTCGCAGTTAGGCTGCCATCGGCTGGGAGCGGTGCAACTTTTGTTGGTCAATCAGCCCTGCTGACAAATCATGTGTCACTGTACAACAAAAGCGGGTGGGGGGAATCGAACCCCCATCATCAGCTTGGAAGGCTGAGGTTTTACCACTAAACTACACCCGCATGAGGCATTTAATAGGTTAGCACAAATGTTTCGTGGATTTACAAGGTCAGTCCGACTCCATCTCTGAGCGGAATCCTGACCTGCATCAATGCCTGTTGAGAAGGCTTTAGAGCTTGTTTGAGAAGTTGCTGAGACCTTGCACTTGCCCCCCTAGCCCCCCAATTCTGGGGGGAAATGAGCAGAGTTTTTGGCTTTCTCCCCCCAATTTTGGGGGGTCGGGGGGGCTAATGCAGGGATGAATGAGGCTTTTCAGACGGCCTCTTAGGGCGACCGACACCTCTGGGCTTTCACCCCCTCAGTCCACCTTCCCAGAAATTGCCCTGTCACATGTTGAAAAAATTGAGTAACATTTAGTAGTGCCAAATAAAATCAATTAGTCAATTTCATCTGCCCAATAACCATCCCTAAGGATAGGGTCGAGAAGCCATTGATAGATGCTTTTTCTGCATATTCATCTGCTTTTTAAGCACTAAATGAAAGACTTTTCAAAAAAGTGACGTGTCATTCTCTAGGTTTATGATTTTCTACCCAAATTCTTTTTTAATGACTTAATATAGTTCATGTGTTCTGATACACCCCAGCAGACGCGAAAGCAATTTGAACGGCAAGTGAAGGGCATCCAAGCTGATGCATTGCGGATGGGAGCCTTAGTCGAAAATTCTTGTTGGCTAGCGCATCAGGCTCTATTTGAGCGCAACTTGGCCGCTGCGGATCGCCTTGCCCTTCAAGATAAGCAAATTGACCAGTTCTATCGCAGCATCGAAGAAGATTGTCTCACTCTTATTGCCCTGCAATCCCCTGTGGCTAAGGACTTGCGCCATATTGGTACGCTGATGCAGTTGGTGCGTGATCTTGAGCGCATTGGCGATTATGCTGAAGATTTAGGAGAGGTGGCTGTGAAGCTGGTTGGCTACCCGACCCCTTCTTATCTGCATGAGGCAGAGCACATGTCCAATTTGTGTCGAGCTATGGTTTCGATGAGCCTGGGGGCGCTGACAGATCTAGATTCGGAGTTGGGCCTGCGCGTCAAGACTAAGGATGATGCGGTCGATGACCACTACGAGCTGCTTTACGCTATCCTGGCACAGCAGCCTCAAGATCTGGGCCCGGTAGAGCCTTTACTGCTGATGATGTTGGTCATTCGAGCCCTAGAGCGCATGGCTGATCATGCCACCAATATTGGTAAGCGAGTGGCCTATATTATTACGGGTCAACGCTAGAAAAGCTGAAATCAATGAGTGAATCAGGATGTGACAGTTGCTTTGGACTCCGGAAGTATTTAGGATAAGGGGGTCATAAATTGCGATCTCATCAGTGGAGGCGATCGCAGTTCTGAATAGATGTTGCCCTGGTTTAATCAGGTTCGAGGCCAAGTTTTGCTTTTTTCAACCCGGTCAAATTTGCTGCATTGATTTTCAGGGTCAGACGGAAGAAGCGCTTGGACAAGTTGGGAGGTGGTCACGCCTTAGACGCAACCCACTGGTGCTCTGACGTTGAGAGCAACCCTCGAAACTGGGCTAAGGTAATTCGCCAGCTTGAATGTCAGCCGTTACCAAGGGTAGGCAATGCCATCGGCAGATCTATTTTGACATTTAAGTCCAGTGCTTGCCGCAACAGCCGTTCAGGGACTCGGCTTACTCTTCTTATTCAAAGGACCCAACGCTTCATGGAATTTTCGATTAGTGCCCTGCTCACCAGCTTCACAGAGGATAAGCTGGTGGCACCTAAGGTATTAGAAAAAAAGCTGGTGGGTGAAGATACCCTCAGTTTGCGCCAGCTTCAAATCACCCTCGATGCTTTGGAGCGAGTCGGAATTCTCACGAAAGAGCGGGGAAAATATCGACGTATTTCTGAGGAAGGCGTTGTTGAAGGCAAGCTGCGCTGCTCTAGTAAGGGGTTTTGCTTTGCCATTCAAGAGGGTGAAGAGGCCGAAGATATCTATATCCGCGAAAGCCAACTGAATACAGCCTGGAATGGCGACCGGGTACTGGTCAAAGTCACCAAAGAAGGCCGCCGTCGTCGCAGCCCCGAAGGAGAGGTGCGATTGATTTTAGAGCGCGCCAATCCCTCGGTGATTGCCCGGGTTAAGCAGGTCGAAGAGAGCTACCGCGCTGTACCTTTGGATGATCGGCTGCTGTTTGAGCTGGAATTGCATCCCCAGGCAGATGGCCCTGACCTTGCAGAGGCGGTCGATCAACTGGTTCATGTCGAAATTTTGCGCTACCCTCTCGGGTCAAAACTGCCGATTGGTCAGGTGACCCAAATTTTAGGCAGTGACGCCCAGTCGGCAGCCGATACTGAGTTGGTTTTCTGTAAATACGATTTACCCCGCGACTTTGGGGCGGATGCGATCGCAGCTGCCCAGGATAGCCCAACCCCCCTCAGCAAGTCTGACCTCAAAAATCGCCTAGACTTGCAAAAACAGTTCACGGTTGTGATCGCAGAAGCAGAAGATGCCCTCAGCGAGGGCAGTTATGCCTTGTCCCTGGAGCGCAACAAAGCGGGTCAATGGCAACTGGGAGTACATTTGAGCGATGTTGCCACCTATGTCCCCACAGATTCAGCGCTCAGCCAAGGGGCGTGGCAGCGGGGTACCAGCATTCGTTTGGGCAAAAGTTGGGTGCCACTACTGCCCATCCCGTTCATTGAACAAGTGGGGTGCTTGCCTCCTGGAGAAGCGCGTCTGGCTATTTCACTCCTGGTAACCCTCAGCGAAGCCGGTGAAGTGACTGAATTTGAAGTGCAACCCTCTGCCATTCAAGTGAATCATCGCCTCACCTATGCACAGACCCGTGAGCTATTAGCCGCAGAAAAAGCCACCACTAAAGAACAAAAAAATCTGCTCCCCCTGCTGCACCACTTGCAAACCTTGAGCCAGGCACTGCGAGAACGACGACTTCAGCGGGGAAGTTTTGACTTGTGTTTGCCCCAACCTGTGCCTGCGATCGCCCTCGATGAAGGGCGCATTGGGGTTCCTATTCAAGCCGGATCCATCCAGGCACTCGTAGCCGAATTTTTGATTTTGGCCAATGAACTGATCATCGGCCATCTCACAGCCCTAGGTGTTCCCACCCTCTACCGCATTCAATCCCCCCCAGATGTCCAAGACGTGCAGGATCTCCTGAAGCTGGCCAGCAATGTGGGTGCAACCCTAACCCTGGCACAGGAAGAGACCGTGCAGCCTCAAGACTATCAAGCCTGGTCGCAAGCCATTCAAGCTTCAACCGTCAGCCCAGTGCTCAACGAAATGGCCGTGGCAGCCTTACCGATCGTGCAGTACAGTCAAATTTCTGGCCCCCATTTTGGTTTGGCCCAGGTGCAAGCCTACGGTCAGATTAGTAGCCCCCTGCACCGCTATGGAGATTTACTCAACCAGCGAGTGCTACACGCCGTCTTTGCCCAGGGGCGCGATCGCCGCAGTTCTCGCGCCAAAGAGCGGGTGAATCTTCGCCACAGTTCTTGCCATGGCCAGATCAACTGGAATGTCTTACCCCCTGACATTCACCGCGATCTTGAAGCAGCCATTGTTGCTGCCGTTCCCCACCTCAACGAGTGCGATCAACTGGCACAGCAGGCTGAACAAGATTTGGTGGGTCTGCAAAAGACCAAAACCATGCAAGAGCGCACCGGCCAAGTCTTTCCCGGCATTATTACAGGCATTCAGTCCTATGGCTTCTTTGTGCGCATTGAAGGACTCATGGTTGAGGGGCTTGTCCACGTCAGCTCGCTGAAAGATGACTGGTATGAATATCGCTCACGCCAGCAAACCCTGATTGGACGTAAAAACCGGCGTCAGTATCGCCTCGGCGATCGCGTTGAAGTCGAAGTTAAAAGTGTGGACTACTACCGCCAGCAAATTGATTTGATGGTGGTCAGTGGCGGCAGCGAAGCCACTGAGGCTGAGTTGGCGGACGAAGACGTTACCGACGACGTTCTAGACCTAGACACCGATGGGGACTACGAGGCCGACGAAGACAACGAGTTTGAAGATGAAGATTAAGAGCCACCCATTGATACACTGGGAACATTCCATCGGTTAAGGAGAGTTCGGGACTATGGGTGGTTTTATTGCCTATTTCTTGATGTTGAGTGTCTCGCTCGGAACAGCGTTAGCGCTCTTTTATGGACTCAAAACGGTCAAGCTGATTTAGCCGCTGGCAGGGTTCTCAGACTCTGGGTCTATCACCCTCACTGACTCTGGTGGCGAGGGTTTGTCTTGCAAATTTGACTTGAGCTGAGTGGGGGTTGTCCGGCCATCGGAGGATGAAGTTTGTTGACTCAGCCAAGCGTCGAGACTTTGGGAAAGCTGCACCAAAGACTGAGTCAGTTCAGGGGGCAGATCCAGGGGTAACTGACCTGAGCGCACATGCAAATCTCGCTGGGGGAAGGGAATTTCAATGCCGCGATGGCGCAAAACGGTTTCAATGCGAAAATTGAGATCACTTTTGATCACAGGCTGTCGCTGGGGTTCATTGACCCATACCAGCAATGTAAAGTTGAGGGCGCTGTCTCCAAAGTCGGTGAAGAAGACGCTAGGGGAGGGCTCTGCCAGTACATTGGGGTGACTGCGGGCAGCATCAATCAAGGCGGCTCGAACTTCACTGGAATTGGAACCATAGGCCACCCCCACTGGAATTTGCAAACGAGACATGGGGTTACCATAGCTCCAGTTGATCACGTCGGACTCCAGAAATCGGGAGTTGGGCACAATAATCGAGACTTGATCTAGGGTGCGCACTTCGGTGCTGCGAACATTAATGCGCTCCACGGTGCCCTTGAGACCTTCTACTTCAATAAAGTGGCCGATCTGAATGGGGCGCTCGAAAATCAGCACCAAACCGCTGACAAATTCCTTAGCAATTCCCTGCAAGCCAAGGCCAATCCCCACGCCCAGTACACTGGCAAAGATAGCCAAAGAGCTCAAGTCTAAGCCCCAAATCTGCAAGAGCACTAACGCCCCAATGAAAACCAATAGGTAGTTGACCATCATGGCGATGGCAGACTGGGCACTTCGACTAATGCCGGTCACTTGCAAAATGCGATTGCGCAGTAACCCCTGTACCGATCGAGCTAAGCTTACCAAGCCCAGGAACATCAGCAGGAGCACCAGCAGATCTACAACCGAGTAGGTGTTGTCTGCCAAGGGAATGATGGGGGATGCCAGGCTGGTGGAGAGAAGATCGATTGTTCGCCGTCTCCAAACTCTAGTTAGGGGAAAAAAGTCTAAAACAGTGGAGAGAACAAATAGCCACAGTCCCACTCGGGTCAACAGCAACGTGGTTCTGAGAAATAGCGCTACCCCTGGTAGGGGCTTACGGCTTTCAGGGTCAAGGGCTGAGTTGGGTAGCAGTTGGCGAAGCTTGTGCTGCCACAGCCAACCCAGGAGCAGGTGGGCTGCGATCGCCAGTCCCCCTAGCCCCGCTGACACCAATACCATCTGGGTGACATACTGGGGTTGCCGCTGACGCTGTGCCCGCGCAAATGCCCCCTCTAACCGCTGGCGAATAAATTCTGAGCGCTCTCGCGGGTTCACCCCTCCGGGGGCATCCCGCTCAGTCACCGTCAAGATATAGCGTCCATCAATCTCAATGACTGGCAGCTCGCTGCGCTCTGCGATCGAGACTTCCCTCACCTCACCCGCAGCCACCACCTCAGCCAGCACCCGATTGATGTCTGTTGCGCGCTGATCCGCACTGAACATGTCGGATGCCCAAATCTGAAATAGCCGATAGCCATCTAGTTCAATATGGGCAGTGGAAGTAGACTCCTGTGCCACCACTGGGTAGCTCGTCATTAACCCAAGCAGAAGTCCACCCAGGCAAAGGAGGGCAGCTAACCCCTCCCAGAATCTTGATCTACGACGGTAGCGCTTTCCCCTTGATGGTGTCTGTTTTCGAGAAGCTGCCCCGAAGTGGGGTGAGAAATACGGCACAAATTCACCTGTCTGACAAAACTGTAACTGCAAAAAATCTCTTCCATCTTGCCGTAGTCACCTCCGTTGATCGTGGCACTTTTGCGACGCATTGACCAGATGAGATAAATCTCTGTGCCTCAGTTTCAGTACCCGTACTAGAATAAAAAGCAGTCGCTATGCAGACGCAACGCCAAGGACTAGGATGACCACCGCCGCCCCTGCCAAAACTACCTACGAAGCAGTGATTGGGTTAGAAACCCATTGCCAATTGAGCACGGAAACCAAGATTTTCTGCCCCTGCTCTACTCAGTTTGGCACTGAGCCCAACCACAATGTCTGTCCTGTGTGTATGGGAATGCCAGGGGTTTTACCAGTCCTGAATCAAAAAGTGCTGGAATATGCGGTTAAAGCTGGGATGGCGCTCAACTGTGACATTGCCCGGTTCAGTAAGTTTGACCGCAAGCAATATTTTTACCCGGATCTGCCCAAAAACTATCAAATTTCTCAGTATGATCTGCCCATTGCTCAAAACGGCTGGCTAGAGATTGAGCTGGTGGATGAACTAGGCAGCGCCACGCGCAAAACTATTGGTATTACCCGTCTTCATATGGAAGAAGATGCGGGAAAATTAGTCCATGGGGGCAGCGATCGCCTCTCTGGGTCTACCTTCTCTCTGGCTGACTACAATCGCGCTGGGGTGCCCCTGTGTGAAATTGTTTCTGAACCTGACATCCGCTCAGGTCAAGAAGCGGCGGAGTATGCCCAGGAACTCCGCCGCATTCTCCGCTACATGGGTGTCTGTGATGGCAACATGCAAGAAGGTTCCCTGCGCTGCGATGTAAATATTTCTGTGCGGCCTGTGGGGCAAGAGGCTTTTGGCACGAAGGTTGAAATCAAGAACATGAATTCCTTCAATGCCATTCAGCGCGCCATTGATTATGAAATTCAGCGCCAAGTTGAGGTTTTAGAGTCGGGGGGCACCCTGAGCCAAGAAACCCGTCTGTGGGAGGAAGGCGCTCAGCGCACGATCAGTATGCGCTCCAAAGAAGGCTCTAGCGACTATCGCTATTTTCCGGAGCCTGATTTGACTCCCATAGAGGTGCCATTAGCCCAGCTTGAAACCTGGCGATCGCAGCTGCCTGAACTCCCTGCTCAGAAGCGTCATCGCTATGAAACTGACTTGGAGTTGTCGGCCTATGATGCCCGCATTCTCACGGATGATTTGGCAGTCGCACAGTATTTCGAGGCAACCCTATGGGCAGGCGCGCCTGCCAAGCAAGCGGTCAACTGGATCATGAGTGACATTACGGGCTACCTGAACACAGAAAAGCGTAGCATCAGCGAAATCGCGCTGACCCCGGCGGCTCTGGCTGAATTGATTGCCTTGATTGAGTCGAGCACCATTAGCAGCAAAATCGCCAAGGATCTGCTGCCTAAGCTGCTGAGCCAGGGGGGGTCTCCCAAAGCTCTGGTAGAGCAAAAGGGGCTGACTCAGATTTCAGATTCAGCTACGTTGACTGCGCTGATTGATCAAATTTTGGCCGCCCATCCTCAAGAGCTGGAGCAGTATCGCGCTGGCAAAACCAAGCTACAGGGGTTTTTCGTGGGTCAAATTATGAAAAAAACCAATGGCCGCGCTGATCCAAAGCTGGCCAACCAAATTCTGAGCAAAAAGCTCAAGGGATAGTCCAAGGGGGGTTCCGAAATAGAATGCCTCCATAATCGTACTAATTCCGCCTCAAGTTTTGACTTACTGAATTGAGTTGAAACAAGTCCTGGGGCTGAGTTCCACAGGCTTAGAGGCGGTTTGAAAAGTGTTTAACGCCTTGCACCCGCCCCCTAAATCCCCCAGAATGGGGGACTTAAGAGTGAGTAAATCCCCCCAGAATGGGGGTAAATGTAGAGCATGAGAAGACCTGACTTTAGAGACAGCCGCTTAGGGCTTGGGAGGATCTTCGGGGAAGAGCACTTGCCAGGCGGTTTTGGCTGCTTCGGCTAGACGGTCACCAAAGTCAGTCATTTCTTGAAGTACCGATTGCCAGTTTTTCTCGGCATCTTGTTGTAAATGGAGGTAGGCATCTTCAATTTGCTGGGGGTCAAGCAGCTTATTCTGCTCAACTAGCTCGCGGGCACGCTGCACGGCAGCTAGATAGGCGTCGCGAGTCAGGGTCTCAGCAGACTGCACCTCATCTTGGGCTCGTTTCTTAATCGCTTCAATCAGGGCTTCGGTCTGGTCACGAATGTCATCCTGCCCAGGAGTTGTAGTTAATGCAGTGTCATCGGTTTGGGTTAGGGCAGATTCTTTAGGAATAATCGGATCTGAACTCATGACAGGGTTCCTTCACTAGCTGACGTTAGGCGGATGGCACAGCCTTTTTCACTTTAACTTGAATACTTGGGATTGACAGGCTCCTGGCGCTTAGAAGCTTGACCAACCAAGGGTATTGCCTTGGTTGTTCTCCTCTAACGTTAGGAGACGTTGGATGCGATCGCGGGTTGATGGATGGGTTGAAAACAAGCTGCTCAAAAAGCTTGACTTGGCTCCGTGCATGATCAACAACGGATCAAAGGCCGGGTTCCCTGCCAAGGGAAGCTGAGCAGCACTGGACTCTAGGCGCTGCAACCCCCGTGCCCTCGCTCGGGCGTTGCCAGTCAGATGGGCTGCCCCCGCATCAGCAGCATACTCTCGGGTGCGGGAAATTCCCAGTTGGATGATAGTGGCAGCTAGGGGTGCGACAAAGATTGAAACGAGCAAGATTAAAGGATTACTCCCGCGACTATCATTGCGGCGAGTGAGCCAGCGCCGAAGCCAGCGTGGATTACTTGTATTTTAGAAATTTGCTCCTGAGCATTACAGCGAAAGTTCCGGCTAATAGAGTGCGGTTTTACGAACACTGAGAGGTTCTTCGAGAAAGGTTAAAAAAAAGGCTGCTCACGCAGCCTCAGAGTTAAAAACCCAAGGAACAAGGGTTGTAGCATCTAGCCTATATATTGGCCCTGGGGCAGCAAGGCTAATTCCGCAAGCGTTTGGGCAAATTTGATGACGCACCCTAGGCAGCAGCTAACCCCAGGGCTGACATGCGCATGATGTCTTTGGTCGAGAAGCCAATATTACTCAGGGCTTCGCCGTACTGAATCATAAAGTCTTCCACCAGCGCTTCTTTTTCCATGCCCAGCACCTTGGCATCTTGCTCTACTTCGTTGAGCATCCGCCAGACCAGGGGCAGGTTTTGACGGTTAGCAGCTTCAATCTCGTCTTTGACCCTATTAAAGTTTTCTTTAAGCCATTCCTCGCCAAAGTTGAGGTGGGTGTACTCATCTTTGACCACACCTTCGGTAATCTTGCGGGCAAAGGGATCCGCGACTGGGATGTAAATGTTGTAGGCTGCGATCGCAAAACACTCAATAATCAGCGATTGAATCACCAAGCAGGGTACCACTTGCCCTGCCTCTGCGGCGACCTGAAAATTGCGATGCAAATCCGCAAAAAACTGCTGGGCAAAGTCTAGGTCTGGGGTCACCTCCAGATTACGCCCACAAGCCTCAAAGCCTTTTTTGTGGCGCGCTTCCATTTTGGAGAGGCGTAACAACTCATCTTTATGCTCAGGCAGCATCTCCGTCAGTCGAATGTAGTTGGCATGAGCTTCCTGTTCGCCTTCAATGACGATGCCATTAATACGGCTATAGGCATCGCGATAGGTTGCAGTGCTGAAATCAATGTCGGGGCTAGCCTGGAGTTGGGGCATGTTGGTCGAATCTCCTGATATCTACCTAGGGACTGAATTAACAAAATACGATACTTTGTCAACTCAGCTTCAGTCCATTACAGTTTACTGTACTCACTCTCGGTGCACTCAACCTTAAACCCATATTGCCCAGATCTCTGCTGTCAGTCACGCATCTAACACGCATCCATGAGGTGAAGCCACCCCAATCAACTCGAAGCAACGCTCAGTCCGCTCGGAAATCGTCCTGTGACTCAGACGCAGGTTGGAGGCTATATTCTAAAAACTCAATCCGTTTCTGATGATCCGCAAGCAACTGATCTCGCTCTGTCAATTCTGCCTCAAAAACTTGAATGGTTCGCTTACAGTTCGATAACTGCCAGCCTCGTCTCACAAGGGCAGGCACTGAAACCATCAGGCCAAGTAAGAAGCCAATCGCAAGGGTGACCAACAGCACAAGCGCCAAGGGTGAGTCAAAAACCCACACCCCTAGGCGAATGGTCGCCAGATCGGCATTTTGGAGCGCAAAGAGAATCGCTAGGGCTGCGATCGCAATCGCCAGTATTAGAAACAAGCGCATTCAAATTCGAACCTAGTCAATACCTGATGGACTTGAAAAGGAGGCAGCTACGACTTTGATATTTTGTCAATGAAGAACTTCTTCCAGTAATAACTTTAGCATAGTGTCGAGAAATGACATCAGGTGTAAAGTTATGAAGCATATATTGTCTTCCAGAGCGTCCAAGAGAGACAACCAACTCAGGATTTTTCATCAGCTCAATAATAAAATAAGATAATAGTTGACTATCACCATTCAAAAAAGTTTTGCCACAATGAGCTTCTTCAATTAGCGAATTCAAGTAGGAATGAGATTCGCAAATTGCAGCAACAGGACGACCAGCAGCAAGAGCAGAGTAAAGCTTGCTAGGAACAACTAATCCCTCCATTCCAGCACTAATACTAACTAAAGATAAATCACAAGCGGTGAGAGAAAAAGGCAAAGTATCAGATTCTTGATAAGGAAGCAGCAGACAGTTTTTTAGATTCCAATCTTCAATAACTTCCACTAAAACTTGATGCTTTGCCCCATTTCCAATAAACACAAAGCGAACAGGATATTCTTGAAGATATTTAGCCGCTTCTAAAATAGTCTCCAAATCATGACACCGCCCCATATTTCCAGAATACAAAACGGTAAAGTAGTTTACCAAATCATATTTATGTGCAAACCAGTTTTCAGTTTTAGGAATGGGTACAATTTTGAGAGGATCTGCCCAACTATGAATAACATGCACTTTGCTAGCAATACCAGGACAACGTTCAATCACACGGTCACGCATGGTTGAACTTAGGACAATCACTGACTTAGCACGCAACCAAGTTAAACAATTAAGGGCATTCCAGAATTTTACTAATATGTTTTCAGAACTAATGACATTCAGCTCAATAATTATATCTGGATATAAATCATACATGAGGCATATATAAGGCAAACCAAATAAGATATTACCGATATAGCCAATCCAAGGTAAAAAAGGAGGAGCAGTAGTCAAAAGCAAGACATCTAAATGCCATCTAGATCGAATAAGATTTAAAAAAGTTCTTATAGTAAAAACACATGCTTCAATCGCTTTACCTCTGATTCGACGTGGCCAAAAGCGAGTTGATCTTGAGCGATGAACAAAAGCACTCGAAGTTTTTTCTCTAACTGGTGCCCTAGTATTATCAAAGGCGTAACTGGGTTGACTAGTAAAAACCTCAACCTGAATTTCGTCCCCACCAAGATGATCAACTAGTTCTTCAATTAATTGACCAGTGGCGGCATAGTCTGGTGGATAATACTGAGTGAAAATTTTAAGTCGCATGAATCAATAGTTGATCAGTAAATAAGCAATTAAATTACCAAAAGTCATCAAGATTTAGTCAAAATTAATACATTAGAAATATCATATAGCGATTCTCACCTGAGTAAGGTGCGGGGTGTGTGAGTGGAACCCCCACGCAGGGGCACTGCCCCCTGCACCCCATGTACGCCATTAATCTGTAAGTCGCTATATTGATTCATCATGCTTAAGTTCTTTTTCAATTAGATGAAGAGACAATATAACTTCTGCAAGCATACGTTGAAACGCATAATACCATCCATGCCATCCATCAAATAATCCGCCCTTAAAAAAGAGGCAATAAAATAAGACTGCAAATGGAGCAAGTATTTTTGTTTTACGTACCTTATCACCAATATTAAGCTGACTTGCAGAAGTGTTGGAAAGTTTTACAGATTCTAATACCATATACCTCCTTTGCGCTCTTAGCCAATCACTAAGTGGTTTTCGATCATCGTGAAACATTGGAGACCTTAGATAAGAAGATTGACCAATCACCTGTAAGAGCTGAGTATGACCATCATCATAGTATTGACTCATATCTTTGCGAAAGAGTGCCTGGCGAGGAGGAAGAAGAGTGCCTCGTAAAGGCTTACCCATAACACAATATCGGAAGTGAATATAATAACCATCAACAGTATTAGAAGGATCTAGCTCACTAAGCTCAGCGATCAGTTGATCAGAAAGCCAATAGTCAGCATCAAGAGAAAGCACCCAATGAGTCCGAACTTGCTGAATTCCAAAATTCCACTGATTAGCATGAGTATCGAAATTTCGCAGATAAACTTGAATTCGAGAATCTTCCTTAATTAACTCTAAAGTTTCATCGGTACTAAGGCTGTCAACAACAATAATTTGACTTGCCCAAAATAAGCGAGAGATAGTTCGCTTAATATTTGCCGCCTCATTAAAGGTTAAGACCAGGGGTGTGATTTGCTCTAAAAGCATACTAAATATTTTAATTTTAAAAAATGTGCATATTCTAGCATCTCTACTTTATCAACCATAAGGCTGGGCTCCTTTAGGTGCATCCCATTTTCGTAATTTTCACCCTAGATCCTTCTCCTAATCTGGGCTACCGTGTACACACAAATTTAAGAAGATGATTAAAAAGCCTCTAACATCCTTACACTCGCCCCCCTGCCCCCCCTCGCGAAGCGTGCCCGAAGAGCGTAATCTGGGGGGTTCTGAAGATCTCACAGTCCCCCAGAATGGGGGATGTAGGAGGCGAATGCAGGGTGAAATCATTTTTCTCAGACTTGTGTATACACAGTAGCCCCTAATCTGGGAGAGGGACTTTGAATCTGGCTCCCTCCAAAAAATGTAAAAGGGGCTGGGAGATGAGGGACAACTTGAAAAACTGGGATGTAACCGGCTTTTTTATTATCTTAATTTCTTTGTACGACTACAAAAAACTTTGTCAGCCACACAGGCCAGGAAACTACAGATTATTTTTACAATAATCTCTGAAAATACTTATTTGTTGAGAATAGAAGTGTAAACATCTATTAGCTGAGTAGCAACCTTATCCCAGGTATAGTACTTACAAACAAGTTCGTGAGCACGCATTCCCATCTCTCTTGCAGCTTCACTATTTTGAAGACAACGTCTTAACGCATCACCAATCTGACTAGCATTAGGTTCAACAATATATGCTGAATGAGATTCCAATGCCTCAGGAAAATTACAGCCCGTGGTAATAATGCATGGTAGGCTAGATGCCATCGCTTCTAAAATTGAAATGCTAAAACCCTCTGAATAGGATGGCGCAACATACAAATCACTTGCAGAAAGAGCAGCATATTTTAGCTTTCCTGTCAGCATCCCTGTAAAAGTAACGGATTCTAAACAACCATACTGCGCAAAAAAGCCTTCTACCTTAGGCTGAAACCCTATAGCATCAGGACCAGCAATCACTAAGTGTGTATTAGGAAATTGACAATTGATATCCTTAAAGGCTTCAGACAACAAATCGAGCCCCTTTTTAGGATCAATTCGACCTAAGAAGAGAATAAGAGTCTTAGAGAGTATTTTTGGAAACTGTTCAAAAAATATTTTAGAGTCAGGTAAATTTTCATAATGATCTAAATGTACGCCATTAGCAACCAAAGCAACATTTACATCGAGGTTCAGAAGATGTATGTGCTCAGCTTCTAAAGATGAAATAGCTTGAATAAAGCTAGCTTTCTTTAACGCAGGACGTTCAAAAATAAAATAGTAAAGCTTTTTTTTCCAGGCTTTATAAGAGAGAGCCCAAGGCTCAAGCATTCCATGCGGAGTCACGACATAAGGGATTTGCTTAAACTGACATGCGAAATATGCAGGAATATTTGGAAGTGAAAATATTGCATGAATATGAACAATATCATAATCACTAACATGATTAAAAAGCCAGTTAGCAAAAGAAATGCTCCACTTATATGTACCAAGATTACTATAAGAAAAGTAACGAACTCGATAGCCAGATTTATTCAACCAAGTGTAAAGAGGAACGTCTACTAACGCCAACCCATTGGCATTAGTAGTAACAACATCAACATTGATTCCTTGACTACCTAAACTCTCCGCCAAGCTAATTACAGTATTAGTAGTACCACCATCTATGCTTCCGAGAGAAGGAATAACAAGCAAGATTTTCATACACTACTTATATTCACAGCATAATTAATAGCTTGCATTAATCCATTAGCAAAATAGTCTGGAGAATATTTTTTAATGTGCTGCAAGGAAGCCTGTCCCATCTGATATAAATCAACCTCACCTGAACTAACTTTTTGCATAAGCATAGTTAATTGAGTTTGATTTTGAGGATCAAACCCAAATCCATTTACACCTTCGAGAACTAAATCTTCATAACAGCCACACTGATCAGATACTAAAACAGGCAATCCAGATGCCATAGCCTCATTAACAACTAATCCCCATTGCTCACAAGTACTAGCATGAATAAAACATTTAGCATGCAAATAGTAAGGAATTAATTCATCTAACTGAAGAAAGCCAGGCAGATGAACAAAGTTCTCTAAATTAAAATTTGAGATTTCTTTTTCTAACCATGGACGAATCTCGCCATCGCCACAAATACAGAGATGCCATGGAGTGCCTATAAAGTTTTTGAAATAAGTGGCGTAAGAATCTATTAAAAAAGGTAAGTTCTTCTTTGATACAAATCTAGAAACAACCAAAAAGTATGGATCACTATAAGGAGAATTATAGTCTTTTTTTTGGCATGGATTAAAGCTATCATTTCCAACTACATCATATCCCAAAAAAATAGACTCAGGCTTCATGCCAAGTTCTATTAAATAGCGCTTATGAACTTCCCCACCAACTAATGCTGAATCAAATTTACTGACAATTAATTTTTTAAATATTTCCTTGATAAAATATCGACTTGAGTCATTTTCTTTGGTTTCAGAAAGCAAAATAGTAAATTTCTTTTTATAAAGGCTCCATAATAGAGCAATCAACATACCTCTTAAGCCATATCCACAAATAACAACTACATCAGGTTGAACACGATTTAGAGTTATAAAAATATTTTTATATAAAACGAATAGAAGTTGCTCTTCAGAAGGATTAGCAGAAAGAATATATCTTTTATATGGAACATTATTAGATTGAGGTTCCCAAGGATAGATAGTAGATATTTTTCCTAGTTCAACTAAAGTTAAATTACAACCAGTAAAATGTTCAGAAAATCTACTGTATCTCGCAGCAGTATAGGGTCCAGAAATAGGAGTAAATGCAACAATGTTCATTTTTATTAAAAAAATTACTCTTGGATTGCTCTAATAAGTAAAATACTTTAGACATCTGTACAGTGGCAGAGCCGAGATTTCACCTTGGTTGGCTTCAAGAAGACCTTCTACAAGCTAGGCATTCCTTCTTGCAGTATTTTCCCTTCAAAGTGCATGGTGATGAGTAGACATAAATGTTGCTAGAGGCAATTCAAGTGAAGGCATAAGATCAAGCAGCGGTAGCAATCTGAAAGGTGGCTTATAGCTCCCTTGTTCTACCAACACTTCTTGAGAAATCAGAAACCCCGGGTTTTACAGGAGGTTTCTGACTTCTCATTATCAACTTCTACACTTTGTTGAGACATAGCATATTGAGAAACAATTTTTAGTAAGATTAATTGAAAGATAGCCTCTTGTAAAAATCGTCCAATGCCATGAGTCAAACCAATCACAGACGAACTCATTAAGCCTGGATAAAGAATTTGGCTACAAAAGCTATTTCTTTGTGTAGCAGAAATCCAAATATTTTTTAAGAAGTAAGCTATAATAGCAAAAATAAATGCACCAAGAAACCAAAATTCCTGGAAAGAATCACCAATAGCGGTTAGGGTTGTTCCAGTATGAGGAATATAGCCAAATAAATCATCTAAGCTGTAATTAACCAAATTAATATAAAGTGAATTTTTCAGTTCTTCACCCAGAAATTGTCCAGGAATATATTGGAAAACAATATCATTCCAGAAACCCGTTCCAAATCCATATTGACCAGTAATTTCAGAAGCTTCTGCTACTAAAGTTGCATTTCTAAGTTCGAGAATAGATCCTTCTAATACTAAACTTTGAAAGGAGTTTATCAAAACAGAAAAGTTAATATCTCCTGATACTAAAGCTTCCCAAAATTGTCCACGCATTTGTCCAAAAATAGGAATCAAAAAAATTGTTAACACAATCATCAATACAACAAGAAATCGGGAAGGAAGCTTCTTCACCGCAAAAAAAATACAGATAATGATGACAATAAAAATATTTGCAGTAGCTTGACGTCGCCCAGAGTAAACAATTGAGCTTAGTATAGGAATACTTGTAAATAATGAAAAAGATAATAGGACTGCACTTCTTCTCTCAAGTCCTTTTATCAATAAAATCGCAAGTCCCATCCAACCTGTATTGCTAAGAAATAAAATTATTGTTGCAGGGCCAGACCATGTTCCAAATTCAGAGAGTTGAACTGTGATAAGACTTAGTATTAAATTGCATATAATACTAAAAATTGATAGTGCTATACCAGCATTAATAATTTTATTTGTGTCATAATTTAAATCAAAATAACTAACAAGACGATCATTAGATCTATGCTGATATCCCCACCAACACATAAAAGCACATAGACTTGAATAGAATAAAATTCTATTAATACTAGATATTGATGCAATCCCAGGATTGTTTACCAAGGCTATTGCTTGAGGAATTAAAAAAGTTGAAAAAATTCCTCCCATAAAAAATGGAAATTGAATAATCCTTTTCTTTTTGAGCAAACCCCAAACAACAAGAAATAAACAACTACCAATAAACAAATCAAGAAATAAAATATTCATTTACTTAAAGTATAAGTTTATAGCTACTTAAAAAGTGCATCTTTATCTGATTAATTATGTGATTTTTTTCAGAAAGATGCTCACCAATGAAAAAATTTTTAATGACATCAAAATGAACATATATCAACAGATAAAATCACTAAATTTTCTTACCCTATTACGTCAACTTAGCTTTAGTGCTATTCTTTTTGCCACTACTTGCAGCTTACCAATGGTAAATGGATTATGAGGTGGGCTGAACAAGACAGTGTTGAAACATACTAAAGTAATGAGGTGCCAAGGTAGTCCAGCTAAATGTGTCTCGTACATATTTTCTTCGCTCATGGCTTTTTTGGGGACAGTTGCTTGGTGATTTTAAAATTTGAGAGAGCACCCGAGCTAAGGAAGTAGGCTTAGAAAAGTCTGCAAAGCAGCCGTGAGAACCCAGTACATAGCGCATGACAGGATGATCATGGATAATGCAGGGTAAGCCATACATGAGTGCTTCGAGAAAAACTCGTCCAAAGCCTTCATTGAGTGAAGCTAAAGTGAAAATATCTGCTGTTTGATAGTATTGACTGACTGCTTCGTAGGAAACAGTTCGAGCTGTGAAGTGATCAGTTCCCAGGAAGCGGCTAGCTTGTTCAAGAATGATCTTGCTGGCTGGGGACATTTGCCCCAACAAAACTAGGTAAGGGCGAGGGGCAGGCAGTGAGGCTATTTCTTGAATAAGATAGTCCATCCGTTTGTGGCTGTGGGGATCAATC
Source organism: Petrachloros mirabilis ULC683 (assembly GCF_009939295.1). Taxonomy (GTDB): domain Bacteria; phylum Cyanobacteriota; class Cyanobacteriia; order Thermosynechococcales; family Thermosynechococcaceae; genus Petrachloros; species Petrachloros mirabilis. The sequence continues at coordinate 23,700 of NZ_WVIC01000030.1, forward strand.
GCTCCGACGCTTAGCACAATGGGTCGATGAATGGGCAAGTTGAGTGATCGGCGAAGAGCCTGGATGGATTGGGTGTCTGTAATCAACTCTTCATCGGAAACTTGAATCCCATAGGGAACTAGGATATGTTTGTGAGCCGGTTCTCCTGCTTCAAGGGCTTGCTGGTAATACAGGGGGGTTACCTGGTGGACAAAATCTTTTCTAATAAAGGGTGGGTTACAGGGGCCGCCATTGGAAAATAGGAGTCGATAGGGAACCCCAATTTGGCGACGAAACCAGTACAACAAGAAACCTAGGTTAGAGTCAGAGTAGAAAATGATATGAGGTTGCAGTTGACGAATTTGCCTGACGATCGGTAAAAAAGAAGACCACTGCTCCATGACATAGCCATTGCGCCCCACCACTTGCCCCAGTTTTTCTGTAACGAAGGAAGTGCGGGGCAAACACCAGACGGATTGTTCTTTGTTGGAGGATTGTCCTGCCCCTTTAATTAGAGTTGCCTGCACTCCTTCAAGATCCTGAAGGTTATCGAAGGCTTCTCTAAAAAAAGATTCAATACCGCGATTAACGATCCCTACTCCTGTGCAGGAGAAGAGGACACGGATCGGCATACCGGTTTTGTCCATTTGTCTTGGCTTTAGAGCTTGTTTGAGAAGTTGCTTAGACCTTGCACTTGCCCCCCTAACCCCCCAAAATTGGGGGGAAATGAGCAGAGTTTTTGGCTTTCTCCCCCCATTGGAGGTCGGGGGGGCAATGCAGGGATGAATGAGGCTTTTCAGACGGCCTCTTAGACCTTGAGTGAGTGTTGAAGTTGTTCTAAAGCTTCTGGTTGAATCCACTGGGGATAACAACCCTCTGTCCAACCGGGTCGTAATTTGTCCAGGACAGGTAAAAAGAGAGTGTGAACCAATTGCTGTACGACTCGTTTTGAAAGAGGTGCAAGATGGTTGGTAAACTGAAACGCTGGCAGGGAAGCTCCTGGTTGCCAATATTGTAGTTCCGGTAAATTATCAGGGGCTACAAACTGTCGCCATTCTCCCTGAAACCAATGATGTTGTTCGGGATGAGTCCAGTTCTGACGATTTTCGAGATTAGCCATCATAATGGCGCGGAGACGGCAGCGACGATCTAGCTGTATGGGATCTCGGTGAGGGTAATGGCGAATGGGTAGCCGTTCTCGTGCCACAAATCCTGCATTAAATGGGAAGGAAACTGTGGGAGGCCACTTCATGGTTTCCCGATAGCGACATAGGCGAGGCTCACTGTAAATACTAGGGGTAAACCAGCGACGACGTTCTTCAATAGGCTTCATGCGATCGCCGATGGTTTCCCGCCCTGCTTCCCAGGAGACAACTTCTGATGCAGTTAGGCGAAAGTCATAGTACTGGTGATAAACAATCGTCTCGTGTTTTTGGAGGTGGGTTTGCACAAATTCCGGAGGGGGAACATGATGAAACTCATCAGCATCTACCCGCAGAAACCAGTCCCCATCTTGCATCTGCTGACGTGCAACATGGAAGAGATATCCTCGTAACCGGGTCTCAGAAAAGTAAACTGGGTCTTTTTTTAGAGGAATGACCCGTTTATCCTGTCTGGCAAACTCGTGAACAATTTCCCAGGTGTTGTCTACGCTGCCTGTATCGAAGACGTAAATGTGATCTGCCCAACTCAAAAGGTGCTGTAGACACTGACCAATTATATCGGCTTCATCTCGGACAGGAAGCAATGTATGAAACTTCATAGGGAGGGGACTTCAATGATCTGTTTGACCTGTTCAGAGGTATATGCGGGTTGGCGTGCAAGCTTCATCCAGGCATAGTAGGTTTGCCAGGGAATGGGCTGGCGATCGCGCAGACATTGGGGAAGCCCCATTAACGCTGACCACCACCAGATGGGTTCCCGAATTGCCCAGCGGAACCCTTCACTGCATGCATACTGAAATTGTCTGACGATGCGAAAGATGGAAACGGGGATAACCCAGGGAAACGGGCATCGGAGCCACACACTCCAGAGTTCGTTGCGTGCGTTTTGATGATGGCGACGAACGGGTTGACGTTGCACTGAGGAGGTGTGGTGACGAATGGTAAGGGAAGGCTCAAACCAGACTGCAAAGCCTGAAGCGTAACATTGAAGAGCATAATCTGGTTCTTCATACATATGATGAAAGAAGGTTGGAAAGCCCTGTAATTTGAGATACAGATCTCGCCGCATGATGGCAGCGCAGTTGGGATAGGCAGCCACGTATTGCCCGGGAGAGGAGGGAGTTTTACTGGTTGATGAGTAGACATCTCCATTGAGAAGCTCAGGAAAGGTAATCACGCCTGCTTCGGGATGCTTCGCCAGAATTTGTTGAACATGATTGAGGAAGACTGGTTCTAGGGGATAGCTATCATCATCCAGACAGACCACAAAGTCACCTTTGGCAAGGTGCAAGATTCGGTTCCGCGTCCCCACAGAGCCAAGGGATTGTTCGTTCTCGATCAAGGTAAATGTGGGAAACTCTTCCTGAACCATTTTCACGGTACCGTCTGTACAGCCATCCGCACAAATGATCACCTCATCGGGTGGGGGGTACCAGGTTTGAATGTTCTGGCAGGTTTTACGCAAATCATCAATGCGATTACGAGTCGCAATCATCACGGTAAACGTCATAGCTTTAGCTGAGGATTTTGAGTGTGTTAATTAAGCGCTCTCCATACCGTGTCCAAGTAAAAGCCTGCGACCTTTCACGGGCGGCGATCGCCATTCTTTCTCGTTTAGATCGATCTTCAACAATCTCTGCGATCGCTCTAGAAATAGCTTCTGGGTGGCGCTCTGGTACGATATATCCTTCGATGCCATCTCGGACAACTGAACCGGAAGCTCTAGTGGTTACGACCGGAACCCCTGCCCCCAATGCTTCATAGGTGACTCCGGCTGATCCTTCTGCCAGGGAAGGCAAAACAAACACATCAGCAGTTGCAAATTCTTGGTGAATTTTGTCCCGTGGAATTCGGCCTAGAAATTTTAAGTGCTTGCAAATGTTTTTTTCTACGATGGCTGTATCCACATTACCGGCAATCCGAAACTCGTATTGATATCCAGACTTGGCAAGCTGCTCTGCTGCCATTGCTAAATAATGAATTCCTTTACGGAGGTTGGCAGTACCCACAAACAGGATTCGTCTGGGAATGGGATTGGGTTTGAGATCAAAGAAGGTAGGATTAATTCCGTAGGGCACTACAGCAGTTTGGGTGGCTTGGATGCCATAGTTCTGTACTAAGTCATCTTGTACGGCTTCAGAAGGACAGATAAACACCTGGGTTCGGGTGAGCAACACATTCTCAGGAAGCAGTTCTTGTCGAATGGCATCGTAATTTGGGGGATCAGGTTCCCAGGCTGGAAAGCTTTTTCGTTCTTCTGCCAGAATGCGTTCGGTGCTCAACAGGATATAAACGTCAGAGATTACTTTAAGCCCCTGCTGTTCTGCGGCTATTAGCAAGGGTGGAAACTCTCCTAGCATGGAATAGAGGTGAGTGGCCTTGCCAAAGCCTGCCTGAACCATTGCATGACCCAACTCTAGAGATTTCAGACAGGATAAGCGGAATTGGGAGTTTTCATCCCGAGATGAGAGTGTGGTGCGAGTCAGCCAGCGTAAATTCGGTAAGGCAAAGGTGTAAGTTAGGGGCTGGATTTCAATTGGTACTTGGCGACCTGCTAGACGATAAAGCCGATCGCCGATGACGGGCATTTTTTTGCCCTGTGCTAGGAGTTTGCCAAACCCAACGTTTCCACAAATATCTGTGTAGAAACGCTCTAATAGTTCTAATGTTGCCAGAGAATAGGGAACTGCATAACCATGGCGAGCACCATTTTGGGCAACAATAAAACGGCTATCCATAGAGTAAGTTTTTAATTAGGTTTAGTGGCATTAATTGGCCAACTTGAAAGACCTAGCAGCTCGGTAGTATTCATTAACTTTCCATATCACCCAGAGCCACGAGGAGGGTAGATATGCTAGGAGTCTAAGAATAGCTAATCTTCTTAGCCTTGGCTGGCTTAGGGGCATTTGTCTGCAACTGTCAATGGTTTTTAGCGCTCCTGCCCGATCGCCATAGAGCATGAAATCTAGGGCAAGGCGATTGTAGAGAATCCCGATGGCCTCAAATAACTTTGGGTCAGGGTTTGCGACTTTAGTCTGGGCAGACTCTTGCAGGTATTTGAACCCAGACAGATTAGCGTACCTCGTCTCATTCTTTGAGAGCGATGTTGTCATTTGGTCGCCGTCATGCTGCCTATAGCCTGCCAGATTACTCTTGATGTAAATGATTTCATCACAGAGATTGAGAACTCGGAGATTAAATTCAAGATCTTCACATAAATGCATCTCTTCATTCCAAAGACCTGCCAACATGCAGATTTCTTTTCTATAAATGCCCGAGTTAATCAAGGCATTGAATGAGCAATATAGCTCATGGCCTCTAAAAATTTTAAAATTGAGAATTTCAGGATTAATGTCTTCCCAATCAGGTAAACCTGTAAAACTGAACCTTTCTGAAAAGATGCACTGAATTTGTGGATAGACTTTTAGTAGCCCAACCTGGATTTCAATCTTGAGGCGATGAATCAGGTCATCGGAGTCTAGAAACTGGATGTATTCGCCCGATGCGGCGTTTAACCCGGTATTTCTTGCAGCAGAGGGGCCTTTGTTTTCTTGACTAAAATATGAGATCTGAAAGTCTTCAGATGAGTTATCTTCTAAAAAATATTTGACGGCTTCTTGGGTATCGTCGGTTGAACCATCATCAACGACAATCACTTCAATTGGACGATAGGTCTGGCATTTAACCGATTCTAGGGCATCTAGCAGAAGACGAGCACGGTTATAGGTGGGGATAATAACCGAAACTAGGTCAGAGTGAATCATAGAAGCAAATATTGCTGGGAAGACAAATGGGGGTGAATACGAGATTGAATGATGAAGACAGCTTTGCTGCCAGCATGGGGTTTGCTTCAATTAGGATCGCTTATGACCTCTAAGTCGATTTAGGTCACATGACTATCTTTCCTTTGAACCTAGCTTATAGCGGTTTACAGATCAATGGAGTACGTGGGGTGCAGGGGGCAGTTCCCCCTGCGTGGGGGTTCCACCCCCACACCCCGTATCTCACTCAGGTGAGAACCGCTATAAAATACCGAATAATCAGTTATTTACCGGACAGAATCCATTTATGTGCGGGGGCAACTACAAACTCGTAGTCTACGGGAACATAGCAGCAACACGTCCATTTCTTAGCACTTGCAGGAAAGCCTAATGTCAGACAAAATGCTATTAGTGCCCGTATGGTGGAGTCATAGCGAGTCTTTGCCAGACGAAATACTAATTTTTTCAACAAGGAGTCAGGCTGCAAATATGGCTCTAAATAGTTAAGTGATTCTTGAGATCTTAGATTTTTGTTAGCAGTTCTTTGAGCTTTATGCCAACGCATCATAGAGAACATGACATTTGTCAGCAGGGGAGTTTCTATTTTAGAAAGTTGAAAGTGAAACAATCTATCAAAAACATTTTGCAAGCTTTCACTTAATTCTATTGAAGCTTCTCGAAGAAATTCCAAACGCATGAATGTTGCATCTTGAGGAAGATATACCCTATCAAAAGCAATCATCATAGGATCTGTAAGCCAAGGGATTGAAAACCCTGCGGGTTGGCCGTCTTTTGTAAGGTCTAGCCTTCCACCACTGATCCAGTTAGCAGTAGGTACAATTTTTGCAATATCAACTAGAGTTAATAGAGATTTTGGCAACAAAAGATCATCACTGTTAAGCCAGTTGAACCATTCACCGGTACACTTTTGAATTCCTTTATTAATTGCTGAGGCTGGTCCGCTGTCTGGTTTGCTTTCCCAATAGGCTAGCCAAGGTTCGTACTTTTTAATGATTTCTAAGGTTTCATCTGTGCTACCGCCATCAATAATGATGTATTCCAAATTGGGATAGCCTTGCAATAAGACTGATCGAATCGTCTCTTCTATAAATTGCCCTTGGTTATAGCTGGGCGTCACAATACTGATGCGCGGATACTCAGAACCATCGGGCATTCGATCGTTTACAGGTTCACTTTGCTCCGTCCAGGGCCACCCAACTTCCCCGGAGGAAGGGGCAGGCAAGTCATCAAGAGTGAGAGGTTTAGCTATCTGTGGCATAGGTGCAATATTGCGATATCTGTTACTTTTTTTGGCTTTAGCGACAAGGATTAGGACAGCTTACACTGTAGGCATAATGAGATGAGTGGCGATCGCCAAGATGAGTCTCGCAAAACCCCAAAACATGACCCTCGACGAGTTCCTCAAGCTTGGTTGGATTGAAGAATCACCTCCCTGGGAATACGTTAATGGAAAGGAAATTCAAAAACCGATGGGGGGCGGCAAACACAGCACATTGCAGAAGCGCTTAGTGGCGGCTATTGATCAAGCCAGCGACCAATATGAAGCATTTCTGGAGTTGAGGTGTACGTTTGGTGGTCGTTCGATCGTGCCTGACATTGTTGTGATTGCCCATGATCAGATTCCGGTTGATGATGATGGTGACATTGCCGGGGGCGGGATTCAGTTCGCTCCACCTTGGGTGATTGAGATTTTGTCACCAGACCAGAGCCAAACACGGGTTACGGGCAATATTTTGCACTGTCTCAAGTACGGAAGCCGATGGGCATGGCTCCTCGATCCAGCAGAGCGATCGATCTTGGTCTACCAACCTGATCGCCTGCCTGATCTGCTCTTTGAAGCCGATCAACTGGCAGTCTTGGCAGATGTGGATCTCGACTTGTCGGTTGATCAGGTGTTTCGCTGGTTACAACGGGCATCGGTATGATGCAATTTAAGCTGAAACAGCATCCAGAACCTTTTGATAAAGGTTGATGTAGCGCTCAGCCTGAAGCTCCAGGGAATATTCTTGAGCGGCAATCTCCCGGCTGCGCTGAGCCATATGTTGCCGCAGACTAGGGTCTTCTAACAGTTGTACGATGCCATTGCGGAAGTCTTCTATATCTTCAGGCTCGGCGAGATAGCCCGTCTCGCCAGGGCGCACCAAATCGGGAACACCGCCAATCTTAAACGACACCATGGGCGTTCCGCAGGCCATGCTCTCTTGCAGCACCAGCGGTAGATTATCTGCTCGGGTGGGGAAAAGGAACAGATCAGCTGCTGAGTAGGCCATGGATTTGATGCGATCGCAACTAACATATCCTAAATTCATTGTTTTGATGCTGATCGTATCTGCGATCACCTCCCCACTGCTGCCAAAGGTGAGCACTGTGGTTTTCGCTTTCAGGCTATCTGGCAACTGCATCAGTGCTTTCCAGAGCAGGTCTCCACCTTTGCGAGGGTCGGTGAGGCTGTCTGCACTAAATAGCAGTACATACTGACCTTGAGGCAAGCCCAGTGCCCGTCTGCAAAGTTCGGGGTCAAGGGGGCAATACGCCTCTGTATCGATGCCGTAGGGGATATAGTAGATCGGAAGACGGTTGAGCAGACTGGCTTGGGCTTGCTCAGTGAGCCAGCGACTGGGAGTGGCGATCGCGAGCTTAGATCGGCTGTAAACCCAGTCTTTTAGACGCCATTCCAGATGGGTAGCGTCTCGGCGAATGGCGGGATAGGTATTGGGGTAGGGACAGCAACCGCAGCCGGTTTGCCATTTGGTGCAGTCGTAACTGTAGGCGCAGTGACCGGTAAAGCTCCACATATCGTGGAGGGTGAAGACTGCAGGCTTAGTAGCAGTCAGCTTGGGCAGAGCCAAGTAGTTAAAGTAACCCGTGTGCAGGTTATGAAAATTGAGGATATCGGCAGCTTGGTAGAAAGGATGTTGGGGAATATCGAAGCTGCTGAGGCGGTGAATATGGTTTAAGCCAAAGCGAGGGCTTATTCGCCATAGCACCCTCTCAGGGAGGGTAAATAAAGTTGGCGCAGCCTGATCGACCCGCTCGCTTTGGGTCTTGGGGTCGCCCACCAGTAGCTTAGAGTCAATGCCTTGGGTCAGCAAGCCTTGGTGCAGCCGATAACCAGCAATGGCAGCACCACCGCCAATGTCGGATTGGTTAATGTGCAAAACGTTCATGCTAGAAATTTTCAACCGCATTGGCGTAGCTATAGACCTCGATGCCCAGCACCTTAGCCACTGGCAAGGGGCGAGCTTCACCATCGGCGAAATTACCAGTTTGAGGCTGATGTACATTAATTTCTAGCATTTTTCCCTGCCGTCACAGCCGTACTCGCTAGCTTACCCGGCCTACGGGAATATTTCGCTCCATAAACAGACACTCACAAGCAGGTGCGACCAGACCTTCGACAAAGCGACTCCAAGCCCCTCCTAATTCACCCAGCGATTTCTTGAGCGGTTTCCCAAAGCAAGCGCTCAGTTCCTTGAAAAAAAGGAGGGCACTGCTTTCTTAGCTCCTGTCCTGTCAAAGCAATCAGGTCGGATTGCTTCCATCTAGAGGGAGTCGGGCTTATAGACGAAGCCATCAGATTCGGTGTCGAGGTTGAAGCTGAATCAGTGGGGAATAGAGCTTTAGACCAGAGAGTGACATGCAAGGCTTTCCAGTCGTTAGCTATGGGCAACCTAACGCTCAAGCCATAGACATGCCCTCCTGAAAGTTCCGGAGGGATCTGTTACTAACCGTTTGAAGCGAGCTCTCCAAACCCCTAAATGTTGACTGTCAAACTCCCGCCAAGGAAATAACAACTGCGAATTCGCTTCCATACTACGAATTCGACGCCAATTTAACGGCTGTTCTGATACTTTCTGGTAAATTGTTGCATGTGTTGCATGGGGACATGTTCCGATCTTCTCTAACCCCATTGCCTCCGCAAACTGATCAAAACTATAGCGAAAGTGGAAAGTGCTGGGCAAGTGACATTTGATCGATGGATAAAAATGATTGGCAATCAGCAGGTAGCCATCTCGTCTCACCGCTGCAATCATCTTGGCAAAGAGAGCTAATGGATCAGGCACATGCTCCAGAACATCTGTGCTGACCAGACAATCATAACCACTGTCAAGATCGCTGACAAACCTCAGCCGGGGATAGTCTTGAGAAAGAAAAAGTGCCTCGCGACTAGGATAAGGCTCGTAGATATCAACACTTGCTTGCTCTACTTTGTCACAGATGATGCGGGCTAATGTGCCGAATCCACCACCAAAATCAAGAATTCTTTGAAGAGAAGTTTGGACGATCCAATCTGCAATCCCATGGCGATGTTGCAAAGAAACATCATGTTGTTCGACAAAGAAGCCATTTAACAACCAGATTGGATGCTGGTAGTATGCTGAAATTTTTTTAAGATCTAGGTTAACATTATCACAATCCATCTCATCCCAAACTTGATCCATCAACTGCCATAACCTTTCTAAATCTAAGCTTATGTTAGAATTATCGAGGATTTCAAAATCATGTTCTGAAGCTTTGTTATTAGATTGAAGTGTTGTCAGCCACTTGTTAATTAAATTATTAACTGAACTACTTGAAGAGTTAATGATAACCATATTTAGTTTAAATGTGACTAGCCCCAGCAAAATCAAAATCTCTGATGCCTGGAGCGGGGCATTCTCGTAAATACAAAAAATGTCAAAATTTAGAATGCAACAGCCCTACAGTGTTCACTAGTAGAGATTGATCTGAACGAGATGACAAGGAGTTCAGTCCCTTGAATTTTTGAGTCATACTTTAGAAATATTTATAAAAAAAATTTAAGCCACCAAGTTTTCTAAAAAAATAATCCATTGGTGCTTTAGTGAAGAGTAAGAGTATCGCTTCAAATAAAATTGCTGTAAACGTTTCTGATCAATACGGTTATTTGCAAGAGAATATGTAAACTGATTAAGTCCTCGACAAAACTCTTTAGGACAAGGATTAACTATAAATACATCAGGGTTATTAGTTCCGTAATCAGCAATTCCACCTACTCGGTACGACAAAAAGGGGACACCACATGCCATGGATTCTAAAAGAACAAGCGGAGCACCTTCTTCTCCGATTGTAGGTAGTAAAGTAATATCATAGCTACTCAAGAGATTAACATAATCTTGTCCATCAGGATAACTTCCAAAGCATTTGACTTGCGTGCCAATATCTTGTTCATTAACATAATTTTGAATCAGTTCTTCTTCCTCACCAGAGCCATGGATATGCAATTCGGATAAATACTTTTTTAAGTACTGCCATTGCTGTACTAACCAAAAAGCTTGCTTATGTGGAACTAAACGACTAAACAACGCACCCTTTGCTGTACCTTGAGGAATAATTTTTTGAGTGACTTTAGGTAAGGTCGCTGTTATCTCTAAAGGTTCAGGAAATGCAGGTAGGGTATGTATTTCTTTTTGCCATCTAAACTCTCTACAGAAGTTTTGCGATACGCTGGCTGACTGGCCAATCACTTCGTCAAAAAAGAATTTGACACACCATCGAGAATCATGCCAACCATTTGGCACACCTGACATTACTTCATGGAATATTCGAGTAGCTTTAGAACCTGACATTAATACTGGAATAAATAGGTTCCAACCAGTACCTACAGCCAAGTAAATGTCAGGGGAGAATTCATCAATAAAGTTGACTATTTCCTTTAATCTAAATAATCCACCTAATCTTTTGTGAGATCGATTATTTTTGTATGATACACAACATTGAAGTTGTACATTCTGATTCCATAGTTTTTTGAATAAGTGTTCATCAACTGGAGGGGATTGATCGCTTCCCAAAGAAAGAACTAAGGTTTCAATTCCTTCTTCTCCTAAGGCTTTAGCTAGCCAACGTAAATGACTTTGAATACCACCCTGACCTCCCAGAGTTCCTGCTAATAGAACTCTCATTTGTCAAATTTTTGCCCTGGAAGAGTTGACATAGATCTATCTTTTGAATGTTCATACATATCATAGAATAAATAGTATAAGGGCACCTCGATCAATTGCCTCGTTGCATATTTTGGAACCTATAAGCCTTGAGACTTGGTTGTCTTTCTAATAAGGATTGTATTTTTCGAGGTGCCCTATAACTCGATACCCAGCTGCCGTAAGCGCGATCGCAGCTGCACATTTTCCTGCTCGGCTAAATCAGCCCGCTGCTTTTCCTGCTCGGCTCGTTGCTTTTCCTGCTCGGCTCGTTGAGCCTCTAACTCAGTCGGTGTCAGCAGCCACTGGCGATCGCGGTCATACCAGCGTAGCCATTGGCGCTCCACACCTTGATAGCGACCTTGCCACAGCCCCAAGCCCAGTTCGGCTTCCTTCAGCCACACCCCCATCTCATCCGGTTGCAGAGGCTGATACTCATTCATCATCAGCCCAAAGACCTGAAGTTCATCCGTGTAGCGATTAAACACAAAATAGTAAGGAATTCTGAGAATTTGTTCGTAGACAGTCCACTTATTGGGTGGTTGGTTCGCCTCTCGCAAGCTGCGACCTAAATCCTCTTTTTCGGTTCCTGGTGACAACAACTCCGCCACTACAAAGGGTGAAGCCCCCTCCTGCCAAGTGACATAGCTCAAGCGCAGATCGGTGCCCTCATAGAGCCGGGGAATCCCTAATACCCCAAACCAGTCGGGGCGCTTGTACCACTGGGGATGCCTGGAATCGTAGTAGAGGTTTAAATCGCTGGCGGTAAAAATGGTGTCAGCCGTATAAGTAGGCGGGCGAAAGGTTGACCGGAGCAGTTCTGGTTGCAGCAGATGAAATTCGTCAGGCAAGCCCGGTTCCTCCGGATCTTCACTGGACAAGTCATACATAGTGGGCAGGACTTGCTGGGGCGGTAAGGGGGGAGAGGTTTGATACATTGGCGTGAAGAAGCAAGATAGTCAAAACAGTTCATGCTATTCCCAGCACCAGCGCCAGGAGATTTACCCAATTTTGATGCCTGAACAATCCCATTCTAGCTTTAGCTAAGCAGGCTATATCACATCTGCAAACGTCCGCTCAGTCTTCCGAAAGTACTAGTCCACCCCCACGCAGGGGGCGCTGCCCCCTGCACCCCATGTACTCCATTGATCTGTAAAGCGCTGTAATCATATCAAGCATTCAGTAAAATTTGAGGAACTGAGATCAAGATGACCATCAAAAGTCCAACTCTATTTATTTAGTTTTGAAAGTAAAATGAGATTCACTTTTTGATAGTAAATGACTTAGAATTTGACTTTATCATTTGCGGTCAATTTTCCATTGTTAATTTCTGAATGAACTTCAGCAGTATAGTATTGGTGATAGTAGTAGGTTGAGGTTTCGTTCTTGGTCAAAATACCGTTTACTACAAGACCAAGAACATGAACATCAAATTGAATTAAGCTTTCTTGGATTCTACAAGCAATATTTTTTTCTATGACATCAGGTCTAGCTACTAGCAATAAACCATTTGTCATTTTACTCAACACTAGTGCATCAGTGGCAACTGAAATTGGTGGAGCATCAATTATTACATAGTCATACTTTTCTGTTTGACTTGTGATAAGTTGACGCATGCGATCTGAATCTAAGAGTAATAGCGGATTAGGAGGAATGACTCCTGCTGTCATCAAATCTACATTGTCTAAAACTGATTTGAGATATGGAATAATCTCTTGCTCTTCAGGATTAGAAAGGAAACTAGAAAGACCTTCTTGATTTGAAACTTCCCAGAGTTGATGTTGCGAAGGACGTCGCGTATCGGCATCAATTAGTAAAACACTATGTCCCATGTCAGCTAAGGTTACTGCCAAGCTGGCAATGGTAGTGCTTTTTCCTTCTGATGGAATTGCACTTGAAACAACGAGAGCTTGAAGCGCATTGTCAGAGTTTAAGAATTTTAAGTTGCTCTGCAAAATACGGTAAGACTCTCCGAGGGCAGAATGTCCTTGATGCAGTGTTTCTAAATGCTCAACACTTGATTGATTATCCCTAAAGAAAGGGATGGCCCCTAATAAGGGGTAGGGATAAACTTCTCGAATGGCGTCGGCAGTTTTTAGTTTGCGATCGCTGGCTTCCAAAAGATAAACTACACCTGTAGCCGCTAATATGCCTAACACCAGGCTACGAACAACATCAGCGATGCGGTTGGGATAAATTGGATTCAGTGGCAAGCTGGCTGTTTCAATAACTTCTACAGTAGGGATAGTTTGATTTTCGGTTACTCTTACTTCTTGCAAGCTTTTTAGGAGCGCAGCATAGGTTCCTTCAGCGGCCTTGAATTCTCGCATGAGTTCTCGATACTGCTGCTCTATACCAGGAATAAGATTGGCTTGCTGTTGGTATAGTCTTTGATAGTCTTCTGCAACCGCAATTTGCGAGCGAAGTCCATCCCTTTTCACTTCTAGTTCAACTAATTTTGTCATCAGTTCGTCGCGGACTAAATCCGTTTGATACATGCCTGATGGACTATTTGGTGTTCCGATAAGTCGAGATACAGAACCTTGCAATACTCCTTGAAGTTGAGTCTGCTCTTCCTCAAGATTTTGAATTTGTGGATGATTAGGAGATAAGGTTGCTTTTGCAATCGCTAAGTCGCGTTCAACGGTTTCTAATTCTCCTAAACTATCTTGAACAGCTGTTGAACTGCTTAATGCGCTGACTGCCAATGCTTCAGTTGAGGTCATGCCAATTTTTTGCTGAGCATCTAGAATTTGAGCTTCTAGATTTTGAAGTTCAGCATTAGTCATTTCCACATTAGTTTGTAAATCAGATTGTTTTTGTGCAAAAACTCTTGCGGATGTTTCTGGTTCGACAATGTTGTATGCTTCCCGAAAGCGTCTGACTGCCGACTCTGCTTCAAAGAGACGTTGTTTTACTTCTGGTAGTTGCTCATCAATAAACTGACGAACTGAAATAGAGGCAGCTCGATTTCTGGCTAAATTATTACGAATATAGGACAGCATAATCTGGTTTACTGCTGTCTGGGCAATGTGTGGATTAGGGTTATCAAAGCCAACTTTGAGAACTCGTGTTTTTTCAATGGGAGTAATTTTAAATGCTTGCCTTAAATCCTCAGCTCTGAACGTATTTTCTTCATCTGAGGGAGTTTGTATCGATGTGGCGACTCCTTCTAGGATTGGCTTGGAAAGCATCACCTCAATATGAGTAGCTAGCTCATCTTCGGAGGTTCTGACACCTGCCAAGCTAAGCCCTTCTAGATCTCTGATTCCGGCATCACTATTCTCGGACTTAAATAACAGCAAGCCTTGGGAGCGATAGATATCAGTTTTAGATAGGGCATTGATCAGCAGCAGGATGAAAACGCCCAAAAAAACCGATGTTGCGGGAATCCAGCGACGTCTGAACATTGTCCAGTATTGCCAGATTTTGGCATCTTTGGTTTTTTCAACATCCATAGCAAGCTCTTCTAAAGAGAAATCACTTCAACTACTTATACATCAATTCTGTAAAATTGCGTTGCAGGCTTTGAAAGCTATCACAGTATACATCCTCAGGCATGGTTACCCGCAGGACTGGAGCAGCGACTATTGAATACGGGACACCTGCAATGAGTCACATGTGCTTAAGTATGCTCTAGCCTATGACGCTTGGGCATTGCTGGAGTTCCGTGACTCACCATCATTGCAGGCAAGTCTGAGAATACACTACTACGAGCCCCGACAACGGCACCTCGGCCAATGTTAACTCCTGGTGCTACAAAAACGTCAGTGGTAAGCCAAGCTTCGTCTTCGACGATAATGGATAGGTAGACGGCTTGAAAGTCAGGTCGGGTGAGGTCATGAGTTCCTGCACATAAATAGCCACGCTGGGAAATCACTACATGAGACCCCAGTGTGATCTGGCCAGCGCTGTAAAGAACAACATCATCACCAATCCAACTCCAGTCCCCAATGGTGAGGTTCCAGGGGTAGAGAATTTTGGCTGAGGAGCGAATGAGAACCTGGTGGCCGATTTTAGCGCCAAAACAGCGAAGTAGCCATCGTCTCCAGCCGAACATAAACTGGGGGGAGGGTGAAAACAGCACAGATTGAACTATCCACCAGAGCTGCACAATCCACCTGGGACGACCTCGACCTTCAGGGGGCAGGCGAAATTGGCTCAGATCTTGAACGGGGTTGGGCATGATCGTCGCGGCAGGCACCCACTTCAGTTATTGCCGAGCCATTTTTGGGCATTAAGTCGCTGCACAACGCCAAAGACCAGCAAGTCTAGGGTGATTTTCCGCTCGTCGCCTAGGAAGGGTTCTATGTCGCTTGTGGAGGTTCCAGAGGAGCAGGTAAAGGCACGTTGCCCTGTAATGTCGCTTTGGGGAAAGTAGATGGTGAACTGGCGCTGACCTTTTTGCCATTGGCCACTGATTTGGTTATTGGCAAACTGAAGACTGAGGTCTTCAATCTTTTTGGCGGTCAATGCTTTTTTAAGTTCAGGCAAGTAATGCTGTTCGACAAATTCGCTAAAGGGTTTTTCTTCGATGGCAGGGGGCTTGGGGGCTTTGGGGGCAGGCTTGGCTTTGGCTTCAGGTTTAGCTTCAGGCTTGCCTTTGGGAGACTCCACTGCCTCTTGGGTTTTGTCTTCGGTTTTGGGAGAGGTTTCTTCTGACATAGAAAATGCTCTTAACGTCAGCCCCCTGCGATCGCAGGGATAATACTTACTTCATCACCATCTTGGAGGGGGGTGTTAGCGCCCTCTAGAAAGCGAATATCTTCATTATTGACATAGAAGTTGACAAATCGCCGCAATTCGCCCTGTTCATCACAGAGGCGAGCTTTGATACCGGGGCAATTTTGCTCCAGGGAATCAAGCAGCTCTACAATCGTCCCCCCTTCACATTGGAGGGTGGCTTGATTTTGGGTCAGTTTTTGCAGGGGGGTAGGAATCAGAACTTTAACAGCCATAAAATTTGACGTAACGCTCCTCAGCGGCGCTGTTGTTTAACACATGGATTAAGCTCAGGGTCTTAAACCAAAACGGGCTGCCAATCTAGGCGTTCCAGAGTGCGAGAGCGCTCTAGAGCCCGTTCAAAGCTGTCTAGCTTTGGTTCAATGGTGAGGGGTTCGCCCACATAGCCTTGGACGGCTTCCTGTGTTTTCAGGCCATTGCCGGTGATATAGACGACGGTTTTCTCGTCGGGGTCAATTTTACCGGCTGCGACTAGCTTTTGGAGGACGGCAATGGTGGTGCCCCCAGCAGTCTCGGTGAAGATGCCTTCTGTTTCGGCTAGCAGCTTGATGCCAGCTACGATTTCAGCATCATTGACCGACTCAATTTGGCCATTGGTCTTGCGAGCGATGTCGAGGGCATAAACGCCATCGGCGGGATTGCCAATGGCAATGGACTTGGCAATGGTGCTGGGTTTCACCGGGGAAATAAAGTCGCGCCCTTCTTGATAGGCTTGGGCGATAGGAGAGCAGCCTTCGGCTTGGGCACCACTGAAACGAACGGCTTTGTCAGCGACTAGTCCCACGTCTACAAACTCGCGGAAGCCTTTGTATATTTTTGTGAACAAAGAGCCGGAGGCCAGAGGTGCCACAATGTGATCAGGGAGTTCCCACCCGAGTTGCTCGGCCACTTCGTAGCCCAGGGTTTTGGAACCTTCCGAGTAGTAGGGTCGCAGGTTGATATTCACAAACCCCCAGCCATGGGTGTTGGCGACTTCGGAACACAGACGGTTGACTTGGTCGTAGTTGCCTTCAACGGCCATTACCGTTGGTGCATAGATGAGCGTGCCCATGACCTTGCCCGCTTCTAAGTCCGAGGGAATGAAGACGCAGCAGTCTAACCCAGCTCGGGCTGCGATCGCAGCCGTTGAGTTGGCCAGATTTCCGGTGCTAGCACAAGACACTGTGGTAAAGCCCAATTCTTGAGCGCGGGTAAGCGCCACCGACACCACCCGATCCTTGAAGCTGAGGGTGGGCATGTTGACCGCATCGTTCTTGATGTAGAGGTGCTTCAGACCTAAGCGTCGCGCCAAACGCTTGGCTTGCAATAGGGGCGTCATCCCGGTGCCCATGTCAATGGGGTTATCCGTTGCCACTGGCAGAAAGTCTCGATACCGCCAGATAGAATTGGGGCCAGCTTGAATCTGCTCCCGAGTCATGCGACCTCGCAGCTTGCTGAAGTCGTAGGCCACTTCTAAGGGGCCAAAGCAATATTCACAGACATGCTGGGCTTTAAGCTCATACTCAGCGCCACACTCTTTACACTTGAGAGCCTGAAAGGTGGCAGTGGGCGTCGCGGCAACGGAGGCTAGGGTCATGGATGTGCATCCTCGATAGCAGCAATTTCAGTCATGGGCATCCATGACTCGCTTGATAGTAACACGAGTTATAAAGCTCGTCAAACATACCCGACTCTTTTAGTCGGGTATAAGATTTAAGGTTCTAGCCCCTCTCCCAGCATTGCTACGGTGCACACACAAATTTAATGAACGTGAGTTCGACAGCTCTCGTCTGCCCTCACCCCCTAGCCCCCTCTCCCAACATTGGGAGAGGGGGAACAGAGCACAAATTCAAGGTTTTAGCCCCTCTCCCAGGATTGGGAGAGGGGT
Source organism: Petrachloros mirabilis ULC683 (assembly GCF_009939295.1). Taxonomy (GTDB): domain Bacteria; phylum Cyanobacteriota; class Cyanobacteriia; order Thermosynechococcales; family Thermosynechococcaceae; genus Petrachloros; species Petrachloros mirabilis. The sequence goes on from NZ_WVIC01000030.1 coordinate 41,173, forward strand.
TGGGGTGAGGGCGGATAAGTCGTCGAACTCACGTATAATGAAGAGGCTTAAAAAGCCTCTAAAATCCTTGCACTCGCCCCCCTGCCCCCCTCGCGAAGCGTGCCCGAAGGGCGTAATTTGGGGGGTTCTGAATATTTCACAGTCCCCCAGCATGGGGGATGTAGGGGGCGAATGCAGGGTGGAATCGTTTTTCCCAGACTTGTGTGTACACCGAAGCAGCATTGGGAGAGGGGTTGGGGTGAGGGCAGGCAAGAGCTATCGAACTTACGTTCATCAACGCTTATCACCGACAAAGGGCGTGCCCCAGTGCTGCCAGTTTTCTTTGTTGAATGGGGAGCGCCATGTATGGATGAACTGCCGCTCTAGTTGCTGGCGATCGCGGGTCAGTTGAGGAGCGCAGGGCCAAAACCCAATTTGCAACTGGGTGGGAATCTGAAGCTGATAGTGAAGCTCACGATAGTTGGCCAGATAGCGCTTGCAGTCGTGTACCCCTTTCCAGCGCTGGTGAGCCTTTCCCGTTTCGCCCACGTACAGCAGAATCGGCACTTCAGCATCAATGACAAAGTAAAGGGAAGGCTCCCCAGCATCGCTGACCCGCCAGCGCCAAAACTCAGTATTTTGCTGACGCAGCTCAAAGGGGTTCAGCTCTAGAGCTGGGTTGGGTTCCCTTGAAAAAAGACTGCCCTGGGCTATGGGCTGACTTTGTACCTGCTGCTGAAACCGAAAAACTCGCTGTTTCCATTCCTGTAAGGCAGCGGCACTCATTTGGAGCCGAGGTTGATGACTACGGCGGGGCTGGCGATAGCGAATGGGCTCAGGGAAGAGGGATTGTTGTTCATCCATGGGGATTGGGTCTATCTGTGCCGAGCTGTCTGTGCCAAGCTGTCTGTACCATTGAGCCTTCATCATATCGGCATTGATTCTGCGCTGCGCAAGCCTGTCCGATACACTTGTGAATGGTGTTTTGGCCGGTGTGCGGATGGACTTTTTTTTGGCGGCAGAAGGGGTGATGGAGCATGATACTGCGATCGCAACCAATCTGAAGCAGTTCTTGCTGGTGTTATCGGTCTCTTTGAGCGTTGCCACCCTGCCTCAGGTGGTGAGCTGGTTTCGGCAAATTCCCTATACCTTGCTACTGGTGATTGTGGGTGCTTGCCTCGCCTTTGTGGATGTACGACTGGTGAACCTGTCACCGGAACTGATTTTGACCATCTTCTTGCCCCCACTCCTTTTTGAGGCCGCCTGGAACCTGAAGTGGGAAAACCTCAAGCGAGATTTTATCCCCATCAGCCTCTATGCCGTATTTGGCGTGGTCATTACCATTGCCGGTATCGCCTTCGGTCTCAATCAATGGGTGGGACTGCCCCTGAGTACGGCCTTGTTAATTGGAGCCAGCCTATCTGCCACCGATCCAGTTTCCGTGGTGGCTCTGTTTCGAGAATTAGGAGCCAGTAAGCGCCTGACTACGCTGATGGAAGGCGAAAGCTTGTTCAATGACGGTATGGCAGTGGTAGCCTTTGGATTTCTGGTCGCCTTGTCCCTGGGGTTAGCCGAACCCGATCCACCTACGCTGGTGGCCAAACTAATCACAGTCGTTGGCATTGGGGTTGGGGTTGGCGGCCTGATTGGCTTCGGTATTTCCTACCTCACCCAGCGATTTGATCTTCCCCTTGTTGAGCAATCTCTGACCCTTGTCTCCGCCTATGGCACCTATTTAATTACCGAAGACTTGGGCGGCTCTGGGGTGATTGGAGTGGTCACCACCGGGTTGATTTTGGGGAACTTTGGCTCTCGAATTGGCATGAATCCCCGCACCCGCCTGATTGTCACCGAGTTTTGGGACTTTCTCGCCTTTTTTGTCAACTCCATTGTCTTTTTGTTAATTGGCGACCAAATTCAATATGCTGTCTTAGGAGAAAATCTACCGATCATTGGGGTCACCATTGTGGCGATGCTGGCGACTCGGGCTCTGTCGATGTATGGCTTGAGTGCCCTCAGCAATGTGTTCACCCAGTCTGACATCAACCTGCGACAGCAAACCGTGCTGTGGTGGGGCGGTCTACGGGGGTCGGTCTCTATTGCCCTGGCCTTAAGCGTTCCCACTATTTTGGGAGAGCGGCAAGAGGTGATTGCCACGGTGTTCGGCGTAGTCCTATTCACACTGTTGTTCCAGGGGCTAACCACCAAGCCCTTATTAGAAACACTGGACTTGCTCGAAGATCAACCTCAGCAGCAAGAATACCTGACCCTGATGGCGCGTCGGGCTGCTCTCAAGCGCGTCCTAGACTTTCTTCAAACTGCTGAGCGACCTGGCTTGGATCCTGAATATAGTCGCTACCAAGTGGCGTTGCTGGAAGGTCAACTCAGTAAGCTGGCGTCGGAAGTGGAGACTTTGCAACGCCAGCATCCTTCCTTGAAGGAGTTTTCTCAAGAGCAATTGCGCGAGGAGCTGATGGCCATAGAGGCAGACACCTATGCTGAGCTCACCAAGACCGGTCGTTTGAAGCAAGAATTGGCTCCTTTTTTACCAGAGATTCTTGCGGAGTGATTGCGTGAAGGAGTCTACGCCCCTTGCTGGGCAAAAGCCTGGAACGATGGTTGCGAACTCGATTGGATTGGGTAGTACTCGGAATGTCCCCCAATTTGGGGGGTTCTGAATATCTCACAGTCCCCCAGAATGGGGGATGTAGGGGGCAAATGCAGGGTGAAATCGTTTTTCTCAGACTTACTGTATACACCGTAGCCCTTTTGGGGAGAAGGGGCTAGGGGATGAGGGCAAGTCTTCTCAGGGATATTTAGGTTGAAGTCGCACCCAAAATGACAAGACTTCTGGAAAGCGTGATCAAGACTTGGTTTGAATCAGCTCCACTTTATACCCATCGGGATCTTCCACGAAGGCAATCACCGTGGTGCCATGTTTCATGGGGCCAGGTTCCCGGGTGACTTTGCCGCCCTGGCCTTGGATCTGTTCACAGGCGCTATAAATATCATTCACCCCTAGGGCAATATGGCCATAGGCATTGCCTAGATCGTAGTGATCTACGCCCCAATTATGGGTCAGCTCCAGAACCGTGTGGTCGGACTCATCGCCATAGCCGACAAAGGCCAGGGTAAACTCACCCCCCGGATAGTCTTTACGACGCAGCAGTTTCATGCCCAGGACGTTGCAATAGAAGTCCAGAGATCGCTCCAGATCACCCACTCGCAGCATAGTATGTAAAATTCTCATGACCGAATTCGCCTGTATCGACAGTTGCAGCATAGAACTGGTTACATTCTGGCGCGATCGCACCTAGGATGGATAAGGATTTAGAGGGTTAACTACGCATGCAAGACACCGCGATCGCAGCCATTGACGCTCGAGAAATTCTAGACTCACGGGGTCGCCCCACCGTTGAAGCCGAAGTCACCCTAGACTGTGGCGCTTACGGGCTTGCTCAAGTGCCCAGTGGTGCCTCCACTGGCAGCTTTGAAGCCCATGAACTTCGAGATGACGACGCCCAGCGCTACGGCGGTAAAGGCGTCTTGAAGGCCGTCACCCACATCAAAGAAGAAATTTTTCCCGAACTCATGGGGCTAGACGCCTTCAATCAAACCGAAATTGACCAGGTGATGATTGACCTGGATGGTTCTGCCAACAAATCCCGCCTGGGTGCCAACGCCCTCCTGGCCGTCTCCTTGGCGACTGCCAAAGCCGCCGCTGAAGTCGTGGGAATGCCCCTCTATCGGTATTTGGGTGGCCCCCTGAGTGCCCTGCTGCCGGTGCCGCTGATGAACGTGATCAATGGCGGTGCCCATGCCAACAACAACGTTGATATTCAAGAGTTTATGATTGTGCCCCACGGTGCGTCTTCGTTTCAGGAGGCACTGCGGTGGGGGGCAGAAGTCTTTGCCGCCCTTAGTCAAGTGTTGGCCTCTCAGAATTTGCTCACTGGGGTGGGGGATGAGGGCGGCTTTGCCCCCAACTTGCAGTCCAACCAGGCCGCCCTCGATTTGCTGATCAGCGCCATTGAAAAAGCAGGCTACAAACCCGGTGAACAGGTGGCACTGGCTCTGGATGTGGCCGCCAGCGAGTTTTACCAGGATGGCCAATATACCTACGACGGAGCCAGCCACTCGGCCAGCACCTTGATTGACTATCTGGATAAGCTGGTCAGTGAGTATCCCATTGTCTCCATTGAAGATCCCCTCCATGAAGATGACTGGGACAGTTGGCAAGCCCTCACTGCCAAGCTGGGCGATCGCGTCCAGTTGGTTGGGGATGACCTGTTTGTCACCAATGCCCAGCGTCTGCGTAAAGGTATTGATCAAAAAGCCGCCAATGCCATTTTGATCAAGCTCAACCAGATTGGCACCCTCACTGAAACCCTGCAAACCATGGATCTAGGTACCTGGCATGGCTATCGCTCCATCGTCAGCCACCGCTCTGGCGAAACCGAAGACACCACCATCGCCGATCTCTCAGTGGCCACCCGCTGCGGCCAAATCAAAACCGGATCCCTCTGTCGCAGTGAACGAGTGGCCAAGTACAACCGGCTGCTGCGGATTGAAGCTGAACTGGGAGAGACTGCGATCTATGCCGGTGCCGTTGGCCTCGGGCCTCGAATCCAAAGCTAGTTCCCATGCCACTGCCTACCGTCATTTTGCCGGGATACCTGGCTCCCGCCCAGGACTATGTTGGTCTGCAACAAACCCTCCAGGATCAGGGTATTAACGCCACCATCGTGCCGCTGCGGCGATCCGATTGGTATGTCACCCTGGGGGGTCGCCCTGTCACCCCCATTCTGGCGCGCTTGGCCGCCACGATTCAGCAGGTCTGCCAAACCCACAATACGGAGCAGGTGAACCTGATTGGCCATTCTGCTGGAGGGTGGATTGCCCGGATTTATCTGGGTTTGACCCCCTACTGTGGACAGGTTTGGCACGGCTTGCCCCAGGTACGCACCCTGATCACCCTGGGCACCCCCCACACCAGCCTGGAGCGGTGGACCCGCCGCAATCTGGACTTTGTGAATAGGAATTATCCGGGGGCATTTTATCCCCAGATCACCTATGTGTGTGTGGCCGGAAAGGCCATTTTGGGGCAGCGTTCCTGGCAACTGGGGCAGTGGTTTACCTACCAGAGCTATGCCCTCACCTGTGGCCAGGGAAGCTGCTGGGGGGATGGGGTGACGCCCATTGCCGCTGCCCATCTCAAGGGGGCTAAAAATCTGGTACTCGATCAGGTGTTTCACTCCCCCTCCCGCCGCCAGGGGCGACGTTGGTATGGCTCCCCTGAGGTGGTGAAATCTTGGGTTGAAGATCTAGGCTAAACTAGATATGTTTTCAGGAGCTGCCGTTTGCCAACCCTCAAACAGACCCACACCACTTTATTTTTGTGTCAGTTGCTTTCAAACTTATATCAATCCATCCATATCTTTCGCTATGACGAAAGTTTGAAAACACTCTACATTCAGGCTGGGATCGCTGATGAAATTGCGCTTCTGATTTATGAAGATGGTAGCTGGGAGTTTGTTTTATGAACCAAAACCTAGACCAAATGACAAATTCTGAGCTGAAGCAGTATCTATCAGATCATAGAAATGAAGAAGAAACGTTCCGCTCAGCACTACAAGTTTTGATGAGTCGCCGCGATCCAAATTCCAGACGTCAGCCCTATCCATTTGACCTTGTTGATCCAGAACGAGAGGTCAAAGAAATCTTAGCGAAAAAAGTCGCTACTTCCGAACCCAAAGTAACAGATGATTAGTTTAGCAAGCTGTTAGATCTTTTGTGGCTCCCCCCAAAAAGCCTGCTCTGGCCAGCAGAGCTATTCAACTCTCCATTCCCTATCAACTGCATCGGGGATTTCTCTGCTTTTTGAACCTGCGATCGCTCCTAGCCTTTCTGGTGGTGCTTACCTGTGTCATCGGCGGGGATCTCTTGCTCGATGCAATTTTACAGCACACCGATCTGGAAGCGGGTCTGTTACGTACGCTCTATCCCGTCCCTAATTTCCAGGAGTTAGAGATTGATTTTGCCCCAGAAGTTTGGCTAGCGCTGGTGGGGCTGAGCCTGGGCACCTTGATTATTGTGATTTCGATTGCGGCTCAGAGCATCCCCAAAATTGTGGAGCTGTATATGCAGGATTGGGTGAGCCTGGTTTATATCTGGTTTGTTATTTTGGGTAGTGCTCAATCTATCTATATCAAGTTCTATCGAGACACCGAGATTCTGAGGGCTTCCAGTATTATTCTGAATCTCTATGTGTTTTTACCTGCATTTATTACCTTTTCATTTCCCTATATCTACTACGTCCTCAAGGGTATTCAGCCCACGGTCGTCATCGAAAAAATTTCCCGCCAAAACATTAAAAATATTCGACGATTGACCACCCCCTCAAATCAAGCTCTAGTCGGGATTGAGTCCTACCGTGAAGCCTATCAACTGAAGCTGCTGGAGTCGCTGAACCAGCTTGACAGTATGCTGCACTTTGTCTCCTTTAAGGAGCCTAAGGCTCAAATTATTCAGTATATTAGTCTGGCCATTCGGGAATTTATTCCATGCAAATCCCGAATGGGTACTGATTTTTTCCGGGTGGGTGATGTTATTCGTGCTGACATTTCGTTTAAGACTTTAATTGACCAGTTCCCGCTGTTGGAGCGCAACCACACCTTCTATGAGCAAAAGTGCTTTCGGATTTTAGGAAACGCCTATGTGTATCTGCTCGAAGAGTCTGAGTTTGACCTGGCATCGCTCTGTGCCTCGGAAATGAGCAAGGTGGGCCTTGCCGCCCTCTCCATCCAGGCAGAAAAGCTGCTGAATCTGATTGTGATTCGGTTTAATACCATGCTGCGCTTTGCCCTCAAGCATGGCGTTAAAAACAACGAAGCCCGTAATCTCTACAATCTTGCCTTTCACTACCGCACCTTTATTGAAGCCCTGGTGCGCCATGGTCAGGTGGCCTCTGCCACGCAAAGTTTTTATTACCTGCGCTCCTACGGGAACGAGATTTATGCCTATGGCCGCACCAGTCCAGCCATGTATTTCATTGTGGATGTGTTTGCGGCTGAGATGAAGAAAATTTTAATTCAGGTTTACTACCAGCACTGGCCCCTCTCCACCCAACGTCACTTGCTGGAAGAGATGTTGCAGGTTGATAGCCCACCAGAAGTAGATGTTAGTGCCTCTAAACCGCGCCATCTCAATCATGGGGTGCGGGCGCTGCAAATTGGGCTGGCGTTGTTTTATCTCAAGGTGGAGCAGCTTGAGTTTGTGGAGCGGATTATTGCCGATATTTTGGAAGATTTAGAGATTCTGGGAGAACCGGCATTTCGGCAGGCTATCGCTGGGATCTGCGATCGCATCCGCAATGCCCAGCCCACCTTTTGGGAAGACACTGATCGGGGAACCGCCAACTTGTATTACGCCCCGGAGCGCGACCAACTCAGTCGTTTTTGCAATTTACTAGAAGCGCGTCTCACCTCAGGTGGTTCCTCCGCATAACGTTGCCCAAAGAATGACCCTCAACCCACTGCAACCGAGAGCGGCGTCAAGGCTTCGGGCTGGGTCAAATTACAGTCTTGGAGTTCAACATCCCCGAACCAATCTGCTTGCAGGCGCTCAGCCGGTAGCTCGAAGTATTGCAAGCAGCCTTGGGAAGCGAGCTGGGTCGCCACTACTAAACCATAGGGGTCAACCAGTGCCACCGCCGTGATCGTTGCCTGAGCCTCCAGCGCCAGATCGTAGTGACCTCGAACCTGCCCTGTGGCATCCAGAAGCAACATCTCACCTTGGGCACTTATTAAAACGTAGCCCCAGGAGGCAGCCAACCCACGCTGGGGTCTGATACTCAAGTCTACGCGTCGAACTCGCAGGGGTGTCAGGGTGATCAGCAGTCCTTGGGGAGAGTCACAGTCTTCCCAGGCAAAGAGAGTAGATTGGGGCTGGCGGGTGTTCTCAGAACTGGCCAGGGAACGCACCACAACCCAGTCTACCTTGGCCGCTAGAGCGGGACTGCTGCCCCAAAATCCGCGCCGATTAAACCACTGGAGTTGGGTTTGATCTAGATCTGTCTGTGCCTTCTTGGGTGCTGCCATCAGCCCCAGTCCATAGCGTCGATCGAGCGCTAGCAGTTGGCGTGGCGACTTTTCTAGATCAAACCGCCGAAGGGGTTGGCCAGTGGGTAGGTGTAGCAATTGCACACCCCGAGAGGCCGCCCCCTCGTAAATCGCCACCCATTTCCCTGTGGGGTCAAGGGCGATGTGCTCAGGAGCAACTTCTGCTGGCAGGCGATAGAAAGGCGCAGGTAAAGCAGATCCAGGCAAATCAGAAAGTTCCGAAAGCCAGTGCAGGGCCGTTTCCACCCCCGCAGGATTTTGAGGGTCTGTCTTGCGAGTCACCACCAACAGGCCGGATGCCCCAGGCAAAATTGCGTGGAGCTGGGCAACCGGCCAGACAGCAGCAGCTTCTCCCCCAGGAATCACCGCCCCCAAGCCATTGGCGCAGATGGATCGCCACTGCATCTGAGTTGCCGTGGTCACCAGCAGAGCCGCTCCTTGCACCACCAGATGTCGGATAGGGCTGGGCAAAAAACAGGTCGTTACGCACGGCAGGGGCGTGGGGAATCGAGACAATCTGGGCAATCTCCCATCCGGTGTAGAGATGGCGGCATCCAGGACGGCGGCTGCGAGTCGCACAGCGTCCAACATGTCAGCGGCTGAAGTGTAGCGATTTTGGGGCAGCTTTTGCAAGGCTTTGCTGATCACTGAACGGATTAAAAAGGGAATTTGGGTGGGCAGCTCAGCATTCCGATTCATATGAGCCGCCATCAGATCAGCAGGAACACCATCAAAGGGACGATCTCCCATGATCAATTCATACAAAATCACCCCCACAGCATATAGATCTGAGGCTAGAGGGCAGCGGCCATAGAAGCGCTCTGGTGCCATATAGGCTGGTGACCCGGTATTTCCCCCCTGTTCCAATCGCCCTTCACCATCCTGGAGCCGAGCAATCCCAAAGTCAGCAATGCGCGCGCGCCAACCCTCAGGGGTTAGGGTCAGCAAAATATTTTCCGGTTTGAGGTCACAGTGAATCACCCCAGCATCATGGGCATGGGCCAACCCTTGCAGAATGTCTTGGATCAAGCCCAGGCTCAGACGAGCATTCAGGCTTTCAGGGGTATTAATGAGATCTCTTAGGGTTCCGGCTTCGCAGTAGTCCATGACCAGGTAGCGCCCACCTGGGTTGTATTCAAGGGTGTGGAGGCTGACCACATTGGGATGCTGAAGACGCGCCAAGACATGGAGTTCTCGCAGAAACCGATGGGTAGGAAATTGGCGAGCATCAAGCTGCTTGAGAGCCACAATTTCACCGGTGTGTCGGTGCATGGCACAAAAAACCTGGCCAAATTGCCCGGTGCCAACTCGACCTAAAATACGATATTGACTGCGGCGCTGCATATTTAAGTCCCAAGCACTCCAAGAATCCTCCCACCCACTGGGCCAAAAGCCAGACGTTGTAGATGGAGGAGCAAAAGGGGTTTCCACTGGGGGCAACAGAGTTTTGCTCCCAGTGGAAGTGGATGGCGGGCTAGCCCATGTGTTCATATCCCTGGAAATAATCTAGGCAAAGAGTTCGGCCACGGGTACCACGTCAGAGGAGTTAGCCTGTTCGGAGCCTGAGGGTTGCTCAGTGTTGAGATAATGGGTTTCGTTACAGAGATCTCGGGCTTTTTGATAGTTGTGGATGTCTCCCTGCCCCAGGTACAGCTTGGCAGCGGTGCGCAGGTATTGCACGGCAAGCTGCCGATTCCCGAGATGCAAGCGGACAACCCCCAGATGGAAGAAGGCATCGGCATGCTGCGGGTTCAGAAGGGTGGCCTGTTGGAAGTCTTCAGCAGCGGCTTCTAGGTTGCCCAGTTGTTCATGGTTGAGTCCACGATGGTAGTGAGCTTCATTGGGGTTGGCACTCTTGCGAATGGCGAGATCGGCATCCACAATTTCGCTCACTGATTTCAATTGGGTGGCTAGGTGCTGCTCTTTGGCAGTGAGCGCCTGACTGGTTTGAACCAAAGTCTGTTGTTCAGCTTCGAGGGTTTTGACCCAAGCGTTGAGGTCAGCCTGCTGCTGAGCCATGGGCTGAATCTGCTCGGCTTGCAGGGCTGCGATCACGCCTTGCTGAAGTTGCAGCATGTCGTTGAGCTGTTGCTTGCGGTTAAACCAATTGAGCGAAACGGCCAGAGAAAGAGGTACAGAGGCCAGAACGGCCTGTTGGGTGAGAAGGGCTGCGATCGCACCCCCCAGTGAGCCGACAATAGTGACAATTTCCGCTACATTCAGCCAAGAGTTTTGAGCAAGACGACTTTGAGAATCAGAGGAATTTTGCATGGGTAATGACTCTTTCGGTAAAAGAAGGGGTAGAGATTGTTGATGTTGCTTGCAATGAACGGGACTGGCCTAGAGGGACTGGCGACCACACCCAACAACAGCAGTCGCTATCGGAGCACCGCGTAATTGAGCTGCAACACCGGCAACATCAGAGCAAACTCTTCATCGCTCAGGTGTTGTTTCAGCACCTCAGGCATCACCTTGTTGACGGCTTGACAGGTTCTCGAAAATTTAAAGGCGTGAACCAGGGTACGTTGCCACAGCAGCAAGGTATTTTGCAGCCGATCGATGTCATCAACCAAGACAGCCGCAGCAGAACACCATAAATAGTGCTTGCGATCGCGCCGAGAAATTTCAGACGTATCCTTGCCGCTATAGGTAAACGCCTCGGGGTCTGTCTCAAAAACCTTTGCTTCTACCTGTTGCATCAGGGTTTCTTCCGCCTCACGAATCGTCTCGTAGGCGCTGATGCGATCATCCACAGACTCTAAATAATCTTTAATGAATTGTAATTCTTGAGCAGTTGCGAAGCGGCCATCCGCTTCCACACTCAAGCGAGCAAGTTGTTGCAGCATGGGTTAAACCTCTTGGAACCTGAAAATGTACATAACAAACGTGAGACAGTATTGATTTGGATCAGACTTGGGTCTGGGAGCTTAAAATTCACTCTCAGCGGTGAGATACTGACTTGCTTTAACCCGAGTTTCTTCGAGCTGGGTAATCATCGAGCGAGTAATTAGCTTGCCTGCTTCCACCAGCACTGTCCCGGTAAGGGGGTGCAGAATATTTTGCTCCGCTCGTCGGCCAATGAGAGCTTCAATGTCCTGCATATCGCTGACATACATCCCCGATGGCAATTCCACGATCACCCCTTCGTCCAGAACTCGGGCTTGACAGGCCAACCGAGAGTTGACATTACAGGTGGTAATTGCACCCAAAGTCCGTTGCTCTCGTCGGGAAAGGGGAGAGAGACTCTCCATTCCTGCTTTGATGTAGACGTGACAGGTGGCACACATCCCCCGCCCTCCACATTCCTGCAAAACTTTGAGTTCGTTTTTCAGCAACCCTGAAAGCAGGTTGTCGTTGGTTGCGATCGCAGTTTCCCGATTAATGGGAGCCAGTTTCACAGTTTTGGCCACGGTTGATCCTCCTGAGCATAGATGTCTTACGCGGGGACTATCAGCTCAGGGGCTGACTTTGGCACAAGCGTTCCATCACCGTGACGTGATCATGGGCTTCCTCTAACCAGGCTTCCGCCATCTTTACCCGGTCTCGCAACCCCAAAACAAAGAAATTGCAGTCATCTCCCAGGGTTTCGCAAGCCGTTTGAATACAGTGCAAATCTCGACCCGTCAACTGGCTAAAGAAAGCACTGAGCAAACCCGCTTCCGTAAAGCAACTGGGACGATTGAGATCCGGGCTAGCCTGAGCAAAAGCAGAATGCTGTAATTTGACGACTAAAAATCCCTGAGCGCTATAGTCTAGATCGACTTCAACATCACCCCAGCCATGGGTACGCCAACATTGCTTAAAGCACTGCAAAAAGGCCGCCATTTCCATCTGGGCAAGAGGTTGCTGATAATAGTCACTGACTTCAGCCTGAAATCGACGGTAGAAGCTTTTACCCCACCAGTAGCCACATTGAAAAAGCACCATCCCCGCCGATGGCCCCACTTCTTCTGCTAGTCCGGCATATAGCGCTTGCAATAGTGTATCGGGCATCGCCAAAAGCCGCGCCCCAACTCGGTTCTCAATCAGTCCAGATTCATAGTCGCCCTGAACATAGGCATCAGGGGCAAAGTAGTTGCCGGGCAAATAGGGCGCAGCCAGTAACTCTGACACATTAATCATAATTATTCTCCGGTTCAAGAAAATAGAATCCCTAAGCCCGCACTTCTTCCAGGGTTCCTAAGTCGGCAACCTCAGGGTGAAGTAGGGTTGTCCGAGCCTGGTCAAGATAGGGGCGCACCAAATCGATTTGCTCTGGGCTAAGGCGATTTACCAGCAGCGTCAACAACAAGTTCGAGGCTGTGGTCTCGACGGCACCCATTTGATGCACCTGCACAATATCCGTGAGCCATTCCAGCAGCCGTCTTTGCAGAAACTGGGGTTGATTTAGCAGCATCGCCATGGCGCTGTAGCGAAAGGCCAAAATCCAGTGCTGCAAGACCTGGGTCAGATGAGCTGGGGAAGCATCCGCACAAGCACTCTGGAGCTGCAAAGCTAGTGCCTCAAATAAGTCAGATTCCAGTTCGCGCAGCTTTTCGTAGAGGGCAAGGCGCTGCTGTAATTCAGTGGCCACACCTCGAAAGGTTTGCAGATCACTTGGAGTCAGGTAATGATTTTCTGCTTGGTACAGCAGGGCTTCAAGATCGGTATACATAGGGCATCTCAAGGATAAAGATTAAAACAAGTCAGATAAGTTCTCCAGGGTGATGCTGGCATCTGCTGGTGGTTTGGCTTTTAGTGCCACTGGCCTCGCAATTTGGGGCACCCCTTGCCAAGGAAGGCTGGCAAAGAAAAACTGAACAGAATCAGCTAACCCTAAGGGTTGCTGGCGCACCTGAGGCTGAAGGCGTCGCCCTTGCCAGCCCATGCTGGCAAAAAAGACTTCAACGGTTTGACTCAAGGCCAGATCTGGTGCAACATCCAAAGGCAGCAAGTCAGGCAAAGGTTGTCGGGTCCAAGTCATTTGGCTAAAGAATGCCTCGACGGTTTGGCCAGACCAAGGGACAGTGCTCATTGCAGGTACTCCCCATTCACGAGGCGTTTTTCGATGTCCCGAGCCGTTGCCCCCTCGTTATGCCAAAACGTTGCAGCATCAATGCGATCGCGCTTACCCAGCAAGAACTTGCAATAGGTTTCGCCCATGGCATAGCACTGGATTTCAATGCAGCTCAGCTCCTTTTTCACCAGGCTGGTGAAGAACCCCGCAAACAAACCTGCATAAATGTGGCAGACGGGTTTACCGACATTCCCCAGGGTGCGAGCCACCGCTGAATCAAAAATATTGACGAACATGAACCCATTCTTTTGATCGCTCATGTCCACTTCCCAGTTGCCCCAGCCCTGGGCAATAAAAGGCCACCACCAGGCTTCCAAAACATAGGCTGGATTGCTCTCGTGAATGGAATACTCGTATTCCTTCTCAAACCAATTTTCAAAAAATTTAAAGTCTCGATTGCCCCAAGCCTTGCCAATGTTATACATAACAATGGATGAAGCACTCCCCACTTCCGACTCTAATCCCTCGATCAAGCCAACAATAAAGTCTTCGCTTGCGAGGGTAATGCGCGAATCGTTCCAGTCACTAATCTGACCGCTGTGAGCATGGAATTGAAAAAAGTCTTCAAAGCTGTAATGCTGATGTCGTTTCGGATATTTTTGCTTTAAGTTATGAATTAGTTTTTCTGGGGACTTCACCGAAGCATCTTGAGACGGTGTTTTGGCAAATACCATGGGAGTTCACCTGTTTTAATACAAGAGAATAGAGCCAGAGAAGTGATCCCCTTAAGCCCATACTTCAAGATTTCCCAGACCCATTTTATGATCGAACAAAAAACAGGTTAACTTAATCAAAATAAATATTTTTTGGATTTTAAAAATCGCAAAAAAATCTTCTTGATCAATAAATCTAATCAAGTTAAATATCTGGCCACAAAATCTTTAGCCAGACGCAAAAAATCGACTATTTACAGATTGAACAGACTTTCATCCTCAGAAGAAGAGAGATCTTCTGTACTCAAAGTGCGAATCGAAAGTGCTTTGCGCTGCCGAACATCCATACCAGAATTTTCAATGCGAGACGGCAAATCATGGACAATATGCGAGCATTGCTTCATAAAGTTACGAGTCCACTCGCGGATACAGAGATGCTGCACCGCACTCACCGCCATTTTTTCATCTCCCATAAAGGTGAGATGGGTCGTTTCTGACACCTCAAACTGCCGCAGCCAGCCATAGTCTGGCCTGGAACTGAGCCAGAAATTGACGGTCAACTTGGGGCCAAGAAACTCACATACCGTCTCGCTGAGACGATTTAGGGCAAGATTGACCTCGGCAAAGGTTAAGTTTGGCTCTGGAAGCTCTGGACTGGCAATCTGTAGCTTAGTAAGGCTGGCGTCTGCGGCATTGGCGTTGATTTTCGTCCGCTCGGTTTGCTGCCGCTGGAGCGCTCTAAAGTCAGATTTGGTGGCTTCAAGATTTTGTTGCAGCGATTTTTGCAATCGCCGCCCCACGATCGATTTGATGATCAAATTGTTATTCTCGGTGATGGCGCAGACGCACAGATCATCACTCAAGGGATAGAGATAGGCATAGTTATTGCCAACCAATACTTCCAGCGCATCAAAAGAACTGGGCAGATCCGTTAAGGCTTTTTGGGTAACATGCAGTAATTTTTGCTGATCAGCGGTTTTATAGTTTTGCGGACTGACCACCAGCGAGTGAATACGATGTTGCTTTACAAGCGCCACCCCCAAAACCTTAGGCAAATTCAAAAAAGCGGATACCAACTCAGCCGCCGACATTGTATTTAGTTTGTCAACCTTTAGAGTTTTCACCATGGTTCGCCAAAAATTTGAAACGTCAACTTGGATTTAAAAAGAATGATTCAATCGGAGCTTCCAAGCGTTGGCTGAGGTGTCAAGCGGAAAATGCTTGTTCTTGAAACCTAAGCTGAGGCATGGCTCACTCCACGGCCCGCAGTACCTGACTGAGATCTGAGGGAAATGCTTTGAGAGGGCATTCGAGGATACAGTCTCAGGACAGCGATGGGGATCATTACTCCTCAAAGTATTGACAGATACACTTTTATTTTCTTCTTGCCGCAATAACCCACATTCAGCAGGTTAGTTAGCAGAGCAAATAATATTTCTGAGAGGCCGC
>NZ_WVIC01000031.1 GCF_009939295.1 Petrachloros mirabilis ULC683
GGCAGGGGGGCGAGTGTAAGGATGTTAGAGGCTTTTAAATCATCTTCTTAGATTTATGTGTACACGGTAGCCCAGACCGGGAGAGGGGCTAAAACCTTGAATAGGAGCATTTCAGGGAATCAGAGCACCCTAGAAGAAAAATGATCCAATATGAGTTGCCATTGGGGAAATTTCCCCGAATCCCTTTTCTAGATTCCGATCAATGCCCTAATATTCAGCGCCCTTGAGCATGGAGGGTGTTAATGACCTCAGCACAGCGTTGGGTCACTGCTTCAAGGGCTTGGCGATCGCCTGTGGTCGGACAGGCAATAGGAGCCCCGATGCGCACCGTGACTGGGGCAGGTCGCGGCCAACGCTGGTCTTTGGCCAAAATATTTTCGGTCCCCCAAAGGCTCACGGGCAACAGGGGAACCTGAGCCTTGTAGGCAATTAAGGCAGCTCCTAGCTTGGGATCGGTAATGCGACCATCAGGGGTACGGGTGCCCTGCAAAAAAATGCCAGTGGCCCAGCCTTCTTTGAGGGCGTCGAGGGTAGCACGGAGGGCAGCGCGATCGGCAGCACCCCGCTTCACGGGATAAGCGCCGTACCAGCGAATTAAGGTGGACAGAACCGGAACTTGAAACAGCTCTTCTTTGGCCATAAAGGCCACAGGTCTGCCCACACAATTGGATACTAAGGGAGGGTCAAAATCACTGGCATGATTACTGACCACCAGGAGGGGACCGGTGCGAGGTACCTGTTCAGCGCCATAGATGTTTCCCCGCAGCAGGGTATGTAGTCCAGGGCTGACGACTGACCACTTAAACAGGTGGTACAGCACTAGACTAATCAGGGGTTCGCGATCGCGCTTGGGAACTAGAGCTTCTGGAGTCACGCCACCATATCTGCGAAACTGCTGATATTCTCAAGGGTCATTTGGGGACAGGTGCGCTTGATTAAACCGGTCAAGACCCGGCCAGGACCAACTTCTATAACCCGTTCAATGCCCAATTCCGAAAGCCCCAAAGCAATCTCTCGCCAGCGCACAGGGCCGGTCATTTGACGCCTCAAGCGCTCGCGCAGTTGGTCAGCATCGGTTGCTGCGGTGGGCTCAACGTTAGAGAGCACTGGCAACTGAGCCATCTTAAAGCTCACCCCATCTAGAGCTTCTTGAAAGCTAGCAGCCGCTTCGGCCATCAACGGCGAATGGAAAGCCCCACTGACGTTAAGTTCAACTGCGCGCTTGACTTTAATTGCCCCTAACAGTTGGGTGACAGCCTCAGAGGTGCCAGAAATCACCCCCTGGCCGGCATGGTTGTCGTTGGCTAAAACCACCCCGTCAATGGCCTGGACTTGCTGCTCCAACTGATCTCGATCAAAGCCCATCAGAGCCACCATGGTGCCATCCGAGGCTTGATCCATGAGCTCGGCTCGTCGTTTTACTAGGCGCAGTCCCGACTCAAAATCAATGACCCCCGCCGCATAGAGCGCGACATATTCGCCGAGACTGTGCCCTGCCGCCACATCCGGTACAGCACCCTGATCGCGCAATAGATCGGCCAGGGTAGCTGAAATCACATACAGACAGGGTTGCGTATAGAGGGTGCGGGACAAGGTGGCTTCATCACTCTGGCAAATTTGGGGCACTGACCAGCCTAAAATAGATTCCGCCTGTTGCAATCGCGTCTTGCCCAACTCAGTGGTGAGCAAATCGACATCCATGCCCAGGGCTTGGGAACCTTGGCCGGGAAAAACCCATGCGGTTTTGGTCATGGTTGGTTTACCTTCGGTGGGGGGGCACTCGACAATCCCTGATCATACCGTTCCCTGGCCGCCAAATATGCCAAAGCCGTCCAAGCCCTATTTGCAAATTCCCATTGTGGAGTGTGGTGACCCCCTGGTGCCGATTCCGCTCTCTACTTTTGCCCGTCAAACCCCCCATGCCTATGCAGCCCTGGGGGCTCCCTATGGTCAAGCCTCACCTTTTTGGGTGCGATCGCAAGTCCTCCAGGCGCTCATCGAAGCCCAGGCACACTTGCAACTAACCCATCCTCACTGGCAACTGTTGATTTTCGATGCCTACCGCCCCATCGCTGTGCAGCAGTTCATGGTGGACTATACCTTTGCCCAGGTGTTACAGGCGCGCCATCTGCAAATGGAGTCCCTCTCCGACATAGAGCAGCAAAACATTTGGGATCAGGTCTATCAACTCTGGGCCGCGCCCAGCCTCGATCCGCAAACGCCCCCCCCACACAGTACCGGCGCAGCCGTAGATGTCACCCTCTGGGATGCTCAAGCCCAGCAGAGCATCGATATGGGATCCGAGATTGACGAACTGTCAGCGCGATCGCACCCCAGCCACTTTGCCTATCTGGCTAAAGACCCACACATTGAAGCCAGCGCGCGCACAGCCGCACAGCAAGCCAATACCCATCGTCACATCCTGCACACCGCTATGACTGCCGCAGACTTCCAGCGACATCCAGGGGAATGGTGGCACTTCTGTTTAGGAGATCAAATGTGGGCCTGGTTGCAACAGCAAGCCCACAGCACCACAGAGATCACAGCTCGCTACGGCAACATTGAGCCTTAAAACCGATAGGTCATCACCTCAACAACGGGGCCAGCACTGGGCAAACTCCCCGCCGTCACAGACAGAGAATCACTCCCAGCACTGCGGATCGTTGCGCCCTGCATCAGCGCCAGGAAGTCATCCACCGGCTGCAAATCGCAGGCATCAGGATTCGCTGCCGCCGTCAGATAGTGAGTGGGAATCACTATTTTGGGCTGAAGACTATCCACCGCAGCCTTAGCTTCTTCGGGGGTATAGGCTTTAGCGCTGCCCCCCACTGGAATCAACAAGACATCGGGCTGACCCATGAGAATTCGTTGCTCAATTGTAATGGGGGCAGCAATGCCGCCAAGGTGCAAAAGATTGATCCCAGCTTGGGTCCACTTCCAAGCCACATTTACACCAAAACGGAACCCATTTTGGCGATCGTGAAGCGTCCGAATCCCTTGAAACTCCAGACCATTGGTGCGATAGGTGCCGGGTTCAAACAGCAACCGAGGACGACCTGGCAATCCTTCTACCACCCCTTCGTCCAACAGCCGACTGCTAATCAGCACCAGATCTGTGCTCACCTGAGGGGCGCGATAGTTGGCAGTGCAACCCAAGGGTCGGAAGGGGTTAACCAAAACAGTTTGGCCACCACCGCTAAAGCGAAAACAAGTGTGCCCCAACCACTGAATCGATAAAGGGGTTGCCGCCGTAGCAGGTTGCATGGGCAGTTTCCTGACGATGGCTGCCCCCACGCTGACAATCACCCCGGCCTGCACAGATCTCAAAAAATCTCGCCGCTTCATCTAACACTCCTTTCAGGATACTGTGCCTGTTCGACTGAAGGCTGATCTACAAAATCCCAGCCTCTAGCGATCTCGCTATCAGTTGTACCTCAGCACGGGCAAACTCACCAAGCCACCCCATGCTGCTGAGTCAAACCTAGAGACGAAACCATCACCTATTTAGCTCCCAAGATGTTATCTCTAAGCAAAATGCTTCATCTCGATACGAGAGTAGCCTCATCTTACTAAGTCACTGCAACCAGGGCAGCCTATGGCGAATGAGACATAAAGAAGGCGGAGGCTACCGCAGTAGTAGCCCGCAATCGTTATCATAGAAGCCAATTATGGCTATTTTGTCTTCTAAGCAACCCTTTGAGCCTGAGCGTCCTGAGTCATCCAAGCCAGGGCGCTCGATGCCGCCCGTTGGGCGGAAATTTTCAGCCAAACCAGCTTTACAGCCGACGGATCTCTTACAGGCTGAAGCCACTCCCCAAGACAGCAATCCGCTCCAAGATGAAAAACTGAGACCCCAGCGACTCGCTGAGTATGTAGGCCAACGGGAACTCAAGGAAGTTCTGAACATTGCCATTCAAGCCACGCAGTCCCGAAAAGAAGCGCTCGATCATTTGCTGCTATACGGTCCTCCTGGTTTGGGGAAGACCACCATTGCTCTGATTCTGGCTGTCGAAATGGGGGTCAACTGTAAAGTTACCAGTGCCCCAGCTCTGGAACGCCCCCGGGATATTGTGGGTTTGTTGGTCAATTTACAAGCTGGGGATGTTTTATTCATTGATGAAATCCACCGACTCTCTCGCATGACGGAAGAGCTGCTTTACCCAGCCATGGAGGACTTTCGCCTTGACATCACCATTGGCAAGGGTCAGTCTGCTCGCATTCGCAGTTTGCCGCTCCAGCCCTTCACCTTGGTTGGCGCAACCACGCGGGTGGGGGCACTTAGTTCTCCCCTACGCGATCGCTTCGGATTTGTCCAGCGACTCCGTTTTTACGAGCCTGAAGAACTCAGTCAAATCGTCCAGCGCACGGCTACCATCCTGGCCACGGATCTGACGGTCGAAGCGGCCATTGAAGTGGCTCGACGCTCAAGGGGCGCCCCCCGAATTGCCAATCGGCTCCTAAAGCGGGTGCGTGACTACGCTGAGGTCAAAACCCCTGGAACCATTACTGCTGAGGTTGCGATCGCAGCCCTAGAGCTGTTTAACGTTGACCCTTGCGGCCTCGACTGGACAGATCGGCGGTTACTGAGCCTCATGATTGAGCACTACAACGGTGGCCCAGTAGGATTGGACACCCTGGCCGCAGCGACCGGCGAAGATGCCCAAACCATCGAAGAAGTCTACGAACCCTATCTCCTGCAAATCGGCTACCTCAACCGTACCCCCAGGGGACGAGTTGCCACCCCTGCGGCCTGGAAGCACCTGGGCTTTATTCCCCCAAGTGAGCAACTGCCATTACTGAGCTAATGTCCATGCCATGAAAAGCTTATTAACGCACAGCCCTATTGCGATCGCACTGTTTTGGATTAGCGCCTATTTAGTGCTGACCGTCGCGCCCTTATTTCTGCTGTTGTTGTATCCACCCACAGCGAGCGATCGCAGCTTCTGGACAGAATTTTCCGTAGCGTTGGGGTTTATCGGCCTAGCCATGATGGCGCTTCAGTTTGCCCTCACCGCCCGAATTAACCGGATTGAAGCCTCCTATGGGGTAGACATCATCTTGCAGTTTCATCGCTTTATCTCCATCGTGGCAGTGATTTTCATTGTGATTCACCCCATTCTGCTGTTTATCGATCAGCCTGAGACGCTGCAACTGCTTAACTTTCCTCAAGCCCCATGGCGAGCCCAGGCCGCCATGGGATCAACCTTAGCGCTGCTGCTGTTGATTGCTACAGCCATTTGGCGACAGCCCCTCAAAATTCCCTACGAACCCTGGCGTACCTCCCATGGCATTTTGGCCACCTTGGCTCTGGCCTTGGGCGTCACCCATGCCATTGGCGTGGGATATTACCTGTCACTGTTTTGGAAAGCCGTGTTGTGGGCAGGCATTGCCCTCACGGCTCTGTGGCTGCTCGTTTATGTGCGGGTGATCAAACCCTGGATGATGCTAAAGAAGCCTTACCTGGTCGAGTCTGTTACTGCAGAGCGGGGAGAGGTGTGGACGCTCACCCTCCATCCCCGAGGCCACGATGGCCTGCAATTCCAACCCGGACAGTTTGCCTGGATTACCCTAGATATTTCCCCCTTTCAAATGCGGGAGCATCCCTTTTCCATGTCCTCCAGTGCCGAAAATACCAACCGATTG
Source organism: Petrachloros mirabilis ULC683 (assembly GCF_009939295.1). GTDB lineage: Bacteria > Cyanobacteriota > Cyanobacteriia > Thermosynechococcales > Thermosynechococcaceae > Petrachloros > Petrachloros mirabilis. Next base: position 5,644 of record NZ_WVIC01000031.1, read on the forward strand.
GCCTTCAGCATCAAAGCCCTCGGAGACTTTACCCGCACCATCAAAGAGGTGAAACCCGGCACCAAAGCCTACTTAGATGGTCCCTATGGCGTCTTTACCACCGACCGCTACGAAGACACCTCCGGGTTCGTGCTCATTGCTGGAGGCATTGGCATTACGCCCATGATTAGCATTTTGCGGACTGAAGCCGACCGAGATGACGAACGACCCCATCTGCTTATCTATGCCAGCCGCTCCTGGGAAGACATCACCTTTCGTGAAAAGCTAGAAGAATTAGAATCTCGGCTTAACCTGAAGGTAGTGCATGTGTTGCGCCATCCACCTCAAGGGTGGATAGGGGAAACAGGCTATGTGGATAAAGCTCTCCTGGGAAAATATATTCCCAAACGACGGGCTACCCGCCAGTATTTCATCTGCGCCGCCCCTCGGATGATGGATCAAGTCGAGGCCGATCTCCACGCCCTGGGCGTTCCGGTAACCCATGTACATATGGAGCACTTCAATATGGTCTAGGCTAGACCGACCAGCGATAGATCATCCCTGCCGCATCGGGATTGCCATACCATTGCCCATCAATCCACTCACAGCCCAGTCCCAAATACCAGTCACCGTCTAAGTAGGCAAAAGCTCGGGCAAAGCTGGGGAGCTGGGTAGTAAAGGTGACTGCCCAGTTGGTGAGATCCCGGGAGGTACGCACCTGCACCTCGAACTGATCGCCTATGGGCTTCGAGAACAACCCATAGGCCGCCCCATCCACCACTGTGACATCCCAGGGTAAAAAGCCCGCTTCACACCCCTCTGGACAGGGAATCGGGGTCACCGATTGGCCATCAGTCCAGGCCATTTGCTGCGGCCAGTGGTGATGGTCATTGTGCTTTTTGCTGACGATGTAAACTAGACGGTCATTTAAGTTGGCACTGAAGCGGATCGTGGCCAGTTTGGGATTGACCCCCAGAAAAAACAGGTTATCAAGCTGATTCCAGGCATTTGACCAAGGGCTATAGACATAAGCCCCACCAGGCCCAGCGCCAGAGTAAGTATTGAGGTTGCTCAATTCGCCAATGGCGTAGAGTTGCCCCCCTACTTCAAAAAAGTGATACAGCCGCCAAGCAGGGCGACACATTGTACACAAGCGGGAACGACTGGGTACGGGCAGCTCTGTAAACCGATACTGCTCCGCCCAGAAATCAGAGAGGCGAATACGGGCAGCAGCATCAGACTGGAGAAAGTTAATGCCTTTGGCCAGATAAAGCCAGCCCTGATAGGGGGTCAAGTCATAGAGATGATATTGGCGTTGACCCTCTCCGCAAGGAATAAAGGTCCAACTGCCGTCGGCTTCGCGTAAATAGATCCGCAAGTTGTCATTGCGGGTGGGGTCATGTCCGGGCAGCAAGAGGCGATCATCGAGGATCACAAACCGCTCAATCTGTTCTTCAGGAATCTGGCTGGCCTCAACCACAAAGTCTTGGCTGGCAGGGTCATAGCAGACAATGTCCACTGGCCCAGCATTAGGAGAGGGTTGCTCATTGGAAGAGTTGCCGCAGCCTAGATAAAGGCGACCCCGGTAAGCCTTCAGTTCCCAAATGTTACGGGGATAGGGGGCATTAAATCGAGATTTGGCATAGTTGCCGATGTAATGAAGCATGAAACAGAGTCGTAAGCACTATTCCTATTACAACAGGATGGCGAGATCTTAGACGGTTCTGTGTTTTTACGGATTAACCCAATGATCTGGGTGGAAAATTTCCGTGATTTTGCGGGTGTGGAGTAGAAGCCAGGGCAGCTATTCTTAAATTGTTGATTGGGCTGTCATACCCCCCGCATATAGCCCAGACAAGTCCCCGAAATGGCAACTTGCTCCGAAAGGACAGGGCGCAAATTAGCAGACCTAAGCCATAAAAAGCATTGCGGGGTATGGATGCTGCTAGTGCCGAAGGGACTTTCCCTAATTATCAAAAGCTCCGGCCTTCACGGGTTGGAGCTTTTGTTTGCTCCCTCAGCACTTGAGTTTGGACTAAATAATGCCAGACCGGGGTCGCACCCACTCAACACCAAAAGCTTTCAACCGTCCGCTGCCTTTGAATCAGCGCATCGAGAAACATCGTCTCCAACTCGAAGCAAGGAGCGGGCAAGCGGCGAGTTCCGCACAAGGCTTTTTCTCTTGATAAAACGCATGATTCACTTGTGCAATACTCCATTGAGGTAAGGGACGGTCTAGAAGTAACAACGGCAGTCCGCTCTCGACTAGACCTTCGGATAGGACTCGGAAGTACCAACCCGATCGCCCCGTTTTGATGACTCGCTTTGGAAGATCCTTCATTCGCCATCGTCGCGCCAGTTTCCAGCAAGGTTCTCTCGGTTGTGAGACCTGAATCTGGGCTTCACCTACCGCAAAAATATCCCCAATACAAACCTCTGCTTCCGTCTGACCCAAAATTGTAAAGTTTTCGCCAAATGCTCCGTAAGGAAAGTTGGATAGGCCGAGTTCTTGTTGCCAATGCGGATAGTGACTCGCTGCATAGGCAAGAACGGCTTTCTCAGGACCGCCATGCAGTACTAGATCTGCCTGCCCATCTCCGACGAGATTTGTTTTGCCAAGATGAATCGTTCCAGCAATTGGCTCTTTAAAGAACCCTGTTGTCCAAGGACGATCCATTGGATCGGTTGCGCCTTCTGCTCCAAACTGTTTGGGTAAACCAACTTGAATCGATAGAATACGAGGAATATCCATATGCAAAATGTAAGGTAGGCTATGCAATTGCTGATTTATCAGCACCAAAGCTAATATGAAACACTTGTCTATCCAGAACGAGAGCGCGAACGGTTTTTACCCCTGCGGAGTCTGCCTCTGCAATCCGATTGGGCGTTTCGCTCAAGTCCACTCTAAGTCGTATTGGTTTGAGTCGAGATGTTGGACAATGGCGTGATCGACTTGAAAAAGTTATTCCAGCCCTCTATAGCGGTTTACAGATCAATGGAGTACATGGGGTGCAGGGGGCAGTGCCCCCTGCGTGGGGGTGGAACCCCCACACCCCGTACCTCACTCAGGTGAGAACCGCTATATCAGATTTTCTCTAGACTTTTTCGACGGAACACTTAACGCCCCTGCAAATAATTTAAGATGCCTTGGGCAATGGCTTCTCCCATCTGTTGCCGATAGCTGGGGGTTTGGAGGCGGGCAGCATCGATTTGCCCGGTGACAAAACCGACCTCGACCAGGACTGCGGGCATGGTGGTGTTGCGTAGAACATAGAATCGGGCTTGACGGATGCCGCGATCGCGCACATCCACTCGCTGCAAAATGCTGCGATGAATCCGCTGTGCCAGTTGATAACCCGTCTGAAAATAATAGGTCTCTAACCCATTCACATCTGGGCGGCTGAGACTAATGGCATTGGCGTGAATACTCACAAACACGTTAGCCCTGACCCCATTGGCGAGTGCCACCCGAGGGGCTAGCTCAACATTTTGATCACTCGTGCGGGTCATGCGTACTGTCACTCCCTGTTGCTGTAAGACCCGGCTGACATGATTGGAAATGTCAAGCACCACCCCCTTTTCTTGGAGACCACCCCGACCCACCGCCCCCGGATCGACTCCTCCATGCCCTGGATCAATGACCACCACTTGTCCAGTTGCGGGCCGACTCGCGACCGTCACTTGAGGCGCTGGAATTTGAGGGGGCGGTACAGAAATGGTAGCCGTTTTCAACGCATCGGCGTCTAGATCTTGAATGGCCAAAAAATTAGGAAGTTGAACAAACCAGCGGTTGGGCGCGATGCCCCGTACCCGTACCTGATCGGCTCGTAGGGTAAAACCAGGCGATAGCTCTAACACGACACGCGTGGTCTGTCGATCATGTTGGGCAACCCGCACAGCACGGACAAACCGACTAATCTGGGTGCGATCGCGCGCTCTAGGCACGGTGGTATTGGGTAGATCAATCACCAAGCGAGTGGGATTCATCAATATAAAGGCACGGGGCTGCATGCCCTCATCGGCCACCAACTCAATCCGGCTTTGTTGGGGATTAAAGCGCCAGAAAGTTAACCGTCCGGCCAAAGCCACTTCAGCCCCAAGCAGTGCCCATAAAATTCCTAAGCCAACCCAGGTATACTTCACAAACGCCCACCTTCAATCCAGGAATCCAGTGCCACTTTTACGACTGTTCCCCCAGCGTTCATGTTTCTGAGGGGTCAGCAGAGTCATCCGAAATCGGATCCTCAGTACCAACCCTGATGAGCGACTGGAGTTTTTCTTCGTTTAAGTGCAAGACAGTGGGAGTGATTACGGGCGTCAACAAGCCCTGATTCCACAAAAATCCTGATTGATGCTGATTCCAGCAAAAATTCAGGCTATTTTCATTCGACAAGGGCAAAATTTACCGTTTGACACCGACGCTTACGCATCCTAGAAGCCTGGGTTCATCCCTGTCAAGCGACCTCTCTGGGTCTAATCCCCTGCGAATTGGGGAATCCTTACCAATAGAGACTGTCTTTTCTGGGCTTAAATCGTGTAGATTAGTATCTTGAACATTTTCTAGCCTTGGCAATTGCGTCCACCTGTCGGGGGAGTTCAGTCTTTATCTTTAGTGTTCCGTCAGGAAAATTTTGAGGGGTCGCAGACCCTCAAAATTTAACCCCCATCAACTTCTGGGTATTCAGCTATCCTTCAAGACAAAGTTGACAGACTATTTAGTCCTACGATCCGCCATGGCGGGCATATGCTCGTCTGAGCCGGTGCCATACCTGGCATCTACAGTCCTCCTCACACTCCGAACGGCATGAACATTCTGAATATGCTACTCATTTGGGTGCGAAATCCCCAACAGTCTGCACGACTGCCAGGGAATCTGGTAATTTTGGCACTGGTAAGCTGTTATCTCTTCGTGGCGCTGGCAACGGAGCGCTCAAGTTGTAACTCGACCTTCCCCTCTTCAGGGACTTTAAGCCCTCTAGTCACCCATTTGGCCTGCAATCCAGCGACCAGCAATCGCTCAAGCGATCCTTAACCTGCTTTCTCTTGAGCAAAACTTACAGCCCAGAGAAATAGACCTTTGATTTCACCGGATCGGGGGTCATGGTTTTTTCGCCAGGTTGCCAGTCAATGGGACATACCTCATTGGGATGAACCTGTACATGCTGAATAGCTTGTAGAGTTCGTAGGGTTTCGTCGATGCTACGCCCAAAGGCAAGGTTATTGATGGTGACATGCTGAATCACACCATCAGGGTCAATGATAAAAAGCCCCCGCAAGGCCATTCCGGCCTCAGAATCTAGGACATTGTAGGCAATGCTAATCTCTCTCTTGAGATCGGATACCAGGGGGTAATTGAGTTCTCCGACCCCTCCTTCTTTGAGGTCGGTCAAAATCCAGGCTAAGTGGGCATATTCACTATCCACTGAAACCCCCAACACTTCGGTATTGAGAGCCTGAAACTCGCCATAGCGCTTGCTAAAAGCTCTAACCTCCGTGGGACAGACGAACGTAAAGTCTAGCGGATAGAAAAACAAGATGACGTATTTTCCCCGGTAGTCAGTCAGTTGAATCTGCTTAAATTCTTGGTCAACAACCGCAGTTGCCGTAAAGTTGGGTGCCTGCTGTCCCACTCGCAAACTGGTGGATTTTTCTGGCTCTAAAGTCACGGATTGTGCCCCTTAGTCTATTAAATATCCTGAGTGTACTGTAGACACTTTAAGGTCTTGAAGAAGACTCAGGGCTATACCAGAGCAAATCAGCCATGTCGTCTGCGGTGATCTCATCGGATGGGTTGAGCAAAATGGTCTTTTGAGTGATGGATGACCCCAGTCGCCGCGCCACCCGATCAGGAATGCCGTAGCCATACAGGATATGTCCCTGCCCTGCTAGTACGACGACCTGGGTGTCAGGATGGGCTTGCCGGAACTCGACAATGGCTTGAGCCATGGTTTCATCCCAAAGCACCTGAGCCGCAAAAAAATTGTCAAAATCCATGGCTTCAGGGGCGCTATGAGCCTTGAAAGCTGTGAGCACCCAGGCGCGGTAGTCCGGGTTACTGGTGTCAATTTCGGCAAGGGGTGGAATATGCACAAAATCTTCTGCGGCCAAACCTTGGAGTCCGTGGCGGGCCACCTGCCGCACCGCCTCTGAGGGGGCATTTACAGCCAAGACGGGCAGGTTGTGTGCCAGGGCAAATCGCAGGACTGGCGCATAAAATTCCCAGGGGAACCCCCAACGGTGTTCGTATTCGGTGTGGATAACGAGGTCGGTTTCACTGATTTCACCAGCTAAGTACTGATCAATCACAGGCTGAAAAGGACGCTGAAACATTTCCATGGCGATGGCCAGGTTGGGATTTTGAGCTTGAAGTGCTCGGAGAATATCAAGCTGGAGGGCATGATCCTGGGGATTGTCATGGCGTTCACCCAAGTAGATGATGTCGGCTTCTAAGAGGGGCTGGAGCTGCTGAGTGTCAATCTTCTGGGCACTGGGATGGGCAGATGAAAAGTGAACCGTGACGAAGGCCGCACTCATGAACAGTAATCCACTGCCTAAGAGAATCCAGGTGAGTTTGGGCAGATACAGTCGGTTGATCACGTTTTGCTTTTAAGGGTCTGCATGAGGCAGTGTAGCGCGATCTTCGATGGGGGTGTGGGTAACGCCCGCTTGAGGGTGTACGAAAAAAAGCGCGGGCACTTGATGACTTATGAGGCTGTCTTTAAAGCCTTCCCATGCTCTGCATTCGCCCCCCAACCCCCCATTTTGGGGGGCTTTGATCACTCTTAAGTCCCCCAGAATGGGGGATTGAGGGGGCAGGTGCAAGGCGTTAGAAACCTTTCAAACCGCCTATTTGAAGCGTCAAAAGCATTGTCCTGCCGTTTAGTAGTACAAACATCCCGCGTAAAATTTCGTTCACCCCCCGCTTGAAGCTGTGTTAGGGACTTGAGCTGATTGACTGGACGAGGATCCTAAGTTCACTTTTGTATATGATGACAATATACTTAGAATGATTAATTGGACTCAAATTACCGGCTTTCAGTGGGATGCAGGTAATGCCCGTAAGAGTGTTGATAAGCATGGTGTTAGGCAATCCGAAGCTGAACAGGTCTTTTTTAATCAACCTTTGGTGGTTCTGCTAGATCTCAAACATAGCCAAGAAGAAGTTAGATACCATGCGCTGGGTATTACAGACGAGAATCGGTACCTTCATATCACCTTCACATTGCGAGGGGGAGATACACTGATTCGGGTCATTTCTGCCCGTGACATGCACCGTAGAGAAAGAGCTTCCTATGAGCAACATCAAAAAGATTCCCAAATTCCAGAGTGAAGCGGAAGAACGCGCCTTCTGGGAAAGTCATGACTCTAGTGATTACGTAGATTGGGGAAAGGCAAAGCCCGTATTATTACCAAATCTAAAGCCTTCAACAAAAACGATCTCACTTCGGCTGCCTGAAGCATTGCTTGACCGCATCAAGGTTGAGGCCAATAAGCGCGACATGCCCTATCAGTCGCTAATTAAATTTTTGGTAGCCAGTGAGATGGAAAGAATTTCTGGCAATAAATAGATTTCGTTGTGGATCTCAAACTCGATTCTCGACGACAATATTTTCGGCTCTTCCGGATCTATGGCATAAACCGTATAACAGGATACAAAATCTCATTCAATTGGCTTGAAACTAGCTATGGTAAGCCATAAGCTTATCTTATCACTGCAAAGCCGGGAGAGCCATATTTTCTTGAGTTCTGCCTGGCTACACTAGTGTGTCAACTTTTCAGCTTAAACCATGCTCTACTTCCCTTCTAGCTTACGTTTTGTAGCTTCCTGGTTTTGTCAGTCAACCAGGGAACTTGAGCGATCTGGGAGGAATCTTGTCAGAAAAGTTGTTAAAAATAACAGGGAGTCGCTATGATGAGAAAGCGCATCGCGGGGTAGAGCAGTCTGGTAGCTCGTCGGGCTCATAACCCGAAGGTCCATGGTTCAAATCCGTGCCCCGCCACCAGTTTGGAAGGCGCTGTGTGAATAAACTTCACACAGCGTTTTTTTATGGCTAGAGTTCTGGCCTAGTGGCCTTTCAGCTTTGATTTGAAGGGTAGGTTGAGCGAGAGAAGGAGAATGGGGTTAAATTTTGAGGGGTCTTCTACCCCTCAAAATTTTCCTGACGGCACACTAGGTAACGTTCCACGAAAACCTGCGTTGGGGGGAACGGGGCTTGGTAATCTTGGATAGGTTACTGGGGTGTTGCTGCCATGCAGCGAAGGTTTCCCTGACCACCACTGCTTGGGTTTCCATGAAGAGGCTCTGTCTTGAGTTTGTTTGCTGAGTTTGAGAGGTCTGGCGCACGTGCAACAATCGATCCGATGGAGTGTAGGAGGGTTGGTGATCCTGGCTTGGCTGGGGTCTTCTTGGGCACACAATAGCCTGACTGGGTTGCTGTTGGCTGCGATCGCACTCATTGGGGTCGTCTGGCAACCCTGGTTTCGGACTTCAGCTCAGTCTGTACCTCGTCCGATGCCCACGACGCTAACTTGGGCGCAGGTGCAACAAGCACTACAAGCCACCACCCAAGTTTTGGAGATGTTGGCTGAAGAGGCTCCCGCCAGGGCTTCAGGCTGGCAGGCCGCCCTAGGGCACCTAGGGCAAGATGCTCAGCGTCAGCAGCTTCGCATTGGCCTGATGGGGGAAGCTGGGGTGGGTAAGTCCACCCTATTGGCAGGCTTGACGCACCAATGGCTCCCTGGGCTATCTCGCCCTTGTGAGCTGATAGAAAGTGCTTGTCCTAGAGAGGGCGACATCATCGTGAAGACAGCTTTGCAGTCTGCCAAAGGATTGCCAGACATCATCCTATTTCTGACAACTGGCGACCTGGCGGATGCTGCTTACCAGCAGTTGACTACCCTCCAAGGGCAACGACAGCGCCTAGTTGTTGTCCTAACTCAAATAGATCGCCTGCTGCCTGGACAGATGGAGAGGTTGCAACAGCATCTCCAGGAACGCCTTCCTTTTGCTGTCAATATAATCCCCATTGCGGTTCAGCCCCAGCCGGTGAAGGTGCGCCGCCACCAAGTCAGTGGAGCCGTGACTGAAATTTGGGAAACTCCTGAGCCGATCCTCCAGCCTTTAATTACGCATCTGAATCAGGTGGTGCAAACTGACGCTGAGCAGCTCATTTGGCAGCAGACTTACCGCCAAACCCGAGTTTTGCAGCAGGGGCTTTGGGGAACCTTACATCAGGTACGCCGCGATCGCGCCCTCCCCCTCATTGAGCGCTATCAGTGGATCAGTGCTGCGACCCTCTTTGCCAACCCCCTCCCCGCTTTGGATCTGCTGGCCACTTCCGTCATAACCACCAAACTAATTTTGGAGCTAGGAACCCTCTATCGGCAACGCTTATCTCTGGCTCAGGCCCAGGGCTTGGCCACGGTCATGGCCAAATTGTTAATCCAACTGGGGATTGTGGAGTTGTCCACCCAAACCCTAATGGGATTTTTTAAGAGTAACTCTCTGACTTTTGTGGCCGGGGGGCTCTGTCAGGGAGCCAGTGCCGCCTACTTAACTCGGATTGCTGGGTTAAGCCTGATTGAACACTTTCAAATCCTGAGTGAGCAGGAAACCGCTAGGGTTGGGTGCAGCACCCAAGGACTAGAGCCAATCATGCGACGGGTGTTTGAATCACATCAAAAACTAGACCTACTCAAAGATTTGGCGCAGCAAACCCTCAAGCGCTTGCGTCCAGTCTTGCCTCACTTAGATGGGCATGAGCCAGACACTTCCACCCCCTCGGCCTAGCTCATCGCGGCCAGGTACAGGATCAACTTGTGCTTATGAAAGCGATAGCGGGTACACAGCCCCGCATCCTCAGCCATAAACACGGGCAACTCACCCCAGGGCAGCCCCCCATGTTGGGGAAACAGCATATTACCGAACAAAATAATCATGATCTGGACTTATAAAATGGCTAAGGTGCCGCGATCCCCATCTAGGCAGGCCATCACCCCCACCGGCAGGGCGGCATTGGCCCCATGATGGCCAAAGGGCAGTTCCGACACCACAGGAATGCCTAAGTCGCCGATGCGATCGCGGAGCACCGTCTCCACGGTAAAACTGGGAGCTGGCGCTTCACACTGACTAAACCGCCCCAGGGCAACCCCCCCCAGTTGGGGCAATATGCCGCTGAGTCGCCATTGGGTCAACATCCGATCAATGCGATAGGGCGCTTCAGTGACATCCTCCAGCGCTAAAATACAACCGCGCAGATCCGGTTGCAGAGGGGTGCCCAACAGGTGAGTGGCCACCGTGAGATTAGCTGGAATTAACCGCCCCATTGCTTGCCCTTGCCCCCAGCCCTTGCCAATCAGCGGCGGCAGTGGGCGTCCTTCCACGCAGTCAAAAAGGCGCTGCCGCGACCAGTTTGGCTCTTGAGCCAGGGTCGTCAATACGGGGCCATGCACCCCAGAAATACCCTGACCCAAAAGCCCCCACAGCAAACTGGTAATATCTGAAAAGCCAATCAGCCATTTGAGATCGGCTGGAGGCCACTGCCAATCTTCTAATAGTCGGGCACTCCCATACCCCCCCCGACCACAAAGAATGCCTTTAATGGTTGGCTCCTTTAGCCCCTGAGCCAAGGCCAGACGCCGCTCAGCATCGGTGCCCGCTAAATAGCCCCAGCGATGATCATAGGTGTCGCACAGGTGTACTTGATAGCCCCGGCCTCGCCAAATCTCAACCCCCTGCTCAAACAATTCCAGTTCTCGGAGTGCGCCACTGGGCAAAATAACCCACAGATGATCTCCTGGGGCTAAGGGGGGTGGCAAGACTAGGGGAAGATTCATTTGTGGTGCAACAGGGTTGTGAACCAGGCTTCGGTTCGATCGCCCAAGGCTTCTAGGGAAAACTCCGCCTCAGCCTGAGAACGACAAGCCCACCGATCAATGTGAGACAGGGTTTGAATCCCCTTAATTAAGCCTGCCACACTATCGGGCTCAACGAGCCAGCCCGTTTCGCCATGGCGAACAATTTCTGCGGGTCCTCCCCGACGATAGGCAATCACTGGCACCCCACAGGCCAGTGCCTCAATCAAAACATTGCCAAAGGCTTCTACCCAGCGGGAGGTGACCAGCAGAGCCCGACACCGTCGCAATACGGCCTGCATCTCGGCTGTGGGCAAAAAACCCAAATATTCAATGGGAGCTTGGGGAAACTGCCGTTGAATCTGCTCAAAATAGTCTGAATCCTGAATCCGACCCAGGATCTTTAATGGCAGTTCCGTGGCTTCAGCGGCAGCCACCGCATCTTCTAAGCCTTTTTCAGGGGAAATTCGACCCAGCCAGGCCAGCCCAGCATCCGGGGTTTCACAAAAGTCATACCGCGAGAGATCGAGGCCACTCCCGAGCAAGACACAGCGATCAGCAAAGGCAAAGGTTTCAGCTTGAGTGCGGGTGTACACCCCAATGCGAGCCGGGTAGCGATGGGCAACGGCTGCGATCGCAGCATCCATAGCATCGGTCAGTGACCCCATACTCACCAGATGCGCCACCGGGGTATGGAAGAAAGGGGTCAGAAAAAAGGGCAGCCAATCGTAGGCAAAATTCACAATCAAATCATAATCAGACTGCATTGCATGGGCACACTGCCACAGATTGGCTAAAACCGACTGAGGTGGCATCACAATTGGGGTTATCCGGGTTTGAGTTTGCGCCGGAACCTGACCCTGCCCCTCAACCCCAATCACCTGAGCGTTGGGAACCTCTGACCCCAGGGGGGCAAGCACCGTTACCCTGTACCCGCGCCCTGCCAGAACTTGAACGGTATTCAGTAAGGTTAACTCTACGCCGCCCCCTTCTCCAGACCCCAAAGACCCAACCGGGGTTGACACAAATAAAAGCCGCAGGGATGACTGCTCAATCACCGCCGACACAACAATCCCGAAACAACCAATCTTCAGCAGTCTAGCGAAATCTTGAAACTATCGTCCAAGTGCACGGCCTTGTTGGGCTACGTTGGTGTATGGTTGCTCGTGACAAATTTCCGTAGCATAAGGGACACCGCGACGAATGCCGCGCATGCATATATTGAGGTGCCCAGAATGGGAATTTTGGTGGGAAAGATGAACACATAGCCCTGGCCTTTGATGAGCGCGGCGAAGCTGGAGACGCAAAATGGCATGAGAAAAAGCCGGAATGTCTGCCATCGCCTCTCCTTGGCGTCGGCGTTCGAGACGCTGAGTTGCAGCGCAACGCCAATTATCAGGCTGATCCCTACTGAATTGAGCCAAAGGGATAGAGATGAATCGAAAAGAAAGGCAACAGTAACCAGATACCAAATCAAATAGCACCAGAGGATCAGCTTACGCAGTGGCAGTGAGCCGAAATAGCGAAGGAGAGTCATGTAGTGCACACGGAATTGCCGAACTATAAAAGTAGCCCAAAGAAGCAGCTCTAAATGAGTATCAACTGACCCGTTCACAGGGTTTGCAGGGAATATGCCTGCCAAGGATCACGAGAATATCGGTTGATTGGGCAGGACTCGCCGTTGGCTGAGCGTTTCAACCACAGTTTCTACTTTTTGGGGAGGATAACCAGTGAGCTCGCTGATCCAAAAGCGCATCAGATCTTTTTGATTGGCATCTTCACACAGTGAGTACATGCTGATCACACTCCAGTTTGGCTCAAGACGAAATTTAAACTAGATTGCTGGAGTATAGGGAGAAATCACGAAGAGAATCGGTATTCCACCTTACAACGGGCCGCTCTTTTGGCCTTGATCTTAACCGAGGTAGAGAATTTTGACTTTTATGGAAAACCGCAAAACCGAAACCAAGGTAGCGAGTTAGACTAGTGACGGTATCATAAATCGCAGTTTAGCCAAGGCTAACTGCCAAGTTGTCCCTGAGCAATCGCAAAGACAACCCATACCCAACCTTGAATGGAAAGGAATTTAGCAGAAACTATGAGTGATATTCAAACCCAAATTGAAAAAGAACTAGAAAACGCTCGTGCCGCCTGTGGAACCAGCGGCGCTAGCTCCAGTGAATGTGCAGCCGCCTGGGATGTCGTCGAAGAACTCCAAGCTGAGGCATCTCATCAAAAAAGCAAAAATGAGCACACCAAGACTTCTCTAGAAGAGTACTGCGACGCCAATCCCGACGCTGCTGAGTGCCGAATTTATGACGACTAGCCCTCGTAGGGGCATCTGACGTGACTCTAGTTTATCTAGATCCAAGACGGCCAGCCTCAATTTAACTTCAACCCAGCGCCTGAGGGACTTTAACCTCAGGCGCTAACGCTGTTGGGGATGAGAGCTGTCCCCAGCGCAATGACAGACACAGCAAAGATCATGTGGATTGAACTTGAGCAATACATTACCCAGGCAACGGGGCAGCCATTTAGCGGATGTCGCTACACCCCTGTCGGGGGAGGGAGTATCAATCAGGCTTACTGCTTGCAAAGTAACAGCCAACGCTATTTTGTCAAGCTCAACGCGGCTCACAAGCTCAGCATGTTTGCAGCGGAGGCTGCGGGCCTCTTAGAAATGGAAGCCTCAAAATGTATTCGAGTTCCCCACCCGATTACGACCGGAGTGGTTGCTGAGCATAGTTTTATCGTCCTGGAATGGATTGACCTTGGACGAGGAACGCCCCAAACTTGGTACACCCTGGGGCAACAACTGGCGCAAATGCATACCACCTCAAGCCCACGAGGGTTTGGATGGCATCAGTCCAACACCATTGGTGACACCCCCCAGTTAAATTCATGGACAGCAGACTGGGCAACCTTTTTTGCCGAGCATCGCATTGGGTATCAACTGCGCCTCGCCCGACATCGAGGTGGTCGATTTTCCCAGGGAGCGGCGCTACAAGCGGCCATTCCCCAACTTTTAGCGAATCACCACCCTCAGCCAGCCCTTGTCCATGGGGATTTGTGGTCAGGCAATGCCGCCTTTACTGCGGCTGGAGAGCCGATTATTTTGGATCCTGCCCCCTATTACGGCGATCGAGAGGTAGATGTGGCCATGACTGAACTGTTTGGTGGGTTTCCCGCTGCATTCTATGAAGGCTATCAGCAGACTTTCCCCTTGCCGCCAGGGTATCAGCACCGCAGACTCCTCTATAACCTCTACCACATCCTCAATCACTTTAATTTGTTTGGGGGTGGCTACGGTGGACAAGCCGAGCGGATGATTGAGACGCTGTTGGCCAGCATATAGCCTATCCCAAGCCAAGCCACAGCCAGTGATAGGGATTGAGATCTGCCCTATGCACTCCCCAAAGGTTAAAGGATTTGGAGGAATTTCCAAAGCGGGGCTTATCTACGCTAGAACGGAATTAACCAAAGGAAAATCAGTTTAGATACAGGCACCCTTGTGGTGTTTCCAATCTCTGTCTCCAAACTGTTCCCAATAGCTTCAGGTCTGCGCCCCATCCTTGTGGCAGCGGGTCAATGACCGCCTAAGGAAAAGCATCATGTCTAGTTCGGCGGTGACGACCCTGGTTCGTCCCTTGTCTATTTCTACTTTTGAGACGCTGCGATCGCTCCTCGCCCAGACTGCTCAAGATCTGCCCCGAGCCTCAGTTCATCTCACTGAGACTGATTTGCCTGTGCGACCCCCTTCGCCCCTGGTGTTTACGGTTGTGGTCTCAAAGCGATTTAGCGCTCTGTTGCACGGCACTTCAGATGGGGTAAACCCAACCCTTCAGGCTACATTGACCTTTGAGCTACAACACATTCATGACTTCTTAGATAGCTTAGCGGCACAGTATCCAGAGAGTCCTAAATTGGATCAAGCCTTGGGGGCGATGGGGAATCGTGCCAATGACACCCATCTACAAAGCCAAATCACCCTGCGCTTAGTGGAGTTGCTGGCTACCCCCTCAGATGTCCCTGAAGCGTTACCCACCCCCGCTTCCTGTCAACCCATGGTGGATGCGGCTCTCCATGAGCAAATTGCCCAAGAGCACTTGCTCAATCAAGTCACTACTCAAATCCGTCAGAGTCTCGATCTGTCCCTGATTTTAAACACCGCAATTGAGCAGGCCAGGATCTTTCTAGAAGTAGATCGGGTGGTGATTTACCAGTTATTGGATACACCTGCGGAAACTGATCTCGACGCCCATGACACCCAGGTGATGGGGAGTGTGACCTATGAATCTTTGACATCACCGGATTTGCCCTCAAGCCTGCACTACCAAGAGCAACGGTGTTGGCAGCAGAATCACCCCTGTTTGCAAAAATATCTCCAAGGAAAACCCCTCGCAATTGCTGACATTGAGCAGGGGGGGGTTCACTCCCAATGCCTGTTCAATTTTCTTAAGGCAATGCAGGTTCGGGCTCAGTTGATCATGCCGATTTTGGTACAGTCTCGGTTGTGGGGGTTTTTAATTGCCCACCAGTGCGCCATTCCCCGCACCTGGCAAGACCGCGAACAACACTTGATGGAACATATTGCGGAGCATCTGGCCATTGCCATTTATCAGTCTCAACTCTATCAGCAGCTTCAGCAGCAAAAGCAAACCTTAGAAGATCAGGTAATGCAACGCACTCAAGAGCTTCAATCGGCACTCCTGGTCACTCAGTCTGCTCATCGAGCCAAGAGTGATTTTTTGGCCACCATGAGTCACGAGTTAAAAACCCCACTGACCTGTGTCATTGGTATGTCCGCCACGCTGCTGCGCTGGTCTCTAGGCCCCTTGACCGAAAAGCAACGCAGCTACCTGCAAACCATTCATGACAGTGGTGAGCACTTGCTAGAGTTGATCAACGACATTCTAGAGTTTTCCCATGCCGAGGCTGGCAAGGCGACTCTAAACCTGGTAGAGTTTTCGATTTTGTCACTGGCTAAACAATGTCTACAAATGCTTCGCGACAAGGCGCTGGCCAATCAAATTACCCTCAAAACCAGTTTTGATATTCCAGCGCAGCGCGATCGCTTTCTGGCTGATCCTCGGCGAGTCAAGCAGATTTTGTTAAATCTGCTCAGCAATGCGGTTAAATTTACCCCCCCAGGCGGTCAAGTCACCTTACGCCTTTGGATGGAATCTCACACAGTGGTATTCCAGGTAGAAGATACTGGCATTGGCATCTCTACCAGTCAGCAGTCACTCCTGTTTCAGCGGTTCCAACAATTGGATAGCTCTTACCGCCGCAATTATGAAGGTACCGGGCTAGGCTTAGCTTTAACCAAACAATTGGTTGAGTTGCACCAGGGCTGGATTGAGGTCACGTCTGAAGAGGGCAAAGGATCAATCTTTACTGTCAAGATTCCCCATCAAGCTCGCTCCGAGGTGGCACCATCCTCGCTGCCGGTCTTAGCTTCTACCGGCACCTTGCAGTCTGCGGGACGAATTATGTTGGTTGAAGATGAAGAGGAGTCTGCAAGCATGGTGTGCGACATGCTAACGGCTGCTGGGTATCATGTGGTTTGGTTAGTGGATGGGGCAGCGGCTCTAGAGCAAATCCGTTTTGTGCAGCCGATTGCCATGATTGTCAACCTGGAGACACCTCACATCGCCCAACTCAATCTTGTGCAACGGGTTCGCTCCCAAACGGAAAGGCGACCGATTAAGATCTTGGCATTTGCAGGTGTCGTTGTAGAGTCTGAAGACTGTGCGTTGATGGACTGGGGGGCTGATGCGATCTTGCCAAAACCGGTTCGTCCTGAGGACTTGATCTATACGATTGAAGCGCTTTTGGGCAACAGAGCCCGTAAGCCTCTCGAAGCAGATTCTCTCGGGACTCTGGAAAGATAACCCATTGTCACGTTTCTACTGGTTTAGCTAGCTCAACTCGGGTTATGGGTTGCGCCGCTGTTGAGCGAGTAAGTAATCAATACACTGGCGGGCGGTTCGGCCTGAGCGTCCGTTTTGGCGGGTTGCCCACTGTAGGGCTTGAAATTCTAAGGCGTCGGTGGCCAATTCCAGGTGAGACTGGCAGGCTAGGTGATGCACGATCTGTAAGTAAGTCGGCTGATCCGGTGGCTCAAAAGTTAGGGTGAGGCCAAAGCGATCGCTGAGGGAGAGCTTTTCTTGCACGGTATCCCAGGCATGAATTTCGTCGGCGTGGCTAGGTCGGGGCCGCTCATCAAAAAATTCTCGAATCAAGTGCCGCCGGTTTGAGGTGGCATACACGACCACATTTTGGGGGCGAGCTGTCAGGTTGCCCTCTAAGACGACTTTTAGGGCTTTGTAGCTGTCTTCCTCTGCTTCAAAGGACAGATCATCGACAAATAAGATGAACTTCTGGGTGCGATCGCACACTTGTTCCACAATTTGGGGCAGTTGGGACAAATCGGCCTTGGCAATTTCAATTAACCGGAGGCCGCGATCGCAGTATTCCCACAGCAGCGCCTTAATCAGAGCCGACTTCCCCGTCCCCCGACTGCCGTATAACAGCACATTCAAAGCCCGACTTCCTGCTAGCAGCGCCTCGGTATTGGCCAACAGCGCCTCCTGTTGACGCTCATAACCAACCAAGTCAACCAGCCGAATGGGGTCAGGCGTTCTAATGCCTTGGAGTTGCCCCGACTGCCAACGAAGCGCCAGGTATTGACCCACAATGCCAGTCCCCTGCTGACCGTAAGCCTCCACCAGCACCGGTAACTGCTCTGCCCAAGTAGCCTCATCAGTAAACACCGCCAACAAAGGGTGAGCTGCCCCAACTTGGACTGGGCGCAGCCCATCCCAGGTTGCCCCAGCCCCTTGCACGGCCAAGATCATCATCCACTCCGAGATTTTCGCTTCGCCCTGCGCCAGTGCTTGCAAGTGGGTGAGATCCTGCTGCGCCGCCGCCAGCCATTCCTCTGGAATTTGCGCTCCTTCACAACTTTGGACATATTGGGTCAGCGGATTTTCAGCAATAGCCAGTTGGTGAACAAGATACCCTCGCCAGCTCTGCTGTGTTGCCGCCAAGGCATAAAACCAATCTCCATAGGCTCGGAGGCAAGCTGCGATCGCTGTCGTCTCTTCTACGGGGCGCGCAGAGGGTGAACTGAGCCAAGCCACCCTGGCCAACTTACTCAACAGCCGCTGAAAGGCAATGCCCACAGAGCCCGCCAAAACCGGCGCATAGATCAGCAGGGCAGCAGCGTGATACTGCAACTGAATGACTTCATCCAAGGGAATCACAGACATGTTCCTTGTCCTGGATTCAGGTCGATTGAGCATTCGGGCATCCGGCTAAACTTTGGAGTCATCAGCATGGGCTGGGTCAATTGCGCATACCAACTCATAGGTGTGAGTTGCAGGAGGGGAAACAAACAGAGGGCTCATCTGTGCCAGAATCTGGTCGTAGACCTGAGTATGGTTGGCTTCCATATCTTCTATGCTCTCCCAGAAGATCACGGAAATGCCCCGATCTGTACCGGGCTCTTGCAGCAAGTATGCCCCCTTAAACCCCTGTCCGTAAGTGCCGACAGCCTCTTCGTAGAGGTGCCGCATTTCATTGAATTTGCCGGGCTTAAACTCACCAATGGCAACATAGGCATATTGCCGCTTCAGAAAATCTTGAAAGTCTGACATTGCAAAACCGCTCACGATATAGTGCCACACTAAAGGAAGCTGGTTCCAGTTCCGAAAAGTTATGCACAGTTCTTAAGAATTCCCTCCCATTCTGAGAGGCCGTCTGAAAAGCCTCATTCATCCCTGCATTAGCCCCCCCGACCCCCCAATTTGGGGGGAGAAAGCCAAAAACTCTGCTCATTTCCCCCCAGAATTACGCCCTGCGGGCACGCTGCGCGAGGGGGGGCTAGGGGGGCAAGTGCAAGGTCCAAGCAACTTCTCAAACAAGCTCTGAGAGGCCGTCTTTAAGGTTTTGCTCTACATTCGCCCCCAACCCGCATTCTGGAGGACTTAAGAGTGATCAAAGTCCCCCAGAATGGGGGATTTTGAGGGCGGGTGCAAAGTGTTAGAAACTTTTCAAACCACCCTGACGGGTCTGCGGCCTCAAGTCCTAGTATTCCGTCAATGGTACGCTAGCAGGCAACTCTCACCCCAGCTTATTCCCAACTATGAAAGGCATCATTCTTGCAGGTGGCTCTGGCACTCGCCTTTATCCAGTGACTCAGGTGTTATCAAAACAGCTGACTCCTGTCTATGACAAACCCATGATCTACTACCCGCTCTCAACCCTGATGTTGGCTGGAATTGACCAAATCTTAATTATCTCCACCCCCCAAGATCGCCCCCTGTTCCAACGCTTACTCCAAGACGGCACCCAACTTGGAATCCATCTGAGCTACGCAGAGCAACCCCGTCCAGAAGGGTTGGCGCAAGCCTTCATCATTGGTCGAGAATTCATTGGTTCAGACAGTGTCGCCCTGATTTTGGGGGATAATATCTTTTATGGCAGCGATCTGGCCAAGGGGTTGCAACAGGCGACGGCACTTGAATCAGGGGGCTTAGTCTTTGGCTATTGGGTGAACGACCCTCAACGCTACGGGGTGCTGGCTTTTGACGAACAGGGAAACATTGCAGACATCGAAGAAAAACCAGCGGTGCCTCAGTCCAACTATGCCGTCACCGGGTTGTACTTCTATGACAATCAAGTCATTGATATTGCGGCAAGCCTCAAGCCCTCAGCTCGGGGAGAACTGGAGATCACGGATGTTAACCGCACCTATCTCAAGCAGAACCAACTAAAGGTAGAAAAACTGAGCCGAGGAGTAGCCTGGCTCGATACAGGAACCCACGAAAGCTTACTGCAAGCGGCCTCTTTTGTGGCTACCATTGAGCAGCGTCAAGGGCTCAAAATTGCCTGTATTGAGGAGGTTGCCTACCACATGGGTTACATTGACAAAGAGCAGGTGATTCGGCTCAGTCACCCGCTCCAAAAAAGTGGCTATGGTCAATACCTACTGAGGATGATCGAAGGCCCACAGCCCTGATTCTGATTAACTGTAGTTAATCAGGGTGGCCACGATTCAGAACCAGTTGACTACTAGTGTTCCGTCAGGTTGGGGGGTGAACATAGAGCAAGACTTTAAAGACAGCCTCTTAAGTTAGGAGATTGTTGGAAAGGATAGCGGTTCTTCCCCCTAGCCCCCCCATGGGAACCCGTCCCGTTTGCATACATCGCCAAATATGTTCAAAGACAAGACCCGGTTCTCCTGATGGCATTTCAGCAAAGTAGCCATGACCCATGGGCGGATCATAGGTGTTATTGAAATCAGCGCAATCTAATGCATAGACATTTTTACTGACTTTAAATATGTTTTCTGGGCCAGTGTGTCCAAGTCGTTTAGAGGCAATACTATGAGCGACATTGGCCACTTTGCTGGCACGCATGGCTAGGTCGTCAGCCGCAAAGTAAACAGCTACATTTCTAGCAGAAGATGGAATATGTTGTCCTTCTTTCCCTGATTCAAGCGCTTCATTGACAAGATCTGCCGCAGCCATGAAGATATTCCGAAAAATTAATGGTATACCTTGAGGCAAGAAGTAGTGAACAGTGTCTGCAAAGGCAGCGCGGAGTACCCGATTTCCCATGGAATGAGCTAGAATATTAATTCGCTTTGTGCAAGGGTTGGCTTCATTACTGTTTTGCTCACGCCAGTCTAAAAATTTTTGAAATAATCTTGAGTATGCTACTCCACTTTGATCGGCAGCAATTTGATCATTAAAGTAGTCTCTGACTTGACCAAAGTTGTTGTCGCATGGCCAGATGAGTGGCACAACCTGGACATAATTGGGAGACTTGAGATTAAACAAGCTTTGCAAGGTTTGAGCGCGTGGAAAAATGGCTGGTTCGGGTAGATTATTATATCCATGAATGTAGAATAATATTTCTTTTACATTCCTATTTCGAAGCTCGCTGAGAAAAACCTGGCTGCCAATTTCAGTGTAGGTGTTTGCACTGTCTCTCCTGCAAAAGTAAACAGACTGCTCTGCCTGATTATTTTTTAAGTCAAAACTAACTGAACGAGGTAAACCTGCATTGGCTTCTCGAACAGGCGTTGGGCCTTCATTCAGCACTCGATTGGTGATAAATAACATAATTAATCTGCCTCAGAAGCTTTAGTGACTTTCACTTCCTGCCTATAGCGGTTCTCACCTGAGTGAGGTACGGGGTGTGGGGTTCCACCCCCACGCAGGGGGCACTGCCCCCTGCACCCCATTTACTCCATCGATCTATAAACCGCTATATATTGTCTGTCAAACATCATCGAAAGATAAGACTTGCTGGAAATCGTTACAGATCCAAGCCTTTCTCTGATGCCATTCTTCTGGTGCCATTAATTGATCTAGCTCTACAGCAGCATGGCGCGGTTGGGGGTTCGCCCATGAGATGTCCTTCTGGACAAAATGGAAACCGCTAGAGACTCTGATGCCGCAGCGGTTGGCCAACATCTGCGTCTTCTACCCTGTTGTTTCAGACCCTTGAGTCTAGCCGCAAGCCGCCTGCTCGCAAAGCCTGATTCAGTTTAGCTGGCCTTTTGTTCCACGCCAAACCCGACCAGTACGACCTCTTGCAGGGGTTGGTCGGCTTCTGGGCGGCGATAGTTGAGAATTTTTCGGATCCGCAGTTGGGGGTTGATCAAGGTGATGGAATCTACAGAGACGACTTGGGTGTAGTAGGTGGTCATCAACAGCTCTCGGTGCGCCAGGTCAAAGCGAAAGTTCGCCACGATGGACTTGGCTTCTTCATAGGCGCGATCGCGCAAATAATGTCCCTTGAGCGCATCAGCCTCAAAGTCTTGGGGCACAAACAACATATTTAACTGCTGGGAAACTTCTTCTCCCGTTTCTGAGACCGTGTCAAACTTGAGGTGAAAACCCGGCAGCGACGCCAGGTTCTCAGGCATGGGGTACTGGTTATCGCTCAGCACCTTGGTTTTCAAGTCCGTGGAGATTGATTCAATGGTGAATTCTGTGTGCGATCGCTCCACCTCTTGATGGCTCAGGTAGTGATAGGTGCGCTCAGTCACCCAGGTGCCGATACAAGCATCAAAAAAAGATTGGAACGAGGTCAGGTGATCCATGGGGTTCTTGAATTGCACACGACTTGAATTGCACACTAAAGACATCACTGCCTTTATCATCGCTCATCTAGCGATCCTAAATGATTTACAAATTTATAGACCTTGCACTACCTCTCTGTTCCCCTTAGTTCTAGCGCAGCGACGCAAAGCGCGGGGGACGGCGACGACAGCAGGGGGTTATGCAGGGGGTCTAGAAGCTTGGGGTCAGTCTCAAAGTCTTCAAAAGAGCCAGTTCCTAGCAGGTGAATTGCGCTCGCTCACCCTTCAGGAAATTGGTTGAGATCAATGCCTTGGGTTCGCATAAGGGCTTCTAGCTGCTCTAATCGTTGCTGAGCTTGCTCTGCCCGTTGGCGCTCCTGGTCAGCTCGTTGCTGAGCCTGCTCTGCCCGTTGGCGCTCCTGCTCTAGTCGTTGCTGAGCTTGTTCTGCCCGTTGGTGTTCTTGGTCAGCTCGTTGGCGTTCCTGGTCAGCTCGTTGACGTTCTGCCGCTTGCCCCTCCGCCCCGGTAAGAATCACCTGACCCTTCTGGTCACACCACCGCAACCACAGCCGAGGGGTTTCCTCTTCGTAGGCTCCTTGCCACAGAGTCAGTCCCAGTCCAATTCCATCTAGCCAGACCAACTCGCCCACGCTGGCGACGCCTGAGGGTAACGTTAACTCGGTGTAGCCAGTTGGGGAGATTGTCCACACGCGCAACAGCGCCTCCCCCATATCTTGATCACCCTGAATCTGCTGAAGCGGGTCAAACACCACGTAGTAGGGCACCCCAACTTGGGCATAGATGTCTTTTTTACTCCGCATTTTTCCTTTGCGCTGAGGTTTTTGGCTAATAGATAGCTCGTCACCTTCTTGATTAGACACAATCTCAATACAGACATCGGGAACCTTGCCAAATTGCCAGACAAAGTAGGTGCGATTTTCCCGTTGCGAGAAGTCTTCAGCCCGCTTTACCCCCAGGCTGAGAAGCATATCTGGAACAACTGGGTCGCTTTTGAGCTTATAAAATAACCCGACATCAGCTTCGGCGATGAAAGGTAGAGCAATGGGTCGGGTGGCATAGAGCGGGTCAATGAGCAATCGTTGTTGCTGGGCCGATTGGAAATTATCCACAGGGGTATCGTCTTCGATCACAAGGTGACTGGTGTCGAGGGCAGTGACAATCCCGTCAGGGTGCTCGTCTGAGATCTCAAACTGGTGAGTTTCCGAGTTGAGCAGTTCTTGAGCCATAGACAACCCTCAGCATTTGGCAACAGGCATAGCTGCTTTCAGTATAGCTTTGGTGACTCTGAACCCTGAAAAGGCTTGACTAAGCTTACTTTTACAGATGAGAATATTCTCATTAGAATATCAAAAATTCTCAATCCTTACTCTGCTAGTACAATGGCCATTCCCCTATCGAGTGCAGACTACGACTAGCTCTGGCAGTCGGCAAACCCAGAGCTAGTCTGCGCCGCACCGCTGCCACCCTGCCGCGAAATACAGGAGGTCATTCCAGATCAGCTAATGGGAGTGATCGCTGAGCCATCTCTTGGCCGCGATCATTGCCCACCTTGCCTTTGCTCCTCCTAGGCAAGACCCCTAGCGTGACCTTGCTCAGCCTAGAGCGGCAACTGCTTGCCAAAACAGGTTAGTCAAATGAGAATAGTTCTTATTTGCTGGCAGTCGTTTTTGGGTTCTCCTGAGCAAGCCCGATTATCTCCATGACTATTCTCCTTTCAGAACAGGCAAGGCTCGCCTCTCGCTCTACCGCTGCCGACCGTCCAAGCTCTGGCGACTATGAACTGGTGATTCAAGCTCCCCAGGCAACCAGTCGGGGCTATAAGCGATCGCTTAACTTTAGCCGCGGCCTGAATCTGCTGATTCGCGACTACTGGCTGCAAGACACCCTAGTCGAAGAACTGCTGCCTGAACCCGAAGGTCTGACCCTGGAGTTTGGATTTGATTTGGTGATGGCTTCAGAAATAGATCTGGCCAGACCACCCCAGGAAGGCTTTGTGCAAGTAGCCTCAAATCGCACCCATGCTGACACGGTGGAATGGCCCTACCGGGGTCGACTGCTGAAAGTTGACCTGCACCTGAAAGCCCCAGCGGCAATGGCTGACTTTAGCCCTGAGCAACTGGCTCTGATTCCAGTGGAGCTGCAAGGGGTGGTTAACCAGCAGCCCGATTTTTGGTATCGGTCTCTGGGGGAGATCGCCCCTAACATCCAGGTCGTACTCCAGCAAATTCTCAACTGCCCCTACACCGGCTCCATCCAGCAAGTCTACCTGGAAGGAAAAGCCCTGGAGTTGATCGCCATCCAAACCGCCCAATGGGCAGAATCTAAACCCTCCAGGTTGACCCAACGGCTGAAATTGTCAGATATTGACCGCATCCACCAAGCCAGAGATCTCATTGTCCAACGCCTGGACGATCCTCCGTCGCTGCTGGATCTGGCTCGAGCCGTCGGGCTCAACGACTGCACCCTGAAGCGAGGGTTTCGCCAGGTGTTTGGTACGACGGTGTTTGGCTACCTGCGGCAGCAGCGCCTGAGAAAAGCGCGACAGCTTTTGCAAGACACCGAAATGAGCGTGGCAGAGGTCACCTGCCAAGTGGGCTATAGCCACGCGGGGCATTTTGCTGCCGCCTTTAAGCGCGAGTTTGGGGTTAGCCCGAAAGTATTCCAACGGTCAACATAGGGCAGGAGAGGATTCCGCCCACTTCATCTTCCAGCCTGAAGCACTTGGGTTGTGGTTAATTTCAGCATTGGAAACATTGGAGAAATCAGGCGATCGCCGCCTCGAAACACGGCGGCCTCATACAACCCATCGACCAGCCTTAACACCGTCACCTGAGCCTGATCCGGATCGACAAGCCAATATTCGGCGATGCCCCTTGCCCCATATTCTGATCGCTTGTAACGGTAATCGCGGTCTTCATTCTCTTTCCCTGGCGATACAATTTCAATGGCCAACAGCGGCGGCGGCATATCCATCATCACAATGCTGCGGTTTGCCCCTGCCAGGGCAGCCTCCAATTCCTCAGACAACACCAGCAAATCAGGCACCCGAACTGTTGCCCGAGAGCCACTGACGGCTACCTCTGTTCCTCGACGCAGCCGCTGCACTGGCACAACTTGAATAAAGACCCCAATTAGGTACATGGCGATTGCATTATTCAAATCGCTCTCTGACGGCATTTCTACTAACTCTCCATTCACCAACTCATAGCGCCGATCGGTGCCGTCGTCATAGGTCAGATACTCGGCTAAAGTGAACCGCTGGGTAGCTGTAACCATCGTTTTTTATGCTGAACTTTTTTGCTGCGACCGAGCCTCTATAGCGTATTCTAGCGCAGGCACCCATGGCCTCCATCTGGTCTTTTGAGACGCGCTAAACCTGCTCATAGGCTGCCTCCCAACCAGGTAAAACCCAAATTTAGCCTCCCTGCTGATGCTCAGAAACGCGATCCCCCCTGTCTCAAGATCAGCCCCTTATTCCAAATTAGGCAGTTGATCTGGATCAATGCCCTGCGATCGCAGATAGGCTTCTAGCCGCTCTCTGGCTTGCCGCTCCTGTTCAGCCCGCTGCTGCTCCTGTTCAGCCCGTTCTCGCTCCTGTTCAGCCCGTTGTCGCTCCTGTTCAGCTCGTTGCCGTTCAAGTGCTTGTCCTTCTGCACCCGTGAGAATCACCTGACCCTCGCGATCGCACCAGCGTAGCCACAATCTTGGGATATCTTCCTCAAACGCCCCTTGCCAAAGGGTCAGTCCTAGTTCAACTCTCTCTAACCAGACAGACTCTTCTAAGTTGACAACTCCCTGGGAGGGTGTTAGTTCGACATACCCAGTGGAAGTAATAGACCATACCCGCAGCAGCGCCCCATTCATTTCCATTTCGCCTTGAATCTGCTGAAGGGGGTCAAATACGACGTAATAAGGCACACCAATTTGAGTGTAGATCTCTTTTTTGCTAGTCACTCTTCCCTTCTGTCGTGATTTTTGACTCAGGGTTAATTCATCACCTTCTTGATTAGACACAATTTCGATACAAACATCAGGAACTTTGCCAAATTCCCAGACAAAGTAAGAACGATGACGACGTTCAGAGAAATTCTCAGCTCGCTGTACTCCTAAGCTCAATAGCACATCTGGAACAATCGGGTCGCCTTTCAATTTATAGAATAGTCCGACATTGGCAGCCGCCAAAAAAGGAGAAGGAAGCACCTTGGAACTACAAATAGGCTCTACGAGTAAGCGCTGCTGCAATTCTGATTGAAAATTGTCCACCGGGGTATCGTCCTCAATGACGAGATGACTGATGTCAAGCTCAGTGATGATTTCTTCGGTATCCAGCACGGGTGGATTCTCATTAAGACGAACCATAGTAGGGTGCTCCGGCGATACTGCGTTTAGTATAACTTGAGGGTAAAATCCTCAAGAATTCCGCTGGGGGACTGAAAAATTCCGCCGCATAGCAGACGCGATCGCACCTTTCAGCTTAAAGTCCCTGTAGCTAGATGCAAATGATTTGCATCTAGCTGGGGCAAATATCTGGATGGTGGTGTGCAGAAGATGACTCAGAAGCGGATGGGATGGGGCTTATTGGCTGGCGTGGTAGGGATGATCACCGTAATTGAACCATTGCTCGTCCGGGCTAATGACGATGCTCCCGTGCTTAACTCGAATGACTCATTTGCCGGCGATCTCGACTCTGTTGCCACAACCGTTGAGGAGTGGTTAGCTCAGATAGCCCAGGCACGGGTACAAATAACGGGAGTGCAGCTAGACATTTCAGAGTCAGGCTTGCAGGTGGTGCTAGAAACGGCGGGGGAACTGTTGACACCGACCACGCGATTGCTGGGCAACGCTCTGATTGCTGAATTTCCCAATGCGGTGCTGTCTCTGCCCGAGGGCGACGAATTTTCCCAAGCCAATCCGACTGAGGGCATTGCCTTGGTCACGGTGAGCAATCTACCCGGTGACCAAGTGCGAGTGGCAATCACTGGCACCGAGGCTCCCCCAATGGCAACAGTGAGCCCTGGAGTGCAGGGTTTGATCTTCAGTGTGGTGCCTGGAACTGCCACAGCGGAGGCCGATGAAGAGGCGATTCAGGTGGTGGTGACGGGGGAGCAGGATGAGGGGTATAACCCCTCTAGCGCTAGCACTGCGACTCGCACCGATACTCCATTGCGGGATATTCCGCAAGCGATTCAGGTAATTCCTCGGCAGGTGATTGAAGACCAGGGTATAACCCGGATTGAAGATGCGTTGCGAAATGCGGTTGGGGTTTCTCAGCAGGTCGATCGCCGGTCTCCCGCAGGCAGTTTTGCCATTCGGGGCTTTCGTTCCAACGGACTCAGAAATGGATTCGAATTTATCCAAAGTGGGCAAGGAAGGCAAACTGCGATTCAGCTCCCCAATACAATTGAACGGGTTGAAGTCCTTAGAGGGCCAGATTCTGTTTTGTACGGAGCCGGTGAACCCGGAGGCACAGTTAACTACGTTACAAAGCAGCCGCTCAGTGAGCCATACTATGGAGCCGACTTTACAGTCGGGCAATTTAGTTTTTATCAACCTTCGCTTGATCTGTCTGGCCCCCTCCGAGAAGATCGATCATTGCTGTATCGGTTGACAGCAACGTATCAAAATTTTGGTAGCTTCCTGGATTTTGTAAATGGAGAAGCGGTCTCAATAGCGCCTATTATTAGCTATCAAATCAGTGAAAATACCCGCTTAGGCTTTGAATATGAGTATGCTTATTATAGCCAAACCTCTAACTCTGGCTTGCCGCTAGATTCAGTTATTTTTGATCTTCCTAGAAGTCGAAATTATGATTTCTCAAATCGTCCTCGAAATGGTGAAAATCATGCTTTAATTTTTAGTCTAGAGCATGTCTTGAACGAATCAATTAGATTGAAATCAGCTTTTCGAGCTAATTTTTTTAATGCCAATGATCGATCACTTGGCTTATTCGATTTTGATGCTAATACCAATGAAATATTTCTGGGATATAGAGAAGGTAAAGATCGAAGAAATACCTATTCGCTACAAAATAGTTTAACGGCTCAATTCAACACTGGCTCAGTACAGCATAAGCTCTTGTTTGGAGTGGACTGGATAACTGGAAAATCTGCTGATAGCGTAACTGAATTTGGCACACTTACTTTAAATGCTTTTAATCCTAATTTCAATCAACCTTTTCAGTTTGATCAAGATTTTTTCTTTGAGCGAGAAATTAACACTACAGAGGTAGGAATTTATCTGCAAGACCAAATTACATTGCTATCAAATCTGAAATTACTCATTGGAGGTCGATATGACTTCCTCACCTATAATGAGGAAGGATTTGAATTGTTTGAGGGAGAACGGACTGATTTTTCAGCAAGTTTTTCAGAGCAAGCTTTTTCACCCCGTGTAGGTATTGTCTATCAACCTATTGAACCGATTTCGCTTTATGCCAGCTATAATCAATCATTTTCACCCAACAATGCACTGACTCGCAATGGAGACATCATCAAACCTGAACGTGGCAATCAGTATGAAGTAGGGATAAGAGCAGAGTTTGGCAATCTATCGGCCAATCTGGCAGCTTACCAAATCACTAAAACAAATGTCCTCAGAACGGATCCAAATGATCCAGATTTCCAAATTCCCATTGGTGAAGTGAGAAGTCGTGGCCTTGAATTTGATATTGGCGGTGAAATCTTACCTGGGTGGAATATTATCGCCACAGCATTTTTGAATGATGCGGTGGTTACTGTTGGAGATGAGTCTAGCCCGGAAGGCAATACTTTGATCAATGCACCTCGACATGGTGTTAGCTTGTGGTCAACCTATGAAATTCAGCAGGGAAGTTTCCAAGGGTTCGGGTTGGGGACAGGCTTATTTTATGTAGGGAATCGCGAAACTCAAATTCCTAATAACTTTGTGTTACCGTCTTATGTTCGTACAGATGCAGTACTATTTTATCGCCGTGATAACTGGAATGTACAACTCAATTTTAGAAATCTGTTTAACACTCGATATTTTGAAGGAAATGCTGGACAACTAACGACTGCTGGTGAACCGTTTACGGTACAAGGAAAAGTTTCAGTTCAATTTTGAGCAAGTTGACATAGTTAGGTTATGCAATTAAAGTTTTTCTGGCAAAAAATTCATAGTCTCTTCCTATTAATTCTGATCTTGGGTCTGATTATTACTTGTCAACATAAAACTTTAGAAAAATCTGCTCCAAGCGCAAGATACTCCACAACAGAAGATTGCAGAACAATTTCTCATTCAATGGGAGAGACTTGTGTTCCAAATGAACCTCAGAAAGTTGTCGTACTTACTCATCTTGATAATACTTTGACTTTAGGAATTAAGCCTATCGGTGCATCCACAAAAAATGACAATAAGTTTAGCAGTTTACTAATTGAACAAACTAAAGAGATTGAAAATGTTGGGTTACTGGGAGAGCCTAGCCTAGAGAAACTAGTACAGCTCAATCCTGACCTTATTGTGCTGGCTTATCCGAGGCAAATCTATACACAATTATCAGAGATCGCTCCAACTGTCCTGTTCTGGGATCAAGATGAAGCTTATGAAAATTGGAAGGATATATTCAACGCTTATGCTAATGTTTTAGGAAAAACTAAAGAAGCGAATGAAATTTTGAATGACTACCAACAACGAGTAATTGATTTTAGAAACGCAATGGGCGATCGTCTATCGAATACTGAAGTTTCCATAGTTAATTTCTTTGCCAATGACGTTCGCCTTTACCTGAAGCAATCATTTGCAGGACAGATTCTTGAAGAAGTTGGTCTGCCACGACCTCCTGAGCAAGATAAGGACGAATGGTCTGTTGAACACCTTTCCTTGGAAGCGATTCCTCAAATGGCAGGCGATGTTATTTTCCTGACTCTTGGCGGTCATGAGCAATCAAAGTTAGATCAGTTTACAAGTCATCCGCTTTGGTCTCAGTTAGAAGCCGTACAAAAAGGTAGAGTCTATGAGGTAAGTAGTAGAGTTTGGATAGGTGGAGAAACCCCTGTTGCCGCCAATCTTGTTCTAGATGATTTGTTTAAATATTTGATCAGTGACTCGCAATAAAGTCTCAGGTAAACCATGGCTAAGGATCAATTCTTTTGTGCTGAAGCATCTCGTCAGTCTGGTGTAGACATTATTGGTACGGCGTCAACCCACAGGATTTATATCGCGATTGAACATGCCCCACCCTGGGAGTCCTATGATCTTGAGTCTAAGGGGATTCCAGAAAATTTATGCGAGTTAGATGAAGAACTTGATGAGGCATACGATCGCTATCAGACTCGCTTTTTGCTGGTTTATAATGAGCGTCTGAAACTGGAAAAGGGAGTTCGAGTTCTCTGTTTTCGTAAACCACCTGGACTGGCCAACGCTTACGATAAGCAAGAATTTCACCTGAGTGACATTCAAGCGGTGGCTCCCTTGGTAAAAGAGTATGTGGTGGAGGGCTCAGTCAGTGTTAGGTTGTGAGTCTTCAGTGGCTTTCAATGAATAACGCCACGGAATGTCAGGCATCTGTTCTGATGCCTCTTTTAAGGCATTCTGCCAGCGTGAACTCAGGTCAATCAGATAGGGATCTTCCCCGCTTAATTTCAGATGATATTTGATTTCAAAACTATCTGTCTCATACATGACCAATAGAATGGGGGGGCCAACCGACAGGTTTGACTTGATTGTGGCATCAATAGATAGCAAGGCACACTTGGCCGCTGTTTCTAAGGGTGTTTGATATTGCACCGTACGATCTAAGATTGGTTTGCCATACTTGGTTTCACCAATCTGGAAGTAAGGGGTTTCTTGAGTGGCGTGAATAAAGTTTCCTTCGTTATAGATTAGATAGAGCTCTGGTTCCTCTCCCAAAATTTGACCCCCCACAATAAATCGGCAGCTAAAGGCAACACCATCTTTCTTCAACCACTGACCTTCCTGCTGATGCATTTTACGAATGAGGCTACCCATATAGGAGGCGACATGGTAAAGCGTTGGGCAAGAATACAGGTTTGTCTCTACCTGTTGTTTGATGTCTCTGCGGATCAGGGTTAAGACGCCCTGACTTAAAGAGAGACTCCCTGAGGTACACAGAACAATGGCTCGCTCTCCAGGAACAGAAAAATCAAATAGTTTTTGAAAAGTCGAAACTTTGTCAACACCGGCATTGGTTCGAGAATCTGCGGCCATAATCAGGCCAGAACTCGTCGTAATACCAAGGCAATAGGTCATAAGCTCAAAATTAAGATGTCCTGGACATGGGGTTGGCAAAAGATCCTAGCTGTTATGGTAGCCAAACTGGGTTCAGTCCTGCTGCTAAACGTTGAGGCTGTGCTGCGGTGAGCCCAGATTCATCCAGGGGCAACCACCAAAGTTGACTCGATGCGATCGCACTTCCCCGTTCAGTGGTCAAAGTTTCAGGAGCTTGTTGCTGCCCCGCCAAGGGAATAGCCAGATCAAAGAGCAAGGCAGTGCCATCAGCAGCCAGACTAAAGGTGAGATCCGGTTGTCCAGGCAGATCCAGCAAAGCGTGTAGGGTTTGAGTCTCTAAATCTACCGCTCCCAGGTAAGGCTGCTCTCGGTATTCCTCACCAGGCAGCAAGCGTGTAAAAACCCCATACAGAATTTTGCCTTGAGAGCCAAAAGCAGCCTGCAAAATTGAACCCTCCGTGCGCAGTAACTCGGTTTGAGTGCCTTGGGTCGTCACCAAAAACAGCGACCGCGTAAAGTCAGGATTGAATTTGACCATCGCTGCGGCAGCACCATCCGCCCGGAAACTCAACACCGTGCCAAACTGCGGCAGAAAATCTAGGGGCTGAGCATCTGTTTCTGCCGCCAAGGGGATAATAGCCAGCCCCTGGCCTTGAGCCATCACTAGGGTCTGGCTATCGGGGGCAATCAGAAAATCGCCACCGCTTTCGGTTTCAATGGGTCGTGGACGCCCTTCCCGTACCAGTTGCCATAGAGACGACTGTCCCTGAAGCTGTCGATCGGCGCGCTGAATCACAATTCGCTCACCATCGGCTGACAAATCAAACTTCAAAAGCTGATAGTCTCGGTTGTCCAACACCTGGGTGATGCGTCCAAGGGACTCATTCTCAGAATCAGCCTCTAGATTTGCCCCCGTGGTTACGATATAAAGCCGTGGATCTACTCCGTCCACCCCATTGCGATCAGTCGCTGAAAATAAAATCCGGTTGCCCTGAGGATAGGGCTGAAAATGTAACACGGATAAATTCTCAGGGGTGAGAATCACCTTCGTGTCCTGGGTGAGATTATTCAGCACCAAACGTCCCGCCTCTGCGCCACTGACCCCCACATAGGCAAAGGCGCGATCGCGACTCCGAAACGTGCCTTCAAAGGGCTGCACAGTCTTCGGGTCAACCGTCGTGCCAAACACCCGCTCTTGGGCATTAGAAAGGCGCACCCGAAATAATTCACCGTAGGGAATCGGTTCCGTCAACGTATAAGCCAGTCGCCGCCCTGACCAACTCACCTTCCCCGGCAAAAGCGGATCAATGCTCAAGTTCTCCGCCACACTGTCCCAATCCATAGGACGATTAAAGGTCAGTGTAAAGGCGATGTCCGCTTGCCCGATCTGCTGATCTTGCCAACTAAACTCGCGCACCTTTGGGACGGTGTGATCACCGCCCCACAAGAGCAAGCCAATCAACACCGCCAACACCGTCATCAGAGTCAGGGCAGTGCGATCTAAGGGTTGTTTAGCCCATTGACGCAGGATCGGCAACCGTAGCATTACATCCCCATAATGGAATAGCCAGAATCCACATAAAGAATTTGCCCCGTAATCCCACTCGCCAAATCGCTACAGAGAAATGCCGCCGCATTGCCCACCTCTGTTTGGGTGACCGTGCGTTTCAACGGAGCAACAGACTCCACATGGTGAATCATATCTAAAATGCCTCCCACTGCTGACGAAGCCAAGGTGCGTATGGGGCCAGCCGAAATACCATTCACCCGCACTTGCTGGGAGCCCAGTTCAGCGGCCAAGTAGCGCACATTCATTTCCAGGGCAGCCTTAGCAACCCCCATGACATTATAGTTGGGCACCACCCGCACCCCCCCTAGATAGCTGAGGGTGACCACACTGCCCCCCTCAGTCATAAGCGGCTTAGCAGCCGCACATAGGCTCACCAAAGAATAGGCACTCACATCCAGAGCCAAATTGAAGTTAGCCTCGCTGACCCCACTAAAATCTCCCGACAGATCATCCCGATTGGCAAAGGCCAAACAATGGATCAGCACATCTAGACGACCCCATTGTTCCTGAATGGCGGCAAAGGTAGCCTTGACTTGATCCGCATCTTGGACATTTAAGGGCAAAAAGAGACTGGGATTCAGCGGCTCAACCAGGCTTTCAACCTTGATTTGATTACGACCCTTTTCATCCGGCAGATAGGTCACGCCAAGATTGGCACCTGCGTGATGCAGTTGTTGGGCGATGCCCCAAGCAATAGAGCGATTGTTGGCAATTCCAGTAACCAGGGCATTTTTTCCAGTCAGATCTAGCATAATTTCTTTCAGCAAAGGTAAAAATAGCGTTCTACAGGCCGTTTGAAAAGCCTTATTCATTCCTGCATTAGCCCCCCCGACCCCCCAAAAGTGGGGGGAGAAAGCCAAAAACTCTGACCATTTTCCCCCAGAATTGGGGAGCTAGGGGGGCGAGTGCAAGGTCTAAGCAACTTCGCAAACAAGCTCTAACAGCAAGATCCATCCATAAAACAAATCCCGCTATGATCAACTCAAAGGTCTTCAACCCAGCGATCAGCCGATGGAGCCTTAGGTTCAGCGTTTTCTCCAGCCGATATTTGTATTATTCAATACAAAAAAACCGCTGTGAGTCCGTTTTAGTGATTTACAATTGAGAACTTTGGATCACCTGTCCTTGTCGATGGGCTGAGAGGGGTTAAATTATAGGGTTGAACCCTATAATTTTACGGTCTGAGGACATTGCAAATAAATTTGTCTTGGGAGCGCAGCGTCGGGTAGCACTATGGTGGCAACGCATAACAACCCTTTAGCATCCGTATTTCGGCAGATGAGCAGTGGTTCGTTTCCCCCGGTCACTGAGTCCTATGACCGAGGTAAGACCATCTTTTTTCCAGGCGATCCGGCAGAGCGCGTCTATTTTTTGATGAAAGGGGCGGTGAAGCTATCACGAGTCTACGAAGCAGGTGAAGAAATTACCGTTGCGCTCTTGCGGGAAAACAGCGTGTTTGGCGTTCTGTCTTTGTTGACCAAGCACCGCTCTGATCGCTTTTATCATGCTGTCGCCTTTACCCCTGTGGAGTTGCTCTCTGTGCCAATCGAGCAGGTCGAAAAAGCCATGAAGGAAGACTCTGAACTGCCCATGGTTCTGTTACGGGGATTATCATCACGGATCTTACAAACCGAAATGATGATTGAAACCCTAGCTCATCGAGATATGGGATCACGACTGGTCAGCTTTCTGCTCATTCTCTGTCGAGATTTTGGCGCGCCCAGCGGCAACGGCATTACTGTAGACCTAAAGCTTTCTCACCAGGCGATTGCAGAAGCCATTGGTTCAACTCGCGTGACAGTAACTCGTCTTTTAGGTGAACTGCGCGATCAGGAAATGATTTCGATTCACAAGAAAAAAATTACCGTTCACAACCCAATTTTGCTGGGGAAAAAGTTTACCTAGACAAGCGATGGGCAGCCCATGGCCGATAATACCCAGCAGTTTCGCTGGATTGTGCTGCCAACCTCAGACACCCTGACGGTCTGAGCCCGATGGCCAGTGATTCCTCACCCCGGTCGAGCTAAAGCAACGTGAGTTCGACGACTTATCCGCCCTCACCCCCTAAGCCCCTCTCCCAACATTGGGAGAGGGGGAACAGAGCAGAAATTCAACGTTTTAGCCCCTCTCCCAGGATTGGGAGAGGGGTTGGGGTGAGGGCAGACGAGAGCTATCGAACTCACGTTAAAGCAGCAAATGCTGTAAGCCCAACAGCGAGCCGAACAACTGGCGGCTCAACTCTAAGCCTTGGGTATGGATCCAGATACAGAGAGTCCAGAGATTTCGTGAGGTCAGCTAAATGGAAGAACTCGTCACACTGCGGAACTATATTGAGGCTGAGCAGTATGATCAAGCGCTGGCACTGGTGGCTGAGTTAGAGGAGATGTCCAAGGAAGATAAGCTCAATAAAATCTATTCCTACGGCATCATCCTCCTGATTCACCTGATCAAACAACAGGCCGAGGGACGCAGCCTTCGATCCTGGGAAGTTTCGATTTATAGTGCGGCTACAGAAATTCGCCGAGTGAATCGCAGGCGGAAATCGGAGGAGCACTATGCAAACCCCGAAGAACTGGCTGAAATTTTCACCGAGGCGTTTGAGACCGCCATCCGCAAGGCGGCTCTGGAAGCCTTTGAAGGTCAGTATTCAGACCAGGCTTTGCGGGAGATGGTAGATGCCGATCAAGTGATTGCTCAAGCACTAGAGTGGGTTGCCGCCAAAGATTAGGGTTCGCTCAGGAAAATTTTGAGGGTTAGTGACCCCTCAAATGAAATTTGACAGGCTAGGACTAGTGGACAGGGGTTTTGGGGGTTGCGCCGTGACCGTCTGTTTCGGCAATGGTGAGTTGGGTTGCCTGATGCCGCCGTCGGAACCGAGCCGCGAGTCCTTTAATCACCAGATACAGCACCGGCACAATAAACAAGCTTAAGACCGTGGCCACGGACATGCCGCCGATAATGGCGGTTCCCAAAGACTGACGAGCGGCGGCACCTGGCCCCCTTGCCAACATGAGGGGCACGGCGCTAATGACGGTGGAAAAGGCGGTCATTAAAATGGGGCGAAGTCGCTCTCGACTGGCGGTGACGATGGCTTTGGTGAGGGTCACGCCTTGTTCGTAGAGCTGGTTGGCAAACTCCACAATCAAAATGGCGTTTTTACTGGCCATACCGATCAGCATCACAAAGCCAATCTGGGTATAAATATCGTTGGCACCGCCCCGGATAAACACCGCAGCCAAAGCTCCCAACACCGCCAGAGGCACGGTGAGCATAATGATCAGCGGATCTACAAAGCTCTCGTACTGGGCGGCTAGGGTCAGAAACACAAACACTAAGCCCAAGCCAAAGATCACCAGGGCACCGCCCCCGGCCTCGACTTCTTCTAGAGATAGCCCTGACCACTCGTAGCCAAAGCCTTGGGGCAAGACTTCGCTAGCTACGGCTTCCATGGCCTCTAATGCCTGTCCTGAACTGGTGCCAAAGGCGGGGGAGCCGTTAATTTCGACCGAGCGGAAGAGGTTGTAGTGGGTAATGATCGATGGGCCAATGGTCTGGGTGATTCTGACTAAGTTACCCAGGGGAATCATGTCATCGGTGCGCGATCGCACATACAACCGATTGATGTCTTCCGGGTTTGCCCGAAACTGCTGATCCGCCTGGACATAGACACGATAGGCCCGCTCAAACTGGTTAAAGTCGTTGACATAGGACGACCCCAGCAGAATTTGAAGGGTTGAGAAAATTTCTTCCGGCGAGACCTGCAACTGATTGGCACGGGTGCGATCCACTTCAACGGTAATTTGAGGGGTATTGACGTTGAAATTAGGCCGTAACCCTGTCACCCTAGGATTTTGAGCCGATGGGTAAGCTTCCGCCCGCTCCAGGAATCGACCCAGCACCTCACCAATGCCATCAAACCCAACGCCCGTGCGATCTTGGAGGTGAAACTCAAACCCGCCAAAATTGCCCAACCCTGGAATCGCAGGCAAATTAAAGGGAATCACCACCGCATCTTGAATCGCCAGCATTTTGGGGAACAAGCCCGTGGGCTCTGGGAAAAAGCCACCAATCACGGCTGTCAGAGATTGATCAGGTCGGGTGCGCTCTGACCAGGGTTTCAGGGTGCTAAAAATTAACCCATTGTTGGGGGTGGCACCGCTAAAGCTAAAGCCGCCCACAGCAAAAATATTGGCAATTTCCGGCTGCTCTTTGAGAATAGCTTCCGCTTGCTCCAGAACATTTTCGGTATATTCTAACGACACCCCTTCAGGAGCCTGAACAATGGTAATAAACACCCCCTGATCTTCATCGGGCAAAAAGGCACGGGGTGAAACCGTGTACACCCAATAGGTGAGCGTCAACGCCCCAATAAACAGGAGCGTAATCATGCCCTTGCGACGGATGAGCTTGCCAACGGTACGGCTGTAGCTAGCTCGGGTGCGATCAATGGTGTGATTTACCCGATCAAAAAACCAGTTGTGCGGCGTCTGCCCTTGCCGAAGCAGCAGGGCTGAGAGCATCGGCGTAAAGGTCAGGGCATTGAACGTGGAAACTGTAATCGAAAAGGCGATAGTCAGGGCAAACTGGCGGTAGAGCTGCCCTGTGGTTCCGGGGAAAAAGGCCACAGGCACAAACACCGTGATCAATACCACGGAGGTCGCCACCACCGCTCCAAACAGTGCTTTCATAGAGGCCATTGCCGCCTGCACCGGGGGTATCCCCTCTTCCTGAATCCGGCGGGTGATGTCTTCCACAATCACAATGGCGTCATCCACCACCAGCCCCGTTGCCAAGGTGAGGCCAAAGAGGGTGAGGGTATTGATGGAGAAGTCCAGTGCCTGCACAAAAATGAAGGTACCGATCAAGGCCACGGGGATGGCAATAGAGGCAATCAGGGCAGCTCGCCAGTTCTGCAAAAAGATAAAAATCACGATCACCACCAGGATGATCGCCAGAATCAGGGTGATGATGACTTCCTGGGTTCCCGCGGCAATAAAGGTGGTGGTGTCAAAGGCAATTTCGTAGTGCAGTCCGGGAGGAAAATTGGCGGAGAGCCGCTGCATTTCTGCCTTGGCCTGAGCGGCCACTTGCAAGGCATTGCTGCCAAATTCCTGGTTAATCCCCAGCCCTACCCCCCGGTGCGTCACCCGATCTTCGTCGGTAAAGCGCAGGATTGAGCTGTAGTTCTCAGCACCCAACTCAGCTCGACCCACATCTCGCAGCCGCACCAGAGTACCTTCCGGGGTGGTTTTGACCACCACCTCTTCAAATTCCGCGACCTCTTGCAGCCGCCCCTGGGCGGTCACCGCGTACTGAAATTGCTGTCCGGCCCGGGTCGGGGGCTGACCAATTTGCCCTGCCCCCACTTGCAGGTTTTGCTGCTGGAGTGCCGTAATCACGTCCTGGGGGGTGAGGTTGCGACCGGCTAGGCGCTCTGGATCCAGCCAGAGGCGCATGGCATAGGCCCGTTCCCCAAAGATTTGCACCCCACCCACGCCGTTGATGCGGTTGAGGGCATCCACAATATACAAATCGGCGTAGTTGCTCAGATAAATGTCGTCGTAAAGCTCAGCCCCTGTTTCCGGGTCGTTATCGGCATACAGACCAATGGCCAGTAGAAAGTTGTTGTTGGCTTTAGAAACCTGTACTCCAGTTTGAGAGACGGGACCCGGCAGCCGCGACAGCACCGTAGATACCCGATTCTGGACATCCACAGCCGCAATGTCTTGATCTTCACCCAGATCAAAGGTGAGGCTGATGCTGCTGGTGCCATCATTGGCGCTGGTGGAGCGGATATAGCGCACCCCTGGGATGCCGTTGAGTTCCCGTTCCAAAATATTGGTGACCGTAGACTCCACCACTTCGGCACTGGCACCAATGTAGTTGGAGGTCACACTCACCTGAGGTGGGGCAATTTCAGGATATTGCGACACCGGCAGGGTGGGAATTACCGTTAGCCCCATCAGCGTGATCACAATGGAGCAGACCGTGGCAAAAACAGGCCGACGAATGAAAAAGTTGGAAATGGAGAACATCAAGTCACCCTCGTTTGGGCCGCGTCATGGGGTTGAGGCTAAACCTCGTTCTGATCCACGATGGGGGTACAGTTTTGCAATTGCAGGATGCCCGTGGGAATGATGCGATCGCGCTCACTAATCCCCTCCAGCACCTCTTGATCATCGCCCACAATTTTGCCCAGTTGAATCGGCTTTTGCACCGCCACCAGTTGATCTGGCTCCACCTCGACCGGGCCACCAAAGCCAGATGCAGCAGGTTCTTCACAGCCCGACTCCCCAAACGGTGCCGCCGCAAAAATGAAGTTGCGCCCCCCCAATCGGGAAATCGCCGAGGTGGGCACCAAGACCCCCGGACGGGTACTCCAGGTCATCCGAGCCCGTACAAACTGATCAGGACGCAGATTGGCCGGGTTGCCAAAGGTCGCCCGAGCCTGCACCGATTGGGTGGTCGGATCAACATTAGGATCTACATAGGAAATTTGACCCGATTGCAGCACCCGGTTGTCGGTATTTAAAAGCTGCACGGGCAGCCCCAGCCGCAGTTCATCGGCTCGCTCCAGGGGAACCGCGATTTTAACCTCTAGCTGCTGGCTTTGGGTCAGGGAAATCAGCGACGTGGTGCTGCTTACCATGTCTCCCACCTTGGCTGGGATATCCCCTACTACCCCACTAAAAGGAGCCGTAATCCTATAGTTACTGAGTTGAGCTTGCCCCTCGGTGACCACCGCCTGCGCTTGTTCGAGGGCACGCTGGTTGCGCTCGACCTGGGCCTGTGCACGGGTAATTCCGGCTTGCTGAGCTTGCATTTCGGCCTCCACCTGACTTTGGGTGGCTTCAGCCGTTTGCACCGCATTGAGCCGTTGATCTAGCACCTGCCGAGAAGTAGCCCCCTCTTCAAATAGAGCCTGA
The DNA here is from genome assembly GCF_009939295.1 of Petrachloros mirabilis ULC683. Classification (GTDB taxonomy): domain Bacteria; phylum Cyanobacteriota; class Cyanobacteriia; order Thermosynechococcales; family Thermosynechococcaceae; genus Petrachloros; species Petrachloros mirabilis. The sequence continues at coordinate 45,296 of NZ_WVIC01000031.1, forward strand.
AATCGCTCGTATTCACGACGATTGAGCAAGACATCTGAGCGGGCAGATTCTCGACGAGCTTCCAGAGATCTTAAAGTCTGCTGGGCACTGGCCACTTCCGCCTGTGCCGTACTCACCTCTGCCCGAGCCGTTTCTACGGCTGCGGCGCGGCTGGCCACTTGAGCCTGCTGCTCTGCGGCATCAATTTGTAAGAGGGGCTGCCCAGCGGTAACAGTCTCCCCTGCCTGTACCAAAATGGCCACCACTCGCCCCGACACTTGCGGCTGCAACGTCACCGCTTCCCGCGAGTCCAGACTGGCGGCATAGTCTGAGGTATCAGAAACCGTCGCTGTGCGCGGATTAGTCAACTGCACCGGCGTGGGCTGGGCTTTCATGCCACTAAACATCAGAAATGGCATAATAAAGCGACTGTAGACCAGCCAGCCAATGCCACCAAAGACGGCTAGCCCCAGCAAGATGGGCCACAAAAATCGTCGCCATCCCGTGGAGCTAGCCTCGTTCTCATCGACCTCAGAATCTAGGGGGCTTGGCAGAGCCTCAGGCTCCTCCACTTCCACTTGTGAACGATGTTGGGAACTGTTTTCGCCCATGTCTCTTGAAGCCTCTTGCGACGACCACCATTCTTAGAGCACCACAAATGCCCCCTTTGATGCTACACGACAGCTTCGCAAATCGTCACAACGAGTCAACTTGATGCCACTGCTCCAGAGTTCATGTATGAGCTAGGGCGGCTCCAGATTCCTGTCATCAACCTAGATGACGACCCAATCGCAGACGAACTTCGCGATGACTAATGCCGCCATCATCGCCGACAGCAGCCCACTTATCTCCCTTGCCATCATTGAGCAGCTTGAACTGCTGTCGCAGCTCTATCAACGGATACTCATTCCTCCAGCCGTTTGGGATGAAGTTACCATTCAGGGCGCAGGATTACCTGGCTCACTAGCCGTGAGTCAAGCTGCTTGGCTAGAAGTTCAAATAATTTCAGCTCCTACACACAAATCCTTGACATCACGTACACCTTTCTCTAGTGACCTCTCTATACTGAAGATGGCTTGGCCTTATTGAAACCACCCTGGCCATTTCCAGACAGACCCATCGTGAAGCGTCCTCTTTTGCTGCCCACCTTTCTGACGATGTTGCTTACGTCAAGGTATTCGTCTTCCTTCCGTTCAAGAGTTTTTGCCTGTGTCTTCTGAACACACAACCCTCGCTGATTTTGTGCAAAAAACCTGGACGTTGGCAGCAACGACCTCTTTGGCAGAAACTCTTCAGATTGTACAGCAATGGCAGATCCACACCCCAGATGCTCCTTCAACCGATCGCGTCGTGGTGGTAGATGCCCAGCAAAAAGCCTTCGGATTGCTCTCGATAGCACAACTCCTAGCAAAAGTCTGCCTCGCAGATCGGCAGACTCATCACCAAGAGCCGATTCAGATCCTGGCACAGGGGCTTCTACACCCCATCTGGCCACTGTCAGTCAATCTCACCCCCTTAGAGGTTTGGCACCAGTGGCAAGTGCTACCAGATGTGACTGAGCTGACCTGGGGTGTCATCCATCCGGATTCGGAAGAATTTTTGGGGCTCCTAGATCTTTCCCGCCTACAGCAGTCCTTTACAGCAGTAGAACTGGGTTATCCAGCCACTAACTCCCATCAAATTGCTACCTGGACGCCGCAAGTGTTGAACGCACTAGTGGGCTTGTTTGAACAGTTGCCCACACCACTCTTGCTCCAGACAACCCGTGGCGAAGTAATTACCCGCAACTTGGCCTGGCGACAGCAGGTAGACCCGATGATCTCACCCAGCCAGATTGCCCAGACCAATCCCCAGACCTTCTCTCCTGCCTCTCCCCACTTTTGGGGACGCTGCCACCGGGGCGACCTGCCCAACTCACTGGTCTGTACTTACTCCCTTCAGGATGGCCAGGAGCAAATTTGGCAATTTCACAAGGTGCCCGTGGCCCTGCTAAACCCCACAGAAACAAGCCATTCCCCCCGCCAGCTCGAAGATGGATCCATTTCAGAGATCTCCTCTGTTGCCCCTGAATCAACTGAACTCTGGATCACCCAGGCTCAAGATGTGACCGATACTCACCACTTAGTCCCAGAATTAGAAGCCAAAAATGCAGATTTAATGCTGCTCAATTCTCTCAATGAAGATTTTTTGGCGGAGTTGAGCCACGATATCAAAACCCCCTTAACTGCTCTAGTAGGTCTGTCTAACGTTCTGCAAGAAAAACGACTGGGAACCCTGAGCCAACGGCAAACCAAGTACCTTCAGCTCATCTATCAGAAAAGTCAGCAGTTGTTGCTCATTATGAATGACTTGCTTGATCTCACCCAAATTCGCACTCAACGACTGATGCTGCACCCCGAAACAGTGGAGATCGAGTCCCTGTGCCAAGACGCGATTACCCAGGCACTCCGACGACACTCTCTGGAACAAGGCACTCCCCATCCCCCTGATTTAGTGATTCCGGTCAACATTGACCCTGAACTCACCGATGTCGTAGCTGACCCATCTCGGCTACGGCAGAGCCTTGTGCTGTTACTCTGTCAGTCACTCGGACTGATCACAGCGTCTGATCAGATAGGGCTACAGGTGAAGAACTGGGGTCGATGGGTTGCCTGGACGGTTTGGGACACGGGTATGGGGATTCCCAGTGCCCAACAGCATCTCATCTTTCAAACTCCAGTTGTTTTTGAGGCATCTCCCACCAAGCTCTACCAAACCCGTCTAGGCTTTATCTTGGCACGGCGTTTAGCCCAACTCCAAGGGGGAGATGTCACCTTTTTGTCCACCCCCCAGCAACCTAACCACATGACTTTGCTGCTGCCAGCAAAACTGCCCCAGGCCATAAGTCAAAATGCTGATCCTGGCAACGCTTGCCTGGTCTTGGTGATTGCCGCGATGCCTGCGCTGATTACCGAACTCCATCAGATTTTGGGGGAACTGGATGCCCAGTTGGTGGTGGCTCGTTCTGGCCCTGAAGCTCTGGAAAAAAGCCGTCAACTCCTACCTCAGCTGATCTTTCTGCACTTGCCCCTCCCCTATATCTCTGGTTGGGATGTTCTGACCTTACTGAAGCGAGATACGATCACTCGCTCTATTCCGGTGGTGATCATAGGGGATGTGCCCGATTTCCAACGGACTCGGCTTGAGATTAGTGAATCTCTGAGCCTGCCGTTGCAACCAGAAGCGGTGCAAGGGAGTTTACGGCGCTTAGGGTTGATCACGACGGCTGCCTCAGAATCTGCTCAACACCCTTCAGCTTCAGTGTCAGAAATGGCTGGGACAAAGGGACTGGAGAGTACTCTTGATCCTGAGAGCGCTATGACCATTCTGCACTTGGAAGACTTGACCTCACCGCAGGATCAAAGTGCATGGCATCATGAAGCCCAGGTTAGTCATTATCTGCACCGTCAGGGCTGTCGGGTGATTGCGGCTACTGATATTGAGCAGGCAGAACTCCTGGCAACCATCTGGCGACCCCAGGTGGTTTTATACACCAGTCCCCATCCCCAACTGATTGCGACCCTAGAGCGTCATTCTCCCTTAAGTCAGCTTCCTTTTGTGGTACTTCATACTGAGGTAATACAACAACTTGATCCTAGTTTGCGGCTCAATGTGTTCTTGGTACCGCTGGCAGAAGGATGGGAACATGCCTCAACAAGGGCTAGCGCTAACCTATTGTTGGAAACCGTGAAGGCTGCTGCCGATTTGCTGACGCTGCAGTCACAGGAGTAACCACAATCGGGATCTCTGCTGAGATATCCTTTATCCCATTCGTTCTTGCAGAGCCATAGCATCAGGTTCAAGCACATCGGCAACCGCCTGAACTGTGTCCCATCCCAGTCCTTTACGGAGCACCCTGGGCTCAGACTGGCACAAGTCCAAAATAGTAGAGACTTTGACTGTGGGGGGTTGACCGTTGTCTACAATAATATCAACGCTCTTCTGGAAGCGGTCAAAGAGTTCAGCTTGGGACAAGTTTCCATCTAAAGGTTCACTGTCTAAGGGGTCTAGCTCACTGTCCGAGTGGGCTAGGGGTGCTGAGGTGGAAATCACCGGATTCCCTAAAACTTGCAAGAGCGCCTGGCAGACGGTGTGGCTGGGCACCCGAATGCCGGTGCTCTTCCGTTTGGGATTTTGCACCAGACGCGGCACCAACTTAGTAGCAGGCAGCAAAAAGGTAAAGGGACCAGGAACTAGACGCTTCATCGTGCGGTAGGCGGCATCGGTGACTTGGGCATAGCGGGCAATATCTGACAGGGAGGGGCACAAAAAGGTCAACGGTTTGTCGTTGGAGAGCTGTTTCAATTGTCTGACCCGCTGCACAGCGGCCTTGGAATTCAAGTCACAGCCAATGGCGTAGACTGTATCCGTGGGATAGAGCATGATGGCACCTGCCAACAGTTCGGTGCAAATTTGTTCAATGGTGCGCGTTTGAGGATTATCAGGGTGAACCGTAAAAATATGAGCCATGTTCTCTGCTTGAGCTTGAGTAAAGAATGCCGAGCATCAGATGGAACTCTTCCTTGATCAACCCCTATGAGCCAGAAAACATCCTCAAATCCACACGGATTTTCCGGCCTGTCCCTTGGGAGTAAGCACCACTGACTTCTATGACCAACGTAGCCTATCTTGAGTACCCCACAGGCATGTCTGGCAATATGTGTCTGGCAGAAGTACTGCTTGATGTGGGGGTGCCCTTGGCCCATCTCCAAGCTCAGTTGGCGCGCCTGAAGCTGGTTAAAGTCTATGACTAGAGCCGGTGCATTTTGATGGCGCGGACGATGCCATTGTCGATATTGTGTGCACCTGCTTGGGTCTGGACTGGTTACTATAGAGGCAACAGCAGTCAAACATGTTCTCATGTCCTTCAATACCGATATCCTCGATGCTGCATTAGGCCGTCGTCGCCAGGAGCATGAGCAGCAGCGACTGATGGCTCTAGAGGGGACAATTCAATGGCTAGAAACCCAAGGTGGCCAGTATGGGATTAACCGAGCCTATCTCTTCGGCTCTGTCCTCTGGCCTTACCGATTTATCCCGCGATCGGATGTTGATGTGGCAGTGGAGCAAATAAAGCCAGAGTCATTCTTTGTTGCCTTGGCTGCCCTATCGGAGGCATTAGAACGAGACATAGACTTGGTGGAACTGTCTAGATGTCATTTTGCTGATCGCATTCGCCAGCAGGGGATGCTATGGAAACGCAAAATCTAGCTGTTTTTCAGGCAGATATTGCCGCTCAATGTCAGGCTATTGAGGGCGTTTTTGTCAGCTTGGAGCAGCGAGCCGTAGGACTGACACCAGAGAGTCCAGAGAAGCTGGAAAGTGTCGCCTACCAACTGCATAATTTTTACAGCGCCATCGAAGATTTGTTCAGAATTATTGCTAATTTTTTTGAAAACAATGTTTCAGAGACTGCTCGTTGGCATAGTTTGTTGCTCCAGCGCATGACTCAACCTGTGCAAGGCATTCGACCGGCAGTGATCACCGCAGAGAGCTATGCGCTGCTGAATGCTCTCAGAGGATTTCGGCACTTTTTCCGCCATGCTTATGGAGTTTCTATTGAGTTTGCTCAGCTTCAAAGTAATTTACAAAAAGCTCGACAGTTGAAGCCAATGGTTGATAAAGACATCCAAGCTTTTTTGCAAGCTTTGTCTTCTGATAGTGCAGGAAATACGTGAAAATGTTATGGCGGTTCTCACCTGAGTAAGGTACGGGGTGTGGGGGTTCCACCCCCACGCAGGGGGCACTGCCCCCTGCGCCCCATGTACTCCATTGATCTGAAACCCGCTATAGTTTTGCTGACAAGATTTTCCAGTTAATCCGACTATCTTTTAAGTGGGAGAGCTATTTACTTCTATGACCAACGTAGCCTATCTTGAGTGCGCCACTGGCATTGCTGGCAATATGTGCCTGGGGGCACTGCTCGATGGGGGGGTACCCCTGGCTTATCTCCAAACTCAGTTGGCGCGCCTGAAGCTGGTTGAAGCCTATGATTTGCAGGTCACTACTGTAAAGCAGGGGGGGCAACAGGCGACTCAGGTGACGGTGGAGATCAATGCTCCCAATGCGATTGCCCACCGTCATTTGCCTGAAATTGAGGCGCTCTTGGGGCGCTCTGATCTGCCCGCCTCGGTATTGGCAAACAGTCTCGCAGTTTTCAAAACTTTGGCCATTGCTGAGGGAGCTGTGCATGGGGTGCCTCCAGAGTCGGTGCATTTTCATGAGGTGGGCGCGACCGATGCCATTATCGATATTGTGGGCACTTGCTTGGGTCTGGACTGGCTGGGGGTTGAGTATTTGGTGTGCTCTCCCATGCCCACAGGCGGCGGCACGGTGCGAGCGGCCCATGGGCAACTGCCCGTGCCGGTGCCCGCTGTCTTGAAGCTTTGGGAGCAGCGACAGGTGCCTGTTTATGACAATGGCATTGCGCGGGAGCTGGTGACGCCTACGGGGGCTGCGATCGCACTCACCCTGGCCGACAGCTTTGGCCCTCCCCCAGCCATGACCTTAGAGCGGGTGGGTCTGGGTGCGGGAACCCATGTCTTACCCCTTCCCAATCTCCTGAGGCTCTGGCTAGGCAAAGCCACCGCCTCTGCCCTTGAGTCACCATTTGAGGCCAACCTAGAAGTGATCACGGTCTTGGAAACCCAACTGGATGACCTCACCCCCCAGGCCATTGGCTATGCCTATGATGCCCTTTTTGCCGCAGGTGCCCTAGATGTATTTACCCAAGCCATTGGCATGAAAAAATCACGCCCAGGGCTGTTGCTCACGGTCATTTGCCCCCCCAACAAGGTTTCCGCTTGCGAGACCGTGCTGTTTCGAGAAACCAGCACCCTAGGCATTCGCCGCACCCAGCAGCAGCGCCATGCCCTCCGCCGAGAGCACCGTGTCGTCGAGACCCCCTGGGGGTCTGTCGGCATTAAACTTGCCTGGCACAAAAATACCTTGGTCAACGTCAACCCCGAGTATGAGGACTGTGCCCAACTGGCACAGCAGCATCAACGAACCTGGCAAGAGATCCAGCATTTAGCTCTGACAGCTTGGTATCAGCAGCAAAGTGCTGTTTGTAGTGATATTCGGGCTGCTCACCCACAAACTTGATCCAAATCACTGCTTGAGAACCCACTGGCCTCTAAGCTGAAATTAGCGAATGGCAGCTCTGCCAGATTCATCCCCTTCCATTTTTCTGTACAGAGAGAACCCTATGTCAGTGAAATCCCTTGCATTTGTCACCACTGCTTGTTTGATCACCCTATCTGCCCCTGCCACCCAGGTGGCTACAGCTCAAGGTGGACTGCCGGAGGAAACCGAAATCAATCTGGTCACTCAAGTGAGTAAACAGTTGGCAACCAACATTTCCGGACAGTCTTGCGATCAATTTGCTCAGCTTCTGAGCACCATCAAGCCTGGTACTACGACCACCGATCCCAATTCCTTAATCGGTAATTTGCTCAACTCGGTGCGCACGAAGCCAAATCTGCGAGCCATTGCTGTCAGTGAATTGGGCGAGCCCCTGATTACCAAACTCCTAGACTGCAATATGATTCCAATTGAGGCGCTCATGCCCTAGCCCCCTCTCCCAGGATTGCTACCGTGTACACACAAGTCTTGAAAAATTCAAAATCTTTGCACTCGCCCCCCTAGCCCCCCAATTCTGGGGGGAACTAGTTCTAACTTTCGGATTTCTCCCCCCAATTTTGGGGGGTTGGGGGGCTAATGCAGCGTGGAAAACGGAGAACTAGAGATGTGTGTACACCGTAGCCCAGGATTGGGAGGATGAACAAAACAGAAATTCGGGTGCCACCTCAACCTGATACACCTGAGAAGGCTTGCCCTCATCCCCTAGCCCCCTCTCCCAGCTTGGGCTACCGTGTACACACAAGTCTGAGAAAAACGATTTCACCCTGCATTCGCCCC
>NZ_WVIC01000032.1 GCF_009939295.1 Petrachloros mirabilis ULC683
CTCATCCCGACGCTCCCCTTCGGGAGAGCGCGGGGCTTCCCGCCGATTAGCTAAGCCGCGCTGCCGCATCTGGTCGGCTAGATTTTGTTCATTGGTGGTGCCGGTCTGGGTACAAATGGCGCGGCCTGTTAGGGACTCTAGGGACTGGAAGCCGCTGTCCCGGCGCACCATGATGCCTTGGCCGTCATAGAAGATAACGGGTGCAAAATCCATGCCCACGGAGGAATCTCGGCTCAGGGTCCAGGTGGTGTTGCGGCTGAGCACATCGACTTCGCCGGTCTGTACGGCGGTGAAGCGTTCGGCAGCATTGAGGGGGCGATAGTCTACTGCTTCTGGATCGTCAAAGAGGGCGGCTGCGATCGCACGACAAATATCGACATCTAACCCCGAGTATTCTCCCTGAGGATTCAGAAAACTAAACCCAGGCAGTTCGCCGCTGATCCCACATCGCAAGCGTCCCCGCGCCAGAATGGTTTGTAAGCGACCCGACTCCTCGCCAGTGGGTTGGGGGGGGCTGATGCAGCCACTCAGCAACAGGAGGCCAATGGGCAACAGTCTCAGCAGCCAAGGACGCATAAGCAATTGTGAAAATAGGACTATCCTTTAGAATATCAAGATCCTGGATCCAAGGGCGGCGCTATCGCAGACAGGGGTTGATGCCCTCAAAGGCCACCTCCTCAATCTGAAACGGTACCCTTGTACCCTCGTCAGCAGACTGGAGTCACATTGGCTCAGCTAGGAACCCTGTGTCTATCTCCTCCAGGTTTGAGACAGGCCTCTGCTACTATCGAAACGTAGGAGTGAATCGTCTGCCAGACCATGGCTTCAGAGAACTGTCATGACTCAAGCCCAGTCCCGAGTCCCCCAAGTCGGCGATCCCGACTTTTTCCCAGCACCGCCGTCCAATCTGCCCTACGACGACGGTGAACCCTTGGAAACGCCCCGCCATCGCTTCGCTATGAATGTGCTGATCGAGAGCCTTTATCACCACTGGCAGGATCGCGATGACTATTTTGTCGGTGGCAACATGTTTCTGTACTACAGTGCCGACCAGGTTAAAAACAAAGACTTTCGAGGTCCCGATTTTTTTGCTGTACTGGGGGTTGAGCGCCAGCGCGATCGCAAATACTGGGCCATCTGGGAAGAAGGCGGCAAATACCCCGATGTGATTATTGAGCTGATGTCCGAGAGTACTGCCAGCATTGATCTGCGGGAGAAAAAACAGCTTTACGAGCGCACCTTTAAAACCACTGATTATTTTGTCTATGACCCCTACAATCCGCAATCGTTACAGGGATGGCACTTAGGCGCGGATCAGCAATATGAGGCCATTCCACCCAATGATCAAGGATGGCTCTGGAGCCCCAGTCTGGAACTCTGGCTGGGGATCTGGGCAGGCAAAATCTACCACGAATCTGCCCACTGGCTTCGCTTTTACGATGCCAGCGATAATTTGGTTCTGCTATCTAAAGAAGCAGCTCAGCAAGAAGCTGAGAGAGCCAAACAACAAGCCGCGCAAGCCCAGGAGCAAGCTACACAAGCCCAGGAGCAAGCTACACAAGCCCAACAAGAGGCTGAACAAGCCAAACAGCGAGCCGAACAGGAGCGCCAGCGAGCCGAACAAGAATGCCAGCGAGCTGAACAAGAATGCCAGCGAGCCGAACAAGAATGCCAGCGAGCCGAGCGGCTGGCTTCCCAGCTCCGCGCTCTAGGCATCCCGCCCGAATAAACTCAAGTAATCACAGTGGGTCTGTCCATCTCGGTATATGTGCGGATCTGGGCAATCGTGTCCGCAAGGTCAATCAGGTCTCCTAGGGCTACTTGGGGGTCTAAGTCGTGGTTTTGGGGGTTGGGTTCATAACTTTCCAGGTACACTCGCAGCGTGGCTCCTTGGGTGCCAGTGCCCGACAGGCGAAAGACCATCCGCGATCCATCGGTAAAGCCCAGCCGAACCCCCTGGTTTTGGCTGAGGCTGCCGTCTACGGGGTCGGTATAGCTGAAGTCGTCGGCATACTCAACGGTGTAGGTGCCATAGGGTTTTCCCGGTAGGGTAGGGAGCTGCGATCGCAGCCCTGCCATGAGGGTCTGGGCGCGATCACTATCGACCCCCTCATAGTCATGACGAGAGTAGTAATTACGGCCATAAAGCTGCCAGTGTTCCCGCACAATGGCTTCCACAGACTGCTGCCGCACCGCCAAGATATTGAGCCAAAACAGAATCGCCCAGAGACCATCTTTCTCGCGGACATGGTCAGAGCCAGTGCCAAAGCTTTCTTCACCGCAGAGGGTGACCTTACCCGCATCGAGTAAATTACCAAAGAACTTCCAGCCCGTCGGCGTTTCGTAGCAATCAATACCAAGCTGAGCCGCAACCCGATCTGCCGCTTGACTCGTAGGCATCGACCGGGCCACACCCGCCAACCCCTGGCGATACCCTGGCACTAATTTGGCATTGGCCGCCAGCACCGCCAAACTGTCACTAGGCGTCACAAAAAACTGGCGTCCCAAAATCATGTTGCGATCGCCATCCCCATCAGAGGCAGCACCAAAGTCTGGAGCATCCTCCCCATAGAGAATCTCCACCAACTCATGGGCATAGACCAAATTCGGATCAGGATGCCCGCCACCAAAATCCTCCAGTGGCGTCCCATTGAGAACCGTACCCGCCGGAGCCCCTAAGCGCCGCTCAAAAATAGCTTGGGCATAAGGACCCGTAACAGCATGCATCGCATCTATGCAAAATCGAAAGCTTCCAGCACTCAAGAAACTGCGAATTTGCTCAAAATCAAACAGCGAGGCCATCAAGTCTGCATAATCCGAGACAGCATCCACCACCGATACTGTCATTTCACCTAGACCCGTGTCCCCCAAAGTATCTAGATCAACATTGGGGGCTTCCAGGGTGTAGTAGCGGCAAATCGCCTTGGAATTGGCGAAAATGGCTTCGGTAACCTTTTCGGGGGCAGGGCCGCCGTTGCCAATGTTGTACTTAATGCCAAAATCACCCTCTGGGCCGCCCGGATTGTGGCTGGCCGAGAGGACAATACCACCAAAAGCTTGATATTTGCGGATGATGCAAGACACAGCGGGGGTTGAGAGAATCCCCCCCTGTCCAACGAGCACCCGCCCAAATCCATTGGCAGCAGCCATTCTCAAAATGATCTCAATGGCCTGACGGTTATAAAACCGACCATCACCCCCTACCACCAGGGTTTGACCTTGATACCCTTCGAGGCTATCAAAGATAGACTGCACAAAATTTTCAAGATAGTTGCGCTGCTGAAAGGCTGAGACTTGCTTCCGCAAACCTGAAGTGCCAGGTCTTTGATCGCTAAAGGGCTGAGTGGAAACCGTCTGGATATTCATGGGGATGTTGCTGCTCTGTGGCCATGGCAGATCCTACCGCTCTTCTTGAATCTTTGGACATATTGCCAGCAACCGGTCGCCAATTTCTTTGGCTACCGTCTCTGAAAGATAGAATGATCACTATAAACGGGATTTCCCCACATTTTCTGAATCCTTGCCTTAAATACTATGAAAACGCCTCGACTCCAGAGCCAAGACAAGGTTCTGAAAATTTTAAAGGTTTTGGACGCAGAGATCTCGGCACAGGATCTATTCGTGGAACTGCGCAAAGCCGACCTACCCCTAGGTCTAGCCACAGTCTACCGAGCCTTAGAAGGGTTGAAGCTCACTGGCGTAGTGCAAGCACGCCTGCTCAACAGTGGCGAAACACTCTACAGCCTCAGTGAGCAAGATCGCCATCACTTTACCTGTCTTCAGTGTGGCACCTCCATTCCGTTGATGGATGGAAAGAACTGTCCCGTACATGCTCTTGAAGCCCAACTTCGGCAGACTGCCCAGTTTGAAATCTATTACCACACCCTGGAATTTTTTGGCCTGTGCTCCCCTTGCCAACTGCAACAGGCGAATTCGGACTGAGCCTGCTATTTTTCCAATCGCACAGCATACCATTGCAAAAATTGATTAGGGCCAAGGTTCAGCTCACAACTAGTTTGCATCAGGTGCTGAGCTTGATCCATTGCCGTTGCCAAAAGCTGTAGATCGGGGGGTAGCTCATCCTGCATGGGCTCCAACATCTGCACGAGCTTGGCCAATAATTCCTGGGGGGTTAAAAACTGCTCGGGCTGTTGCGACTCCAACACCACAAACATCTCGGTGTCAGAATACATCAGGGAATCAGGCATAGACGATAGCCTCATAACTACGATCTGGCCTTCTATGAGCGCGCTTCTACCACACGCTTGCGCAGAGATGTTGCCCGACGCTTGGCCGTGGGGTTATTAGCCTCTAGGGTTAGAACCTGTTCATAGGCTTCTAGTGCCTGATTCGTAAGGCTTTTGCGTTCGTAGGAATGACCTAGATTATTCAGAGCCGTGACATAGTTTGGCTGCACTTTTAGAGATTCTTTATAATTGCGAATGGCCAAATCGTATTGCTCTTGGGTAAAGTAAGCGTATCCCAACGCATTGTAGATAGGCGCTAGGTTCTCCTCAGGCTCACCTTCCGCTGCTTTGAGTGCCTGCTGGAATTGCTTAATGGCTTGCACAGCCAAATTTTTAGTCAGGTAGATGCTACCCAGTTCAAAATGCTCTTGAGCCGTTCCTTTTTCGCGACTGAGCTTTTTTTGCAGCCGGGATAGGGTTGATTCGATTTTTCGGGTGCGAAGAACCTGAACCACAATAAACCAACTCACCCCTGATAAGAGCAACAACAACAGCAGTAGATAGACAACGGGAAAAGAAGCAGTTTCCATAGGGGTATTTCAATTTCTCCAGCATTTCAGCCAATGGATGCCACAGAGTAGCCGCCAGATCTGCTTTCAGCCTATCAAAGAAGGGAACCCCTTGATTGGCCATCTGCATTGGCATCCTGAGCGCTCTACCTCAATTTTACGCCACACAAATTCGGGTGGAACTGGGGTTACTCCAGGTTCATGGCTCGGGGGGTGAGTCTCAGGAATTGGAGATCTTCGGCGTTATAAATCTTCCAGGCCAAGGAGTTGTTGATCGACGATGCGTAAGCGCTCTTGGACAATGGCCTCGGAAATAACCCGCTTGCGGAGGGCATCGGTTAGGGCACCTTTTTCGACCAGCAGTAACCGTCGTCGAATGGCGTCTAGCTTGGATCGGTCGCCTGCAAGGACCAGATGGGAGTCATGACGACGGTTATAGAGCTCTCTTAGAGCCTTTTCCGCTGTGGCAACCTGTACCTGATAGGCGGAGCGCATTTCTTCATAGATGGCTTTGGGCAAGATACCTGATTGCAACAGGCTTTCCAGTTCGCCCTGGGCGGCCTTGGCCGCGATCAGTTGGGCTTGGCGTTCTTCGACCTGCTGCTGTGGCTGGGATAACTGAGGCAGGTGCAATCGCTTCACCAGCCAGGGCAGACTGATCCCCTGCCCTAATAAGGAGAGCAGTACTGACCCAAACACTAGGGCAATCAATGTGCCTCGCTCTGGAATAAAGCTTGGCAAACTCAAGGCCAAGGCCATAGACAGTGATCCCTTGATGTTGCCGAGAAACAGAACATGCTGCCACGGCAATGGTACAGGGCGATCAACCCAGCGCAGCATCGCCAGCAGTGGATACACCGAGAGGGCGCGACCGACTTGGTAGGCTAACACCGCCAGCAATACAATCGGAAGGGTTTGCCAAAGGATGGTGGGGTTGATTTCCAGGCCAATCAGCAAAAAAATAAAGGTATTGACGCCAAAGCCAGCGTATTCCCAAAAGCTCAGCAGGGTGACTCGACTGGAGGCCGACAGTTGGCCTTGGGAGAGTCCACGATTGCCTACAATCAGACCAGCGACCACCACGGCCACGACCCCCGAGACTTGAAATTGCTGAGCGAGCTGATAGGCACCTAGAGCCAAGGCCACGGTCAATAAAATGCTGCTGAGGGGGTCGTCCATCCGGGCAAAAAGGCCCGTACTTAAATAGCCCAGCACCAGACCAATCAGACTGCCGCCAATGATCACCACCAACAGGTCTTGCAGACCCCCCAGCAGGCTTAATGAGCCACCAGCTGCAACTCTTAAAATCAGGCTAAAGAGCACTAGGGCAACCCCATCGTTAAATAGGCTTTCGCCTTCAACGATGGTGGAGAGTCGTGAGGGCACCGGAATCTCTTTAAAGACCGCAATCACTGAAACGGTATCGGTGATGGCTAAGATTACTCCGGCTAGCAGGGCTGGAATCCAGGCTAGGCCAACGCCGATGTTTAATAAACAGGCTGTAATGGCGGCTGCGATCGCAACCCCTGGCCCCGCCAGAAGCAAAATGGGCTTCAGGGTACTGCGCAGGCGGCTGATGTCGGTATTGATAGCTGCCTCAAACAACAGAATGGGCAAGAACAAGTTCAAAATCAAAGCAGAGTCAATGCCAATCCGACGGGGCAAAAACTCAGCGACAGCTAAGCCAGCCAGCACTAGCCCAGTGACGTAAGGAACCCGGAACTGGCGCGAGAGAAGAGCAACCGCAGTAGCCACCAGCAACAAAATGATCAGTACGGTGACCAGTTGGGCAACGTCCACAGCCTTCTTATCTCAACTCAGCCCGCTCAGCATAGCGCATTCCTGAGGGGTCTGACGGGAGGCTAGACTCGTCGCATCAAGTGCCGGATGACATTGTCTTTGACCATGAGCTGTTGGAGCACCTCAATCAAAAATGTCTGCGCCTGCTCTTGATTCATGCGCCTGATTTGCTCTTCATAGACCTTGAGGTTGAACTTTTGCTCTAGGCTCAGTTCCAGTGGGATATCCATTTCTCGCTCCCCGAACATAACATCGATAGATTGTCTACAGTCGCTAACCAACAACCCCATCTATCTGGTTTGAGGCAATCGATTACTCTCGATACTGCCCGCGGACTTAACCACAAAGAACAAAGTTGAGGATGAAAGTTCGCTATTGTTAAATAAGTTAACACAATCTTGACAAAGTGCCTACCTAGTGGATCGGTGTTTATTGACTGGTCTGAGATACAGTAAGAGAGTCAGCCAAGGCTCTCAAGCTCACATCGGGTCTGGGTTCCAGAACCTTCAGAACGTCATTTCCATCCATATCATTTGAATTCATAATGGACGTTATTAGTTTTTTTAAGCAAAGTGCCGGGCGCTGGCGATCGCAGCGCACGACCCACCACTTGCCGTTCAAGCAAACCGAAATTGGCAACTCTGAAATCTGGGTTGAGGCGCTCGCTGCCGCAGACCCTAAAATCGTTGAAATTTGTCAGATCCACCAGGTTGACCCCATCCTGGCGGTAGGGGGTGCCTTTGTCGAGTGGAGTGGTAGCCTCTCCTGGGATCAATCTGAAGACGACAACCACAGCGGCTCTACGGTGTTTGCCCTGGTGCCTGATGCGGATGATCCCCAGCGAGGACAACTTCTGCGTGAACGGGGTTACGCAGAAGTGATGCCCGTAATTGGCCGCTACCAAATTGATGATGACAATGGCTTGGTGCTGACCACGGACTACGAAACCATGAGTTCGGTGGAGCGGTTCTGGTTTGTGAACCCTGATCTGCGCTGTCGCAGTAGTACGGTGAAGCGCTTTGGTGGCTTTAGTACGGCATCCTTCTGCACAGAATCGAGACTGGCAGGAACTGCGACATCCGAGGTGGAGCCCCCAGCTCTCGGACAAATTCCTCCCACAACGGAATGGTTCCATGGCGTTTTTGGGGGGTGAGGCGCTCACGGGCTGCGATCGCGAGCATCAGGGACGAGCTTACTTACAATTTGTCGAACAACTCACCCCCGAGCCGCAAATCATCGAAACCTTTGCACAGAGCCACGAGCAAACTAAAATTTACGCCTGGATTGGTGCCTCCATTGATGCCATCAATCACCCTCTGCAAATGGCCCTAGCAGCCTGCCAGCAGTGCTTCCCTGCTGGAGAATGCCCTGAAGTTGCCGTCTACGCAGCCCCCTTCAAGGACAGCCTCGGATTTGACGGACTCTGCAATCTGTGGACTCATCCATTCACCCTGCTTGTGGATGTGGGTCGGGTAGTTCCAGAAGACTGGCTGAAGCTGATTGTCCATGAGTATGCCCACGCCCACCTGGGACACCCTGGCCATAGTCAGGACTATGGAGCAGTCCTAGCGCACCTGTGCCTAGGATTAGGGTTTCGTCCTCCCCCGAGTTCTTTAGATTCCCTGCACCACTGGCCTAATTACCGCAGAACCGATGACATCACTGCCCTTTGGCGCGGAATCGCCGGTTACCCCAGCAGACCCACGTTAAGATTTTGGCCTTGAGCAGTACCTAGAAGCGGAAACCCCAGGGTCTCCCGTTGTTGCACATAGCACTGAGCGACCTGGCGAGCCAATTGCCGAATGCGAGCAATATATCGGGTGCGTTCAGTGACCGAAATAACGCCCCGGGCATCTAGAAGATTAAAGGTGTGTGAGCATTTTAAGACCTGATCAAAGGCTGGCAGTACCAGCTCTTGTTCCATAAGGCGTTGGGCTTCTTTCTCATGAATTTGAAACAGGGTGAATAGGGTATCTGGATCTGACGCTTGGAAATTATAGGTGGAATTTTCAATCTCCCCTTGTAAATGCACATCCCCGTAGGTGAGGGAGTCGTTCCAGTGAATGTCAAAAATAGAGTCTACGGCCTGAAGATACATCGTCAATCGCTCCAAGCCGTAGGTGATTTCGATGGAAACGGGGCGACAGTCTAAGCCACCGCATTGCTGAAAATAGGTGAACTGGGTCACTTCCATGCCATCTAACCAGACTTCCCAGCCCACCCCCCAGGCACCGACCGCCGCATCTTCCCAGTTGTCTTCCACAAAGCGGATGTCATGCTCTTCGGGATGAATGCCCAGAGCTTTCAAAGAGTCTAGGTAAAGGTCTTGAATCTCGTCTGGTGAGGGTTTAATTAAGACTTGGTACTGATAGTAGTGCTGCACTCGGTTGGGGTTTTGGCCATAGCGTCCGTCAGCAGGCCGACGACAGGGCTCTACGTAGGCCACCGCCCAGGGTTCTGGTCCTAGCGCCCGCAGAAAGGTATGGGGGCTTTTAGTGCCTGCACCTTTTTCGGTGTCGTAGGGCTGCACAATCAGACAGCCGCGATCGCTCCAAAATTCGTTGAGCTTGGCAATGACAGACTGGAAGTTCACGGCAACCTGAGATTCGAGAAAAAACGGCACTTACTTAGTCTACTGGGTTCTTGGTTTCTGGCTTACTGCACCCCTCGCCGCAGTTGCTCTAGCCGTTGCTGAGCAGCAGGGTCTAAGGCATGGTGCAGCAGACCCCCGCTCCGCTTCTGCCTACGGGCTTTTTGCCGCTGAATGCGGGTGGTGACCAATTCCGTTTCCGCCCATAGTTTGTGTGCTGACATCCATTCTGCACCATAGCCAATAACGGTGAGCGTTTGGGCGCGATCCGAGGTGGCCACAATGACTCGATAGGACTGATCCAGAGCCATTTTACGAGTTCGGGCACAGAATATTTCAATGTGGGTATCTGCCGTTTGACCAAAGGGCGTGTAGTAGACCTGAAGGGTTTCCGTAATCACCTCACCATGCCCAATGGTTTTCTGGTAGTGGGCATCGAAAACCAAGTGAGTTTGATAGCCTTGAAAAGCACTATAGTTGGACAATACCTCAATTAAATGGTTCCGAGCCGCTTCTAGACCATGGCGATCCCGTAGGCGCTTCAGATGCGTCCAAGCGCCAATAATGTTGTAACCATCCACCAGTAGGGTGATGGATTGGGCAGGAGCGGCCATAGCAGTACAAAAAATGTAACAAAGGCTTAATTAACTCATTGTGGCATGTTCTCGCCGCTCTCGTGGAGGATGGCCAGACTGGGGGTGAACGAAATTTTACGCGGGATGTTTGTACTACTAAACGGCAGGGCAATGCTTTTGACGCTTCAAATAGGCGGGTTGAAAGGTTTCTAACGCCTTGCACCCGCCCCCTACATCCCCCATTCTGGGGGACTTAAGAGTGATCAAAGCCCCCCAGAATGGGGGGTTGGGGGGCGAATGCAGAGCATGGGAAGGCTTTAATGACAGCCTCATAAGTAATCAAGATCCCGCGCTTTTTTTCGTTCATCCGCCAGACTGGGGATTCTGTCATGAAAATTTTGAGGGGCTGTAATCCTTAAAATTTAACCCTCACAAACTTTTTGGTACTGAGCTATTCTTCATGACAGACTACTTAGGGGCAGGGATGTAAATCTGTGGGTGCATCGGCCAGCAAACCATTAGATTGTGGCTCAGCCCCTCTGGATGTTGTCATTTTGACCAATGGTCCTGGGGAGCTGATGACCTGGGTGACACCTGTGGTCACGGCGTTACGCAGGCAATGGTCTGCGGATCAAGCAGTACGAATTTCAGTGATTTTAGCACCTTGTGCCCACGCGAGTGGGCAGGAGGCCACCGTTGCCCGTCGGCTTCCGGTTGATCGGGTCCAAGAGGCCAGTCACTTTGGAGCCTTTTTGTTGTGGGGCAAAACAGCACAATCTTGGCAGTGGCATTCCCAAGGGATTGTGTTGTTTCTGGGGGGAGATCAGTTTGCTGCGGTCATAATTGGCAAACGCTTGGGATACGCCATTGTGACCTATGCTGAGCGCTCAGTGCGATGGCTGCGCTGGATTGATCACTGTGGGGTAGTCAGTGAAGCCTTGCGGCAGCAAGTCACGCCCCGCTTGCGCCATAAGGTGACGGTGGTGGGCGATTTAATGGTAGAGGCACAAGGTCAACCCCAGACTCCGGGGCTTGCCAATCTAAACGAGGCTTCAACCGCGCCACTGGTGGGACTGTTACCAGGGTCTAAGCCGCTCAAGCTGAGGCTGGGGGTGCCCCTGATGCTCGCGATCGCAGATCAGCTCCGGGCGCAGTGTTCTGAAATTAAGTTTGTGATTCCTCTAGCCCCAACGGTTTCCTTAGAAGCGTTGGCGGCCTACGCAAATCCAGCCAATCCTCTTCTACCAGAAACCAGTTCCACTGCCCAACTGGGCGAGTCTGGGTCAGGTCTTCCAGCTCTGGTAACGGCTCAGGGCACTGAAATTCCGATCTGGACAGCAACACCTGCCCATGATCTGCTGGCACGCTGTCGGCTGTGCTTGACGACGGTCGGTGCGAATACAGCGGAGCTGGCCGCTTTAGGGGTGCCAATGATGGTCTTGTTGCCGACCCAATATCTGGATGCCCTGGGAGTTTGGGATGGCCTCCTAGGGCTGCTGACAAGGTTGCCGGGGTTGGGCAAGGGGTTGAAGGCGGGGCTTAATTGGCTGTTGCTCCAGCGGGGGCTGGGGTTCACAGCGTGGCCGAATATTTGGGCGGAGCGTGAAATTGTGCCGGAATTCGTTGGGCCTCTCCAGCCTCAGACTGTGGCATTGGCGGCCTTAGCACTGCTCAATGATCCAGAGCGCCTGAGGCAGATTCGCACCGATTTGAGTCAAGTGCGGGGGCAGCCAGGAGCCGCCCAACGGTTGGTGGATGTGATGGCGTCAGTGCTCCCAGCTGAAGCACCCTCACTCTCTGGACTTGCCATCTCGACGACCCAGGGCATAGACGCCCCCTCCAATCACAGCAATCAGACCTAAGCTGATGCCCCAGCTTTTGGTGCCAAAGCTGATCACAGACAGGTAATAACACAGTGCCCCCATCACCAAAAAGGGAGAAATACTGAAGATCGAAGCCCAGAAAGCATTTTGAGCCTCTCGGCCAGGACGGCTTTTCTCAAATTCTTCGGCAGAGAGGTATAGAGAGCGCTCGGCAAAGTCAAACCAGCGACAGCATTGATCAATCAACCAATGACTTAGGGGCAAGAACCCCAGATATAAGCCGGTTGCCCATAACCCAGTGCCTGCGATCGCAACTGAATCAATCTCAAAAGAAAACGGAAAGATTTCCACTTGCATGGCATTTGCGCCCACGATTGACGCAGCTCCTTCGTTACTTCTCCCCAAGGTAATGCCAAGCAAGTATTTTTAGCTACTTCCTCAATAACCTTTAACTCAAGTGAGACTGCCGAATAACGAGCAGCTCACGCCTTTGAGTGTCCTGCAACGAATAAAACCACGCATACCAATTTCAAGATGGCCGAGCAGGGCATGGGTCATGGCTCTAGGCCAAGCTCTCGCTTGAGGAGTTCGATGGAATGGGGGTCGATGTAGCTCTCACAGCCAATCACTTGGGGAGGACGAATTAACTGCTCAGCATCGGCTGCGATCGCAGCTTTGACAGTTTGATAGCTGACTTGATCACAGATAATCGTCCGAGCTTGTCGAATCATGGCTCGTAGGCGGGCTTTATCGTGACACTGTGCCGTCAGCAAATAAATGCTGTCACCCCGCAGGCTGTAAATAATCACCTCCGCCAAGCCCAAGGTTTCAGAGCTGAGGCTGACCAACCCTAAGCGGCTCCCTTCGGGTAGCGTCTTGACTAGCTCTAGTTCCTTACTGTAGCTGTAGATATCAATGGGAACAATGCGAAAAGCCGTTGGATTGGCCTGCTCAGGCTTGTAGGTTTTGAGAATCGCTTCGGCCTGACTGGCAAAGAAGCGGACCGTAACGATGGTCGCAGCCTGCCGAGTGGTTAACACAGACTCTAGCTCTTCGAGAAAGACCAGCTCAATGGGGGCAGACAGCGCCTTTTGCAGCTCCTGAACCATAATTTCTCCTGCCCCTAGATCATGTTGAGGCACGGTCACCCACACCTGGGAGCTGGCGTGTAATCGTTTGGTCGTTGCCAACAACAGCGCATCTCGCACTTCCGCCAGACTGTAACCCTGATGTAGCAGTTCTTCAAGATGAACTTCCACTTGCTCTGCCAAGGAAAGGGGAGAAGGCTCAGGGGGGTGGAGGGGTTCTTGCTCCAAGGCTCGAACATAAATGCCAGATCCCACCTGAGCTTCCACCAGACCCAAAGCCTCTAGGCGCTCGTAAACCTTGCTAATGGTGTTGCGGTGCAACCCAGTCTGCATCGCCAGTTGGCGGGTGCTGGGAAGGCGGTGTCCAGGCGTCAGTTGACCCGATGCGATCGCAAAGCAAATTTGCCCCAAGAGCTGAGTTGAGGCCGGAATTTCACTGTCCGGTTGAATGTTGAACTGGACCATAGAGGGTCATAGAGAAAAAGTGGCGCAGCTTGCCCCTCTATCATAGGAGACGCCAGACCTCCAGGAGACGCAGCCTGGGGAAGTCGCTCACCCTGTGCAGCAGAGGATGTTTTGCCATGACCCCCATTCACACTCAGTCGGTTCAAGTCATGAACGCAGACTTGGCCATCGACGCCTACTTGGCTCAACCCAGTGCCGCCGGTTCCTACCCGGTCATTTTGGTGTGTCAAGAAATTTTTGGAGTCAATTCCCATATTCGAGCCGTCACCGAACGCATTGCCCAGGAAGGCTATGTGGCAATTGCCCCTGCTCTATACCAGCGCACCGCCCCCAATTTTGAAATTGGGTACACCGAAGCTGAAGTTGCCCTCGGTCGCAGCCATAAAAGCCAAACCACCGCTGCCCAACTCCTGTCCGACTTGCAAGCTACCCTCGATTACGCTCAGCGCTTACCCAACGTCGTTCCCGACTCAGCCGGAGTCATTGGCTTTTGCTTTGGGGGGCATGTCGCCTATCTGGCCGCCACCCTGCCTAAAATCGAAGCCACCGCTTCTTTCTATGGCGCAGGGATTGCCACCTTTACCCCAGGAGGCGGTGCCCCCACCCTCAGCCAGACCCCTAACATTCAAGGGACGATCTACCTCTTCTTTGGCGACCATGACCCACTGATTCCCGCCGCTGAAGTGCAAGAAATCACAGCTACATTGGCACGTCTCGGCACCGATCACCGCGTATTTCACTACCCTGCAAGCCATGGGTTTTTCTGCGATCAGCGGGCGAGCTATCAAGCCGCAGCCGCAGCCAATGCCTGGGAACAGGTTCTGGAGCTCTTTGGCCACCTCAAGCCCTAGCCATCAGTTTCTAGAGAGAGCTGCTCGGAATCTTGGGCGGCTGAAGAGCGGCGACGACGACGACGATTGGGGGCTGGGTGGGTTGCCACTTCCGGGGGTGAGGCTTGAGTCTCTGGCTCGGGCTCGTCCAGCTCAGAGAGGGGTTCAGCCTCTGAAGCAATCGGTGTCTCTACCGGTGTCTCTACCGGTGTCTCTGCTGACTCACTAGGTGGCTGCAAGTCAACAGGGGCATCGGTCAAAGACGCAGATCCAACCGCGCTACCATTGTCTTCATGGGGCAGCACAATATTTAAAACCACTGACTTGGGTCGCTTCACCGCCTCGGCGTGCAAAACGAGGGGAGAAATCCCTAGAAATGCATACACTGCTTGCTCTTCAGCAGACATGGCCACCGTCACAACCTCGGGCAACGTCACATCCCGCGATCGCAGGCTATCCGCCAGCTTCGGCTTTTCGCCTGAATCGGGAATGACTCGCCGTCGAGGCGTATCATTAGACTCCGGTTCGGGCAAAGCAGGACTCTGCTCTTTGCCATTCTTACGGAGAAACTTGGGGGGCACCGTTTCCTTAGCCGTGGGCTCCCCGACCCGAGGACGGCGACGGCGGCGGTTTCCACGCTCTTGATAATCTGGGTGATTGGTTAAGTCCAGTTCCTGCAAATCCTCTGAAGGATCCAAGCCGAGTGGGGCTCGAAAAGTAGATGCTACGGTAGCGGCTGGGCGACTACCAACAGACTCTCGGGCGGGTACTCGCTCCACTGCCTCCCCAGCAGGATCTGCATCTCCAGGGAGATGTACCAAATGGCCGAGTCCCCCACAGGTAGGGCAGGAACGACCAAACAGTTCGTAAATATTTTGACCCTGACGCTTGCGGGTGAGTTCAACCAAACCCAACTCAGAGAGTTGGGCAATTTGGGGTCGAGACTTATCTGCTTTCAGAGCCTTATTGAAATGCTCCAAAACCTGGAGCTGATCACGACGGGAATCCATATCAATGAAGTCCACAATGATCACCCCCGCGATGTTGCGAAGTCGGAGTTGGCGGGCAATTTCGGTGGCCGCCTCACAGTTAGTCCACAACACCGTTTCTCGGGCGGTGGCTGAACGAGTAAAAGACCCCGAGTTCACATCAATCACCGTGAGTGCCTCGGTACGCTCAATGATGATGTATCCACCAGAAGGCAAATCCACTCGTGGTTTCAGCGCTTCGCGGATCACCGCATTAACCCGGAAATACTCCAGAATCGAAGAGGCTCCTTGGTGCTGATCAACCAAAACCCCAGGGGGCAGCTTGTTGGCATTCCAACTCATCAGATTTTGCTTAACCCGCTTCACCCCCGTCACAGAATCGGCAACAATCCGATTCACATCGGCACTGTAGACATCCCGCAGCACCCGCTGCACAAAATCATCATCCCGATTGAGCAAGGCGGGGGCTCGGGTTGAAGTGGCCTGCTGCTGAATCGATTCCCACTGACGTTGCAGGAGTTCTAAGTCTTCTAGAATCGCCTCTTCCGCCACGTCTTCCGCTTCGGTTCGCACCAGGAGTCCCATACCCGCAGGCTTAATCAGAATCCCCAACGCCCGCAATCGACTACGTTCCTCTTCATTGCGGATCCGCCGCGATAGATTCACACCTCGCCCCGAAGGCATGAGCACCAGGTATCGCCCTGGCAGCGAGACATTGCCAGTCAGCCGAGGTCCTTTGTTGCCGGTGGGTTCTTTCATCACCTGCACCAGCACCTTCTGCTGGGGAGCCAGCAGTTCTGTAATGGCTCCCGCAGACCGCTTTAAGCGCAGTGGCCCTAGGTCACTAACGTGAATGAATCCATTTTTTTCACTATCGCCAATATTGACAAAAGCAGCATCAATTCCTGGGAGCACATTTTCGACCACCCCAAGATAAATATCACTGACTTGATGACTGCCTGTGGCAACAATAAGCTCTTGAATTTGATCTTCGGCAAACACCGCAGCAATACGATGTTGCTCGGCAATAATAATCTGCTTTGGCATGCAATTTCCTCAGACAAATTCAGCCACCTTGCCAGCACACATTAGATGCGAGACAGTGAGGCTGAATGCGAACGGTAAGTTATACGTTAAATCGTGAATCCGCAAGGGATATGTCATTATTCAGGATTGTTTAGGGAAGCTCACTAGAGCTGCTCTCAGATCTAAAATCACCACACTTGCCCTCAGATCGGTCAAGGATGATGACTTTCACGGCGTTCTAAACCAGATGACCTTCGGCACAATGATAGGGTTGATGAAAACCGCTTATGAGACTAGGTGGAGCTAGACTCTTTCACCAAACCGTAAGGACATAAATTAAGGGAATAAACCGACAGAAACCGTTGACTTTCAAGAGCCACGTCAGCACCCAACGAAGGCGGTGGAGAAAAACTTCCTGACCAGAAACAAGACCTCTAGTTTCTCCACTGCATTGGTGAAGGGCAGCCGACTTACAAGAATGGGCTCAAACAGCAACAGCTCACAGCCATTAACTGGATGCAACAGCTTCTATTGGCAAGCATTATAGCGCAAACCCTTCCCCGTTGCTATCTGATCTTGCCGTTAAATGCTTGCCGCTTGGGGGGACTGATGGGTAATGACCAGATCGGTGATGGCGTTAATCAGCCGCTCTGGCTCCATGGGCACAATTTCCTGGCCATGAAGCATTTCTTGAATTTGGACGAAATAAACCACGGCTCCGATGATAATGCGCGCGGTCGCTTCCGGATCGGCAATATTCAACTGGGGGTGCTTAGCCAAATATTGGCTCATCAACTCAATTCCGGGTTTGGAGAGATTCTGCACAAAAATTTGAGCCAACTTTGGAAAGCGTCCCGATTCTCCAATGATCAGCCGGATGAAGGCCAGGTGTTCCGGATCGCACAGCACATGCTGGAGTGCATTGGTAATGAGCTGGGGCAGAGAATGGCGTGGCTCCTCGTGCCAGCAGTCTAGGGTGGTGAGGTGGAGAAATTTTTGCTGAGCCAGTCGCTTGACTAAAGCTTCAAAGAGCCCCTCCTTGTCACCAAAGTGGCTGTAGACCGTGGCTTTAGACACCCCAGCGGCGGCGGCAACGCGATCCATGCTCGTGGCGGCATACCCATGAGTCAAAAACTCTTGCATTGCGCCTTCTAGGATTTGTACCGCTTTATCGATGGGTTCGGTTGCAGGCAGTTCAGTCAAGGCTTGTAAATATCCAAAGCAGAGGGAGAGATAATTGACTGACAAAACTTCTCAGCCAAAACCCTAGAAGCCCTCATCCCAGGGACTACGGTGTACACACATCTCTAGATAAACCCATTCCACCCTGCATTAGCCCCCCGACCCCCCAAGTTTGGGGGGAGATCAACAAAAACTGGGACTATATTCCCCTCCAAATTGGGGGGCTAGGGGGGCGAGCGCAAAGATTTTGAATCTTTTCAAGACTTGTGTGTACACGGTAGGCTCTCTGGGAGAGGGGTTGGGGGTGAGGACTGCTAGACTTTTGTCGGTCAATCAGGGGGGAGTGTAATGTATCTCCCTTAGTGTAGACAATCTTAAGACTTGGCCTTGGCCTGTTTTTTCTGGGTTTGTTGCTTGGCGCGCTTAGCCGCCTCTTTGGCTACCTTTTCGGCGGCTAGCTGGGCTTGGCGTACCTGAGCTTTTTCTTGGGCTAGTTTTTCTAGGTAGTAGGCGTAGTCGCCTGGGTAGACCTTGAGCTCGCCATCGCGAATTTCGACAATTTTGTTGGCCACTTGACCAATAAAATACCGGTCATGGGAGACAATCACGACGCTGCCATCGTAGTTTTGTAAGGCTTCTTCCAGCATTTCTTTGGCCGGAATGTCAAGATGATTGGTGGGCTCATCTAAGATCAGCAGGTTGACTGGGCGCAGCAGCATTTTAGCCAAGGCGAGGCGGGCTTTTTCCCCTCCGCTGAGGGCAGCAACGGTTTTGAAAACTGTGTCGCCACTGAATAAAAATCGCCCTAGCAGGGTGCGCACCTCTTCGTTTTTCCAATCGGGCACTTCGTCGTGGATGGTTTCTAGGACGGTTTTGCTGAGATCTAAAGCCTCGGCTTGATTTTGCTCAAAGTAGCCAGGAATAACATTATGCGCCCCTAGCTGAATACTGCCGTCATCGGGGGACTCCATGCCCATGAGCAGGTGCAGCAGGGTGGACTTACCGGCTCCGTTGGGACCGAGAATGGCGATGCGATCGCCGCGTTCTAGCAGTAAGTTGGCACCCAGGAATAAAATCTGATCCCCATAGGTTTTGACCAGATCTTTGACGATAATCACCTCTCGACCACTACGGGGAGCCTCGGGAAAGTGAAATTTGAGGGTGCGGAGGCTGCCGGTGGGGGCTTCAATTCGCTCAACTTTTTCAAGTTGCTTTTCCCGGCTTTTGGCCTGGGTGCTGCGGGTGGCGCTGGCTCGGAAGCGGTCAATGTAAGCCTGTTGCTTTTCGATTGCTTTTTGCTGCTGCTCGTAGGCGCTGAGTTGGGCGGTTTGCAACTCGGCTTTTTGCTGGAGGTAAGCGGAGTAGTTGCCCAGGTAGGTGGTCGAGATTCCCCGCTCTGTCTCGACAATTTTGGTGCAGAGGCGGTCAAGGAAGGCTCGGTCATGGGAGACAATCACCATGGGGGTGGTGAGTCCTTTGAGATAGGTTTCTAACCACTCGATGGTTTCGAGGTCGAGGTGGTTGGTGGGTTCGTCTAAGAGTAGTAAATCGGGGGCTTGCAGCAAGATTTTGCCTAAGCTCATCCGCATCTGCCAACCCCCGCTGAAGGCGCTGACGAGGCGATCGCCATCTTCGCTGTCAAAGCCCATTTCGGGAAGAATTTTTTCAATGCGAGCCTCTAGGCCATAGCCATCTAGGGCTTCAAATTGACGCTGAAGCCGATCGAGCTTGTGGATGAGGGGGTCGAGGGTGTCTGGGTCGGCGGTTTGCATCTGGTGCTGAATGTGGTGAAGCGCCTGATGAACTTGGTTGGCCTCGGTGAACACGGTCCAAAATTCTTCGCGCACGGTGCGGGTGGGGTCAACCTCAAATTCTTGGGTGAGGTAGGCGATGTGCAAACTGCTGGGACGAATGATTTCACCTGTGGTGGGTTCGGTTTCTCCGGCAATGATTTTGAGCTGAGTGGATTTACCTGCCCCATTGACCCCAACTAGGCCGACCCGCTCTCCTGGTTTGACTTCCCAATTGATGTCTTTGAGGACTTCTCCGGTGGGGTAAATTTTGCTGATGTGTTCGAGGCGCAGCATGGGCACTCCATTGAGGATAGGTGAACAGACTCCAGCACTGACGTCTAGGGTAAGGGCACAAGTTGCAATAAAAGTTCATTATAGGGGACAGATGAGGCCGACCGGGCTAGGACTGTCGCAGGTGACTGACCAGTGCCTGGAGTCCTAGGCCGTAGCTTTGCGCCCCGAAGCCACTAATTTGTCCGAGAACGACGGCAGCAATGTAGGAATGATGGCGAAAGGTTTCCCGGCGGTAGATGTTGCTGAGGTGGACTTCGACTGTGGGAAGGTTGACGGCTGCGATCGCATCTCGAATAGCAACGCTGGTATGGGTATAGGCTGCGGCATTGATCAAAATTCCCTGATGGGTCGGTGGCGCTTGCTGAATGGCATCCACCAGTTCCCCTTCATGGTTAGACTGAAATGCCACAAGACTGACCTGGAGTGTTTGAGCCAGGTCAGTCAGTTGGGCGTTTATTTGGGCTAAGGTTAAGGTTCCATAAATTCCTGGCTCTCGTACCCCTAGGAGGTTGAGGTTAGGGCCATGAAGAGCCAGAACACTGAGGCGATTCACCAAGTTTTTAGCTCAGCCAAATTTAGCAGTTACGATCTCGGACAGGAATCGGAATTGGCTCTAACTCTGGCTCCGCATCAGGTCCTAGGAGTACTTCAATGAGCTTACGCGCTAGATCTTTGAGCTGATCAAGTACTTTTTCTAAGTAGTCCATTGAGCCAGGTGCTCCTTGATGTAACGTCTCGCGCTTAGATCTCTTAGGCTGTGATTAGCCGCAGTTCTCCTAAGTCAACGTGAACCGCGAAGAATAGAGATTTGTAAGCGGTGGGGTTAATTATTAATAACTTAGCATAATTTCCGAAATCGATGATCCCACTGGGGATGAAATCTCTATAAAGACAATCTAAAGAGCGCTGAGGCATTGACCAAAACTAGGTTTGGGGGATCCGATTCAGCCTTGAGCCCTTGCGCTCAACAAACTGCGACGGACTGTGTCTAGAGCGGTTAAAACTGTGACCAGGCGAATCCAGTCGCGCCCTCGGTGGGCTCCAAACTCACACTTGAGGCTCTGCACTCCATCCGGCCCGGCTAGACCAATATAGACCAGTCCTACGGGTTTCTCTGGGGTGCCCCCCTCTGGTCCGGCGATGCCCGTGGTGCTCAGGCCCCAAGTGGTGTGAAGGCGCGATCGCACCCCCACAGCCATTTGCTCTGCGACAGCAGCACTGACGGCACCCTCCAGCGCCAGAGTTTGGGGTTCAACCCCCAACAAGGCTTGCTTGAGCGAGTTGTCGTAGGCCACAATTCCCCCTAAAAAGTAAGCAGAGCTACCAGGCGTAACCGTAATCTGGTGGCCAATCCCCCCCCCTGTGCAGGACTCTGCCACCGCCAAAGTCTGCCCTTGCTCACCCAGCAATGCTCCCACCACACTGGCTAAAGTTTCGTCATCACACCCATAGTAATGAATCCCACAGATGGCTTTGATCTGCGCCACAACCGGATCTATCCAGGTAGCAGCCTCCGCCTGCGAGGCCGCAACCGTAGACACGCGCAGTCGCACCTCTCCTTCTCCGGCATAGGGGGCAACGGTAGGGCGAGTTAAATCCAGAAAAGGAGCCACCTTTTCGGCCAAGACAGATTCCGGAATACCCCAAAATCGCAAGACCTGGCTGTAAATCGGCTGCTGTCCATACCCCTGGCTAATCAAATAGGGAACCGCAGTTTCCTGCCACATGCGATGCATTTCTCGCGGGACACCGGGAAACGTCAGTATTGTCAAGCCTTCACGGGGATGCCAAATCAGGCCAGGGGCACTGCCCGTTGGGTTAGGTAAAATGGCAGCTCCTCTCGGTAAAAGAGCCTGTTTACGGTTACTTTCACTGGGTGGAAGGCCACGATGGGCAAACTTTTGGGTAATATCAGCCCAAATTTCAGGTCGCTCGACTAAAGGAGCGTCAAAAAAATCGGCCAAGACAGCGGTGGTCAGATCATCTGGAGTGGGCCCTAGTCCCCCAGTAAATATGAGCAATCCAGACCGCTGACAAGCCACGGCAATTGCCCGCTTCATGCGGACAGGATTGTCTCCCACCACGGTCTGGTAATAGTGGGGAATCCCCAGGCGAGCCAGTTCCTGAGCTAAAAATTGAGCATTGCGGTTGAGGATTTCTCCTAGCAGGAGTTCGGTGCCTACACAGATAATTTCGGCGCTTGGTGCCATGGTGGTTCCCTTCTGCCCTTGGCGTCAAATTGACCTGATCACGGGCTGATTAGCTTTCGGAGCGGGATGTCCGAATGCGCTGCCAAGCTTGCCAGGACGCATAGATCAGCAGTAAGGTGGCTCCTCCCGCATAGGCTTGCCCCCCCGGCAAACCGGCAACTGTGATGGCCAAGCTTCCCACCCAGAAGGCAAGGGCATAGATAAAGAGTACAATCCGCCGCTGCGACAGCCCCGCCTGGAGCAAGCGATGGTGCAAGTGGCGCTTATCTGCTGCAAAGGGAGATTTTCCGCGCCGGAGTCGATCCAGAATGACGGTGGAGGTATCAACAATGGGAACCGCCAAAATCACAAAGGGCAGCACCACGGCGACGGTGGTTACACTCTTCACCATACCGACGACCCCAATGCCAGCCAGGGTAAAGCCCATGAAATAGGCTCCACCATCTCCCATAAAGATTTGAGCCGGGTTGAAGTTATAGCGTAAAAAGCCTAAAGCCCCGCCAGCGACTGCCGCAGCAAGCAACGCCGGCACAGGTTGATTCATAAATAAGCTCACAACCAGCATGATGATGGCTGCAATGCCAGAAATTCCTGCGGCCAGACCATCTAGGCCATCCATAAAATTGATGGCATTGGTCATGCCCACCAGCCAAAGCAGGGTGATCGGCAGGCTCAGCCAGCCTAGATACACCAATCCATGAAAGGGGATGGTAAAAAACTCGATCTGAACGCCCATTGCCCAAGCCAAAGAGGCCACCCCAATTTGCATCAACAGTCGGGAGCCCGAAGATAGGGTAAAGAGATCGTCCATAAGCCCAATCAAAAAGAAGAGTGCTCCCCCCAGGGTCACACCCAAAATTTCATAGGCTGAGGTTTGGGGCAAATGCCTAAAAGCTCCCAAAATCCAAGCCAGCAGCAGCGCAACCCCATAGCCAGCAAAAATGGAAACGCCTCCCAATCGCACCATGGGTCGTTTGTGAACTTTGCGCGGATTGGGTAGGTCAACATAGCCGCTTTTGAGGGCGACGGCTTTGACGACGGGAGTACTCCACAGCACCACGAGGGCAGCAACAATGAAGGCAACCAGATGATAGGGCATCTGAGTGACCCAAAATTTAGAACAGGTTTTTCACATAATCATGGTGAGTCTACACCAGACCTTGACAAACTGCTAGCTTTTTTCTCGATTGCTACCCTCAATGCTGGCGCTGTGGGTAAGCCCTGTTCTCAACTGAATGCGCTGCCTCCTTGGGGTTTGCACACCTCAGCGTGAAACCAGACTGCCGTAGAATGCTAAAGTGGCTCAGCGCCATTTTTGATATAAGGGTGACTCAATCTGGAGTTTCAGCATGAATGAGCAAGCCATTCCGACCCTGGCCCGTTTGTTGCTGGCTGGTATTTTTGTCCGAGCTGGCGTCAGTCATGCCATGGATTTACCTGGAATGCAGCAGGCAATTAGCGCCAAAGGATTTCCCAGTGAACTGGCGTTGGTGGCTGCGATCGCAGCCACGATTATCCTATTACTAGGGGGCACATCATTGCTGTTGGGGCTACGTGTTCGTTGGGGAGCCATTGCCCTGATTATTTTTTTGATTCCCACCACGCTCCTTTTCCATGGCAATGTTTTGGATAGTAGCGAAGGCACTCAATTTTTGAAAAACATTGGCTTAATTGGGGGGCTTTTGCTGCTCTGGTATAGCGGGCCGGGTCTATTGAGCATTGATGGCCCCCGCCAACGTTCTTGGTTTGGCAAGTGGTAAATTATTGAATAGTGAAGTCCCTGGCAACGCCTTGACTTCAAGCCCCCGTGCTGAAGCGCCCTGAGCGTAGAGTTACCCTGGGAAATCCTCCAACACTATGGCTCCTCGACCGGATCAACCGTTTTCCATGCCCATCCTCTCGCCGCCACTGCCCGCGACCGTGGCGTTTAATCGCCCCAGTCCGCCCCCAAGGCTAGTGGTAGAATCGAGCCCCCCTTCACAGCGACCTCGGACTCGAAAAAGACAGAACCTTCGACCACCCCTGGCGCTACGCCGCCATCCTGGATTGTATGGCGGTTTGCTGTTGCTCATTTTACCCATTCTGATTTGGGGCTGGCAGCTCTGGGTGCCACTGGGAGTGGGGGGCATTACCGCAGGCTGGGTTTACCAACAGCGAGGGTTCTGGCTGACCGGTGTCACCGCCCCCCCCACCGCCGAGCAACGACTGTCTTGGGCGATCGGCACGGGTGGCTTGATTACCTTTGTGCTCTACAGCGCCCTCCAAATTTGGCAAACGGTGCACAGTTTTTGGCTGGCAGTGCTCATGGTGGTGCAGACCCTAGCCATCAGCTTGCTGTTAACCCGTGACTGGACGGCTTCATCTAGTTCCTCCCCACTAGACAAGACTTTGGCGGATTTAGCCCACCCTTCAGCCCTACAGCGTCTTTTAGCCATTCGGCAGGTAGGGCGTTGGGCTAAGTCCTCACAGCGGCAAACCCTCTCGGACTGCTTGCAGTTGCTCTTGCAACAAGAATCCGAGCCTTTGGTGCGTCAGGCCGCCTGGAAGGCACTCCAGGAGCTAGACAGCTTAGCAATCCAGTCTTCTCAGCAGCGATAACCATGGCAGCCATTTTAGATCCGCTCAAAGACGGCAAGAGCTGCTTGGAGCTGTTGGCACATCTAGGCAGCGATCTAGATGTAGTGAATGATGCTAGGGCTAGCTTTGGCAAGCAGGCGCAAGTGTTAACTGAAAAAGACACGAAGCTGATTCGCTATTTAATTGAGCACCAACACACTAGCCCTTTTCGGGGTGTGGTGTTTAAGTTCAAAGTCAAAGCCCCCCTATTTGTGTGCCGCCAGTGGTGGAAGCATGTCATTGCCAGCAATCACAACGACGAGCAGTTGGGATGGAATGAAAAAAGCCTGCGGTACGTGGCTATCGCCGATGCCAATGAGTTTTACATCCCAGATATATTTCGGCAGCAGTCTCCCAATAATAAGCAGGCTACCCTTGGCGCTTTGGCCGGGGCTGAGGCAGAAACAGCCAGAACCATTTATGAGGCTCAGTGCGAAGCCAGCTATGCTGCTTATCAGCAGCTTTTAGCTTTAGGGGTCGGACGAGAGCAGGCTCGTGGCGTGTTAGTCCCCAGTGTGTATACCTCTTGGGTGTGGACTGTTTCACTGCACGCGCTGTTGCATTTCATTGCCCTGCGTCAGGGAGAGGGCGCACAACAAGAGATTGCCGCCTATGCTGAGGCGATTTTGCACCTCATTGCCCCCATTGTGCCGGTGACCCTTCAGGCTTGGCAGGGAATTGCCCTGCAACAATTTTAGCTGACTCAAAACTGACCGATTCGGTGCAGTTTTGGTTGTACACCCGCCCCACTCGGGTCACGAGTTATCCGTGAAGTCTGACTATTCTGACTATTTGAAGCCCCTACCTCGCCTGAGAGGCTGTCTTTGAAAGTCTTGCTCTACATTCGCCCCCAGCCCCCCAATTTGGAGGGTTCTGAACTCAAAGTCCCCCAGAATGGGGGATGTAGGGGGCGGGTGCAAGGAGTTAGAAACCTTTCAAACCGCCTCTGAGCAGGGGGAGGTTCTTGGCAACTCAGAGATGGCACAATATCAACGTCAGGTCTTAACCCCCATCTACACTGGATACTCATCCCCATGATTGGCAAAGCTGAGCTACTAGAGGTCATCGCTGGCACAAACCGGGGTCTGCTGGCAGGAGATCGCGATCGCACCGCCATTTTAGCGGCCATTGCCCAACTCGAAGACCGGAACCCCACTCAGCGCCCCCTAGAATCTGAGTGGCTAGAGGGCGACTGGCGGTTGTTGTATACCTCCAGCCAAGACCTTTTGGGCTTGGGTCGGCTTCCAGGGGTACGCCTGGGGCAAATCTATCAATGCGTGCGACTAGATGAGGCCAAAATTTATAACATTGCTGAATTAGAAGGAATTCCTGGCTTAGAAAGTATTGTCAGCGTTGCGGCTCGGATTACGCCCCAGTCAGAGCAGCGAGTGCAGGTGCGCTTTGAGCGCTCAGTGATTGGCTTGCAGCGTTTGCTTCCCTACCGATCCCCTGGGGGATTGATTGCCACCTTGCAATCTGGAAATCCCCGTTTTGCCCTAGACTTCACAATTGATGCCCAGCGGCAACAGGGATGGCTAGATATTACCTACCTGGATGCCAATCTGCGTCTGGGGCGCGGCAACGAAGGTAGCGTATTTGTATTGGCAAAGGTCAAATCCCTTTAACCCAACTGTTCCACTCTGAGAGCGATGATGCCTCGTCCCACCCTCTACGTGGCCATTACCAATCATGGGTTTGGCCATGCCACCCGCACGGCTGCCCTGCTGGCTGAAATTCAACACCAATGTCCAGATATTTTGTTGATTTTAGTCACTAGCGCCCCGCGCTGGTTGCTAGAGTCTTATTTGCCTGGAGATTTTATCTATCGTCCCCACACCCTGGATGTTGGTGTCATTCAGCCAGATAGCCTCACCCTCAATCGGGAGGCCACCCGTCAAAAGCTGCAAGAAATTCGCGATCGCGAAGCGCAGATCATAGCTGCTGAAGTAGACTTCATTCGCCTGAATCGCGTGCAATTGGTGCTGGCAGACATTCCCCCCCTAGCCGCTAAAATTGCCCAGGCTGCTGGCGTTCCCTGCTGGATGGTCAGTAACTTTGGCTGGGATCTGATCTATAGGCAATGGGGGGAAGCGTTTGCCGACATCGTGAACTGGGTGCAAGACTGTTTTCAAAGCTGCGATCGCCTTTTTCGTTTACCCCTCCATGAACCCATGGAAATCTTTGCCCAGATAACCGATGTCGGTCTCACGGGTGCTTCCCCTCGCTTTACCCCAGAGCAAATCAGGTCAAGCTTTTCTCTTCATGTCGATCCTGCCCAGACGGTATTACTGACCTTTGGGGGGCTGGGGTTAGCTAAACTACCCTATGACCAACTGGCTCAATTCTCAGGCTGGCAGTTCATCACCTTTGACCCCAAAGCCCCCGAAGTGCTGCCTAATCTGCTCAAAGTTCAAGATCGCGCCTATCGTCCGGTGGACTTTATGCCCCTGTGTGGTCGTGTTGTCAGTAAACCGGGCTATGGTACCTTTGCTGAAGCCCTCCGTCAGCAAACCCCAATTGTGACGCTCCCCAGAGACGGTTTTGCCGAAGCCCAGTACCTACTAGACGGCCTCAAAAAATATAGCACCCATCAGATCTTGCCCCCGGATGCTTTCACCACAGCTCCTTGGCAGTTTCTGCACCAGCCCTTGCAGCCTCCTCAGTCAGAACAGCCCCTAGGGACAGATGGCAACCAGACCATTGCCGCAGCTGTGATTGCAGCACTCACCTGAAAACCTCAGCCCACCAAAAGCGTCAAAGCTCTCAACCCTAAGCAATTGTTACGTATTCCACGGCACACCTAAGACCTGCTTCACAATGAAAGGATAAAGGTGCAGATGTATTGAGTAGCGGAAACCCCCCATGGCTTACGTTTGTGAATTTGGCTCAGGGCAAAGAGTCTACCTCGACAATCAGGGTACTCAAACCCTGGTGACGACCTATAGCGGCAGCCCCGGCCAGCAACAGCAGTCCAGCAGCGGCTTTCAGACCGGAGCCTGGACAGCCCCACCGGAAGCCTATCACTCGTCCCAAGGGCTAACACTCAAGGTGAATACGAGCCAGGGTGCGCACTATATCCAGGTGCAAGGAGGCAGTATGCAGGTCGTCAGTAGTCAGGCTACGGGTGGCGCCCAGCAGATGCAAATGCATACCGCAGCCATGCCAACCTCCCCCACCATGCAGCCGATGCAGCCGATGCAACCGATGTCCTTTTCCAATCCCTCGTCAGAAACCCCTGCCCCCAAACCGTCTGGTTCCGAACCGATGCAACCGATGCAATCCATGCAGCCGATGCAGCCCATGGAACCGATGCAGCCGATGCGAATGGGCAACATGGAGATGAATCTCAACAATCCGATGGAAATGCGGATGGGGAATATGCACATGCGCATGGGTGACTCCCCCCAAATGAACCAGCCCCCTCAGTCGCCCCCATCTCAGTCAGCCCAAGCTGCTCAAGCTAACCGGCGCTTTTGCAGCCAGTGTGGTGCCGCAGTGGAACCAACCGATCGCTTCTGTGCGAGTTGTGGCCATCAGCTCCATTAGGGCAGTGTCCTATCAGGCCAGGTAAGGGGGGGGCTGGATTTGTTGTTGCACAAGCCGCTGTAGACCTTGACGGGGAACTTCTACTCCATTTTGAGGCTGATGGCTTTGCTCTTGAAAAATAATGCTATCAACCGCATCTAGTGCCAGCAGTTGAAAGAGTAGTTGAATGACGGGAACAGCAACCGCAACCAACCCTACCGTCTTGCTGGCTTGGGTGGCATCCACCAACTGGGCGTAGGCATAGATAACGGTCTTCTGTTGGGAAGGATCCTGGCGATGTTGGAGGGTGGTGATCTGCCAGTTTTGCTGTAGGGTTTGCAGAATATAGTACTGGGGAAATTTGAGTGTTTGCGCCACCTGCAACAGAGCAGGTGAAATTTTTAAGACGGCCTGGGGCGTTTGGCCGTCTTGGGGTGCTTCACGAATGAGAGTTTGAATTTGTGCCTGTAAATCCATACCCTAGAGCTTGGTTCCACATTCGGGGCAGAAATTATGGCTGGCGATGGTTTTAGCGCCGCAGTTGCTGCAATAAATGAGCTCAGCAGCTCGCTCTAGCTTTTCTTGCTCAGCCAAGCCCAACATCTGGGCATTACTCTTGCCTGGTGCCACCATGGGATAGCAGTTTTCGTTGCGAGTCACATGGGCGTCCACAAGTACCGGGCCATCGTGGGCTAGCATTTCGGCAATCACTCCAGGCAGGTCGGTGCGATCGCGCACCATCATGCCTTTGACGCCAAACGCCTCCGCCAGCTTCACAAAGTTAGGCATCCCCACTTCCATATTGGAGTGAGAATAGCGCTCACCATAGAATGCCTCCTGCCATTGGCGCACCATCCCCTGCCAGAAATTATTGATAATCACCGTTTTGAGATTGATCCCATACTGAGCCAGGGTTGCCAACTCTTGCAGGTTCATTTGGAAACTGGCATCCCCGCTGATACAAATCACGGGCTTTTCCCCAACGGCCACCTTTGCCCCCATGGCCGCGGGCAAGCCAAACCCCATGGTGCCCAATCCGGCACTAGAAATCCAGCGACGAGGCCCATTTTTGAGAAATTGAGCTGACCACATCTGGTGTTGACCCACATCGGTGGCGTAGTAGGCATCCGGGGCTTGCTTGCCGATCTCCACAATTACCTCTTGGGGCGATAGCTGTCCCATAGGGCAGGGTACCGTCAAGGGATAGTCTTGTCGCCAGCGCTGAATTCGGGTCAGCCATTCTTGGGTGCAACTGGGGGTAGCTCCTGCTGCTCGGGCCAATGCCAGCAACTCAAGCAGCACGGGTCTGACGCTACCCACGATGGGCACCTCAGGGGCGCGATTTTTACCCACTTCAGCCGGATCAATATCAATGTGAATGACCTTGGCTCGGGATGCAAATTCATCTAGCTTACCCGTGACCCGGTCATCAAAGCGCGCACCCACCGCAATTAACAAATCGCACTCACTCACGGCAAAATTGGCGTAAGCCGTACCGTGCATACCTAGCATCCCCAGAGCCAGGGGATGATATTC
Organism: Petrachloros mirabilis ULC683; assembly: GCF_009939295.1. Taxonomy (GTDB): domain Bacteria; phylum Cyanobacteriota; class Cyanobacteriia; order Thermosynechococcales; family Thermosynechococcaceae; genus Petrachloros; species Petrachloros mirabilis. The sequence continues at coordinate 29,099 of NZ_WVIC01000032.1, forward strand.
ATCAAAAGCCCCTTTGCCCATTAAGGTCGTGGTGACTGGAATCTCGAACCACTCAGCCAATACCTTTAATTCTTCATGGGCTCCTGCTGTGACGGCACCACCGCCCACGTACAGCAACGGAGACTGGGCAGCTTGAATCAAGGAAAGCGCCTGCTGAATTTGGCGGGGGTTTCCCTTGACTGTGGGTTTGTAGCCTAGCAGGCGAATGTCCCCTGGTTCAACAGGGCTGTAGTCAAATTCTTCTAGCCCTACATCCTTGGGCACGTCAATCAGCACCGGGCCAGGCCGACCCGTACTGGCAATGTAGAAGGCTTCGGCCACAGTTCGAGCCATGTCTTGGGGGCTGCGCACGACGTAAGAGTGCTTGACAATCGGCAGGGTAATGCCAAAAATGTCAGTTTCTTGAAAGGCGTCACTGCCAATGGCCGCTCGGGATACCTGCCCTGTAATCACCACCATGGGGATAGAGTCCATGTGGGCGGTAGCAATCCCTGTGACCAGATTGGTGGCTCCAGGGCCGGAGGTGCCAAAGCAAACGCCCACCTCACCGGTGGCTCGGGCATAGCCATCGGCAGCATGAGCGGCTCCTTGTTCGTGGCGTACCAGAATATGCTGGATCCCGCCTTGGGCTTCAGCTCGATACAGTTCATCATAAATTGGCAGAATTGCCCCACCTGGGTAGCCGAAAAGATGCTTGACCCCATGGCGTTTCAAGCTATCAATTAAGGCAAAAGCTCCGGTTGCACGCACGGCAGACCTCTCAGACCGACACCCGTTGGATACAGAAACTGACGGAAAATCGCAAACTATAGCAATCCTAAATGATTTGTGAATTTATAGATCTGGCATGACCCTTTGTTCCCCTGGGTAAGAGGAAGTGGCGACAGCCGGGGGGCATGGAGGGTACTTGTATTCACAATTGATTCAGGATGACCCTATTTCCGCAATTAGTCTTTTAGTGTAATCCTTGATACGAAGCTCTGTCGAGACAAATTTTGGGATGCGCTGCCTTGGATCTACCTAATCTCGTGGGATCAGCCCGTTGGGTGTTAACAAACATTGACTTCCTATACCCTGGTTCCGGACATCGACTGGCGCTAGGCAGCTTTTTTTAGGGCTTGTCGGGTGCTGCGCCAAGCCCATGTCCCGGACAGGATCACAATTAACCCCATGGAAACCAGCACGGTTCGCAAGCCGATGGTGTCGGCCAACAGACCCGCGATCGCTAGGGGTAAACTCAGGGCGATGTTGACCATGTTGTTTTGAAATCCGAATACTTTACCGCGCACGTCAGAGGGAGTCTCTCGCTGAATCAAGGTTTGCATGGGGACACCCACTAAGGCCGCCCCCCAGCCCAGCAACACACTTAAGAGCAGCCCCAGCCAGAGTTGCTCCACGAAGGAGAACCACAACAAAACAATTCCCATAATCACAAAGCCCACCAGGGATAGGGGCCAATGACTGAGCCGATCGCCCCATTGCCCTAGAAAAGCCGCCCCTAGAATTAGACCCACCCCGGCTGCGGCCAGTAGAAATCCAAACTGTTCGGGTCTCAGGCCAATTTCTTCGGCTAGGCCAATAGTCAGCACTGCTAATGCCGCAAACACACAGTAAAGCACGGTCAGTTGTACCATGGCATTACTAATCAGGCGGTTGCTCTGAAGGTATTTGAACCCTAACTGCAAATCTTGCCAGGGATGGAGCGAGACGGTATGGGCTCTGGCCTGTTCGGTCATGGGTAAAAGCATGAGCACCATGGCTGCGGCGACATAAATTCCCCCGACCAGCAGTTCACGATTATACTGGCCGACCCAGCTATTGGCCCAACTGAGTAGGGGCTCCCCAATGGCAAACCCAACGACCAGTGACCCCATCATGGTGGTGGTAAACAAGGCGTTGGCGGTCATCAGGTTTTGGGGTTTCACCAAGATGGAAATGGCAGACTGCTCGGCTGGCGCAAAAAACTGGGTCAGAATGGATTCTAAAAAGGCGATTAGCAGCAGTAGGGCAAAGGCACGAGGTAACAGGGGAATCATCAGCACCAAGAGCCCCCGACCCAAGTTTGTGATCCAAAGGATCTGTTTTTTAGACCAGCGATCGACAAAAATGCCAGCCGCAGACCCAAACAGCACTGCGGGAAGGGTGTTGGCAATCATGACCGCTGAGCGCATGGAATTGGCAAACACTTGGGGGGTGGGATAATTGACCACCAGGGCAATCAAGAGGACAAAAAAGATTTTGTCCCCGATCTGCGAAATAATTTGTCCGCTCCATAGGGTGACGAAGGCTCGATTCTGCATCAAGCCTCGAAAGCCGTCGCTGGCGGGGTGCTGCTCTAGATGAGACATAAACTCAGATTGAGCTGTATTAAAATGAGCGTCTTGAACCCAGATCACACCGAAGAATGACCACAGCCAGTATCTCATAAGACTTTGTAGCGCAGCCCTCCAAAGCCCACTCAAGTAAAAAACTCAGAGGCCGTCTGAAAAGCCTAATTCATCCCTGCATTAGCCCCCCCGACCCCCCAAAATTGGGGGGAGAAAGCCAAAAACTCTGCTCATTCCCCCCCAATTTTGGGGGGCTAGGGGGGCAAGTGCAAGGTCTAAGCAACTTCTCAGACAAGCTCTCAGGAAAGCCGTAATGCTTCCCTGAGCCAAAAATGGAGGGAAGATAGACTCAAACTTGTCTAGTGCTTCCCTCAAACGAGGGGTTTAGGTGGCTGGGTTGATTTAGCTTTGCCCGGTGGAGACAGGCTTCGAGGTGGTGTTTGATTGGGCAGTTTCATGACCATTCAAGGTGGCGTTGCGCGGCTGAATCACGCCATAGCCGCCGTGATTGCGCTCATAGATGACGTTGATTTGCCCCGTTTCTACGTTGTTGAAGACGTAGAAGTCATGATCAACCAAGTCTAACTGCTCTAGGGCATCGCGAATGGTCATCGGCGGCATGGCGAAGTACTTACAACGCACCACATCTTCGGGCAGTTCGGGGGCGCGGTTGGCGGTCAAATCACCCACCAAGGGTTGGGTCTCTTGTTCTGTGGGTGCGCTAAGAGGACGGTTTACAGGCTTGCTTTGGCGCTTTTCCTTATATTTGCGGAGCTGTCGGGCAATTTTGTCGGCAACTAGGTCAATGCTTGCGTAGAGGTTCTCGCTGCTCTCTTCGGCTCGAATCACCGAACCATTGACAAATAAGGTGACTTCTGCGGTTTGATTGGTGGTAATGCGGGGGTTGCGGGCGACCGAAAGATGCACGTCGATTTCGGTCGTTAGGTTTTGGTAATGATTGGCAGCTTTTTCGATTTTCTGATGTACATACTCACGAATGGCGTCCGTAATTTCAATGTTGCGACCATGAATCACAAGCTTCATACGGTTTGCCTCCCCTTAATCCAATGTTACTTTCACCCTAGCACCTTGTATCCCTCACGACAGCGGCCTAAAGATTGTCTTTAATATGTGTAGCATCCTTTCACGATTCTTAAACGCTTTTGAGTTGTTTTTCTGGGTAATTTCGCTTGTTTTTGCCAGAATATGCTGCTAATGAACCTGAAAATTTATGCCCTCGTCCCTGTGATCTCTGGAACTGGGGAGTGACGCCCTATGCAGTGGCGTGGCAATGGCAGCAACAGCAGTTGCGCGATCGCATCTCCAATCCTGAGTTACCGGATGCGCTGTTGCTCGTTGAGCACCCCCCGGTCTATACCCTAGGACAGGGGGCAGATGCAGCCTATCTGCGATTTGATCCAGCTCAGTCTCCTTGGGAGGTGCATCGGGTTGAGCGCGGGGGCGAAGTGACCTATCACTATCCCGGCCAGGTGGTGGGTTACCCAATCTTAAATTTGCGGCGGTATCGACCGGATTTGCACTGGTATCTGCGCCAGCTTGAGGAAGTGGTGATTCGCACCCTGGCCAATCTGGGTCTTGCTGGGGAACGGATTGCCGGACTCACTGGCGTTTGGGTTGACGGGTATAAGGTGGCTGCGATGGGGATAAAGGTGAGCCGCTGGATTACCATGCATGGCTTTGCCTTAAATGTCTGGCCTGATCCCGAGGGGTTTGCCCGAATTGTGCCCTGTGGGCTGGAAGGGCAACCCGTGGGCTGGGTGGCGCAGTGGCAACCGGAGGTAAGTTTGGCAAGGGTGCGATCGCACCTCAAGCACCACTTTGCCGCCGTCTTTGGAGTCACCTGGACAGAGACAGCGACGGTGGGTTCAGCCCCATGGCAATCACCTGAGTAATCACCATGGGGCTTGGGGTCAGGGGAGGCGAGGGGCTAAAACCCTGAATGGGTATCAACCGCTGGCCCATTTAGCCCCCCTAGACTGGGGTTGATCTGTTGGACTTGAAGGCGCTGATTCTGGACTCGGGGCTGAATCTGCTTATCTAACTGGAGGCTATGGGGTGGGCAAGATAAGCATACCGGGTCAGGAATCGGCTTAATGGGACCTACTGGGGTTTTGCGTAGGGGAAAGCCCAGTGGGCTGTTACAAGCCTCTGGGTAATCTGGATGAGGGGTACAGGCTTGAGCTGGGGTGCTAGCCAGAATCGGGACACTGATCAGGCCCAGCAGACCGAAAAAGCACAAGTGAGAGAGTTTCATCAGACCGCTCCTATAAGCTGAATAGATGCACTATCACAGCTTTGGCGACGGGAAGCAGTGATTTCTCTCCTTTTGCATCCGTGATGATTTTGCAAAAATTGAGTGTCTGAGATCAACGAGTGGCTAGGGAGAAGTTGGCACAGAAGTCCGCAGGGGTTGTAGCGCTTCTCCTGTCTGGGGGTCAAATAAATGAATCGTCTCAGGATTCAGCGACAGCCCCAAAGGATCGGCGATGGAGACGCGCAACGTGGGGGCAACCCGAATATTGAATCGAGGGGCAGGCTCGTCTAGATCGGCCAAGGCAACGGTTACATAGGTTTCGTGCCCTAGGGCCTCAATGAGTTCAACTTGTACCCTTAGGTGGCGCTCAGACTCAGCCACTACCTGAACATGCTCGGGACGCACACCTAGGGTGAGGCTCTGTCCCTGATAGGGGGCTAAAACCTGATGCCAACCTTCAGCCAAGCAGAGTTGAAAGTGGGGGTGCCATAAGACCCTGGGACTTTTGACCTGGACGGTGAGGAAATTCATCGGTGGGGAGCCAATAAAGGCAGCCACAAATTGGTTGGCTGGACGGTCATACAGCTCCAGCGGAGCAGCAATCTGCTGAATTTGCCCGCCATTCATCACGGCAATGCGATCGCCCATGGTCATGGCTTCAGTTTGGTCGTGGGTGACATAGATAGTCGTTGTCCCTAACTGTCGCTGGAGTTTGACAATCTGGGCGCGAGTCTGCGATCGCAGCTTGGCATCCAAATTCGAGAGCGGCTCATCCATCAAAAATACCTGGGGATTGCGGGCCATGGCTCGTCCCAGAGCCACTCGCTGCTTTTGCCCCCCCGAGAGTTGCTTGGGCAGCCGCCCCAGCAGAGGCTCTAACTCCAGCATTTGAGCCACCTCGCTGACCCGTTGGGCAATCCGGCGCTCCTGCACCGACTGATAGCGCATAGCTTTGGGGAAGGGACGGGTGACAGCCACCTCTAGCGCAGCCAACTGCCGTTGCAGGCGCTGCACTGGTGACTCGAAACCAGACTGGGTTCGCCGCAGCCCAAAGGCGAGATTGTCGTAGACCGTCATGTGTGGATACAGCGCATAGCTTTGGAAAACCATGGCGCAGTCCCTTGCCTTAGGAGGCAAGTCATTGACCTTGCGATCGCCCACCCAAATATTGCCACCCGTCAGAGTTTCCAAGCCCGCAATCAGCCGCAGCAGCGTACTTTTGCCACAGCCCGAAGGCCCCACCAAAACCATAAATTCGCCATCGGCAATGGTGAGATTGATGCGGCGCAGCACACTGGCCGACTGAGCCGTAGCCCCCAGCTTCTCATCTTCATCGGCTTGGCGTGATTGAGACTGCTGAGCCGGAAAACTCTTGTATATGTCTTCTAAAACAACCTGAGCCACAGTCGATCAGCATCACCCTAAAAATTGTCTTCAGCCTATCAAGAATTGTCACCGGACTCTAGCAGTCGGTGAATACAGTCTGTCAGCCCCCATCCTCCCAGTATGCTAGAGAAGCCAACTTGCCGCCCGCCATTTATCCTGTCTACGCCCCATATAAACGCCCCATGTCAGCACCCCATGTCAACGGCCTGCTTGAAGCCCTGAAGCAAGACTATCAAGACTTTCCCAAAAATCAAACCTACAGCCTCTATGCCGCCGATGTGCAATTTCGAGATCCCCTCAACGCCTTTCAGGGGGTCGAGCCTTATCAGCGCATGATTGCCTTTATTGAGCGCTGGTTTATGAACGTTTCCATGGATCTCCATGACATTCGCCAAGAGGATAACCAGATTTTGACCCAATGGACGCTGTCTTGGCAGGCTCCCCTGCCTTGGCGACCCCACATCGCCATTTCTGGGCGCAGTGAGTTAACGTTGAATGCCCAGGGGCTCATCCAGTCCCATATTGACTATTGGAATTGCTCTCGCTGGCAGGTGATCAAGCAACTGTTCGGGTCAGGGGAACGCGGTCACTCTTGATGCTCCTAGGGATGGATAGACCGTGGGGCTTGCCATCTAAGCGCTAAGATCATGAACGTCTGATGTTCTCCATCTATCCTTATTTATCCTTCGAGGCACCGCTTGGATCTGCCCACCTTTCTCTGGCTCTGGAAAATTGCCGCCTGGTCTATGGGGCTAGCTTGGTGCGCCTATGCACTATTGGCGACATCAGGACTCTGGCTCCGGAGAACTCGGCGGGGCGGGGGACAGCGACCTCCTTGGTTGCAGTGGATACACTATAGTACGGGACTTGTTCTAGTGTTGTTGGTGTTACTGCTCTTGGCCATTGGAATTATCGGAACCCTTGGACACTATGGAAGCCTGGGACACTCCTGGCACCTGGCCGCCGGTGGATGGGTCGTAGTGCTAGTTCTGACTTCTGCGGCCAGTGCCACCCAAATTGGGAGGCAAAATCCCTGGGCACGCCGTTTCCATGTGAGCGTTAATATCACGTTGCTAGGAACCTTGATTTGGGTTTCGGGATCGGGTTGGGCGGTCGTCCAAAAATATTTGCCATAAGGCAGTGGAGCAACCGCGTGAACCTGGTTAGTGGAGCAACAATCCCGTTGGCAGTGATTCCCACTGAGTCAACCAATTGGCTGGTGATTACAGGGTTGTCAGTCCTATCTGTGGCGCTCATTTTGACAGTCGCCTGGGGAGCAGACTGGCTCCTAGATCGCCTCTTTGAGAAACTGCAATCCTGGGGTAGTAAGTCCCTAGCGTCCAGCTACAGATCCTGGTTTGAATTAGGTCGCAGCTTTCTGAAATTTGGGCTGCGGTTGGGCGTTTGGATCCTAGCTGGTTACGTGATCTTGCTGCGCGTGCCGATTTTGCAGCCAGTGGCCACTTGGTTCACCCAAGGACTCAGAACTATTCCCACCGAGTTGGGCATCATGTCTCGGGCACCACTGTTTACCCTAGGCCGTAATCGGATCTCCCTAGGGACACTGATTTTATTTTTAGTTGCCGCCCTGCTCATATTTCTGTCGGCGGGTTTATTGAGTCAATGGCTGAAGCGGCGCATCTTGGTTCGCATTAACGCCGATCGCGGTACCCAAGAAGCCATTGCTGCCATCATTGGCTACACCCTGGCCCTGATTGGGCTATTGGTCTTACTCCAAAGCCTAGGACTCGACTTGAGTTCTCTGGCTGTGTTTGCAGGGGTAATTGGCTTGGGCATTGGGTTTAGCCTTCAGCAATTAGCCAGTCACTTTGTCAGCGGCATTACCCTGTTGTTTGAGCAGCAGTTGCGAGTGGGAGATTTTATCGATATCGAGGGGGTACTGGGCACCATTGAGCGAATTTCGATTCGCTCAACCATTGTGCGAACCCAAGATCGTCGCTTTGTGATTGTGCCCAATCATCTCTTTTTTGAGCAAAAGGTCATTAACTGGAGTTATCAAACCCCTGAGTCTCGAATTCATTTGCCTGTGAATGTTGCCTACGGTAGCGACACCGTTTTGGTGACTGAAACCCTCTTGTCGGCAGCTCGCATGGATCCTAGAGTCTTGCGTTATCCCACCCCCCAGGTGTGGTTTAAGCGCTTTGGAGAAAGCGCCTATGAGTTTGAGCTGTTGGTATGGATCAATCAACCCCCAGAGTTTGAACCGATTAAAAGCGCTCTTTACTTTTTGATTGAGCAGGAGTTACATCAACGGGGGATTGAAGTTCCCTTTCCCCAACGTGATTTGCATCTGCGCAATCCTGAGATGCTGCAATCGATGGGGCTGGTTGGGCAGCACCGGGATGCATCCCTCAACTCAGATGCCGTGCTGAGTACCACGGGTGAGACGCCTACTCAAAAACCAACGCTGGCGGCCAAGGGGATGCCCAACAGTAAAACGCTCCGGGTCTTGTTGCGGCAAGTGAGTTATTTTGAGAAGTGTACCAATGCCCAACTGCGAGTGCTCATTGAGCAAGGCTATCGCAAGTTTCTGGCTACAGGGCAGATAGTTTGTCGAGAGCAGGAGCCTGGGGAGTCGTTTTACATCATTTTGACTGGACAGGTAGAAGTGGTATCAGAAAAGCTCGGTCAGGCGATTGCGATACTCAGTGACGGCAACTTTTTTGGTGAGATTTCGCTGTTGACAGGAGCACCGCGCTCGGCAACGGTACGGACTATCACCGATACCATTTTGTTTGTGGTGGATCGCAGTGCCTTGCAATTGTTACTCAAAAATCATCAAGGGTTAGCCGAAGAAATTGCCCGGGCACTCTGTCAACGTCAACAGGTGTTGCAGGAGTTGGGGCTATTTAACCCCAATGCTCTGGATCGCAGTGATGACGCTCCCTTTATCTGGATTCGACGTCGACTCCAGACGTTGTTTGGAATTTAGTCAGAGTCTGGTAGGGGGAGCTATGCGGTTGTCAGGGGTAGCTGAGTCGAGGATAGTAACAACTCACGGGTCAACTCTGTTCGCTTTGAGGTGTTCAGGTTAGAGTAAAGCAATCGGCGGTATCAGGTGATGTCGGAGAGTTAAGTGTGGCCACGGCAGAGCAGGAGCAAAGGCAGCGCTTTCGTCATTTGTTAATCATTGACGATGCTGAGGGTCGACGAACCATCTCTTTAGAGGCGGCTACCTATTCCATTGGGCGAGATACGACCAACTCCGTCGTGCTCCATTCCAAGATGGTGTCTCGCCAACATGCCTTGTTGTTGCGGGTGACCGCTCCAGATTCTTTTGCCTATCTCTTTCGGATTGTGGATGGAGACTTACAGGGCAAGCGCAGCACCAACGGCATGATTGTAAATGGCAGACGCCTGTTTTCCCATGATTTAAAACATGGGGATGTGATTATCTTTGGTGGAGATGTTAAGGCGAAGTATTATGCTGTTTCTGATCTGTCAGATGCTGATTTTGATCGGTTTTGTGAGGCATCAGACTTATCTACGATTTTGTCTAACTCAGTGAATCCCTTTCAGACTTTGGTGCCTACGGACGATGCGCTCCAGAGCATGAGCGAGGCGTCTTTGGTGCGGCTGGCATCGTTTCCGGAGCTGACCCCAAATCCGATTCTGGAGATTGATTTATGTGGTACGGTTACCTACTTGAATCCATCGGCGGTGTTAAATTTTCCTGACCTGGAAGAACTGGGGCTCAATCACCCCATGCTGGAAGGACTGTTGTCGATGATTCAATCGGGAACATCGGTTCATGCCCATAAGAGCTTTTTTGCCCGTGAGGTTGAAATTGGCGAGAAGGTCTTTGAGCAATCAGTTCACTACATTCATGAAAGTGATTTGGTGCGCAGCTATGTGATTGATATTACGGAGCGTAAGCGCGCCGAAGAGCAATTGCGGCATCAGGCGCAGCGCGAAGCAATTATCAACCGGATTGTCCAGGCGATGCGGGTCACTATGGTCACGGCTGAGGTATTGAATACCACGGTGAGTTTAATGGTGGAAGCGTTGGGGGCAACCCACTGCATCATTGTGCAAATGAGTGCTGAGGGAGAGTTGACCAATCAATACTGCAGCGAAGGTGCGAGTGGTCGTGAGGATTTGCTTCAGGGCAACACGGCTTTTTTACGCTACTGTCAAGCCCAACTCCAGGCGGGACAACAGGTGGTATTAGCAGATATGGACAGCGCAATGGATTTAGATGTGGCGGCTATTGCTCGCCATTGTGGCTTACAGGCGCTGATGATGACCCCTTTGATTTATCTACAAACCTATCTGGGGAGCATCAGTCTCTATCAGTCTGAAAGTAATGCCCGGGGATGGAGTGAAGATGATCTGGAGCTGGTGCGTACCATTGCCAATCAATGTGCGATCGCCATTCACCAGGCGCAGCTTTACCAGCGGGTGCAAGATCTCAATGCTGATTTAGAGCAACAGGTGCAAGATCGAACGGCTCAATTGCGTCAAAAAATGAAAGAGCTAGAGCGTTTGAACAGTCTCAAGGATGACTTTCTGAGTACGGTTTCCCATGAGCTGCGTACACCAATGTCCAATATTAAGATGGCCATTCATATGCTGGGGCAGTTTCCCTTGGGAGAAAAGCAGCAGCGGTATCTCAAAATTTTGGCAGTGGAGTGCGATCGCGAAACCGAACTGATCAATGATTTACTAGATTTGCAACGCTTAGAGGCAGGAGGCAACCCTGTTACGGTAGAGCGGCTGTTGCTGCAAGACTGGTTGCCTGGGGTGTTGGAGCCTTTTCGGGCGCGGCTCAAAGATCGTCAGCAGCACTTGGAGGTGTCCTACGATTCAGAGGTGGTTGCCATTGAAACTTCACGGGTGAGTCTAGAGCGGGTATTGGCCGAGTTGTTAAACAATGCCTGCAAATACACCGCCAAAGGGGGTAAAGTCCACTTTGAAGTGCAAGGAATCATGCAACCCGAGCCCCGAATTTGTTTTCGAGTCACCAACCAGGCAGAAATTGCCAGTCACGAGCTACCGCGAATTTTTGATAAGTTCTACCGGGTGCCCCACGCCGATCCTTGGAAGCAGGGGGGAACCGGGCTAGGGTTGGCACTGGTGAAAAAGCTGGTGGAGCAACTCTCAGGAGAGATTAGCGTCGACAGTAGCGACGGCGCAACCACCTTTATTGTTTCGATGCCGCCCCTGATGCCCACAGCACCTGCTCTGTATTGAAGACTCACTGAAGACCTCGTGAATCAAGACTTTCCCCAGCAATCCGAGATCGTTACGTCGATGCTGAGTCCACTCGCAGGTGATGTGCTGACGCAGTTGTGTCGGATGGATCAACGCTGGTTTGACTGGCGGCATCAGCCTCCGCAAAAGCCGACTGTGATCACCGCTGAAACCTCCCCACTCACGACTGTCGATTGGGATGTGGTGGTGTGTGGGGGCACCTTAGGAATTTTTATGGCGGCAGCCCTGGCTCAGCGGGGGTGGCGGGTGGCACTCCTGGAGCGGGGCATTCTGTGCGGGCGCGACCAGGAATGGAATATTTCCCGGTCGGAGCTCCAGAGTTTGGTGGCGTTGGAGTTACTGTCTGTTGAGGAACTAGAAGGTGCGATCGCCTCTGAATTTAACCCCAACCGAATTCAATTTCATCAGGGAGAAGCCCTTTGGGTTAAAGATGTCCTCAACATTGGCGTCGATCCCGTCACCCTGTTAGAGACACTCAAGCAGCGATTTTTAGCAGCCGGTGGTACCCTCCTAGAGCAGGCCCCCTTTCAGGGAGCCAGCATCCATCCCAATGGCGTTCAAGTCCATGGCTCTCAAGTCCATGGCTCTCAAGTCGTTCCCCCCCTGACCACCCGCCTGCTCATAGATGCCATGGGTCACTTTTCCCCCATAGTGGCTCAGGCTCGCCAAGGCGAACAGCCTGATGGCATCTGCCTCGTGGTCGGCACCTGCGCTCAGGGCATTCCTCGGGGAGATCAAGGGGACTTGATGGTGTCCTTTACCCCATTGAGCAACCACTGCCAATACTTCTGGGAAGCCTTTCCAGCCCGAGCAGGGCGCACCACCTATTTGTTTACCTATGTCGATTTGCACCCCCAAAGGCCCAGCCTTAGGGATCTGATGGCCGACTACTTTGACTTGCTACCAGAGTATCAAGGGGTTTCCCTGAGCGATATTCAGATTCAGCGAGCCCTGTTTGGTGTTTTTCCCAGCTATCGCCGCAGCCCGCTACAATTTCCCTGGTCACGAATGGTTCCTATCGGAGATAGCAGCGGCAGTCAATCGCCCCTCAGCTTTGGCGGTTTTGGGGCAATGATTCGCCACTTGCCCCGGCTGATCACAGGCATTCACGAGGCACTGGATTGCGACACCCTAACGCAGGCTGACTTGGCCTGTCTACAACCGTACCAGCCGAATTTATCGGTGACTTGGCTGTTTCAAAAAGCCATGCGGGCTGAGGTTGGTCAATCCCTAGCACCCAACCAAATCAATCATCTGCTCACCACCATTTTTGCCACGATGACCACTGCGGGTGAAGGCGTGCTCCAATCTTTCTTACGCGATGTGGTGCAGTTTCCAGCCCTAACCCAAACCTTACTCCAGGTAACTCTACAACATCCCCACTTGATTCCCACTATTTTGACGCAGGTGGGGGGTCGCGCCTTAGCCACATGGCTGCCTCACTATGTGGGGTTAGGTCTATATCAGGGACTAGACCGCCTCAGCACCCACTTGCCGGCTAGTGCCCTTCTCTCTCCACAAGCTCAATATCGTTGGCACCGCTGGCGAGAGGCTTGGCAGTTTGGCTCTGGTCAAGACAGCGAGCCATCCTATGGCGATCCTTTACTCCTTCCGTCACGGCAACGAACAGATGCATCATAATTCTCCTGTTCTTTTCTTGATTGAGGGTCAAACAAAAAGTTTGTCAACCCCCCTAGGTTGGCCTTATGGCTCTCATTTATGTAACAGAATGGTAGGCCATCCCAGTCCTGTAAAATTCGTTCAGTCACATTTCTCATGCCAAATAACAACGCTTTGAGCAAGAAGGGGTGATGTTCGTATTGTTGATCTTTATACGCTTATCCTTAATTTAAAGTCTATTTACCTTGATCCCTAGCAAAAAACAGTGGCCATAAGCCTGTCAAGAGCTTGTTGGCCTTTGTTTTCTGAAATTGATCATGATGTTTCTTTGGATTTGTCAACACTAGTTTACATAATTCTAAAAAAAACCTTAATTCCATTTTTCGAGGCTATAGGGATCAATTCAATACGGAGTAAGGCTTCAAGCAGACCAGGGGGATCAAATCAATGGGGACAATCCGCCTAATATTGGGTCATGAGAAACAAACAAGCAGGATTAGTTTTATAAGTTTCCCACAAAAAGATTTACATTGCTTCACAAATGAACCGGTGTCACTCATCAGAAATGCTGAAGATTGAGATAACACCACGCTCTCTATAGATACGTATGATAGACATGCAAGGGTCACATTGCCGATTTTGCCAACATTACTGTCCTGTCGGGCGACGCGGGGGCGAGTGTCAGCGCTTAGATGTACCAGTCAAAGGTCAGTGGAGCGCTTGTTCCCTAATGATGCCTAGCTTTGCCCCCTCCTGGGAAATGCCTGAAAATGTGATTCCCATGCCAGTACATGCCTTGCCCTTTGAGTACGAGATCGCCGTTCGAGAGCGAGAGCAAGATCTGGTGGTGGCTTAGTTTGATAGAGCTTGAAAGGATTCTCACAAGGCTGGGTCTGGTGATCCAGCTTTTTTGAAGGCAATCCTGTTGGGTGTATCTCACTTTCGTAGCCCTCACCCTAAATCCCTCTCCCGCTCTGGGAGAGGGATTTAGGGTGAGGGCTCCCCTTCCCCCTTTTTGGGAGAAGGGGCTGGGGGATGAGGGACAACTTGCAAAACTGGGATACCCCCCCCTAGCCCCCCCTCGCGCAGCGTGCCCGCAGGGCGTAATTCTGGGGGGAAATGATCAGAGCTTTTGACCTTCTCCCCCCAATTTTGGGGGGCGGGGGGCTAATGCAGGGATGAATGAGGCTTTTCAGACGGCCTCTAAGGACGCCAGGGAAATTGTCTAAAATTAGGGGCTCGTTTTTCGAGGAAGGCATTTTTGCCTTCTGCACTTTCTTCGTTCATGTAGTAAAGCAGAGTGGCATTGCCAGCAAGCTCTTGAATCCCGGCTTGGCCGTCACAGTCTGCGTTGAAGGCGGCTTTAAGACAGCGAATTGCCAGGGGACTTTTTTCTAGAATCTCTTGCGCCCAGCGAATTCCCTCAGCTTCTAAGGCATCCACCGGAACGATACAGTTGATCAGTCCCATTTCCAGGGCTTGCTGGGCATTGTATTGCCGACATAAATACCAAATTTCACGCGCTTTTTTTTGACCTACGACTCGGGCGAGATAGCTTGCTCCAAAGCCACCGTCAAAACTGCCCACCTTGGGGCCTGTTTGACCAAAAATGGCATTTTCTGCTGCCAGGGTCAGATCACACAGCAGGTGCAGTACATGACCCCCGCCAATGGCATAGCCTGCAACTAGGGCAATCACTACTTTAGGAATGGTTCGGATCAGTCGTTGCAGGTCTAACACATTCAATCGGGGGATTCCCCCCTCGTCGATATAGCCTGCGTGCCCCCGAATACTTTGGTCTCCCCCGGAACAAAAGGCATATTTGCCATCAGTGTGGGGGCCAGCGCCAGTGAATAAAATCACCCCAATCCGAGGATCTTCTCGGGCATCTACAAAGGCTTCGTAGAGCTCAACAACGGTTTGCGGACGAAAGGCATTGCGCTTGTGGGGGCGATTGATGGTGATTTTAGCAATCCCATCGGTTTTGTGATACAGAATATCTTCATAGGAATGGACGGCTTGCCACACAACGGCCATGACAATGTTCCTGTACTAGTAGTCTGTCAGCTTTGATTTGAGGAATAGATTGAGCCAGAGAAGAAGAATGGAGTTAAATTTTGAGGGTCTGCGACCCCTCAAGATTTTCCTGACGGAACACTAGAGTGTTGAGTTGGCTCAGTGGTGCCCAGAAAGCAAGATGAGCAAAAGCGCTATAGTGGCTCCGGATCATTCTAGTTTATGATGGATGCAAAATTTTGCGGAGTATCTGTGTGCCTACTGTGGTGAACCCAACACCACCTTTGTGGATGTCTCAGGAGGCACTAACCAGTCCTATGTTGAAGATTGCCAGGTCTGCTGCCGTCCAAATCTGCTGTTCGTTGCCATGGACTGGGAAACGGAGTCTATTAGCATTACGACTGACTATCAAGAGTAAACTCGCTCCCTAGTTGGAGACTTCACTAAATTCAATCACCTCTCCGGCATAGGTTTTAGCTAGGAAGTTGAGGGGCGTGTCTCGGCGAATTTTATATTTGACGTAGCGGGTTTGAATCCGGGAGAGGATTTGATCGAGGCAATCGTGATCAAAGCTGACGTGACGCTGGCGATTTTTTTCGCCAATGCTGGCTCCGGGAATGATATGCAACTGTACATTTTTCTTGAGCTGGTACCAGAGTCCATCTGCTGCTCCCATGTTTCGGGTGGCGGTCGTGCCTAAGCCAGCCCCCATGTAAATTGGGTCTACGCCAGAAAGACCTAAGGTTTGTTCGTAGTTGTAGTAATAGTGTAGGGGAACTTCAGCGACCGAGAGTTGTAGGTCAGATTCAAAAAACTGACGGGCAATGTCGAGATCTGACACCATCAGCGTGTAGACTTTAGGGGCACTGGAGAGAAACATCCACATGGCTCCGGCGTAGGCAACCAACAGCATCACCATGACCCCTTGGGTTGAAAATAAGCCATCTAGGGGCAGGAGAGGCCAAAAGGCGGCAGTGGTCATGCTCTCAGGGATTAAGGTAATTAAGGGAGTCATGGTCGGTTCGATGCGATCGCAGAATGGTTAAGAGTCTAAACATTGCGTCTCACTGAGGTCAACATGGAGCAGGATAACCACCAGTGCTTCCATTCATTATAGAGAGATGACCCAGACAATTTTGGGACTTGACCCAGGACTAGCCTCTCTAGGGTTTGGCAGTATCAGGGTTGAGCCACACAGTTCTTCGACTGAAGCTCAGCTCGATGAGTTTGGCATCATTCAAACAGCAGCAGGCACAGAGGTAGGTCAACGCCTGCAAACGATTTATGACGATCTGCATCATCTGATTCAAACGCTCCAGCCTCAACTCGTGGCCATTGAGAAGCTATTTTTTTATCGGATGGGCAATACGATTTTAGTGGCTCAGGCACGGGGGGTCATTATGCTGGTGCTGGCGCAGCATCAGCTACCGTTCATAGAGTTTACCCCAGCTCAGATTAAGCAAGCCCTCACCGGCCATGGCAATGCCACTAAACATGAGGTGCAGCAAGCGGTTGCCCGAGAGTTACAACTGAGCCAGATTCCTAAGCCCGATGATGCAGCCGATGCGATCGCAGTAGCATTAACGGCCTGGTTTCGACAGCCAGAATGATCAACCAGGATACCTTAAGTACTGATTTGAGGGTGGAGAGAGTCATGAGGAATGGGGAATATTAGTGGATCAACTGTTGACGCAGGGTTCGGAGCGCAACACCAGTCCCCTGAGTGGCAGCAGTAGTCTGGCTCAATGCCACCTGCTTCGGGAATATCCATCGTAATGGGGGTAAAGGCTTCGTAGTTGCGGTTTTCACTATCCAGAAGCGCTTCAACAATTCTGGCCAAGAGATGGGCTTCCCGACCATGGCGAGGCAGAGGACTGATCAGGAGAATTTCTCCATCACGAAACTTAATACGGGGGATGGAGGCATCCCCTCGGCTATCGCGCAAGGTGCATTGACGCTCTCCCAGCAACCCTGACGGGTATGCAGCGAGATTCTTGACTCATCGACTCTTAACTAGATTGAGTTGCCCCAAACCCCGTCAGACCGTCTCTGCAAGCATTTTGTTTTAACGTCCACGATGCGCCCCACCGCAGACAAAGGGAGCACCACTTCCTTTGTTAATCACGTTTCTGCTCTCGGATAAAAACCCTGCAAGGCTCGTCAGCGTGTGCTTTCCCATTATATCGGATTGCTCCCTTTGGTCGCTCATCGCCTCACCACCCCCTAACCGCAAGCGGTATAGGCGGAGCACTGCGATGATTCCTGGTAGTCTTGCCAGGTTCCGGGCATGCGCATCATGCTCCCAGGGGGGAGATGGATTTTTTCGCGGGAAATCACAGCATACATAAGGCAACCTAGAACGAAGGTTTTGGGAACCCATCGGCAACAGGCATCCTAAGCATTCCCAACTTTGGATATTTTAGAAATTTTGGGGATGACGAATCAGGTTTAGAAATTCTTCGCGCGTCTTCTGGTCTTCGCGAAACACCCCCAGCATCGAGCTGGTCACTGTCCAAGAGCCTGGCTTTTGCACCCCCCGCATGACCATACACATGTGGCTGGCCTCCATGACTACAGCCACGCCATGGGGTTCGAGGACTTCTTGCACTGCCTCGGCAATCTGCCGGGTCAGGCGTTCCTGAACTTGGAGGCGACGGGAGTACATTTCCACAATACGAGCTAGTTTGCTGAGGCCAATGACTTTTTGATTGGGAATATAGGCCACATGGGCTTTGCCAATAAAGGGCAGCATGTGATGTTCGCAGAGGCTAAAGGCGTTGATGTCTCGCACCAAGACCATTTCATCGTGGCCTTCATCAAAAATAGCCCCATTCACCAAATCTTCTAGGGACTGTTGATAGCCACTGGTGAGAAAGCGCATGGCCTCAGCAACCCGTTTAGGTGTCTTGAGAAGCCCTTCTCGCTCTGGATCTTCACCCACGCCGACCAGCAGGGTTTCTACGGCCTGCATCATTTCTTCGTGGGTGACTTCATGCCGAGGTTGAGCCTCAAACCCATCGGGATGGGGGGTCTTCAGACTGCGATCGGGTCGTGTCTCTTTGACTGGTAGTGATCCGTTGGCAGAGACGCCTAAGTTGTCGGCAAAACGATTGGAAGCAGTGGTCATCTGCAATCAAACTCCTAACAAAAATAAAAAAAGCAGTAAACAACGGGCTTAGAAGGTACCGCCATGGGGCATTAAGACTAACTCTTCAATCACCGCTGTGGGGGGCATTTGCACCATTTGCACCAGTGTCTGTGCCACGATCTCTGGGGTGAGCATGGCAGAGCGGTCAAAGTCGGCCTGGACGGTGTCGCTGTCCCACAGGGAGGTATTGACCGAGCCTGGACAGAGGGCCATCACCCGAATGCCGTCGGCTCGGACTTCTTGAGCCAGGGTCTGGGTCAGTGCCATCAAGCCAAACTTGCTGGCACAATAGGCTCCCCACTGGGAAAAGGCTTGCCGTCCGGCGACAGAGCTGACGTTAATAATGGTGCCAAACTGGCGGGTTTTCATGCCAGGTAAGACCCCTTGAATACATTGAAAGGGACTGGTGAGGTTGAGATTGAGCACCGCCTGCCAATCGGTCAGGGGGGTTTCCAAGAGGGGGGCTGTATAGCCCATGCCCGCATTGTTGATCAAGAGGTCAATGGGCCCTAGGGTTTCATCTAGGTGCTGAAATTTGTCTGCGATCGCATCCACTGCTGCTAGATCCAACTGCACCGATTCCGCCCTTCCTCCTTGGGCTTCGATGTCTTGCTGAGCAGCCTCTAAATCAGCCTGAGACCGGCCTACCAAAACCACCTTCAGACCTATTTGAGCCAGTGCCAGTGCAGTTGCCCTGCCAATGCCCCGAGTCGCCCCAGTGACTAGGGCACACTGATGAAGTTGAGAAGTCATTCAAAGTTCCGAAAAGACTGCGTCAGATTTGAGCAACTGAAATGCGTAAGGATTTTGTGACTACCCATACAGTTGTCTGATCGTTGACCCATGGGATCATAGCAGCCTGGCATCGATGCCCAGCCGAGCCGAGGGAAATCAACGACGAAAACAGTACGGTAAAGTCAGATATGCTGGATCTATTGTAAACAATTGTTAACAAAAATGGATCGTCTCTGAAGATGCCCGAGCAGCAGCAGAGTCTCAGGCATAAGATCGTGCAGTTGTCACCAATGTGGCTCCACTTCTGGATCTTATCGAAAATCGGTCGTCCATTTTCACCCTTCTACCGTTGGCTCTCGCATCCGTCAGATCGAGCGCCTTTTTTTGACCTGCGATCGCCCCACTCCTGAGCCCCTACGCCGCATAGGGCACAGAACGATCCACCATCAGGGTTTGGAACATCCTGTCAAACTGCTCGGCAACGGCCTGCCATTGTAGATTCGGCTGGGTGGCATTGCGATAGGCCCCCCTTGCCAAGAGATCCCAGAGAGGCGGGGCACTGTAGAGCCGCTGGAGTGCCTGGGCAATGTCTTCCGGCGACACCTCCCGTAGGGTCAACGGTAGGGTACGAGACGGAGCCAACTTGGTTTCCAGCATCAGTGCCGCCCCCGGCCACAATTCCTGGCAAGCGCTGTGGTAGGGCACCACCTGTGCCGCCCCCGTTGCCCCATGTTCAAAGCTGACCAACCCCCATCCTTCCCCCATCGACGAATTCAGCCCAACGTCACAGGCATTGTAGATAAGGTTGAGTTCCGCATCGGACACCACAGGGTGGGATCTACCTTGGGTGGTACAGATTAACCGAGACTGAATCCCGTACTGCTTCGCCAGACCCATCACATTCACGCCCTGATCCATCAGCCCCATGTGGAGGTACAGCTTTACGGTGTCAGGCTTATCCACCGCAAACAGGCTAAACCCCTTCAGAGTCAGATCGATGCGCTTTCGGCTCTGATTGCGATTGCCGTTGAATACGATAAAGGCATTGTCTAACTCCGGCTGTGTGGGAAACAGCCTGGTTCTGGCGATTTGCCTTGCCGTCTTGAAGTCAGCATGGTAGGGATAAAACCGTTCTGTATCAACGCCGTGGGGGATGACGGCCAGGGCGGGCGGTGTCAGGTTGCGTCCGTTTTGGCTCAGTTGGGCAAATGCCTGGGACACCTCCTGGCGGGCAAATTCGGTATAGACCACCAAAAGGGACAACTCTGCCAACGTCTCTAGATAGGGATAGGGTTTTAGCTCACCATCCAGGGGGCAATAGGCCACCAAAGGGATGTGGCTTGCAGATTGGCGAAAGAGGCGGACATAGCGCGGCACGTCCCACAATTCTGCCACCAGCAGGATAAAATCCGGCTGAACGGCTTCTACAAGCTGGGGCAGTTGCTGTTCGCCAAAGCGGTCTGTGGGGATTTGGTTGGCATAGACGTGCCAAGGCCACTGGGTGTTGCCCGTACAGGTCATTTCAAACTGATGAACGTCATAGATGTGGCACAGACGCTGGAGCAGACTTTGTAAAACCCGTCCAAATCCAAATCCTTCCCTGGCATAGCCGATCGCCAAAATGCGCTGGTTTTCCATAATTTCAGGCTCCCTAATTTCCGTCTAACGTTTTCGTGATCAAGGCTGAGATGTATAGTTCGCCAACCCATCAAACCCATTTCCCACATCCTCTGACCCTGCCTCTCCCAAGGGGAGCAAAAGAATAAGAGTGGATATAAACTCCGACTCCCCTCTCCCGCTCTGGGAGCTAATCCTGTAGGGGTTTGGAAACAGCCGCCGCGCCCTGCTTGACAAAGAAGA
>NZ_WVIC01000076.1 GCF_009939295.1 Petrachloros mirabilis ULC683
GGGGGGTCGGGGGGGCTAATGCAGGGATGAATGAGGCTTTTCAGACGGCCTCTCATAGCAGATTGAGCGGATCCACATCAATGCTGAGCCGTACAGTGTTGGCACACTGTTGCTGTAGATCTGCAATGGGCAGAGCCAGCAAAGGCGTCTTCTGGATGGCAGTAACGGGGCGCTTTACCAAAATTTGCCACCGATAGCGGCGGGCGACTCGCAAAATTGTAGCTGGGGCGGGTCCGAGAATCTGGGTTTCTGGCTCTTGTTGGTCTAGGAAGTGCTGGAGAACGGTGGCTAGGGTTTGTGCAGTGGCTTCAACGGCAGCCAAGTCTAAGCCACTGACGCGCAGGGCAATTAATTGACCATAGGGTGGATAGTGGAGTGTTTGCCGCTGCTCTAGCTCGGCCTGGACAAAGCCCTCATAGTCGTAGCGCTGCACAGCCTGAATCACGGGATGATCGGGGTTGTAGGTCTGCAAAATGACGGTGCCGGGTTGCTCTCCTCGCCCTGAGCGTCCGGCCACTTGTAGCAGGGTTTGAAAGGTGCGTTCGCTGGCGCGGTAGTCAGAGAGATTTAACAAGCCATCGGCGGCTAACACGCCCACCACCTGAACTTGGGGGAGATCTAACCCCTTGGTTAGCATCTGGGTGCCCACCATCAGGTCGGCCTGTCCCTGGGCAAATTGATTCAATAGCTGCCGGTGTGCGCCCTTAACTCGGGTGGTATCGCTATCAAACCGCAGCAGTCGCAAATCTGGGAACTGGCGTTTGAGTTCGGCCATCACCCGCTGGGTACCGCTGCCAAAAAAACGGAAATAGGGGGACTGGCACTGGGGACACTGGGGAGACTGAAGCTGAGTGTAGTTGCAGTAGTGGCAGCGCAGGAGGGGTTGCTGGGTTTCGTCGCTGTGGTGGTAGGTGAGTGAGACGCTGCAATGGGGGCACTCCATGACATAGCCACAACTGCGGCAAGAGACAAAGGTGCTGTGGCCACGACGATGCATGAAGAGTAGCCCCTGTTGTTGCCGCTCCCGCAGACCCATGAGTGCAGCCTGGAGCTGGCGGCTGAACATGGAGCGGTTGCCCATCTGCAATTCCAGGCGCATATCTACAATTGTAATGGGCGGCATGGGTCGGTTTTGCACCCGCTGGGGCAGGGAGATATAGTGCTGGGTGGCGGCTGTCTCGGTGGCATGGCACTGCACCCAACTGTCTAGGGCAGGGGTGGCTGACCCCAGCACTAGAGGACAGTTTTCTAGCTCGGCGCGCCACTGGGCGACGGTGCGTGCATGGTAGCTGGGGGCAGGCTGGTCTTGTTTATACCCGGTGTCATGTTCTTCATCTAGAATGATCAGCCCCACGTTGGATAGGGGGGCAAATACGGCTGAACGGGTGCCAATCACCACTTGGGGGGTGCCCCCCAGAAGATAGCGCCAGGTGTCGTAGCGTTCGCCGTCTGAGAGGGCACTGTGATACACCCGGACGCGATCGCCAAATCGGGCGCGAAAGCGATCGGTGAGTTGGGGCGTCAGGCCAATTTCGGGCACTAGCACTAGGGCGGACTGTCCCTGAGCCAAAATGGGGGCGATGGCTTGCAAGTACACTTCTGTCTTGCCGGAACCGGTGACGCCATGGAGCAGGACTTGGGCATAGCCCCTCAAGTTGGAGAGGGTGGCCAAGGCGGTGGCCTGATCGGGGGTCAGGGTTAGAGCTTGGTCTGAGTGGATGGGGCTGGATTCTAGGCGTAATCGCTCCTGTGGGGAGATCGACACACATCCTTTACGCGCCAGGGTTTTGACTGTGGTGCTGGTGGTTTTGCAGGTTTGCAGCAGCTCCTGTAACCATAGCTCTCCGCCCCGCTGCTGCAAGACGGTGAGAATTTCCCGCTGGCGGGGGCTGAGCGGATCAGACTCTGTGGTCAGCAGGGTGACAACCTGCTGGCGTTTGGGCTGGGCAGCCTGCTGAGGCTGCAATACACTTTCAACCCAGCCTCGCTGTTGCAGTTCCCGCAGACCTCGACTTGCGCCTTTGACTTGGCGTTGCAGATAGGCCCAGGTGTAGTCTTGGCTGGGGCTGCGCTGAAGCAGATCCACTAAGGTTCGAGCCGCTGGACTGAGATCTGCATCGGGGTCTGGATTGGGGTGGCACAGGCGAATACGGCGCTGCGATCGCGTCAACAGCCCGGGCGGTAGGGCAGCTCGAATCGCCGTGATCAGGGGGGTGTGGTAATACTGGGCTACTCGCTCTAACAGGGGCCAGTAATGGGGCGGAAACAGCCGGGTGCTGATCACATCTAGCACCGCTCGGATCTGGGTGGGCGGTAGGGGGCAATGCGCGGTGAGACGAACTGCGATCGCGCCCACCTGTTGCGCCCCAAACTGCACACTGAGAATATCCCCAGGAGAGATCATTAACTCCGCCGGAATCTGATAGGTAAACAGATCCTCCACCCCCGGACAGTCCACCAAGACCTCAACGTAGGCAGGCAAGGCCGGAACCGGCTTTAGTGACGAACCAGAACTTCCAAGGGGTTGCTCCTGCCCCTCCTGCGCCAGAGCCGTGACCTCCAACTTGCCCTCATCGGTGCGACTCATACCCTTGCGCCTAAAATAAACTCAGTAGCATCTGCTTCATCAGCTATAGTCGCCTGGTGAGCTGGTTAGGCACCTATGCGGCCTATGCACCTGGCACCCTTTCTGGCATCGAAGCTCTGAAGAATTTTCGATGGCATTGGGGTAGCCATGGGTATTCCATGATAGCAATGCTATCATCAGCATAAGCAAACTCTTCAAAACCCATTTGCTATGGCTAATTTAATTGTTCGCAACATCGACGATGCCATTGTCAAAGCCCTAAAGCAACGAGCCAGCCATCACGGCATCAGTGCCGAAGCCGAGCACCGCAAAATCCTGGAGCAGGTGTTGTTGCATCCCCCTCAAAAATCCTTCGCCGAAGTGCTAAGTCTCATCCCCAACGTTGGCAACGATACCGACTTTGAACGCCCCCAAGATGACGCCGCCCCCAACCTATTTGCTTGACACCAACGTCATCAGCGAACTGCGTAAACAGGATAAAGCCAACCCCGGCGTGCAGCAGTTTTTTAATGATGCCATTGCCCAAGAGTCCAAATTTTACCTCAGCACCATCACCCTTGGCGAACTCCGGCGCGGGGTTGAGCTTATCCGTCATCGTGGCGATCTCCCCCAGGCTGACCTGCTCGAAGCTTGGCTACAGAGCATCCTAGACCACTATGCCGACTGGATTCTAGACTTTACCGCCACCGAGGCTCAGATCTGGGGATGTCTGCAGGTGCCTCATTCGCAAAGCGCCATTGACAAGCAGATCGCCGCCACTGCCCTAACCTATGATCTAACTCTGGTCACCCGCAACATTCAGGACTTCACTGATACGGGCGTTCGTATACTCAATCCATTTCGGAAGTGACATCTTCCCGATGCTTATGAGTTGACGAGCCGCCACGAGTTCTTCCCAGAGCCGTTCTTGAAAACCAGCTCGATGGTACAGCTAGTGTCAGGCCAGTATCAATCACCCCTGCAATGCTGTTGCCAAAAGCGGGCATCTTGAAAACAGATGGCCTTTCCAGTGGGATTAACATGCCTCTCTCCATCAGTATCCGTGACATTCAGACCCTGGTTCTATCCTTTCACCCTGTGATTGTGATTGAAACAGTCGAAGAGGAACGGATCCAAAATCTGCTCAAAAAAGCAACTCAAGAGATGTCTATTCCCATGTTTGAGTGGAGTCTTTCTCAGGGGTTGATTCGAGCACCGGGCACCTATGATGCCCCCTGGACCAACGAATATGCTCCACCAGGCACCATCAAGCCCACCAGCATCGGCAACACCGCTGAACCTCTGGCCGTCTTGCAGCACATTGAGTCAATGACCTTAAAAGCCGTCTTTTGGCTCAAAGACTTTGCCCCCCATTTAGAAGATCCGGCCATTGCCCGCCAATTGCGAGAACTAGCCCAGCTCTTTGCCCAAACCCGTTCTGCTCTCGTACTCACCGGCGATGCAGTTTCTCTCCCCCCAGCCTTGGCTCACGATGCCGTGTTCTACGATCTGCAACTCCCAGGCCGCGATGAACTGACTCAGACCGTCACCGATGTTGTCCGCATATTTAAACTCAAGCATCGCACCCAAGTAGATTTATCCGAAGCCGATTTTCAGGCTCTTGTCCAAGCCCTCAGCGGCATGACCATTAAACAAGCGCGCCAAGTGCTCGCCTATGCCGCCCTCGAAGATGGCAAGCTCACCCCTCAAGATGCAGAACGGATTCTGCACCGCAAAGCCCAGGTAATTCGGGAAGGAGGCGTCTTAGAATACTTACCCCTAGAAGAAAACACCCTTCAACTTGGGGGTTTTGCCGGACTTAAAAATTGGCTGGCACGGGCGCGAGTGGGCTACAGCGCCGAAGCGCGGGCACTCAACCTCACCCCGCCCAAGGGCATCTTAATTGTAGGCATTCAAGGCTGTGGCAAATCCCTGGCCGCCAAGGCCATCGCCCGAGAATGGAAGATGCCTTTGCTGAAACTAGATGCAGGTCGGCTCTACGACAAATACATCGGCGAATCCGAAAAAAACTTTCGTCAGGCAGTGAAATTGGCAGAGTCCATGGCACCTTCGGTGCTGTGGATTGACGAAATCGAGAAAAGCTTTGGCCATAGCGGTCACGATGGCGATGGAGGTCTGAGTCGCCGCATGTTTGGTTCCTTTTTGACCTGGATGCAGGAAAAATCTCAGGAGGTGTTTGTGGTCGCCACCGCCAACGACATTTCCCAGATTCCGCCCGAACTGCTGCGAAAGGGGCGCTTTGATGAAATTTTCTTTGTCGATCTCCCCGATCTTGAAGAGCGCTCAGGCATTCTCCGCATTCACTTAACCCGCCGCAAACAGTCCCCTGAAAACTTAGATTTAGCTGCGATTTTGCAAGCCACCGAAGGCTTCAGCGGTGCTGAAATTGAACAAGTCGTCATCGCCGCCCTCTATCGCGCCCTCTATTTACAAAAGCCCCTAGATACCTCGCTGCTCTTGGCAGAAATTCACGAGACGGTTCCCCTTTCAGTATCCCGGCGGGAACATCTGCAACAGTTGCGGGCAATTGCCAAAGATCGGTTTGTGAATGTTAAATAGATGCCTTGCAAGTTACAGGATACTTTTGAGCTTTTTGATTTTGCCGGGGGATTCATGGCTTTGACCTGATAGCGTTTTAACTCTTTTTGAGGATGCGGCGAGTGAATGTTAAGCGAAACCATAAGCTGTTAAGCATGCAAACTACATACTAGCAAAAATATCTAATCGAGTAC
>NZ_WVIC01000033.1 GCF_009939295.1 Petrachloros mirabilis ULC683
GAATGCCCTACTATACAAGAATCTTAGCCTACCTGTCTAGAATGAAATAACCCTGCCCCATTGGCGATCGCGGGAGAGGAATTTACCCCGCTCTCCGTCTTGAATAGAATGTAAACAAAAATACACACACAGAGGTCTTTTTTGTTATCTGAGATACAAAATCTCAGGTTCCCGCGCCTTACCATCCCCAAAAGTAGTTTGACTTCTAACAAATAGAAATCACCTTTAAGCACTTTAAGGGGAGCAACAGAATTCATGGCAACAGGATTTAGGCGGCGTGAGTTTTTAATTATGGGCTCTGCCGCAGCCGGTAGCCTTCTCCTGAAGGCTTGTGCTGATCCGGGTACCAATGGTGGATCAGCCACTGGCGGCGACGCAGAGACAATCAAAGTGGGTATTTTGCACTCCCTCAGTGGCACCATGGCCATCAGTGAGAGTAGTGTGGTGGATGCTGAGCAGTTAGCAATCGAAGAAATTAACAATGCTGGGGGCGTTCTTGGCAAGCGCATTGAAGCCATCGTTGAAGATGGTGCCTCTGATTGGCCCACCTTTAATGAAAAAGCCCGCAAGCTGATTGAACAAGACCGGGTCGTCACCGTGTTTGGCTGCTGGACTTCAGCCAGTCGCAAAGCCGTACTGCCGACCTTTGAGTCTCGCAACCACATGCTCTGGTACCCAGTGCAGTATGAAGGCCAAGAATGCTCCAAAAATATTTTCTATTCCGGGGCGGCACCCAATCAGCAAATTGAACCGTCTGTGGATTGGCTGATTGAGAACTACCCCGGCAAACCTTTCTATCTGGTGGGGTCAGACTATGTGTTCCCCCGCACCGCCAACACCATCATCAAAGCCCAGCTTGAAGCCAAAGGGGTTCAGTTTGTGGGCGAAGACTATATCCCTCTTGGCAGCACCGAAGTCACCCCGGTGATCTCTAAGATTCAGGCAGCTCTACCCGATGGCGGTATCATCTACAACAGCCTCAACGGAGACACCAATGTCGCTTTCTTTACCCAGTTGCAACAGGCTGGCTTAGGGCCTGATCGCTTCCCCTCTATGTCGGTGAGTATTGCTGAAGAAGAAGTTCTAGCCATTGGGCCAGAATACCTCAAAGATCACTATGCCGCCTGGAATTACTTCATGTCGGTAAATTCACCTGCTAACACCCAATTTGTCGAAGCGTTTAGAGCCAAGTATGGGGCAGATCGGGTCACCAATGACCCCATGGAAGCGGCTTACATCATGGTTAATATCTGGAAGCAAGCCGTTGAGCAGGCCGGTACCGCAGATGACCTAGACGCCGTGCGCACAGCGGCCTACGGCCAGACCTTTGATGCCCCCGAAGGCACCGTCACCATGAACCCGAACCACCATCTGTCAAAGTATGTGCGCATTGGTAAGGTGCGCGAAGACGGTCAGTTTGAAATTGTCAGCACCACGCCTGCCGTGGTTGAGCCTTTGCCTTGGAACCAGTATGTTGCTGAAACCCGAGGGTATGCCTGCGACTGGTCAGACCCCGAAAAAGGAGAGCGTTTCCAAATTTGAGGTTCTAGCGCAATTGTGTATTTTGGGGGACTAAATCTATCTCCCCATAGCCCTATGATTACCTAATGGTTTTAACCAGAACGTGAATTCGACGACTTATCCGCCCTCACCCCCTAGCCCCCTCTCCCAATCCTGGGCGAGGGGGAACAGAAGAGAAATTCAAGGTTTTAGCCCCTCTCCCAACATTACGCCTTGCAGGCACGCTGCGCGAGGGGAGAGGGGTTGGGGTGAGGGCGGGCAAGAGCTGCCAAACTCACGTTAACCAGAAGCACCCTAGAACGCTTAGCTATCCTTGATGCTTGCTGATTTAGGGTGCTTTCTAGAACGGAGAATAATCGTGAATGGATGCATTGCTAGAAGCCTTTTTTAACGGCATCAGTATTGGTGCCGTTCTGTTGCTGGCGGCACTCGGTTTGGCGATTGTCTTTGGCCTCATGGGCGTCATCAACATGGCCCATGGGGAATTTATGATGCTGGGTGCCTACACCACCTCTGTGGTGCAAAATACCTTTAAGCCCTTGGGTGAGCCACTCTCTGGACTGTATATTTTCTTCGCGCTCATTGCCGCCTTTATCGTGACAGCGCTGCTGGGAGTTGTCCTAGAGCGCGGGGTCATTCGCTTTCTCTACGGTCGTCCCCTGGAAACGCTGCTGGCGACCTGGGGGGTCAGCCTCATTTTGCAACAGTTTGTCCGCAGCATCAGTTGGGTGATGGTGCTCAATATTGGCCTGTTCTGTTTCTTGTTTTTTGGAGCCCAGGCAATTCTTTCCCGACGACCCAATTTTGAACGCATTCGGGGCTGGTTTGTGATCATTATGATACCGTTGTCGGCTGCGATCGCACTCATTGTTGGCAACATCACTGGGAGCATCTTTCAGCTTGCCGTCACCCGGCCCTGGTTTGGGGCTCAAAACGTCAACGTAGCCGCCCCCATCTGGCTGCGAGGACGCCTCCCCCTGGGGGGCTATCAGCTCCCCTACGCCCGTCTGTTTATCATTGTGCTCACCATCGTCTGCGTCATTGGCATCTACTGGTTTTTGAACAAATCCGCCTGGGGCTTACGGATACGCTCAGTCACTCAGAATCGCAGCATGAGCGCCTGCCTAGGCATCCCCACCCAAACCGTGGACATGCTCACCTTTGCCATTGGCTCCGGCTTAGCTGGCATTGCTGGGTGTGCCGTGGCACTCCTTGGCCCTGTAGGCCCCAATACTGGGCAAAACTTTATCGTAGACACCTTTATGGTGGTCGTCGTCGGTGGCGTGGGCAAACTGGTCGGCAGCATCGTGGCCGCCATGACAATCGGCATGGCCAACTACATTATTGGCTCCTATGCCCTCAAACCGATTGTGGGTGGCATCCCAGCCTTAGACAACTTTTTCAACTTTTTCTCTGACCCCAGCATGGCCAAAGTGCTGGTGTTCATTTTGATTGTCACCTTCTTGCAGTTTAAGCCCGCCGGGATGTTCCCCCAGAAAGGCCGGACTGTGGATGCTTAGGGAAGACTATGACCACGCAAACAAAAGAACTGATCTCCCCCGTTACCCAGCCGACCAAACGCAAGTCCTATTGGCTCGAAGTCGCCATCGTCGTTGGGCTAGCCCTGATTGTGTTGCTCATTATCCCACCCGTACTGAACAGTATGGGGTTGGGGTTCCGCGTCAACATGTTGGGTCGCTTTATGGCACTGGCCATTGTGGCTCTGGGGATTGATTTAATTTGGGGCTACACCGGCCTTCTGAGTCTGGGGCACGGCATTTTCTTTGCCTTGGGCGGCTACGCCTTTGCCATGTATCTGGAACTCCAGCTTCCCGATGACCAAATTCCAGCCTTTTTTGGGCTATATGGCGTCACCGATCTGCCTTGGCTTTGGCGTCCCTTTTATTCTCTGCCCTTTACCCTCGGGGCCATTGTGCTGGTGCCTAGCATTGTCGCTGCTGTGCTGGGCTATCTGGTCTTTCGCAACCGCATTCGGGGCGTTTACTTCGCCATTTTGACCCAGGCCGCGTTAATTGTGTTCTTCAACTTCTTTAACGGCCAACAACAGCTGATCAACGGCACCAACGGCTTAAAAACAGACACCGCCCGCATCTTTGGGGAATTTGTCAGCTCTCCCCAGATTCAGTCCCTCTTTTACAGCTTGACCGCTGTATTTTTGGTTCTGGGCTACGTCCTCTGTCGCTGGCTCACCAGTGGGCGCTTCGGTCGGTTGCTAGTGGCCATTCGAGATGATGAGAGTCGGGTTAGGTTCTCGGGCTATGATCCCACCGGCTTCAAAGTCATGGTTTTTGCCGTTTCAGCAGGCTTAGCTGGCATCGCGGGTGCCCTCTACACCGTCCAATCTGGAATTGTTAGCCCCCGCACCATGGACATTGCCTTTTCCATTGAAATGGTGATTTGGGTGGCCGTGGGTGGTCGTGCCACCTTAATTGGAGCCATCTTAGGGGCGTTGTTGGTCAACTTTGCCAAAAGCTTTTTGAGTGAGCAGTTCCCTGATATTTGGCTGTTTTTCCAAGGCGCATTGTTCTTGGTAGTGGTGACGGTGTTGCCGGGTGGCATTGTCGGTTGGATCCGCGAAGATGCCCGTGAGCAACTGCGGCAACTCTTTAGGATTCGGCCTCAAATCGCTACCTACCCCAGTTTGGAAGAAGATTTAGACATTCGCCATGAGCAACAACATATTAGCCATCAAGAATCTGACGGTTAGCTTTGATGGGTTCAAAGCCCTCAACAACCTCAACTTCACCCTAGAAACCGGAGAACTGCGGGTGATTATTGGCCCCAATGGTGCGGGCAAAACCACCTTCTTAGACATTATTACTGGCAAAGTGAAGCCCACCCAAGGGCAGGTGCGGTTTAAGGGCAGAAACTTACGGTCTTTCTCTGAGCATCAAATCTCACGGATGGGCATTGGTCGCAAGTTTCAGACGCCTCGGGTCTAC
The DNA here is from genome assembly GCF_009939295.1 of Petrachloros mirabilis ULC683. Classification (GTDB taxonomy): domain Bacteria; phylum Cyanobacteriota; class Cyanobacteriia; order Thermosynechococcales; family Thermosynechococcaceae; genus Petrachloros; species Petrachloros mirabilis. The sequence goes on from NZ_WVIC01000033.1 coordinate 4,485, forward strand.
CTCAAGCTTACCCCGCGCGAAAATCTAGAGCTATCTTGCAATCGCAACAAAGGCGTATTCTCTACCTTCCTGGGTAATCCAGACCCCTCAGAGCGGCGCACCATCGCTGGACTTTTAGAAACGGTTGGACTGACGGTCAAGGCGGATATTGCGGCTGGGTTGCTGTCCCATGGTGAGAAGCAACGCTTAGAAATTGGCATGTTGGTAGCTCAGTCCCCCGATTTGCTGTTGGTAGATGAACCCGTCGCGGGGCTCACTGACGAAGAAACAGAAAATGTGGGCAACTTGCTGCTGGCGCTGGCAGCCGACCACTCCATTATTGTGATTGAGCATGACATGGAGTTTGTGCGCCAAATTGCTCGCCAGGTCACGGTGCTGCATCAAGGGTCAGTGCTGTGTGAAGGCACCATGGATGAAGTTCAAAATGATCCCAAAGTGATTGAAGTGTATTTAGGACAGCCTGAGGAACAAGCCGCCTAGGCAGACAGGGTCAATAATAGGGAGATATAGGCATGAGGCCACAAACGGATACCGCTACGACCGCATCTGTTCAGACGGGTTCTGAACCCTTGCTGGATATCGCCAATCTCAATGTCTACTACGGAGAAAGTCATATTCTGCGAGATGTGGATATGGGCGTGGCCTCGGGCAAAATGGTGTGCCTGATTGGCCGCAACGGCGTCGGCAAAACCACGCTGCTGAAAACGATTATGGGGCTACTGGCTCCTCGTGCCGGGGCAGTCCGCTTGGGTGGGGAGTCAATTACGCGGTTGACACCAGATCGGCGAGCTAAGTTAGGGATTGGCTATGTGCCTCAAGGTCGAGAAATCATTCCTCGTCTTACAGTGAAAGAAAATCTAATCTTGGGGCTAGAAGCCAGACCCAAGGGAGCTTTGAAAACAACGGAGATTCCCGAAGAAATTTTTGAGTTGTTTCCTGTCCTCAAGACCATGTTGTCTCGCATGGGCGGCGACCTCAGTGGCGGCCAACAGCAGCAGCTTTCGATTGCCCGTGCTTTGATGGGCAAACCCCGCCTATTGGTCTTGGATGAACCCACTGAGGGGATTCAGCCCTCGATCATTCTGGAAATCGAGGCGGCAGTGCGCAAGATTGTGACGACGACCGGTATGTCTGTCTTGCTGGTGGAGCAACATCTACATTTTGTGCGTCAGGCTGACTGGTACTACGCCATGCAGAAAGGTGGAATTGTTGCCTCTGGACCTACTCATGAACTCAGCAATGAGGTGATTCAGAAGTTCCTGGCGGTCTAAAATACACTGAGAGGCCGTCTGAAAAGCCTCATTCATCCCTGCATTAGCCCCCCCGACCCCCCAATTTTGGGGGGAGAAAGCCAAAAAGTCTGCTCATTTCCCCCCAAAACTGGGGGGCTAGGGGGGCAAGTGCAAGGTCTAAGCAACTTCTCAAACAAGCTCTGAGCGTTAACCCTTTGCCAGCTTGTATGCCGATTCTGAATTATCATGGTTGATCTTTTTGTTTCCTGGAGAGATTATCATCGCTGTATTGAACAGTTGGCAGCCAATCTTTATCAATCTGGTTGGCAGTTCAATCAAATTATCTGTCTGGCCAGGGGCGGCCTCCGGGTCGGAGATCTGCTAGCTCGTATTTATGATCTACCCCTGGCGATTTTGGCCACCTCATCCTATGGTGGCTCCAACGGGCAAGTGCGTGGGTCGCTGACCTTTGGCCAGGATCTGACCATGACCACTCCCAACCTGGGCGATCGCATCCTCCTGGTCGATGACTTGGTTGACTCTGGGATTACCTTGGAAAAAACGCTGATTTGGCTGGATCGCCGCTATGGATCTTGTATCAGCGAAGTGCGGACGGCGGTGCTGTGGTATAAAGCCTGCTCGGTGATCAAGCCAGATTACTATGTGGACTACCTGCCCAATAACCCTTGGATTCATCAGCCCTTTGAGATCTATGAGCAAACCAGTCCGGCTGAGCTAGCAGCCAAGGTGATGGGACAGACGTCTGGCTTAGGTGCCCAGGAGGGTCATTAGCGGCCACAGAATCAAGCCCAGCAAGCTATACATGGACAGCGCCAGAGCTACGCCCAGACAGAGAAGGGCTTTAAGGCGGCCAAACTGATGCACCTGCTCTAAAGAAAGGATGAGCATTACCAGGGTCAGGGCAGTGACGGCGAGGGATAGGAGACTGGCCAAGGAAGCTGACCACTGGGCGGCTGCGATCGCAGGTCCCGACAATAACAAAGGCCACAAACTCCGAGCCACCGCCATCAGGGTTGCTGCCCCCGAGCCATGCCCACCCAGGACACTGGCCACCAAGTGCAGCGCGGCGGAGAGCCAAAACCAGCCCAGCAGCCCCCCAATCGCAAACAAGATCGCAAACAGAATGACCCCACCACTGCCGAGGCTAAGTGCCCCCGCCGCATTCAAAGCCATCACCAAAATTACTAAGCTGGCGATGATCAGCGCCGATACCAGGGGCGCACGCACCTGTGTGGGACGAAAAAAGCTTGTATACAAGGTATCCAGCATTGATCCTCCAGGGTGACTCTCGGGCTAGGTCAAACCGTAGCGCATTCCAGGCTGCTGCACGACTAATCCTAACAGCTCCAGTTGCAACAGTGCCCCCGACAACGTTCCTGGTGCCTGCTGGGTTTGGGCTGCTAACAGATCATAGGGCACCGCAGGCTGTCCCATAGACTGACACAAATCTCTGAGCAACCGATACACCTCGGCCAACTCCGCACTCAACCCTGCTGTCGGGTCAGCTTGGGAGCTAGCACCTGAAATAGGGGCAAGGGGCGGTAGGGCACCCAGCAACTCTAGCAGATGTCCCTCTCCCAAAATCAACTGTGCCCCACGACTGACCAACCCCAAGCATCCCATTGCTTTGGGATTATCTAAAGATCCGGGTAAAACATAGACATCTCGGCTGTAGTCATTGGCCAAATAGGCCGTAATCAGTGCCCCTGACTGTTTGGGTGCTTCCAAGACCAATGTGGCTCGGCTCAGCCCCGCAATGATGCGATTGCGACGGGGGAAGTGGGCACGATTGGGCTGGGTTCCGGCAGGGTATTCGCTCAACACCAAACCTGTCTCGACGATGCGTTGGTACAGTCCTTGGTTGCGCGGCGGATAAATTTGATCCACCCCGGTTCCTAGCACTGCAATCGTGCGTCCTCCAGCTTCTAAGCAGCTTTGGTGAGCCTGAGTATCAATGCCCTCAGCCATGCCTGACACCACCACAAACCCTTTTTGGGTCAGGGTTTTGGCGAGCCTTCGGGTCCACCGCTTGCCGTAATCTGTGGGGTCACGAGTGCCCACCATGGCCACCGTTGGGATGCTCCCTTGATTTTCTTCCGGTCGTACCTGTCCCCGGTAATACAACACTGGCGGTGGATCGGCAATTTCAAGTAAGAGGCGCGGATAATCAGGATCGGCTGGCGTCCAAAAGTGGGGGTTTTGGCGCAGGTGATGGGTGTAGAGTTGTTCTGGATGAAGCTGCGATCGCTGCCGTAGAATTGATGCCTGAGTTTGGCCACCAATCCCGTTTACACCAGAGAGATCCGCTTCGGCCCAGGCCGCTGCCAAGCTACCAAACTCTGCCTGAAGCCGCTGCAACAGGACTGGCCCCACCCCAGCAATCTGTGACCAGACTAACCAATAAATGCGTTCATCCACAATTCACAAATTTTTGAGCAGTTTGTCATACTCGCTATGAGGATCAATCCAAAACCAGACAATTGTATCTGAATCCCGCATCACACCTAGGGCACGCCAGCCAATACCGACTCGGACTGAATAAATCGGCTGCTTCGTTTTCAGCTTTTTAAACTCCAAACTGGGATGGGACTGATCGTGCTTCCACAATCGGTAGTTTTTCTGTGCTGTTTTTTGGATCCGTTTAGGCAAGTTTGCAAAACATTCGATAAACTCATCTGTCAATTCTGACCTCATAGCTCATCGAAACCTAGAGGATGCGTTTTACTTTGGCGGGAATCCTCTAATGCTTTGCGCGCCAACTCCTCTAAAGGGTGCCCTAGAGGTTGAGATAAGCATTGCTGCCACTTGCTCTCGTTCTCAAGATCTTCAATGAGTTGATCAGCAAGTTCATTTTGCAAAGCATCCGGTAAAGCGCTTGCTTTTTTGAAGGCTTCCGCCAATCTGTGTGTCATACCCTGACCTCAGAATGTTTTATTGGCTGGCTTTGGCATCGCGGGCAGCCGCGATAAAGCTGGCAATGCTTACAGGCACGCTCAAGCCCAAAATAATTGCCGTTGTCCACTGACCCAACTGGGGTACCCCCGATGAGAGTTCAAAGATAGAGCCAATGGCCGCGATCGCAGCCACACAAGAAACAGCCAGCAGCACACCACTCTTAGGAGTCATAGAGTCTTCCATCAGGCCAAAGGACTATGAGCCATCATACTGAGTTCGAGGAACCGATGCTCACACCGCACTCATGGCCTTCACCGCCTGCCGCGAAAAGCCATGCTTGGCCAACTCGCGGTTGAGCAAAAAAGCATTTTCCACCCGATCCACAAACAAGACCCCGGAGAGGTGATCAATTTCGTGCTGAATCACACGTGACAGCATCCCAGAGGCCTTCAAGGTTTGGGGACGCCCCTGTTCATCTTTGTAGGCCACTTCCACAAGGTCAGGGCGCTTCACATCTAAAAAGATATTGGGGATACTGAGACAGCCCTCCTGGCCAATGGTGATGTCTTTGCCCACCTGGCGAATTTTGGGATTAATGAGCACTAGCGGCCGGTTCGCAGCTTCTTCAGGTTCTATATCTACCACCAGCACTTGTTTATGCACCGCCACCTGAGGGGCAGCTAGCCCAATGCCATCTGCACTGTACATCGTACCCAGCATGTCGCGGATCAACTGCCGAATTTCATCATTCACCTGTGCAACCCGTTTGGCAGGCTGCCGCAGGACACGATCCCCTAGCAGATGGATATCCAGCGGCGGATGCTTCAGCTTGGCTTTGGTTACGGTCAGGTTGGAAGTCATAGGGCAACGGAAACAACAACTGAGAAATGACAATCAAAATAATCGCCCGAGTCAGGATCGGCCGTAAGCCTATTGTAAACAATTCTCCAAACCTCAATCGTGGAGTCTAAAATTTCTGCATGAGACATTCCTGCTGCCAGCCAACCAAGTACGTCATACACAGTAATTTGCATTCGCCCAATACAAGGCTTTCCACCCCGTTTTCCTGGTTCAATCGTAATAAGGTTTCAATAGCTCATCACAAGGTTGGATTTAGTCTGATTTTTATTCAGCTTAGCCCGTTATAGCGGTTTACAGATCAATGGAGTACATGGGGTGCAGGGGGCAGTGCCCCCTGCGTGGGGGTGGAACCCCCACACCCCGTATCTCACTCAGGTGAAACCGCTATATCAAGGAAGTATCTCATCAGCCCATTTAGCCCCAGCAGCCCAACACTGCGTTGGTGCGGACGAAACAGAGGTTACCGGTGGGTGTTTGAAGTTATCTGCCGCCGCACAACTCTACCGTTGGGCTGCTTAGGTTAGCGGTGAGGGCAGCAGTAGACCGAGTATTCTCGGTTGGCACACATCACCCATTTAACGCAAAACCCCTATTCTACGCAAAGCAAAATAGCCTACAACCCTTGCCGGTTCTCTAGTTTAGACTTAAAATGTAAAAAACGTAAGACGCTATTGACGGTTTCAAAATATTTTGCCATTATGAGGTGTAGAGAAGGGCAAGTAAACATGAACAAAAGTTTTAAGCAAATCCCGATGTCTGAATTAAGAGTCAAGCTGCCAAAACTTAGGCGGCAAGTTCAGTCGGGTAACTTGCGGATTGTATGTACTCACCATGGTGAAGTTGCAGCCTTTTTGCTTCCACTTCAAGATATTGATGTTCTCAATTCAGAAGAGGGAGAGCCTAGTATTCAGAGCAGTGAAGAGATTCCTCTCACTGAGTTTCGTGATCGGCTAACTGAATCCTGGGAGAGGCTTTTGGGTGGAATAGATTGTATCTATCTGACGTTTCATAAAAGGCGGGTTGTGGCATTTGTATCGCCTCGCTTCACATATTACCTTTCATTACCACTGATTGGTGATGCAGATAAAATTTTGTTTGTTCCTTCTGAGATTCAAGTCTAGTTATTGCAGAATGAGAAGTTAATTGAAGTGTTCAAGTTTACGTATTTTGATTCTCAAATTAAGACGATACTTTCTGACAGGAGTACATTCTGTGATCTGGCAGTAGAGCAAGAACTTGCGCCTGTTCTAGAAGTTCTCAAGCAGACTGGCGAAGTTGAAGGGGCTTATTTTGGTGTCAAGCCTGGTGTATCGGGCTTAGTTTATGAACTCAAGGGAAAAACTTTTCAGCTTACCTATGCTGTTGACGCTCCGAAAAAAGAAATCAGGTTTTATGAACTTCAACAGGTTTCTCACTTAATTGATTGGAAAACTGCTCTAGATCAAGATCTGCGTAGAGGTGAGCAACAGCCCATTTACATCCCTCAAGTCGGTGATCCACAGAAATACATTAAATTTGCACCGAGGTAGGCTGATGCTGAATGTAACTATTGATGAAATTCAACGTGATCTCTTGAAGTACCTTCACCAGGTAGAGGCAGGCGAAACTCTTGTCATTGTTAGATCTGACAAACCTATTGCCGAACTTAGACCTATTGCCAGTAGTAAGCAATTGCGCCCATTTGGTTTGTGTGCAGGTGAGTTTATTGTTCCAGATGATTTCGATGCTCCTTTGCCGGAAGACCTTCTCAGCGCATTCGAGGGCAAATGAGGATTCTGCTAGATACCCACATATTTCTATGGTTTATCAGTGGCGATCCCCAGTTGTCAACAGATGTTCGGGATGCAATTCGTGATCCAGACAATGAGGTTTATCTGAGCGCGATCTCAGTTTGGGAAGCAATTGTCAAGTACCAGTTGGGCAAGCTACCTTTGCCAGATCATCCCGAAACGTATTTACCCAAACAGCGCGATCTACATCAAATTGCCAGTCTTGCCCTTGATGAAATTAGTGTGGTTCAACTGGCTAAACTGCCACTATTACATCGCGATCCATTTGACAGAATGCTTATCTGTCAAGCTTTACAAAATGGTTTGACAATTGCGACAGTGGATACAGCAATCGGTGCCTACTCAGTCAATGTCATGTAGCAGCACAGCCCAAAAGAGGAATAGCAGTGAGAGATCGCAAAGGTCGAGCCATTATCCGAACTCGAATTAACCGATTACGACTGGGCTTATTTAGCGATACAAAATCGGTCGATGCAGGTGTGAGGGAACTTCGGATTCGATTTGATCCTGGCTATCGTGTTTATTTTGGCCTAGACGGCCAGAGGATCATTATTTTGCTCTGCGGTGGGGACAAAAGCACCGGAACAATGAGGCTATCACCATAGATTTTGCCTTAACTAGTCCCGGCTAAATGGGGTTGGAAGTCTGACGATTCCAGCGGGTATCACCTGAGATAGGAACTAGGTTTGGCAGTGAGCAATGGTAACCCCTCGTCCCCCTTCAGACTGCTCGGCAAACTCAAAGCGGGTGACTTGGGGATGGTTGCTCAGATACTCTTGCACCCCACGACGCAGCTTGCCCGTGCCATGGCCATGGATAATCCAGAGTACCCCTTGGGCATTTGCGATCGCATCTCCCAAGGCCATCTCCGCATCAGGAACCCGATAACCCCGCAAGTCCAGGGTATTTTGGGACGTTCTCAGGGTCGGAACGGTTTGGGGTTGTGACTCTGGCTTGGGTTCCACTTTAGCTTTAGGAGTGGGTTCAGCCTTTTCTCCTGTGAGAGACTCAATCTCACTGAGATTCACCGTCATTTTCATCAACCCAAATCGTACAGTCAGCGCTTTTGACTCATCCGGAGCACTGATCACCTCCGCTGTTTGCCCAATGCTGGGAACTCTTACCCGAGCACCGATCTGAGGCAAAAACCCAGGGCTAAGGGAGGGGGGAGTAGCCGGGGCTGGTAAGCGCTGCTGGACAATTGCTTCCAACTCTTCAGTGGCCTTTTGAGCAGCTTGAGCATTCTGAGGTCCCTGCTGGAGCTGACGGATAACCTGGGCAACTTCCTGTTTGGCCCCTTGAATTTCAGCTTGAATGGCTTGCACCTGCTGCTGCCGCAGATCTTGTTCGCGGAGTTGCAGGGCTTGAGCTTTTGCCGATACTTCCCGATATAGCTTTTCGGTACTGGCTAGGAGTTGAGCCGCTTGTTGGTGTTTCGCCTCTTGCTGGCGGCGCTGCCCTTCGAGGCCAGCAATCACCTGATTTACATCATCTACTCCCCTGTGGAGTTGGGTCTGCGCGGCCACAATGATGTCTGGACTCAGCCCCAGGCGCTCGGCAATAATCAGGGCATTGGACCGACCCGGAATTCCCCACAGCAGTCGGTAGGTAGGTGCTAGGGTCTGATCATCAAATTCTACCGAGGCATTTTCAAAGCGATTGTCTTGGTATTTTAGGGCTTTGAGCTCCCCGAAATGGGTGGTGGCCACAGTGAGCTGGGCATGATCTGCCAAGTACTGTAGCAGAGCAATAGCTAGGGCGCTGCCCTCAGCCGGATCGGTGCCAGCACCCACCTCATCGAGAAGCACCAAAGATTGCTCAGTAAGTCCCTCGACAATGGTTTGAATCCGCTTGATATGCCCCGAAAAGGTGGAAAGGCTCTGCTGGAGTGATTGCTCATCTCCAATGTCGGCCAAGATCTGATCAAACCAGGGTAACTCTACGGGTTCTTGAGCTGGCACAAATAAGCCCACCTTGGCCATGAGCGCAGCCAACCCCAAAGTTTTGAGCGTTACGGTTTTGCCCCCGGTGTTTGGACCTGTCATCGCTACCACACGGGTTTGGGGCTGAATCACCACATCTATGGGCACCACGGGCGTGCCTTGCTCATGGTTTTGCTGCCACATCAACAGAGGATGCCGAAGCTGTCGCAAGGTAATTGGTTCATTCTCATACCGGTCGATGAATCGCGGGCGGTTGCCCCCCAGCCAATTGCTGTACCGGGCTCGTGCTGTCGCCAAGTCTAGGGTCGTCACCACGTCTACAATATGCCTGAGATCAGGCACCCCTTCGGCCACCTGCTCTGTTAGGCGTCTGCGAATGGCCTCCATTTCTGTGTCTTCCTGACGGCCAAGCTGCCTGAGACGATTATTCAGTTCGACCGTTATCTGAGGCTCCACATACAGGGTGGCACCGCTGGTGGAGGTGTCGTGGACAATGCCGGGAATCGCGTCTTTCTGAGGCGCTTTCACGGGAATTACAAATCGATCCCCCCGTTGGGTAATTAGGGATTCTTGGATCGCAGTGGCTTTGCGCTGCATGAGGCTCTGAAGGGTTTGCTGAATCTGAGTGCGAACCTGCCGCTGCTGCTGGCGAATGTCAGCCAGTTGGGTGCTGGCGCGATCGGCCACGTCACCGCGCTCATCGATACAGTGTCGAATGTGCTGCTCAAGTTCTGGGTAGGTTCGCAAATTTGCAACTAGTTGATTGAGCTGCTCTAGGGTGGGGTGCTTATCAAGGGTGCGGCGTAGGGTACGGGCTCCCGCTAGGGTGGTGGCAATGTGCAGCAGTTCTTCGCCCCAGAGAATGCCTTGATGCGTGGCACGTTCAAGGGCGGTGCCAATGTCCTCAATGCCGTCAAATCGGAGTTCGGTGAGCAACCGAGTTTCTAAATCATGGACTTCTTGGGTTTGCTGCAATAGATGCTCGCTATGGGTGCGATGCCCGAAGGGCGGTCTTCGACCATCGCAGGGCATCTGCAAAGACAGTGCCGCCCTTGTTCCCAGTTTTGTGGCGGCAAAAGTTGATAGATGCTCACAAAGTCGAGGCCATTCCAACAAATCGAAGGTCTTCTGGGGCATTGGCAGTTCATCAAGTCAAGGGCACGATTGCCTATGGTCATCCTAACAACCCTGAGCCTATTTCTTGCTTTACCCACGCAGATTAATCCCTTGCGGTAGATTAGAGACAGTTGTTCTCCTCCTCTGCTGATTTTGGTTAAATCGAAGTCCCACGGATCGCTTTCTGACCCATCAATGTGCTCAAATTCAGTCATCTCGGGGCAAGATCCTGTGGGCAGTCATCCTCATGTCCACAGCGAAGACTCTTTGCGAGCCATTGTGAATCGACTGTCTCGCATTGAGGGACATATTCGGGGCATCAAAACGATGGTGCAAGAAAGTCGTCCTTGCCCAGATGTTTTAATTCAGGTGGCAGCGGTGCGGGGTGCCCTAGACCGGGTGGCGCGTATGGTGCTAGATGAGCATCTGAGCGAATGCGTGGCGCGGGCTGCTGAGGAGGGCAATATTCAGGCAGAACTTGAGGAACTGAAAGCGGCACTGGATCGCTTTTTGCCCTGAGGCTAGATGGCTAACCTCGCCACTCCTTGCCAATCACTGCCAAAATAGTCTGTCAACTTTGTCTTGAAGGATGGCTGAGTACCCGGAAGTTGATGGGGGTTAAATTTTGAGGGTCTGCGACCCCTCAAAATTTTCCTGACGGAACACTGAGTACCCGGAAGTTGATGGGAGATAAGACCGAGCTTAGATCTGTTTCATATAGCTACAAACGACTTCGTAGTGTGTCATGCAGCCCTCTTTCAGAAATAGGTTGGCTGCTTGGCGAAAGTCTTCCATGGCTCCCCGACGATCTCCGGTATTGGCTCGAACCAGTCCTCGATCGCCTAGAGCTTGAGCGTGGGTTGGCTGTAGTAGCAGCACCTGATCGTAGTGCTGAATGGCCTCAATGTAATCGCCCTCCTCTGCCTTGACTTTGGCTTTCCGCATTAGGTCTTGGATGTTGGCAGGTGTGGTGGCAATGGCCATAGGAACCCCTTCTACTAAGCTCACATAGAGGCAAATTTAGCGCAGGTTGCCCAGGCAAAATGCGTAAAAGACTACAAAATCACTTCGGACTTTGGGATGTGTCAGGCATAACTTTGGGGTCAAATAAATCTCGGTATACTGCGGTTACTCATACTAGATTTCAGCAAAAAGCCTGGTTTTTTGTCCCTGCTGAGCTGCGATCGCAACCAAAAATCGGCAATCCTATTGAATTGCTTTAGAGGGTAACCCCATGCAAGGGCTAAACCACCGCACCAAAATTGTGGCCACCATTGGGCCAGCCAGTAGTTCTCCAGAGGTTCTCAGAGCCATGGTGACATCTGGAATGAGCGTTGCTCGACTGAACTTTTCCCACGGCAGCTATGCAGATCACGCTCGCATGGTGACCTTAATTCGTCAGGTATCTAAAGATCTAGCGACACCGATCACCCTGTTGCAAGATCTCCAAGGTCCTAAAATTCGCATTGGTCAGCTTGTGAATGACCCTATCTTTTTGCAAGAAGGAGATCTGCTGACCTTTATACCAGACACAGTAGAGCTTTCATCCCAGAACAATCCCAGCGCTCAAACCGTGACCATTGACTATCCCTATCTGGCCGACGATGCCAAACCCGGGATGCGCGTGCTGTTGGATGACGGCCTGCTGGAGCTAGAAGTGCACTGTGTCGAAGTCCCCCATGTGACTTGCCGTGTCTTGCAAGGTGGGTTGCTCAGCAGTCGCAAAGGGGTCAACTTGCCCAGTCTGGATCTACGCATGCCATCTTTGACCGAAAAAGATCAGCAAGATTTAGTCTTTGGAGTTGCTCAAGGGGTTGATTGGGTCTCCCTTAGCTTTGTCCGCAAAGCCGAGGACTTAGTTCAATTGCGGCAATTTTTAGCAGAGCAGGGTGCTGCGGATTTGCCCATTATGGCCAAAATTGAAAAGCCCCAAGCCATTACCAACTTGCCAGAAATCTTAGAGGTTTGTGATGGTGTCATGGTGGCCCGGGGCGACCTGGGAGTGGAGATGAGCCCTGAAAAAGTTCCCATTTTGCAAAAGCATATTATTCGAGAATGCAATAAACGCAAACTGCCGGTGATTACGGCAACCCAGATGCTCGACAGTATGATCCGCAATCCCCGCCCCACCCGTGCCGAAGCCAGTGATGTGGCCAATGCCATTATTGATGGCACTGATGCGGTGATGCTATCAGGAGAATCTGCCGTGGGGGCGTTCCCCGTAAAAGCTGTGCAAATGTTGTCCCGGATTGCCATCGATGTGGAGCGGGATTTAGCTTTTGTCAACAACCCACCCCCGAAACAAGATGAAACCCATGCCCTCTGCGAAGCCCTGAACACCCTGGATCGTCTACTCCGATTTCAGTGCATTGTGGCCTTTACAACCTCGGGGTACACCGCCATTATTGCCGCAGGGGAGCGCCCCAGGGCTCCCGTCATTGCCATTACAGACGATCGCAATGTCTATCATCGTCTCAATTTGATCTGGGGCGTCAAGCCAATTTTGGTGGAGCGCCATGCCAGCACCTTTGAAAAGATGTTGCATCAGGCCGAAGTGCTGTTGTTGCAGGATCAACTGGCCGCTTCAGGCGACAATATTTTACTCATGGGGGGCATTCCCGCTCACACTTCACGGGGAACCAACCTCCTCAAAATTCACCGTTTACCCTGATCGAACCTCATCATTGCGGGATATTTTGGGTTTTAATTCCTCAACCCACTCGATAGCCACTTTGAGCCGCGATTACGATGCGGGCACAGGCTTCGGCATCGGAGAGAGCCTGATGGTGCTGGAGGTCAATCCCCAAAAATGCACAGACATTGGGCAGCTTGGTGGGACGCAGCCGCCAGATTTGACGGGCGAGCTGGACGGTACACAAAAAAGAATGCTGGGGACGTTGGATTTGATGGGTGTCGCAGCAGGCATAGAGCACACCTTTGTCAAAGGAGGCGTTATGGGCAGCGATGAATTCAGCATCGTGAATGAATTCGCCAATGCTGGGCCAGAGTTGGCCAAAGGTGGGAGCGTTGACCACATCCCGCCAGCGAATACCGTGGATATGGGTAAATTCAAACTGCGATCGCGGCGGTCGAATCAATGCCTGGTGGCGGTGGGTCACCTGAGCGTTTTCTACCCGAACTAGACCAATGGCGCAGGCACTATCCCGCCCCCGATCAGCGGTTTCAAAATCTAAGGCAACAAAAACACTCATCTACGACAATCTCAACCTACACCTTCGTAGAGTAAAGCAATGGGACAGTCAAAGGAAATGCTGATGAATTGCATGGTAAACGGTGTACACACATCTCTGGATAAACCCATTCCACTCTGCATTTGCCCCCCCGACCTCCCCCTCGCGCAGCGTGCCCGCAGGGCGTAATTCCGGGGGGCGATCAACAAAAACTGGGACTATTTCCCCCCAAACTTGGGGGGGTAGGGGGGCGAGCGCAAAGATTTTGAATCTTTTCAAGATTTGTGTGTACACGGTAGCCCTTAAAGTAGGGGTTAACTCCCATTTGTGCTGAGCATTGAGTTGAACCCCATCGAGGCTGATGCGATCGCAGTTAAAAGAAGGGTAGAGGCAAGATACCTTTGAGGACTCTGCGAATACGCAGTAGACTAATTTGAGTTTTCAGCCTCGGAGCCAGACGAGCTGGAACTTCCTCGGTGGCCGGTCGCAGCTCGTCCTGAAGCAGTGCATAGTCTGCTGCACTCATGGGCTGACCATCTATGGGCGAAACGGCTTCGGTAATAATTTGGGTGGACAGTACCTCTTCTGGGATGTCTTCGGGCGGGGGCAGCATCTGTGCTTGACTGGGAGAGAGACTCAACGCCCCCGCGCCCCAGGCCAAACTGCTGAGGCAGATCAGGGATCTTAGATCGATGGAGCGTAGGCAGGTTGCGGTCATGGCCTTAGATGGGTGGTCTGAATCAACGAATGGAGATAGGGTTTGTTGATCCCCATTCGCTAGCTCCATGGTACCGTCAAATCTTGGGGATCTAGCTAGAATCAGCAAGGGGATGGGGTCAAACGCGATGAGCATAAAACAAATGTGGAGCGGTGCGATCGCGCCCATCGGTCGAGGTTTGACCCTCACTCTTCTCTGTTTGGGGATCCTCTTGAGTCACAGTCCCGTCTGGGCGCAGTCTTCGGCCACAGCGACCTTTGCGGGGGGGTGTTTCTGGTGTATGGAAAAACCCTTCGATCAACTACCTGGGGTGCAAAATACCATCGTGGGCTACACCGGGGGTCGGGTGGTAAACCCCACCTATCGCCAAGTCTCTGCCGGAAACACGGGTCATGCAGAAGCGGTGCAGGTAACCTATAACCCTAGCCAAGTGAACTACGAAACCCTATTGCAGGTGTTTTGGCACAATGTTGACCCCTTGGATGCAGGGGGACAGTTCTGCGATCGCGGCACCCAGTATCGAGCCAGCATCTTTTACCACAATGATGCTCAGCGCAAGGCGGCAATTGCCTCCAAGTCTGCTCTAGCAAAACAGTTTTCTCAGCCCATTGCCACTGCCATTGCCCCCAGCCAGACCTTCTACCCCGCTGAGCACTATCACCAGAACTACTATCAGACTCACCCGGTACGCTATCGCATCTATCGGTTTGGCTGCGGGCGCGATCAGCGCTTGACAGAGCGCTGGGGCAAGTCAGCCCATCCCTAAAAGAGGCATCCTGTCAGCCTCACTAGCCGTAAACCATTAGGATCAAGGAGTATCAACCTCAAAAAGCAAAAGGAGTAACGTCTTGCAAGGACAAAATTGGCGCTTTAACTTGGGACTGGTCTTGGCTGCGATCGCCCTCGTCCTCAGCCTCAGCTCCTTTGTCGTAATCAACCCCGGACAGGCTGGCGTACTCAGTGTTTTAGGCAAAGCCCGTGATGGTGCCCTCCTAGAAGGACTGCACCTAAAACCCCCACTAATTTCGCGGGTGGATATCTACGATGTCACCGTCCAGAAATTTGAAGTCCCCGCTCAAAGCTCCACTAAAGACCTGCAAGAACTCTCAGCCAGCTTTGCCATTAATTTTCGCCTTGACCCCACCCAAGTGGTGACCATTCGCCGCACCCAGGGCACCTTGCAAAATATTGTGGCCAAAATCATTGCTCCCCAAACCCAAGAATCCTTCAAAATTGCTGCTGCCCTGCGCACGGTAGAGCAAGCCATTACCCAACGCAATGAGCTGAAGCAAGACTTTGACCTGGCCCTGGGCAACCGTCTGGAAAAATACGGCATCATCGTCTTGGATACCAGCGTCGTCGATCTGACCTTTTCCACCGAGTTTTCTAAAGCAGTCGAAGACAAGCAAATTGCCGAGCAGCGGGCTCAGCGGGCAGTCTACATTGCCCGTGAAGCCGAGCAAGAAGCTCAGGCCAATATCAACCGCGCCAAGGGTCAAGCTGAAGCCCAACGCCTTCTGCGGGAAACATTATCTTCTGAGGTGCTGCAAAAGCAAGCCATCGATAAGTGGGATGGCCAATTTCCCCTAGTGATCGGTGGTAACCAAAGCTTGCCCTTCATCAACTTAACCCCTGAGCAAACCCAAGGTCGCCGCAAATCTGGCTAAGGACGCCACTCTCCTGATGGAATCCAGATGCCACCCAGCCGTGTTACGGTTGCTGCTGCCATGCGGTAGATCCAGGCAGATCCCAAGGGCTGGCTCTCTCGATCAAAGACATCGACCCAGGTGCGATCGTAGAGATTCTTAGCTGTAGGGCGTTGCGGATCATAGTCTTCCAGTTCATCCAGTACCGCCAACTCAGATGCGTCCCTAAAGCTCAGTAAATATCCCTTCACCCACTGATCGCCCTCGGTGATTGCCGGATAGCCCAAGGACAAGTGAAACAGTTGGCCTCGCACCTGAGCTGGCTGTTCCTCTAACACCCGATCTGCGCAGTAGTGCGGGTAGTAGCAACACCCTGGTTTGAGCGTGCCATAGACAAACACTCGAACGGGATGTTGCCCGCCATCCCAGCCATCTAAAGATTTGAGGTCTGCCAAATCAAATTCATCAAGCTCAAAATTAGTGTCTACGTTCGTGTTCAGCGGCGGCTAATAGCTTTCGCATCACCACCCAGATCTTAATACCGTCCGTTGCAACACGGTTGTTGTGCCGCGATCGCTTACCCAATGTAAGACTTAATATAGCGGTTTACAGATCAATGGAGTACATGGGGTGCAGGGGGCACTGCCCCCTGCGTGGGGGTTCCACCCCCACACCCCGTACCTCACTCAGGTGAGAACCGCTATAATGTTTGTTGGATAGCTGTAGAAATATCTATTAATGCCTGTTTATCTCGCAGCATAGATGACCTCCGCCGAATCTAGAATTGCTTGACGACGGAGGACATTATGGCTATTCATAATGCTTTGACGGGTTAATAGATCAACTGGTCGCTTAAAAAAGGCGGCTAGTTCTTCTCGCATTTGGATAAACTCTAAGCCCCAAGAGTGATGAGGAAAAAAAGCTGATTAAGATATCCACATCACTGTTAGCAGATAAAGTCATCTCGCAGAACTGACCCGAAGAGGGCGAGTTCGGTCACTTTCCATCGCTGGCAAAATTCAGCAAGTTGTTCTGGGGTAATTCCTAGTCGGGATTGAAGCCTAGAGTTTAGTTGTAGTGTAGTCATTAGTCATCACCTCCTGAGTCACGTCCCATGCGGTATTTGATGTCGTAGTTGATGAGGTCGTCGAGTTCTTCGGCGGTGAAGCCGTAGTGTTAGGTGAGGATGCGATCATGAGATTCCTGCAAGCCGACCCATTTCGACACTGACAGCATCAAAACGGTTATCGCTAGGATGATAGGATAAAAGCTCCATGCCAATCGGTTCGCCTGTCGTTTCATCTTTGATGAGAATGACTCCATCTCCTAGTTCTGTTGCAATTTGATTTTTTCGCGGAGGTTGCCAAAAAACGGTTAGCAACTCCATTTCAGGTTCGTAGTAAATTTTTACTTGTGCCATAGGGTTTCTCCTTCTTTGATTGCATCAGTTTGGTAAGCTGTGATTAGAAATCTATCGCCATTGAGTTTACGAGCAACAGCAGCCGCCCATCGTTTTTCTTTTAGAACAAGGTAAAACAGCAGCAAATTAGGATCGCGGCTACTACGACGAATTTCATCAGGACTGTTCAGCGCTTGTTTTACTTCGGTTTCGAGGTCGGCAATGTCTGGATGCTTGACAATTAGTTTTTGCCAATATTCTTCTGAGGTGCGAACGGTGAAGTTGAGGGGAGTGAGGATTTCAAATTTACTCATGAGTCGTCACCTCCATTGTCTCTGCCCATGCGGTATTTGATGTCGTAGTTGATGATGAAGTCGAGTTCTTCGTCGGTGAAGCCGTAGTGTTGGGCAAAGACGCGATCGCTATTCATAATCTAGTCCTTGCTTGGTAGAAGTGGCGTAATGTATTCCAACAGTTCAGGAATGTTGGTTTTAATTACTTCCCAAACTAAATCGAGCTTGACCTCATCGTAATCATGAACCAGTCGATCGCGCATTCCAGCGATCTTTCTCCATTCGATATTTGAATGTTGGCTGCGAAACTCTATTGAAAGTCGCTTAACAGCTTCGCCAAGAATTGTAATCTCATACAAGATGGCTAGTTGTGTTCTTTCGTCATGCTTAAATTCTACTTCAGTCATATTGGAAGTTAAGCGGAGAATAGTTTGACAAAGCTTAGCAATATCAAGCAGATAAGACTCGTTTTGATTCATAGATAATCTGGGTAGTATTCAAAATATTTTTTCGACGAATCCAGTTATCGCTATCAACAATTGAACGCTTTTCAATGAGGTCAACCTCACGCCCAACCATTTCTTCTAGCTGGTATTCCATGCCAACTAGATCCATCAAGCTCAAGTGCGGGTTAGCGCTGTGGTCAAAAACCACCAGCATATCAATATCACTGTCAGCCCTGAAGTCGTCACGTAAAATAGAGCCAAACAGTGATAGTTCAAGAATATGGTGCTGTTTGCAAAAATCGGCAAGTTGCTCTGGCGTTATCTTCAGGTGGGCATAAATCTTCTCTTCGTCAACCATCTAATTTACTCCTTTTGCTTTTAACTTTCGCTATCGCGACCCATGCGGTATTTGATGGCGTAGTTGACGATGAAGTCGAGTTCTTCGTCGGTGGAGCCTTCAGTTTTCTTTTGATGTTGGGCAAGGACGCGATCAATAAGCATAAACATCCATAGAAATAGCCCTGATAGGGTGCGATTTACTGTGTAACATAACTCTGATACGTTCAGTCGTTTGGCGGCTAAAGATAATTTCACCGCATTGAGAGCAAACGGTGGCGGGAATATTTTCTACCAGATAAAACTTGCCATCAATTTGGAAGACTTCACTGATATTTTCTGGATGAGATGTCTCTGAACTGCAAACATGACACTTAAACATTATGACCTCCGAGTTGTGTAGTTAATCCATTCATTGTCGTTTGGTTCATAGAGGGTAATAATTTTGAGAGTATCTGATTCCATTCTAGATACTTGCAAGTGTAATGCTCGGGCTGCGATCGTAAATCCCAAAAGTAGACAACTAGAGGAGTATTTATCAGTTAGATAATTTTCGATGATGATATTTGCTCCTGCCTCTACAATTTCTTGATCGCTAATGTTTCGCTCAATCGCTCGCTTGAAGGCATGGCGAGTAAATTCAAACTCTCCTGCCTGTAACTGTTGCTGAATTTTGGGAAGGGTTTTCATTCATCCCCCCCGGCATCGCGCCTCATGCGGCATTTGATGTCGTAGTTGATGATGAAGTCAAGTTCTTCGGCGGTGAAGCCGTAGTGTTGGGCAAAGCGCATATGTTCAAATATCTCCAAGAGCAATGAGTGGTTCAATATAATTCAGCAGATCAGGCAGGTTTGTATTAACCACCGTCCAGACTTCATCGAGATCGACTTCATCATAATCATGGGTAATGACATCCCGCATTCCAGAAATTTCTTTCCAGGGAATGTTGGGGTGCTGTTCTCTAAAGTCTTTGGAGAGGCGTTTGGTGGCTTCGCCAATAATAGTAATGCGGCGCAAAATTGCGTCTTGTTTCTCGATGTTTGCTGCTAGGCTATCAAAGTCAACCCCTTCAACATAGTGAAGAATGAGTTTTATGGCTGCTACAATATCGATTAAGGTTTCTCGATCACGCGACATAGATCACCTCAGCAGAATCTAGAATGTTCTTACGTCTCAGCCAGTTTTGACTTTGTTCGATGGCTTTTTTACTGACCAAATCAACGTCACGATGAAGGAGGAATGAAAGCTCTTCTTGCATTCTGATTTTTTCTAAGAGTCCTCGTTTGGCAGTCGGTTGGTATGAGACAAGAACATCAATGTCGCTATCAGCAGAAAAGTCATCTCGCAAGACTGAGCCAAAAAGGGCAAGTTCATAAACGTGCCATCGCTGGCAAAATTTAGCAAGTTGTTCTGGGGTAATTCCTAATCGGGATTGAAGTCTAGAGTTAAGCTGAAGTGTAGCCATCAGTCATCCCCTCCTGAATTTCGCCCCATGCGGTATTTGATGTCGTAGTTGATGATGAAGTCGAGTTCTTCGTCGGTGAAGCCGTAGTGTTGGGCGAGGACGCGATCGATTTCGTCAATGATGGGTTTTGACTTTGCTGGAAAAATACATTGAATCGAAAGAGTATCGGCTCTCTTGGATCTATGGTGATAAGTCAAGCTTGTAGTTTATGAATCCTTTGTATAGTGAGGCTTTCACTGATACCCTCGCAGTATTATGTATCGCTGCGAACATTTTCCACCGCATTCCCAAGAGAGCCCACAGATTATGCTGCAGGTGGCCTAACTCTGTTTAGGGAGCATGATTTTGTTTGGCAAGATGCCAGTTATGCATGCTTCGATTGAGATGGGTTTCCAACAGAAGTATGTCTTCACTAAAAAACTCTTGTAAGTAGTGAATTTGTTGAGCGTTTAACTCGGGCTTTTGAAGAGAGCTGCCTAACCTTTTTTTGGTGGCTACATGTAATGGAGAAGGTACAAAAGATTTAATCTTCTGATACCCTTTGTTCAGAATCGATTTTCTTAAAAATGTCAATAGTGAATTGGATTTAACATTTTCACTCGATGCATGGAATTTTTGCGTATAAATTTCTGAGTAGAAATTAGGATCAATCTCAAGAAATCTAAATATTTGTTTAAATATCGAACGAGGATTTTTAGAAAGATCTTCTAAGGTTATCACTAAAATTTGTTCTTGGCTAAAGTAATGTAAGAACTTTTCTAACTGATAGAAGTACCTGCTATATGTTAAATAGCGAAATGAGTCATTTTTGTCTAATAAAATTCGATCAATACTCCTAGTTTCAAAACCATAAGTATAGTGATGGAGTACATGTGATCGAAATCGTTCAATTGGATCCCTTAAGATGTAGATAATTTTTGCATTAGGATAAAATTGGTGCAATCGCTCAGGAACCTTTTCAGATGCAGGAGACATTGCATAGTTTGGATTGACCTCTCCTTTTTTGAGTGTGTCATCTTGGAAATTTGTTTTATACCAGTCAATTCCTGCATGCCAATTTTTATCATTATTAAAAAAATTGACCTCTTTCCTAGGAGAAGATAATGAAAGTTCGGGGTGTTGACTTAGATAGTGATATAGACTGGTTGTACCAGCTTTCATGGCTCCAATTACCACAAAGTGGAGAAATTCGTTGACAGACATAGGTCGAGGTTCAGAATGCTAGACACAGGTATCGTAAGTGGTTTGCCTTTTTTGTAAGTACTACTCAAGTACTGTGAACCAGATTTTCACAAAAGTCAACCTTGGATGGGTGATGATGGTTGACTACCTGGGCAACCTGTGAGGCACAATGTGCCCTGAATCCATTAGCCAAGGGAGTCACAATCTCCTAGCTATCTACAAGCGGGAAGTGACAGGAGTGTTCGACTCAATTGCCTCACTGGGATAGAGAATTACGGTATCTCCCGCATTTAAGCCCGTGGCGATCGCAGCTTCTAAATCACTGCGCTGGCTGACTGTGACTTCTTGGCGATGGGCGCGGCCATTGCTTACCACAAAGGTACACCAGCCGGAATTACAGCGAAACAGAGAACTAGCTGGAACCTTGAGCACGTCTTCAGCCTCCCAAACCACAATGCGGGCGTCAACCCGATAGCCATCGCCGAGGGGTGCGGCTCCGGGCTGAAAGTCAGCAATCACATTGACCCGCTGTTCTTCTACGCCTAGGGCAGACACCTCTGTGAAGGCCGAGGGTTCTACATAGCGAACTGTTCCCACCAAAGGTTCCTCGCCACCCCAGCGCTCAATCCGAATAGCAGCACCCGGTTGCACCTGTACCGCATCAGGTCAACTGTGCTCCGAGCAATTTGTTGGGTCACATCGCACAGAAGGGTGGTGGTTGCGACTACGGTGGGTTTTGCCGAATTGAGCCTGAGCCAGAAGGGTGATTTTGAAAACAGCATGATTCGCTCCAAGGAGTGCAGCCGTGAAGGCAATCGCCGCAGACCGCCCTGTCCGCTTAGGGTTCACTAAAAGATTGTACGTTTTCATTGGGTTTAGGTTCACTCTAGATTTTTTATTAAAATGATAATCATTATTGTTTTCTGTTAAAATGCACCCACAGAGAATCAGTGGCTCTAAAAGCGTGAACAAATTGTAATGAGTCTGCTTTATCGACTCAATTCTGATGCTGGTGGATGTTGAAACTTTTACGTCAGAGCATTTTGGCAGTGAAGCCGCTGAAAAACGATCTAACCGTGAGGGGATTTGAGGCCGCGATCTACTCTTAAGCCCAATTCAATTGCCCTAATTTGAGAACTTGAAATTTCATGACCTTACCGAACCCGACCCAACTGTCCAGCACCGAAAGCCTTGAACTATCTTTGAAAGCCCCCGCTCAACCGCCAGTTTCTGAGGCAGAGATGATCCAGGCCGTTCGTACCCTACTGATTGGCCTCGGCGAAGATCCAGATCGCGAAGGATTGCTAGATACCCCCAAGCGGGTCGTGAAATCGCTGAAGTTTTTGACCTCTGGCTACCAACAATCCCTAGATGAGCTGCTGAATGGCGCGGTCTTTACCGAAAACGCAGATGAAATGGTTCTGGTGCGCGACATTGATTTGTTTAGCTCCTGTGAGCACCATATTTTACCGATTTTGGGTCGCGCTCATGTGGCTTACATTCCTAACGGCAGGGTGATTGGACTCTCTAAAATTGCCCGAATTTGCGAAATGTATGGTCGTCGCCTTCAGGTGCAGGAACGCTTAACAGCCCAAATCGCTGACGCTCTACAAGGGCTGTTGAAGCCTCAGGGAGTTGCCGTTGTGGTGGAAGCCACCCACATGTGTATGGTGATGCGCGGGGTGCAAAAGCCAGGTTCTTGGACGGCAACTAGTGCCATGCGCGGCGTGTTTGCCGATGATGCCCGTACTCGGCAGGAATTTATGAGCCTCATTCAGCACAGTCCTGCTTCGCGTTGAGCACAGATGACCCATGTTCGAGCAACCTAAAACCCCTGAAGCCAAACTCCCCGTCACGATTATCACAGGCTTTTTAGGCAGCGGCAAAACCACGCTGCTCAATCATATTCTGACCCAGGCTGGCAATCGCCGTATTGCGGTCTTAGTGAACGAATTTGGGGATATTAACATCGACAGCCAGTTCCTCATCGCCCTGGATGAGAACATGATTGAACTCAACAACGGCTGCATCTGCTGCACCATCAACAACAACCTTGCAGAGGCCGTCTGGCGAATTTTGGCACGGCGAGAGCAGGTGGACTATCTCGTGATTGAAACGACGGGAGTTGCTGACCCGCTGCCGATTATGCAGACCTTTCTGGCATCTGAACTATGGAGCTTTACACGCCTGGATGCGGTACTGGCCGTTGTGGATGCCGAAGCCTTTACCCCAGAGCATTTTGAGAGCACCGCAGCCCTACGCCAAGTGGCCTACGCCGACATCGTGTTGCTCAATAAAACGGATTTAGTCAGCGATTTACAGATTCGTACTTTGGAAACATACGTTCAAACTATTCGCCAGAATCCTCGTATTCTGCAGATCCAGTACGGAAAAGTTCCGCTCTCCCTTGTTTTGGATGTGGCTTTACAAAGTTCGGAAGCCAGTGAAAACAGTCCCAGTCATGCCCATGACCACTCTTATACCCATTCCGACCATTTAGAGGCGGATGGGTTCATGGCGGTTTCCTTTGAGAGCGATCGCCCCTTCAAATTCAAGCAATTTCAGGAATTTCTAGACTATCATCTGCCCGAGGGCGTATTTCGGGCAAAGGGGGTGCTTTGGCTTGCGGAAAGCCCTGATCGCCATCTGTTTCAGCTCAGCGGCAAGCGCTTTAGTTTGCAAGACGATCAATGGCGCAGTCAGCCCAAAAACCAAGCCGTTTGGATTGGCCGCAACTTAAACCCGACCCAACTTCGGCAACAGCTTTCCGATTGTTTGCAGGAGGTGCCCCATGAATGACGATGCCCAATGGCTCGAACCGCTTCAATTTAATGGGAACCGCATTAATCCTCTTCGCCTAAGCAACCGCTCTACTCAACGCTACAGTCGGCTTAGTTAAGGCTTCTACAATGCGATCGCTGGCAATTTTTGCACCTCGCAAATTCCGTGAAAATGGTCCGACCTGAAGGGCTGCCAACCCGCCCATCACAAATAGCTCACAACCGAGCCAGCGCAGATGAGGGTCTAACACAGGTAGTCCATTCACAATCTCTGTGGAGAAATATCTCTGCACTTCTTGCAGTAAAGGATGACGGGATGCATCTAGTCCACGGCCTGTGGCATACCAAATGCGATCGCACTCAAAATCATCTCCATCCGTGCATTGAACCTGCCAGCGTCCCGATTGCCAGCGCACCCATTCAATTTGGCAATTTTCTGCCAGTTCAACGGTTTTATCCCGCCGTGCTCGGCGCAACTGCACCATCATCTCTGGCGTGAGCGAACCGCCATTGCGTGCGGTTTGAATCATCTGCCAACGCTGATGCCAGTCCGGTTCCGCACAGAAGCCCTTAAGGTACTTGGGCCCCATCCACCCTGGATCAGCATCGAATAGCTTCTCTTGAAATTGTCGCCGCGCCATGAGTTTGACCTTGGCTTCCCGACGCACCGCACCTATCGCAAGATGCCCACTCGTCAGACCGCCACCCACAATCAAAATTTGCTCGCCCCGAAGCTGGAGCTGACTCAGGTTAACCTGAACCGAATGACAAAGCCGCTCCGCAGGATAGTCTTCCTGAAGCGATCGCACCCAGCCAGGCACATTGAGCGCACCATCCCCACCCGCCAGCACAACCCTTCGCACCAATAGACAACGCCCATCCTTCAGCCAGAGTCGAAATCGATGACGCTGTTGCTGAATCGGCTCAATCTGAACCACCTCAGCCGCCATTACGCGATCTTGTAGGCTCCACTGCTGAATCACGGTTTGACAAAAATCCTGAAAGAGCTGGCGACCAGGACGGTCATAGGGCGGAAATAATTCCTGGGGACGCGATTCAGCAAAGGTTCGCAGTGCCACAGGGTTGGGATCGGGATGATGAGCCGCAGGCGATCGCAAATAGGGAATATCCTGCGCCATAAATTGCTGCTGCCATCGCTGCATCCAGGTGCCGCTAGGGTCAAGCACCACAAACAGCGGCGACTTCCGCTGTCCCTTTTGGAGCAGATGGGTGGTCAAGGTTAGCGCCTGTGGCCCTGCGCCAATAATGGCAATATCCGTTTGCAGTTCCAAAACGCCCTCCCTCAAGTTGTCAAAAATAATGATAATCATTATCATTATTTTATAGCGTTTAGCAACTCCCCAAAAGCATGTCTCCTAACGCCCTCAATTTATTGGAGCCAACTGCGGTTAAAGTTTTTGGCCGCGCCGACCAGATTCCTGGACAGCCCGGTGTTTTGTGGGAAATTCAACGGGGAATTGTCAGAACCCAAACCTGGACTGAAGCGGGTAAAGTGATTAGCCTGGGCTACTGGGGAATTGGCGAGGTTGTGGGCACACCCCTTGCAGCAATAGACCCCTATGAAATGTTCTGCATGACACCCGTCATGGTTCGCGGGTTAGACCAGCATCATGCAGCAGCGCTGCCGTTTCTGTATCAGCAGGTCAAAACCCAGCAGAAACTGGCATGGATTATGCGACAAGCCTCCGTCGCTGAGAAGCTTTGGAGTTTGCTGCTCTGGCTTTATGAAAAGTTTGGCTACACCGTTCAAGAGGGATGCCTGATCGATATTCGTCTGACCCACCAGGATTTGGCAGATTTAGCCGACACGACTCGCGTCTCGGTAACGCGACTGCTGAATCAGTTTGAAGCCCAACGGCTGCTATGCCGACGAAATAAACATTATGTTTTGCTAACGCTAGAGCCTGATTTGCTTAAGCTACGGTCTCTTGCTCCAGGCAAGGAGAGCACAATCCAAAAAATTCTAGGGTGTGATAGAAAATCTTGAATCGAAGCGATAGCGCCTGGGGCAACACCTGCTCATCAATCGGGCAGTACGCCAAAGGAACCGAGATACCACACTTGACACAGGTGACATAGAGCTTTTCTTCAGACACCAGACTGTAGACCGCTTCTCCATTGGACAACAATCTAGCCTGCACCGCACCTTGAAGCTGTAGATGTTTGAGCCCACGGTACACCGTCGCCAAACCCAGACGATGCTTTTGCTGTCGCAGCTCAGCATAGATCATCTGAGCCGATACTTCTGACTCAAGGGTTTTCAACAGATTAAAAATGGTGGCTTGATGGGGGGTCAAAGGGCTTAAGGCAGACATGGCTGTTCATTCACTGAATCAATTTTAAGCTTGATAGAGCTGCTTCAAGAGAAGAATAGGGGATGTCGGGAATCCCCGACACTTCAGTGCGGGGAGGAACGACGGCTCGTGGGGCTTTAGCCCCCGTCATGCTATGCATAGGTTTGTAGCCCTCCGAATTAGATTGATTTGATTCAGCCCAAACTGACCTATACGATGCCAGTTCCAGTCATAAACAGAAACTTTTTTGGATTTATTTGTATTGGTATAGCCGCCAACCCAACCCGTCAGAATTTGCCCCTTGGTCTTGACCTGAACTTTATCGCCAGACCGATACAAAAAAGGAGTAACCGTTCCGCCTTTGCGCTTGCGTTCCCCGCCCTTGAGCGGATTCTCGAAGTGCAATTGACGGCGGTATAGGTTAGGTCTTGAAACGACCTTGAATGGTGCTGGGGTTATTTCTACTGCACCTAGCCAGCTATGTCCATGCTCTTTGCCGTGGCAGAAAGATTCATAGCTTACAAACTGAGTAGCAGCCAATGCAATTCCGTCCACCGCATGAGTTTCAGGAGATTGAATGGACTTATCCGCTTTGTTTTTGATTAGCCCCAAGTGATTTCGAGTATTAGAGGTTTCCCATCCAAACTTGGTTACGACGGGTGCCAAGTCACGCAACCAACCTAACATCACTTTTTGCCCCACCATGACAGGACTGAAAGACTTAGACCCTCGTGCTTCGATGTACTCATAGACAATCGTTGCAATGGGGAATAATCTCAGCAGTTCTTTGACAACCCGTAACTCTAATTCACGGTTAGCTCGGATAGATGGAGGGAGCTTTGTTTGTCTACGGTTGCTAAATCGTTTCTGACGATGTGCCCTGAGACTAAATGCAAGGTTGCGATTGATTCGTCTACCACGTCTTACTCGTCTTAAAATCCGTCTGCCTGTCATTTTCTTGGTGACAGACTTGAACGGAAGAAGAAGATGTGCCAAGAACAAAGTGACCTTTGCGGACTGAACGGCAATCCCTGAGTAGAGTTTGCCAGGGTCTACGCCAATTACAATTTTCTGGGTTTTGCTACCAGATGGTTTAGCGACAAGCTGAATATAGTAGACCCCAAGGTCTGACCACTTGGCTATAGCTATCCCATCTCGAACCATGCGACGGGCACGACTGGGTTTGGTTGGCATGGCAGGGGTGCCATCTGGGTTTTGTACTGGGACTCTAGGTTGCAATTAAGATAATTCTCTTTCGAGTTGTATGTTCCTTCGCCCACCACATGAAGCATGTCCCTTCCGCAGGCACTCTCAGCTAGAGAGTTTGGAGATAGACCAGATTAGGAAAAAGTCTGGCAGTCCGTAACACCATGTGGCTCATGGGCTAGTCACGCTTACGCTTGAGCCTAGCTACTCAAGCCCCGTCTCTTTAGAGCGGGGTCAGTGACAATGATTAAGATAATGATTATCATTTTAACTTATGCGCTTTGCCTTTGCCAACCTTACTGAGAGATGTGTTGCATGACGTTACGACCCCGCCGTCTTCGGAAATCTGAATCGATCCGTCGCCTGGTGCGCGAAATCCAGCTTACGGTTGATGATTTGATTTACCCGCTCTTTGTGATGGAGGGAGAACAGCAAAAGGTAGAAGTGCCTTCAATGCCGGGCTGCTACCGTTACTCCCTAGATGAGTTGCTCAAGGAAATTGAAGATGCCCAGGCCGTGGGGATTGGGGCGATCGCACTTTTCCCGCTGATTCCAGACCATCAAAAAGATGCCCAAGCCACAGAGAGCCTGAATCCAGAAGGACTGATTCCTAAAACTGTAAAGGCCATTAAGCAAGCCTTTCCAGACCTTGTAGTTATCACCGATGTTGCGCTAGACCCTTACAGCAGCTTAGGTCATGATGGGTTAGTGGATGAGCAAGGCCGCATTCTTAATGACCCTACGGTAGAAATATTGGCAAAAATGGCGCTGATTCAGGCCGAAGCAGGTGCGGATTGGGTTGCCCCATCTGACATGATGGATGGTCGCGTGGGTGCCATTCGCAAGGTGTTGGATGCTTCAGGCCATTGGAAGGTAAGTATTCTGGCTTATTCAGCCAAATATGCTTCGGCTTACTATGGCCCTTTTCGAGATGCGCTAGAGTCTGCACCTCGGTTTGGTGACAAAAAAACCTATCAAATGGACTCAGCCAATGCCCTTGAAGCACTAAAGGAAGTGAACCTGGATATTGCCGAAGGCGCAGATATTGTCATGGTCAAACCTGCCTTGGCATACATGGATATCATTCACCGCATCAGGACTTCAACCCATTTGCCTGTAGCGGCCTACAATGTGAGCGGGGAGTACGCCATGATCAAGGCTGCTGCCCAAAAGGGCTGGATTGACGAAAAAGCCATCATGCTGGAAACGCTCACCAGTCTAAAACGGGCTGGGGCAAACCTAATTTTGACCTATTTTGCCAAGGAGGCCGCACTGCTGCTGCGGAACTCATAGGCGACTTTTTCTATAGGGATCTCAACAAAATCTGGAGAATATTCTGCTCTGATGTATGAAGTTCTTAGTAGAAGTTCTTTGTACAAGTCTCCGTTGTGGCGATCGCCCATCGTAGTATGACGTACGAACCCTGATGAATTTAGGAATGGCGGTAGAGATCTTGTACAGCGGGTGTCCGTGCCTAGTTTGGCAGTTGATCGGGGTCATGCCTTGCGATCGCAGTTGGGCATGTTCTAGAGCGGGGTCAACTGGTCAAAATCGTCACCCATGGTCAAAATCGTCACCCATACTGAATTGCTAGCCCAGGCGAGACGGTATGCTCAGCTTTACGAGATGCAATTTGCGGATTCCCAGCAGAACAAATTCCGCCACTCTTGCCCTCTGTCCAAGACCCTCTGGTGGGGGCAGGTGTCAATCTGCGACTGACGGCAACCCAACCAACCATCGCTCAATTTTCTCTGGTCTAATCATCGCTATGACATTGGCCTCGATTCCAGGGGCAATTCTCTGACCACCTGCTGAATGGGGTCGTATCTGGGCAAACCCCGAATATTCTGGAAGCAACCCTGAAACAATTGATCAATCCTGCAAAGTTTGCAGAAACTGGCAGGCCGTCTGGATTGCTTGCAGGCTGCCAGGATTGATCAAACCATAGTAGTCCGCCTGATGCACCTGACCCGATTGCACCGCCGACAGTTGTTGCCAGAAGGGCTCAGTCCTGAGGGCATCCAGCATCCCTGGCGCTGCTTCAACCGTAATCAGTATCTCTGGATTGGCTTCTAGCACCTTTTCGGCGGAGAGAGTTACATAGCCGCTAAAAGGACCGCTGCCTTGCAGGTCAGCGACCACATTTTGGAACTGAAAGCGGGTCAGTAAATCGCCAGCCCAACTGTCTTTATTCGGTGCCAGTAGGGGCTGTTGACTGGTCAATACCAGAATGGAGGGCTGAGATCCAAAGTCAGCAGGGGAGCAAGCTTGATACTGTGCCTGGATGGCCGTAGGTTCTGCCCCCAATTGGGTTGCCAGCGCAAGGGTAAGCTGTTCTAAATTCTGGAGCGATCCCATTTCTGTCCGCAGGGTGGAAATGTTGAGCTGCTCTAGCTTTTGCAACACCTGATCGTGGAAGCCAACCGCCCCAATCACCAGATCAGGTTCTAGAGCCACAATGGTTTCTAGATTAGGGGGGGTACGGCCTTCGCTGACCACCGACATATCCTGAAAGCGAGGGTCATCTTGCAGCAAGCGACTGCCAGGAATGCCCACCAGTTTATCCGCATCTAGACGTTGAACCAGATCCGCAGATAGGGAGGTGAGCGCCACCACTCGCTCTACGGAGGGCGGAGGGGATGGGGAGACAGGCGCAGAGGCCTCCGGGGGGGCAGCACAGGCAAACAGCAAAAGGCTGATACTCCCAATGGCCACCCCTTGCCGCCAGTGGTAGTGAGTAGATCCCCAGATTGTCCACACAGACATGGCTAGAATCTCCACAAAACAACAGATCAATTAGGGCTGGACAAACAGAGAAGGGGAATCGGCGTTAGAGAGGGCACCCCTAGTCTCAAAATTATCAACCGGAAACGAGGACTCAACGGGAGCGACAGGGTAGAGTTGTAAGCCCACCGGGGTCTGGACGCGGGCTGCCTGGAGACCAAAGACAGCGGCGAGATTCTCGTCATTCAGAACCGTCTCTGGCTCACCCACAGCCCAGAGTTGACCTGTGCGTAGCATTGCCAGACGGTCACTGTAGCGAATGGCCAAATTTAGATCATGGAGAACAGTCAAGATTGTGAGCCCCTGCTGTTGATTGAGGGACTTTAGCAGCGTCAATAATTCCAGTTGGTGACGTAAATCCAGGTAGGTGGTGGGCTCATCCAATAAGAGCACCTGGGGGGTCTGAGCCAGCGCTAGAGCCAGGAAAGCCCGCTGCCGCTCTCCTCCTGACAAATGAGCGACCGGGCGATCGCGGTCAGCTTGCAGTTGGGTCAACGTCAGAGCCTGCTCCACCTGTTGGCGATCTTCGGCAGACAGTTGCCACTGCCACCAGGACTGATAGGGGGTTCGTCCTAAACTCACCAGATCCCAAACCGCTAGCCCAATAGGAACCTGAGTCTGTTGGGGTAAGAGCGCCATCTGGCGAGCCACAACTTGAGGAGGCTGCTGGTGAATGGCTTTACCATCCAGCAGGACTCGTCCGGCCTGGAGGGGTAAAATCCGGCTGATCAGCTTCAGCAGCGTGGATTTACCCGATCCATTGGCACCCACCAAACTCAACCACTCCCCTGGTTCTAAAGTCAGATGAATGCCAGCGACGGTTAAACCGGAGTCATACCCCCCGCTCAGGGCTTCTAGATTGAGGGACATTGGTACTCCTTCATGACAGCAAACCACGACTGAGGATTCTGCCATCCCTGGACAGCGAACAGTACGACCCACCTAAAACTCCCACAAAACGCTGACCCCAAAATTAATCCCCGGTTGGGTAATCCGGGCTCGACGTTGGGCAAAGGTGGGATCATCGACACCGGTAATTTGGGGATTGAGGCGACGGGCATCAGCATAGCGAACATACTCAGTATTGAAGAGATTAAAGATTCCGGCTTGGAGGGAAAGCCCAGAGGTGGGCCGATAATACCCCAACAAATCCACCAGAGCGTAGGGGCTGGGAATGAAGTCTCCAGGATCGCTGTCGGTTCTGGCTTTGCCAACAATAGTGGTGGCCAGTTGCACGCCCCATCGATCCTGGGGTGCCTGATAGCCCAGTCCCAACACGGCCTCAATGGGGTTGATGGTTTCTAGGGGGCGGTCATTTTCATCATCGGTGCCGCGCACCCAGGCTAGCCCCCCAAAGAGGCGGAATCCGTCCGGGCCGGGGCTAAAGCGATATTCGCCCTGGGCTTCTAGTCCGTAGATACGCACCCGTCCCAGGTTCTGCGATTGAAACAGTTGGATACAGCCGGGGGTAAAGGGCGGGAAACAGCCCGGCGGATCGGTGCCCACCCTCGATCCTTCAGCGGCTCCAAAAATAAAGTTGTTGTAGAGGCTATAAAACCCGGTGAGGCTAACTCTGGCCTGGGGGAAAGCGCCGCGCACCCCGACTTCAAAGGTGTCACTGGTTTCTGGCTTCAGGTTGGGAGCCGAGAGGGTGCGATACCCCCCCAGAGGGTTGGAGAATCCGCTGTTGAGTTCCAGGTAGGTTGGGGCACGGAAGCCCCGAGCGTAACGTCCCACTACAGCCACCTCGGGGGTGGCCTGATAGACTAGACCCAGGCTAGGAGATAGGGCTGAATCTTGTAGATTAGAGGCTTCGGCTCCTGGATTGCGCTGGTAGATGTCGTCCAGCTTGGTGGTGAGGCTGTAGTAATCGAACCGCAGCCCTGGAATCAGGGTGAACTGTCCAATGGCCATTTCATCTTGCAGGTAAACGCCAATGCGCAGGGTGTCGGAGTCGGGGAAGTCTTTGACTGGGAAGTTATCTGGGCCAATGGTGGTCGTTACTGCGCCAGTGAGCAGGTTGGTGGAGCGGCCATCCCGCACTCGCCGGTTAAAGGTATTGGAAATATCAACCCCATAGGTGAGGCGATGAGTGACCGGTCCGGTGCTAAAGTCGCTACGAAATTGGGCTTCACCGCCGTAGATATTTTCCACGAAGCTGTTTTCGAGAACACGAGATCGGGGGGTGGGGGGTGGCGTGAAGGGCGGGGGGACAAAGGGGTTAAAGATGTCGTCCCGTAGCCGATCTTCGAGAAATTCTGCCCCTTGGTAGTAGCCCTGAATCCGAGCAAATTGGATGATACCCCTACGGTCGGGGGGGTCGTATTCATAGGCGAGGCTGATACGCCCCCGACGATTGGCGGTTTCGGTGCGATCGCTCAAGACCTGAGACCCTGGCCCAGCAAATACCAGGTTGAGGTTGTCTGTGGCAGTGGTGAATTTACCGGAGTCGCGGTAGTATTCTCCGGTTAGGGTCAGGGTGCTGGCATCGTTGAAGCGATAGACCAGCTTGCCCAGCAGGTTATCGGTGTTTCCAGAAAAGGGATCGGCAAAGCGGCTGTCGGCATTGATTTGGCGGCGACCCCGATTGCGACGAGTATACTGCACCAGCCCTTCTAGATTGTCCAGGGCGCGAAAGGCAAAGGTGGCGGTTCCGGTGACGCCAGTGTTGACGCTGCGGTACTGCACGCCCACCTCACCCGCGTAGTTTCGGTCAGTGCGCTCTAGAAAGTCGGCGGGGACGGGGGTGAAAAAGCTGACTACCCCGCCCAGGGCATCGCTGCCATAGAGGGCAGAAGCGGAGCCACGCAAGATTTCAATGCGCTGGAAGGCTCCAATATCGAGGTAGTTGCGACCCAGGCGGGAGGCACCAAACTCAAAGTAGGTGGGCTGCCGAATGCCATCGACTTGAATGAGAACCCGGTTGCGTTCTAGGCCACGAATGTTGATATCGGTGAGACCGTAGGTGACATCCTCGTTGACGGTGACCCCTGGGGTATAGCGCACCAGATCGCGCAGGTCTTGCCCCAGGGCTCGCTTTAATTCCTCAGATGTGGTGATGGTGATGTTGGCGGGCGATTGCAGGGTGGCTCTGGGGGTGCGGGTGCCGGTGACGCTAATTTCAACTTCTTCCCAGTCAATGTCTGATTCCAGAATCAGAGGGTCTGAAGACACTTCTGGGTCTGACTCGGGAGCGTCTTCATTCGGTTCTAAATCCACACTGGAATCTTGAGCCAGCAGGGCTTCAGCCTGGGTAATCGGAGTAGGGATCTGGGTGATGTCAGGAATAGAATCTGTCATCACCTCCCCGTCGGTAGCTAGAGCCGTGGCAGTAAGGGCTGGGCTTTGGCTCAGCAAAAGGGTGGCAATCATCCCTGATAGCAGTTCTAGATAAGAATCTTTCACAAGAAGCTAATGAACGACAATAATATGAACTGGGCTAGCTTGCCCCTGTGATCAAATCCGTTGGTGAAATCCTCCTGTGGGGGTTCTCGGACTCCGTCAGGAAAATCTTGATGGGTTGTAGTCCCTAAAAATTGACAAGTCTCTAGGGGCTAGACAAAAGGGTGGTTCGACGGTAGAGCAGCCAGATAAAGAGAGGAGAGCCGAGCAAGGCCATGACGGCACCTACTGGCAGTTCCACTGCCCCCAGCCGAGCCACTAAATCCGCCAGGGTCAGCACCCAGGCTCCGCCTAGCGCAGACAAAGGAATGATCCAGCGATAGTCTGCACCTACCAACAGGCGAACCCCGTGGGGCACCACCAGCCCCACAAAGCCAATCAGACCGGCAATGCTAACGGCTCCGGCTGCTAAGAGGGTGGCGACTCCGCCAATCAGTAGGCGCGATCGCGTCAACGACAGACCGAGGCTGACTGCCAGTTCATCCCCCAGGCTGAGCAAATTTAGGCGACGGGAGAGGAGGCAGCCTCCTATCAGAGCCAGGACAACATAGGGGGTTGCTAGGCGCAGATCCGACCAGCCCCGGCCGTTCAAGCTCCCGATCAACCAGTTCAGCGCCATCTGAATCCGGCCATCGTCTGCCAGCAGCAGCAAGGTGGTCTGTACCGCTCCCAGCAGGGAACTAACGGCAACACCGCCTAAAATCAACCGCTCGACTACAAGGCCATTGGCACCGCGACCCAGGCCGTAGACCAAAGCAGTGGTCAGCAAAGCGCCTGCCCAGGCGGCCAGAGGCACCCAGGGCACCAACACCTGCAAGGTTAAAAACGCGATCGCCACCAGCCCCGCCCCGGCAGAAATACCCAAAATAAAGGGATCGGCCAGACCATTGCGGAGCATCCCCTGCAAGAGTGCCCCCGACATCCCCAGGGCAGCCCCCACGGTCAATGCTGCCGCAATGCGCGGTAGCCGTAAGTCCCAGAGAATGGTCTCGTGGATGGGCAGTCCCTGATGACGCAAGGCAGCCCAGAGTTCTGTCAGGGAAATCGACACAGAACCATGTACCAGCGCCAAGACGACCGTCAGCGACAGCAAGACTGCTAACAGTCCAGCAGTGAGTTGCGATCGCAACTCCACTGGCAGTGACCCGTCCCGACTGGACTTGGGCAGAAAACATACATTTACAGGAAGCATTTTAGTTAGTTGAGAATTAATCTCAACTAACTATAGGTAAAACTGGATCATCCTGCAAGTCCTTAGCGGGCAGAAACCTCGTGAGGAATTGCTGGTATCGAATTCAAGCCGCACTGCGGCACCTGCTCCAGGGTCGCACCAGTCTAGTAATCGCCCATCGCCTCCCTACCATTCAAGGTGCCGATCAAATTGCAGTTCTAGAGCGGGGTCAACTGGTCGAAATTGGCACCCATACTGAATTGCTAGCCCAGGGGAACGGTATGCTCAGCTCTATGATTTGCAATTCCCCATCACATCCTCGTTAACGAGTGCTCCATCAGGAAAATTTTGAGGGTCTACGACCCGTCAAAAATCACCCCCACAACTGTCGCTGTTCCCCGCACTTCGTGCCACCGCACAAGAACCAAAAGGAACAAAGGGGAG
Source organism: Petrachloros mirabilis ULC683 (assembly GCF_009939295.1). GTDB lineage: Bacteria > Cyanobacteriota > Cyanobacteriia > Thermosynechococcales > Thermosynechococcaceae > Petrachloros > Petrachloros mirabilis. The sequence goes on from NZ_WVIC01000033.1 coordinate 39,121, forward strand.
TGTAAGGTCTGCAATTTTACAAATCATTTGTTGCTATCAGTCTGCGAAGGGTGGTTCATAAACCGGTTCCGGAGGTGGCTCATAAACCGGTTCCGGGGGCGGCACATCCATGGGAGTATCTGGGGGATCCGCTGGCTCAGGCACCGGCATCACGTCAAGGAGTCCGGAGGTTTCATCGGGGAAGGGTGCCCCTGAAGGTGGAGAGTCAGTCATAGGGGGGGGCTCCTCAACCGCCTGCTGAGCACGTTCTTGCTCTAGACGCTCCTGGTGACGGCGCTCTGCCTCAACCGCCTGGCGGGTGGCTTCCTGTCGTTCCCGCTCGGCTCGCAATTCTGCTTCCCAGCGGCGGCGTTCTTCTTGCTGACGCTGAAAGTCAGATCCGTCCAGCTCAGAGGTGACCCGCACCCGAGCCCCTGCATAGCCCGTATCTGTAGATTCAAACCGCATTCTCTGTAAGGCTTCTTTGGCTTTGCGGTCAAGCGCTGGATCGCCACTGCCTTGGCGCACACGGATATTAACCGGATTGCCCTGGGCATCAATGTCGTACTCAAATCTTGCCGTTCCCTCAGCCCCCAGGTAACGCTCCAAGCTACAGTTACGAACACATTGGGGGCGTTGAGGATTGCGACTCGGGGGGACTGGAGGCGGCGGTGGCGGTGAAGCCGCTGCTGTTGGGGCAGGTGCAGTTGGGGAAGCTGGAGCAGTACCGGGGCTAAGTTGCTGAGTTCCCAGGCGATTGGGAGTAGCACCGCCAATATTTCGAGGCCGAAATCGGGTCTGGATAGATGGCTCGTTAGTCGAGCCTGAAGCGGTATTCTGGGTGGAAGCTTGAGCTGGAGGCGCAGGGGATTCACTAGCAGTCTCTGCTTCCGATGTCTCGGGCGCTTCCGATGTCTCAGGCGCTTCCGATTCCTGGTCAGCCTTGGAAGAGTCTGGCTGATCTTCAGTCACTTCTTCGGGTGCTGTTTCAGAAACGGTTTCAGAAGCTGTGTCTGAGATGGGTTTTGGCTCTGGTTCTGAGATTGCTTCGGATTCGGGCGGAGCCTCTGGTTCTTCCGGTTGGCTATCGGCATCACTTACATCTGGGGCTGGCACTGACGGCTGGATGGGAGACGGTAAAGCTGCGATGGCCGCAGGACGGTCTTTGACCGTCACAGCTAGCATATCTTCGACCACCGCTTCCTCTGCCTTCGACTCTATCGGCGCATTGGCTTCAGTGACAGGATCTTCTGGTAGTGGCTCGATCTCAGTCAAAAAAATGATTTCATCCTCAAGTTGAGGTGGGCTATCCACAGACAGTCCGGGAACCAACAAGAGCGCCAAGATGTGCAGCACCAAAGATCCTGGCAGCACCCAGGCCAGAAAAATCCGCAATGCCTGGGCTTCAGATTCTCGCTGTTGGATGGCTAGGGCAGAAAAACTCATGACTTCCGATCTTAGTCAAAAAAATGGCAGTTGTTCGAGATTCAGTTGAGAAAATTTTGTTTCAAATGCAAAACTCTAAGCTGTGGTAAAGCTAATAAAAGCGATAGCATTCCATACATCAGTTGTGATACCAATTCTCAAATTTGAACCTACGCATAAATATCTGAATTGAGTCAACCAGCTGTGCATAAAACGCTCTGCATAAACTCCCGGCTGTCGCCGTCCCCCTTGGCAAGTTACGGTGTACACACCTCTCTAGATAAACCCATTCCACCCTGCATTAGCCCCCCCGACCCCCCAATTCTGGGGGGAGATCAACAAAAACTGGGACTATTTCCCCCCAAACTTGGGGGGCTAGGGGGGCGAGCGCAAAGATTTTGAATTTTTTCAAGACTTGTGTGTACACGATAGCTTTACCAAGGGGGGACTACAGGGGGGTAGTGCAAAGTCTGTAAATTCACAAGTCATCTAGGCTCGCTACAGTGCCAAAGATAAAAAGAGTTAACCGTTTAGTTTGGCTGGGGTAAATTGATCGGTGCTTAAATGAGAATAACTTGCATCAAGAACAACCGTCAATATCAGCCACCAGGCGATGGATGCCGCTGTATTTGCAGAATTGCCCAAATCACCACCGGAGCCCCTAACAGAGCAGTCATGGCATTGAGGGGCAATACAGTCTGAGGAACCAGCGTCTGGGCAAACCAATCGGCCCATAGCGCCAGCAGTGCCCCGCAGAGCGTGACCCCAGGTAAGAGCCAACGGAGATCCGCTGTATTGAGCAGGCGACGGCAGATGTGGGGAACCACCACCCCCAGAAAAGCAATGGGGCCACAAAAGGCGGTCACCACCCCCGACAACAGCGAGGAACTGAGCAACACCCCCAACCGCACCTGAGCAGTATTTACCCCCAACCCCATGGCCTGCGCCTCTCCCAGCAACAGTGGATTTAACATCGCGATTAGAAAATAAGCAATGCCCATCCCTAGCCCAATGAAAGCGCTGAGCCAGGGCAACTGTGCCCAGGTGACCCCGCCAAAGCTGCCAAAAGTCCAGATCACATACTGCTGCATCTGCTGAGCGGAACTCATTTGCAGCAAGATGCTCACCAAGGCACTAGTGACATAGCCCAGCATCAGCCCCAGCACCAACAGTGCCGTAGCACTGCGAACCACCTGTGCCGCCAACACCACCAGCAGTGTGACGATGCTGGCTCCCCCCCAAGCAGCCAGGACGGTTCCCAAATTTCCCCAATGGGCAAGAATGACCCAATGAGCTAGAGACTGATTGGCCAACACCACCAGCGCCACACCCAGGCTGGCACCCGAGCTAATCCCCAGCACAAACGGCCCCGCTAGGGGATTGCGAAATAGGGTCTGAAGTTGAAGGCCACTGGTGGCGAGGGCACCTCCGGCTAGCATGGCCGTGATCGCCTTGGGCAGGCGAAATTGCAGAATAATGTTGCGCCATTCGGGTTGGGTGGGAGTCCCCCCCCAGAGGGTCGTCCAAATGTCCCCTAGGGGAATGGCCACTGGTCCCTGGGACAAGCTCAACCCTAGGAGCAGGAACACCCCCAGCATGAGCCCCAACAGGATCAGCCCACGGGTGGTTTGGATTTTCCATCTCTGTGTGAGGTGGGGAAAGTGAATGGGGGTCATGGCAGTTTTTGGTAGTACACCCAGTCGTGGTTCGGTAGTTGCTCAGGATGGAAAATTTTCACTAGGTCAGCCAGTACCCAGTGGGGATTGGCGGTGCCGCTTTCCCAGTAGTCATTGCCACCATGCTCGTTGACCCGGGCAATAGGACTGTAAAGATTGCCCAACTGCCAGGCTAAAAAGTCGCCATAGCGCGGATCAGCAGCAACCACATCCGCTTGGGTCAGCCAGCGCTGGTCGCCATTGAGCCAGTAGGTGGCCTGAGCGGCGCGGGCATAGACCTGTTCAAAACTAAGAGGGCGGCTACCGGCGGAGGGGTCATCTGACCACAGATAGTCGGCACCGGCGTCGGCGAGAAACTGCGCCACGTAGCTGTCGCCTCCGGGCACATGCCAGGTGCCGTTGCGGGCAAAGCCCACAAAAACCGTGGGTCGATGGGTCACCGACTCCACCCGCTGCGCCAGATCCCGATACTGTTGGGCGATCCCGTTGAACTGGTTGGTGGCTCTGGCCTCCTGGTTAAAAAACAAAGCCATAAACTTCAGCCATTCGGCACGACCCAGGGGAGTGGACTCCATATACTCCGCATTGATGGCCACGGGCAGCCCCGCCTCCATCAGCTTGGGGTGGGCATCGCGCTCAGGATTGCCGGTGCCAAAGGTGGTCACCAGCTCAGGATCCAGAGCCAGAATCCGCTCCATGTTCAGGGCGGCATTGCGGCTGACTTCGGTGAGCTGCTGGGCTGCAATTTTGACGATCACCGCTGGGGTATTGATGGTCTGGAAATCGCTGACGCCCACCAGGGTATCCAGGACGCCCAGTTGCTCCAGGGGCACCAGATGGGTGGTGGAGAGCGCCACCACCGAGCGCACGGGCACCGTCACCACCTGGGCATCTGCAAACCCTGGGGGCACGGGGGTGCCACACTGAACCAGCACATATTGAAACTGGGTGGTGGCATCCTGCCAGGGTCGCTGCACTGAGACCACTTTGTAGTGGTTGTGGTAGGTCACCTGAAAGCCCTGGGCTTCTTCCAGCTTCACCTTGTCGGGGAAATAATCCACCTCCGGGTCAAAGCGCTGGACGCATTCAGGGCGCTCTGCCCCGGCTAGAGAATCTGGGGAGTCCGCAACAGTTGAGACGGTGCAGGCACAGAGAAGAGCGGCGATCGCACCCAGCCAGACCCCCACCTTATACTGACGGATCCTTGGGATAGACATGAGCTTGGAGCTTTTTGCCCTGAACAACATGGGTTTGCACAATTTCCTCAGCCACCGCTGGGGTCACCCGCGTATACCAGGTGCGATCGCCAGAATAAAACACCACCGGCCCCAGCTTGCACACCTCCAAACAGCCCGAGTGAATCACCTCCACATCCAAGCCCTGCTCTGCCACTGCTCCCTGAAGGGCTTCGTAAACGGGCTGCCACTGACGGGAGGGATAACACCGACCCGACCGACAGACGGATAGGTAAGGCCGCTGCAAAGGATTGGTCTCATAGGGAATATCGGCCTCCCCCAAGACAAAAATTTGCCGCACCTGGTCGTAGAGCCGCAGCTTCTCTAGATTGGGGCGGTGTTCCGGGAGTAGATCTTCTTCTTCCCCCACAAAGGGATTGGGGAGAAACAAATTCATCATCCGCTCCCCAGCCCCATTCCAAAACTGAATCCCCCAACTCCGGGCTTGCCCCTGGGCATTCAAGCGGCGATAGAGTGCCGCCCGATGCACCAAGCGCTTCTGGCGCAGATCAGGAGGGGTATTCCCCAAAGGGCCGCCCTGGTTCTCTTCCAGGCACAGGTGCATGTGCCAGCCCTCAGTTACTACAGTCAAATAGCCATCGTAGAGACGAATAATCTTGGGGGCTTGGGTAAACTCCAGCTCCAAAACACTGCCATCTACCATATGCCCCAGACCAATCGCTGACCAGTGATCGTGAAACAACCAGTACAGCAGCGGCCCCAGCACCTCAATCGTGGCTGGGAACTCCTCATATTCAATCTGCCCGCCCCGAGCCAAAGGTTCGGACGTCCGACGATTCAGGGGCGTGACCCGTTGTTGAAATGAACTCATGATTTGATCTCCTTAAGACTAAAATTGCCAATCAACCCCGACCCGGATCGTCCGACCCGCATCGGGAAAACCGGCAAACAATTGATAGCGCTTGTTAAACAGGTTGTCTAAGGCCAGATTCAAAGTGGTACGGGGCAAGATCGGTGCCTGGAGCCGTAGATCTACTGTGGTATAGCCAGGTAAGAACTCAGTATTGAGGTTATCGGTTGGATACGACCCCACAAGGGCATTCACCAAGATACCTGCATACCAGCCCTGAGCATTTTCGTAGGACAGACCCGCCCCCAGCTTGTCTGCCCCCACAAAGCGCAGTTCTTTGCCCACCTCATCGGGGTTAGCCGATTTGCGAATTCTGGGGTCATTGAGGGTATAGTTGACAAACCCATAGAGATTGCGAGCAAACCGCAGATTCAGAGAGGCTTCCAGGCCGCGGGTGCGCACCTGACCCAAATTTACCCAGGTGCCCGAAATGCCATCCACTGGCGGGGCAATCCGCTGGAAGGTAACCACGTTAGAAATGGTATTTTGAAAGGCAGTCAACCGCAGCAGGGCAAAGTCGCCAATTTTCTGGTCAATGCCCACATCAAAGCTATTCCCCGTCTCTGGTTTGAGGTCAGGGTTGCCGATGTTGGTCGGGTTAGCCGAAAACAGGGCATTCAGGGGCGGGGTGCGAAAGTTGCGAATATAGTTGGCTCGCAGGGTCGTATCCCCCAAGATCCACTTCAGCCCCACCGACGAGGAGAAAGCGCCACCCTTGGCCAGACTACTGAAATCCTGGCGCAGCCCCACCGTGGTGCGCAGATTGGGGGTGATATCCAGGATGTACTGGGCAAACAGCGCTCCCTGAGAAATCGTATCCGCATAGTTTTCTCGTTCCTCGTCCGTGAGCAGATTGGTGGTGACATTGCGGGCGCGGGTGTTGCGATAGTCGGCCCCATAGGTGAGGGTTTGATTGTCAGCCAGTTGCCAGGCATGTTGCACCTGTACCCCCACTGAGCGCTGCCAGGTTTCAAACTGCTGGGGCAGTCGCGGGGTCAGGGCTTTGATCACCTGGCCATCGGCACCTACAGATAGGGTTTCAGCTTCTGTGGTGCGGTTTTCAAACCGGGTATTGATCCAGTCGGCGTAGACTCTAGCGCTCAGAACAGAGCGGTTCTCAACATCTAGTTGTTGCCTCCAGCTCAGATCGGCAAGCACCTGATCGGTGAACTTGCGGTTGTTGTCAGTGAGGGCATTGAAAAAGCCCTGGCCAAAAATGGGATCGGGAATGGGGACGCCCCCCGGCACGCCCTGGCGCTTGGGCAGGTACAACACGTTCAGGCTGAGCTTGGCTCGGGGATTGATCTCGACATCTACCCGACCGCGCAAATTATTAGACAGGGTGTCATTGTTGCGGCGCTTGTCGGCAAAATTGGCTTCAGGAATCGAAAAGCGATACTCATTGTTCGCCTGGATGCGGGTGTAGTTGAGCAAAGCCGAGACCCCATCTACCTTGCCCCCTAGGCTGACCCGTTGCTCGTTGTAGCCCAGGTTGCCCCCACTGACGCCCAGGCTGCCGCCGAAGCGCTCTTGGGGGCCGGTGGTAATGATATTGATGATGCCGCCTAGGGCATCTGAACCGTAGAAGGTTGACCCCCCGCCGGGCAAAACTTCCACCTGCTGCACAATGTCAGTAGGGATTTCCGAAAGATCAAATCCCCCTGCCCCCAGGTTGTTGATGGGACGGCCATCCAGCAAGATCAGCACCTGACCCGTATTGGCTCCACGCATGAATTGACCACTGAGGGCATTGACTTCGGTGCCGACGGTGCCCGCCCCCAAGATGCCGGGCAAAAAGCGCAGAGCTTCCCGGACATTGCGCGCGCCCTGGGCTTTGATTTCCTCCTGGGTAATTACATAGGCCGGTCGGGTAGCATCCCGGAGCGTACCTTCCTGACGAAAGGGTGAAAAAATGGGGCGATCTAACACCCGACCGGTGACGGTGAGTTCTTCTTCGGGCTCTTCGGCCAGGCTATCGAGCGGCTCTGTGGTTGTGCTCTCGCTCTCTTCGCCCGGCTCCGCTTTGGCGTCCAGACCCAATGTATCTAAGGGCGGTTCAGCTTCAAAAGGGGCTTGCGTGTCCAGTGCCTCTGGCGTGGGTGCTGGCTCTTCTACCAGCGGGACTTGAGCCAGCGCGGAGGCATCCTGGAGAGGCAAGATGCCTCCCAAGAGTAGCCCTGAAAGTAGGCCATGGCAGGTGCCGTGACCCCAAGGTTTGGTCATGCTTGAGTTCTCCAATCCGAATCTGTTCAGCAGAGCAACTAACGTCAGGCGGCTAAAGGCGAGTTGTGTGATTAGCTTAACAGAGAATGATAATCATTATCACAAAAATATAAAGCCTAAGGCAGGCTGGCCTGCTGGTCATGCTGCAAAGCGCGATAGCTATCCAACCTGGAATTCTGGAAGCCAGGGTACTCAAAGAACCACCCTCAGAAGAGGGCTGAATCCGATTAATGGCAGAGTCTAAGCTAGCCTTGGCGCAGCGGGAAAGGCTTTATCCCCAGTCTGGAGCAGGGAATGGGACTGGGATTGGGTTGAAAAAGGCAAAACTGGTGTTCATCCGTACCTCGCAGACGAAAATAATGGGTGGATGCGGCGGGCATTCTGACTTAGATCTGGGAAGGATGCACTGACCTAACCCAGTTCATTACAGTTGCGGGACAGCGCCGGACTTGCACCGGACTTTCCCCGTTATCTCTGATGGCTGCTCTCCATCAGAACCGATTGGCATCACATTACCATACCCTAAGGGAGATAGATAATGGCAAAGACAGCATCTGCCAGGTGATCCATCCGTAGGCAAAGGCCAGCGTGAGCAGGGTGAGCGTCAGGCCAAACCGCAAGTGGGTTCCAGAGGAATGACTGCCAGATCCCAAACTTGCATTGAGTTAGCTACGGTTCAGGGTATCTCTATAGCCTCGCCATAGATTTTGTATAGCGGTGCAGGACTGTAGTAGATCCTCAAGGCATCCGATCGCTTCGACTTGACCCTGTTTAAGGACAACAATTTGGTCGGCCTGACGGAGGATTCCAGGACGATGGGAGACGACGAGGAGAGTGGGAGAGTGGATGGGTAGGCAGGTTGGTGGGGTAAGGGAATTCGTCACAGCTCTACCTGCCAACAACCGCTGCCACAATTGCTGCTCAGTTTCGACATCTAAAGCACTGGAAAGATCGTCAAAGACGAGTAGTTCGGGCTGGCGAATGAACATGCGAGCAGCAGCCACCCGCTGAATTTGCCCCCCCGACAGTCGAACACCTTTCGTCCCTACGAGGGTGTGTAGCCCTTTGGCCATGGTGGCCAGATCGGGTTCGAGTACAGCCCTTGAAATGGCTTTCTCAAGAGCCGCTTCGTCGAGATCTAACCCTAACAAAATGTTTTCCAGGAGGGAGGTGCTAAACAGTTGGGGAATCTGTGACGTGTAGGCACTGCGCGGCGGGCTCCAAATCGAGATCGGCTCCCTGACGGGTTGGCCATTCCAGGAAATGGTTCCGGCTTGCAGGGGCAATAATCCCAGGATGGCTCGCAGTAGGGTCGTTTTACCCGAGCCGATGGGGCCAGTAATGACCGTTAAGCTGCCTTTCACTAGGGTGATGTTGATCCCGCTAATGCCTTGATGGGTGTCTGGGTAGTGGTAAGTCAGGTCATGGGCGGTTAACTCACGCAACCTCAAGCCCCCATGCCAAACCGGTTGGGCCATGGGGGGCAGCGCTGGTGGGCGCACGATAGGATAGCTCAGGTAGAGGGGGTGGTGGGCGACCAAAGTCTGAGCAGGTGTGTCACGGCATAATGCGGCTAAGCGTTCAAAGGAAACCTCTGTTTGCTTACAAAGCATCATAAAGCGACCGAGGTAATCGAGAAAACCTGTAATGAAGGAGAGGTAATACACAAATAGGGCAAAATCACCAATCGTTAGAGAACCCAGCCCAGATTGCCTTGATTGGGCGATCAGCAACAAAATTCCGCCTGTTCCCAAACTGACAATATTCTGCAAAATAGATTCTAAGATGGCTGTTAGAACCTGATCTTTCAGCATCCATTGCCGACGCTGCTCCTAGTTCCACCCGAATTTGTGTGGAGTAAAATTGAGGTAGAGCACTCAGGA
>NZ_WVIC01000034.1 GCF_009939295.1 Petrachloros mirabilis ULC683
ACTTGTGTGTACACGGTAGCCCGCCCTGGGAGAGGGATTTAGGGTGAGGGCTACAAAAGTGGGATGCACCCAAATTGAAGCTCTTGTCAGACAATCATTCTAGGGTTGAATGAGATCTCGAACTTTATGAATCATTTGGGCAATCATTTCTCCATCGTTACGGTGCTGCCCTTCAGTCCAAAAACCTTTGTGAACTGCCCAATGATGAATCTGATTAGATAGATCTGTAAAGCTTCTCACAAATTCTTGTTCAGCACCACGCTCATCTTCTAAGAACTTGCCCATTGTTTAGATCTTTAGATAAAGAATATATTTAGACTACACGATCACGATGATTTCTAGAGATAGAAGAATATCAGCCAACACAGATACTTCTCAAATAATTCCTTAACTAACGTGAGTTCGAGGACTTATCCGCCCTCACCCCCTAGCCCCCTCTCCCAATGTTGGGAGAGGGGGAACAGAGCACAAATTCAAGGTTTTAGCCCCTCTCCCAACATTGGGAGAGGGGTTGGGGTGAGGGCAGACGAGAGCTGTCGAACTCACGTTTGACCAGCACCCTAAGAGGCATAATCCTGGCATCATGGGAAAAAAGATGGATGGGTTAACGATGATCAGGACACCTTTGCCCCCAGCCACCATCAATCCCTGGATGGCTGTGATCAAACTCCTGCGTTGGGATAAACCCGCAGGTCGTTTAATTCTGATGATTCCAGCGCTGTGGGCCGTGGTTTTGGCCTCTCAAGGCACCCCTTCGCCCCTGTTGGTCACCGTGATTATCGCTGGGAGCCTTGCCACCAGTGCTGCGGGCTGCGTGGTCAATGACCTCTGGGATCGCAACATTGATCCTCAAGTGGAGCGCACGCGCCAGCGCCCCCTAGCGGCCAAAATTCTGACCCTGCGGGTGGGGGTTGGGGTGGCCTTGGTGGCTTTTGCCTGTGCTTTTGGGCTGGCGCTTTTTCTGACGCCGCTGAGTTTTGGGCTGTGCATTGCCGCAGTGCCGGTAATCCTGTTGTATCCCTTGGCCAAACGGTTTTTTCCGATCCCCCAATTGGTCTTGGCCTTGGCCTGGGGGTTTGCGGTTTTGATTAGCTGGAGCGCTGTCACTGGCACACTCAGCATGGCCACCTGGCTGTTGTGGGGAGCCACCCTGTTGTGGACTCTAGGATTTGACACCATCTATGCCATGGCCGACCGCCCCGACGACCAACGTCTGGGGATCAATTCCAGTGCCCTCTTTTTTGGTCGCTATGCACCGCTGGCCATAGGAGGATGTTTTTTGATCACCACTGGGCTATTGTGGCGTTTGGGTCAGTTTTTGTCCCTACACTTCAGCTTTAGCCTCACGGTGGGTCTTGCCGCTCTGTTGTGGAGTTTGCAAGTTTGGCAACTGCAACAGCCTAGGTTATCCGATCAAGATTACGGGCAACTGTTTCGCCAAAATGTCTGGATTGGCTTTTTACTTTTGGGGGGGATGGTTGCGGGCAATTGGCTGTGAGCGTTGTGATTGGGGTGAGACCTAGCTCGATTACCGTAAAAAGGCTTGGGCAGCTTGGCGCATCACGGCGACTGGGGGGGGGTCTTGCAACCAGATTTCCAGTGCGGCAGCCCCCTGCTGAATCAACATCTCTAAGCCACTCAAGCTGTCTAAACCCCATGCCTGCGCTTGCTGCATGAGGCGGGTGGGGTCAGGGGTATAAATCAAGTCATAGACCAGAGCAGTGGGCGGTAGTTGTTGGATCTGCTCGTCGGTGAGGGGGGTGTTTTCACTGTGGGGAGACAGCCCCAATGGGGTGGTGTTCACCAATAGCTCTGTACTAGGCAGATGATGGGAGAGTCTATCCCAGGTGCTAGTTTTGATCGGAATGGCCATGGGAACGGCTGCCCCAGCAAAGCTGGCTTGGAGCTGAGTGAGTTTGGTGCGATCGCGCCCAATCACTCGAATATTGGCACAGCCCAACTTAGCGCAGCCTACGATCACGGCCCGAGCGGCTCCGCCACTGCCAAGAATGGTAGCCTCAACACCCGACCAATCTCGGTTTTGGGTCAACAGAGGAGCCAGAAAACCCTGAACATCGGTATTGGTGCCTGTCCAACCCTGAGCCGTTCGCCACACTGTATTGACGGCACCCACTGCTTTTGCCAGGGGCGTAACCTCGCTCAACAGCGGCACAATGGTCTGCTTGTGGGGAATGGTGATATTAAAACCAACCCACCCTAAAGCTGCCAGTCCATCAACGGCAACCTTGAGGTGGGTCGGAGCCACGGCCAGAGGCAGGTACACATGGGACAAAATCGACTGCGATGACTCAAGGCTAGTCCAAGCACCTTGACCCTGAGCCATCGCCTGTAGCGCCGCATTGTGCATTAACGGGGACAGTGAATGCTCGATTGGATGACCAATGACTCCCAAGAGCCGGGTACTGCCTGTAATTACACCCATACTGTCACTAACGAGGGTCAAACAGCCTCAAAATCTTTTTCTCCAGTCCGAATCCGAATCACCTGATCCACAGGCGCGACAAAAATCTTGCCATCGCCAATTTCGCCAGTTCGGGCTGCGGTGACAATTTTTTCGACCACCATGTCAACTTGGTCGTTTTCCACCACAATCTCGATCTTAAGCTTTTGCAAGAACTCAACGGTATACTCAGATCCCCGATATCGCTCTGTCTGTCCCTTTTGGCGGCCAAATCCCCGCACCTCAGAAACTGTCATCCCCACAATCCCAGCGTTGACCAGGGCAATTTTGACCTCATCTAGCTTAAATGGGCGAATAATGGCCTCTACCTTCTTCAATGTCTTTCTCCCAAATCAATACATTAACTTATTATGCGATACATTCATTATTTGAACGATCCGCTCTCTTTCTAGCACTGCTGTTGAGAGCAATCTTGTAAGCTACTTTACAGTTTCGTGGGGACAGCCTGCATTCTACAGAGTGAATGGGTTCAGAGGAGTCCCAGACTCAAGTCAGGCAAATCGTTAAAATGGTGTTAAGAGCTTGTTTGAAAAGCCTCTAAGGTACCTGAGCGCTATCGTCTAAGTCAGTCCTGGACTATGGGGCTCTCTTGTCTGACACATTGCTTACCGAAATCTTAGAGAATGTTCCTCATCATTGAGGAGTGCGAAAAAATTGTTTGTTTAGTGGGGTGGGACATGCTGGCATCTTATCGACAACATCAAGCTGAACGCGCAGCCATGGGGATTCCGCCTCTGCCCCTGACGGCAGAGCAAACGGCAGAGCTATGTGATTTGCTCAAGCAGCCCCCCGCTGAGGAAGCCGAAGCTCTCCTGGGTTTGTTGCGCGATCGCGTCCCCCCCGGTGTCGATCAAGCCGCCTATGTGAAAGCCTCTTTTTTAAGCGCGATCGCCCATGGCGAAACCACCAGCCCCCTGATTTCTCCCACCGCAGCCGTTGAGCTATTGGGCACCATGATGGGAGGCTATAACGTCCACTCCTTAATCGATCTGCTTCAAGCAAACGATGCCGCCATTGCCAGTACTGCCACCACGGCACTCCAGCGAACCCTCTTGGTCTACGACGCCTACCACGATGTCATGGAACTGGCTCAAGCCGGGAATGCCTACGCCCAAGCCGTTGTGGACGCCTGGGTCGTCGCCGAGTGGTTTACCCAGCGCCCCACCCTGCCCGACGCCATCACCGTCACCGTCTTTAAAGTGCCGGGTGAAACCAACACCGACGACCTTTCCCCTGCCACCCATGCCACCACCCGACCCGACATCCCCCTTCATGCCCTGGCCATGCTAGAGTCGCGCCTAGACAATGCCATAGAGACCCTGGCTGAACTAAAACAAAAAGGCCATCCCCTAGTCTATGTGGGCGATGTTGTCGGCACAGGATCCTCCCGTAAATCGGCCATCAACTCAGTGCTGTGGCACATTGGCCAGGACATTCCCTTCGTGCCCAACAAGCGAACTGGGGGATATATCCTAGGCAGCAAAATTGCCCCCATCTTCTTCAACACTGCCGAAGACTCTGGCGCTTTGCCCATTGAGTGCGACGTATCTGTCTTGGAAACAGGGATGGTGATCACCCTGCATCCCTACAAGGGTGAAATCACCAACGAAGCGGGCGAGGTTCTCTCCACCTTTACGCTGAAGCCAGAAACCATCCTGGACGAAGTTCGTGCTGGCGGGCGCATTCCTCTCCTGATTGGCCGCTCCCTCACCGATAAAGTCCGCATGGAGTTGGGGCTAGCCCCCAGTGATAGGTTTACCCGCCCCATTCCGCCCGCAGACCCCGGCACTGGCTATACCCTGGCTCAAAAGATGGTGGGTAAAGCCTGTGGTCTGCTGGGTGTTCGCCCAGGTACCTCCTGCGAACCCCTGATGACCACCGTGGGGTCTCAAGATACTACTGGCCCCATGACCCGAGACGAACTCAAAGAATTGGCCTGCCTGGGCTTTAGTGCCGACCTGGTGATGCAGAGCTTCTGCCATACTGCCGCCTATCCCAAGCCAGTGGATATCGAAACCCACAAGAATCTGCCAGACTTTTTCTCCAGCCGAGCGGGGGTAGCCCTGCGCCCTGGAGATGGCATTATTCACTCCTGGCTGAACCGAATGCTGTTGCCCGATACTGTGGGCACCGGTGGGGATTCACATACGCGCTTCCCTCTAGGTATTTCCTTCCCCGCTGGGTCAGGGTTGGTGGCCTTTGCCGCCGCCATTGGAGCCATGCCCTTGGACATGCCAGAATCAGTGCTGGTGAGGTTCCAGGGGGAACTGCAACCAGGAATTACCCTCCGAGATATTGTCAACGCCATTCCCTATGTGGCCATCCAGAAGGGGCTACTGACCGTTGCCAAACAAAATAAGCAGAACATCTTCTCTGGCAAAGTGCTGGAAATGGAAGGACTGCCAGATCTCAAAGTTGAGCAAGCCTTTGAATTGACCGATGCCAGTGCTGAGCGCTCCTGTGCAGGCTGCACCATTAAACTCAGCGAAGAAACCGTATCGGAGTACCTGCGCTCCAATGTGGCGCTCTTAAAAAATATGGTTGCCCGTGGCTACCAAGATGCCCGGACGCTCTTGCGCCGCGTGGCCAAAATGGAAGCATGGCTGCAAAATCCAGCCCTGATGTCTGCGGATGCAGATGCCACCTATGCGGCAGTTTTAGAAGTCAACCTCAATGAGATTAAAGAACCCCTAGTCGCCGCCCCCAATGACCCCGACAACATCAAAACCCTTTCAGAATCCGCCGGTGACCCCATCCATGAGGTGTTTATTGGCTCCTGTATGACCAATATTGGCCACTACCGAGCGGCGGCTAAGGTGCTGGATGGGGCTGGTCCTGTGAAGGTGCGCCTGTGGATTTGTCCGCCCACCCGCATGGATGAAAAACAGCTCCGCGAAGAAGGCTATTACGACATCTTTGCTGCCGCAGGTGCCCGTACCGAAATGCCGGGGTGTAGCCTCTGCATGGGCAACCAGGCCAGAGTTGCAGATGGCGTCACGGTCTTTTCCACCTCAACCCGCAACTTCAACAACCGCATGGGTAAAGATGCCCAAGTCTATCTGGGTTCAGCGGAACTGGCAGCAGCCTGTGCCCTCCTGGGGCGCATTCCCACCGTGGGAGAGTACCAGGACATTGTGGGCAAGAAAATCGATCCCTTTGCCTCAGAACTCTATCGCTATCTCAACTTTGACCAAATCGCTGGCTTTGAAGACGAGGGTCGGGTGATTCCCCTCGAAGAAATGCCCAAAATTGAGGATATTCTGGGGATGCCAGCAGCAACCACGCGCTAGCGGGCAACAGCTGAGCCTTAGGGGTGGGAGGTAATTGCCAAAATGGTAATTTGACCAGCTTCTGGACCATAGAACCAGAAAACTCGATACGCACCGGGCGTTCGGTTCTCAACGTAAGCTTCAAAGACGTCTTCCTGATTAGGCCCTTGCAAAGACTCATACTTGTGTGTTCTCAATCCAGGGTGTCTTAAATTGATTTCCATTAGCCCCAGGGTTTTCAGCACCTTCTTGTACTTCTTGGGGGCGACATCCTGGAGTTGCTGTAAAGCAACTTGGGCTTCATAGGTCAAAATGAGACGAAACTTCATTCGTCCTCAGTTTCTAAGGCTGCATACTCAGCAAAAGAGCCCAAATCATAGACTTCACCTTGACTCGCTTGCTGAATCCCGCGCTGCACCGATGCAATGGCCTCTGGGTTGCGCCAAAGCCACAGTTCCTGTTCTGGAATCGCGATTACTGGGTCAAGCAAAATTTGCCCCGAGTCATTGACTTGCACACGGTAACGCTTGCCTTTTGCGATCGCACCAATGCTGAGCCGTCCCCGACTATCGGATTCCACCATTTTCTTGACTGTCCGAAACCCAAACTCTGAAATGTTCATGGTTCCTGCGATAGAACGTCCATCTATCCTATTTTCTCATAAGAGCATGGGTATTGGGGTTATGCCCCAGCTTCGTGGATGTCGCCCAGGCCGATGTCACACCCTTGCTATGCTAGAAAGTCGAAACTGTAGCGTGAACTTCCATGGCCATGGCTGAACCTGACACTTCTCAGACTTCTCCCGAAGCAAGTCTCCCCGAACCGACTGCTGCTGAGAGTCCAAACTCACGGGGGGGGACGACCCGTCAACTCCTAGGCATGAAAGGTGCCCAAGCGGGGGAAACCAATATTTGGAAGATCCGCTTGCAGTTGATGAAGCCGATCACCTGGATTCCGTTGATCTGGGGGGTGGTGTGTGGGGCTGCCTCTTCGGGACAGTACACCTGGACTTTGGAAAATGTGCTGATTGCAGCGGCCTGTATGCTGCTGTCGGGGCCTCTGTTGACGGGGTATACCCAAACCCTCAATGATTTTTATGATCGGGATCTGGATGCCATCAATGAGCCCTATCGCCCGATTCCGTCAGGGGCAATTTCGGTGCCCCAGGTGGCGGTTCAAATTGTGGTTCTTTTGGTGGCCGGGATTGCCCTGGCCTATGGGCTAGATCAATGGGCTGGACATGCCTTTCCCACAATTACGGTGA
The DNA here is from genome assembly GCF_009939295.1 of Petrachloros mirabilis ULC683. Lineage (GTDB taxonomy): Bacteria > Cyanobacteriota > Cyanobacteriia > Thermosynechococcales > Thermosynechococcaceae > Petrachloros > Petrachloros mirabilis. Next base: position 7,016 of record NZ_WVIC01000034.1, read on the forward strand.
CGGCGATCGCAGGATCTTTTCTCTCCTACATTTACTCAGCGCCACCCCTAAAATTAAAGCAAAATGGTTGGCTGGGGAACTATGCCCTAGGAGCTAGCTACATTGCCCTGCCTTGGTGGGCGGGTCATGCCCTGTTTGGAGATCTGAACCCCACGATTATGGTTTTGACCCTGTTTTATAGTCTGGCGGGTCTGGGGATTGCCGTGGTCAATGACTTTAAGAGCGTGGAGGGCGATCGCACCTTGGGATTAAAGTCACTGCCGGTGATGTTTGGTATTACCACCGCTGCCTGGATCTGCGTCCTGATGATTGATGTGTTTCAGGCAGGGGTTGCTGCCTATTTGATTGGCATCCACCAAAATCTCTATGCTGTGATTTTGCTCCTGCTGGTGATCCCTCAGATTACTTTTCAGGATATGTATTTCCTCCGGGATCCCCTTAACAATGATGTGAAGTACCAAGCCAGTGCTCAACCCTTTTTGGTGCTAGGCATGTTGGTAACCGGTCTAGCCTTGGGTCATGCAGGGATTTAAGCGTCTTCATGAACCCGTTGTTTCACTTTGAGTGCCATCAGCGTTGTCCCCATACTCAAGCCCGTGCTGGCACCTTTCATACCCCCCATGGCGCGGTTGAAACCCCACGCTTCATGCCCGTAGGCACCCTGGCCAACGTTAAAACCGTGACCCCAGATCAGCTTCGAGCCACGGGTGCCCAAATGATTTTGGCCAATACCTATCACCTGCACCTACAACCGGGCGAAGAGATTGTGGCAGCAGCCGGTGGGTTGCACCGCTTTATGCACTGGTCAGGGCCAATCCTCACCGACTCGGGGGGGTTTCAGGTGTTTAGCCTCAGCGAGCTGCGGGAAATTGACGACACTGGGGTTTCTTTTCGCTCGCCTCGGGATGGCCAGATGATCCATCTCACCCCAGAAAAGTCCATCGCCATCCAGAACGCCCTGGGTGCCGATGTGATCATGGCCTTTGACGAATGTGCCCCCTATCCGGCCAGTCGGGCTGAGGTGGAGCAGGCTATGCATCGAACCACTCAGTGGTTGGAGCGCTGTGTGGCCGCCCATCACCATCCGCACCAGGCGCTCTTTGGCATTGTTCAGGGTGGCACCTATCTGGATTTGCGGCAGGCGTCGGCGCGATCGCTAGTCCCCTTCGATTTACCGGGCTATGCCATTGGTGGCGTGAGCGTGGGGGAACCCCCGGAGCTGATTGAAAAAATTGTGCAGGCAACGACGCCGTTGCTGCCGGAACATAAACCCCGCTACTTGATGGGGGTCGGCACTTACCGTGAAATTGCCCAAGCGATCGCGGCGGGGATAGATTTATTCGACTGCGTGATTCCCACGCGGCTTGCCCGCCACGGCAATGCCCTGGTGCAAGGGGAGCGCTGGAACTTGAAAAATAACCGCTTCCGCACTGACTTCACGCCCCTAGATGACACCTGTCCCTGTTACACCTGCCAGCATTTCACCCGCGCCTACCTGAGTCACCTGCTGCGATCGCGGGAACTACTGGCCTATACCCTGCTCTCAATCCATAACATTACCGAGTTAGTTCAATTTACCCAACGCATTCGAGCCGCAATTTTAACCGGCCAGTTTGGGGCTGCCTTTGCGACATGGCTTCAGCCAGTGGCCAGTTCAGGGACTCTTCCATAAGTTCCTGAGAATCATGTTAAGATGTTTTATCGATTCTACCGCTGTGTTTGGAAGGGAAATTGATTCATGGAAGCAGCCCTGCTCTTGGCAAAGTTGCCCGAAGCCTATGCCATCTTTGACCCCCTCGTGGATGTGTTGCCCGTGATCCCGGTGCTGTTTTTAGCACTGGCCTTTGTGTGGCAAGCGGCTGTAGGTTTTAGATAAACGCTGACCCTGTCTGCTTTTGAAGCTTAATTTGATAAAAAAACTGGAGCAAGTTAACCTTGCCAGCAATGAGCAGAACATTCTGCTCATTTTTCATGAAGCCCTTTGCAAGAAAACTCTCAAGACTTACGCATTGACAGCGCGGATAGGATGTAGCCTCAAGGCTTGTCTCAGTCAGTCAGAATGATCTCCAAAAGCCCAGATAGCTCGTCTGGGCTTTCTGCAATGTTTATTTGCCCTTGTATAGCGGTTCTCACCTGAGTGAGATAGGGGTGTGGGGGTGGAACCCCCACGCAGGGGGCATTGCCCCCTGCACCCCATGTACTCCATTGATCTGTAAACCGCTATAAGACAAGCAAAATGTTAAATTCGTAGTAAGAGTTACAGTAAAAGCGTGGTGTCCTATGTCTAAAGAAAATGTGTTTCATTTCTTTACCAAAGCCGCTCAAGATCACCAGCTCAAAGACAAGGTACAAGCAACTGCCAGTCCTGACGAACTTGCTGATCTAGCTCAATCCGAGGGATATACCTTTGCCCCAGAGCATGTTGATGACGCGATCAATGAGATGAAAAAACAACCGGGCTTTTTTGGCAAAATTGCAGAGGGCTTTTTGTTGATTTTTGGCCCTAACCATCCTGAATATCCGGCAGTGGGTGTACAGCCCTATAGTGGTGATCCTAATCGAGACTAATGCCCAGTAGTCCAAGGCTCCCCAACCTCAGAGGATATTTTGTCGTTGAGGAGCAAGAGGGGGTGAGCCAGGGTCTTGGGGTCAGGCGATTTAGGGGCGTCAAGCCTTTTTAGGAGACATGATCATGATCATGTTACGCCCCTCACGCTTGGGAGCCTGCTGAATTTCGGCAAAGGGCTCTAGGTCTGTAGCCATGCGACGGAGCAATTCTTCTGCTAGGTGGGCGTGTTGAATTTCTCGGCCTCGAAAAATAACGGTTGCCTTTACTTTGTCACCTGACTTCAAAAATCGCTCGGCGTGGTTGACGCGAACGTTGTAGTCATGCTCTTCAATTTTGTAGCGCATCTTCACCTCTTTGAGGTCAGCGGTGTGCTGTTTTTTTCGGGCTTCTCGAGCTTTCTTTTCTTGCTCAAACTTGAATTTGCCGTAGTCCATGATTCGACAGACGGGCGGATCGGCCTTATCGCTGACTAGGACAAGGTCTAAGTCTTTATCTTCGGCAACCTCTAAAGCATCTCTTGGGGACATAATCCCCAGTTGGGCACCATCGGTATCAATGACCCGAATCTGGGGAAAACGAATGCGTTCGTTAATGTTGGGTAAGGCTTGTTGTGCTTTCTTATTTACAGCCACAGACGTTCAGCGTTATGTAACGGTAAGAGAAATTTTTACTAGGATGGATGCCTAGGATTTTACCTCTTCAAATTAGCAGATCTATAGTATTGGCAACACATCTTTAGATAAGTTCAAGTAAAAAAGGCGGGGTGTCTCATGATCTATACCCCGCCTGCTTTCGGTTGACTCTAGCGTCGGTGACCTCAGGTCGCTCTGGTAGAGAGTTGCGTCTCTCTTGAGTCACCACAAGGGAGAGGAAGCGATAAAAACTCCCCGCCGCTAGCGAATTGGCACTTCATGCAAGTCTCCTGACCTTTTGCCTGACCATCGCTCTCCTTCGGCAGCAGGTGCTGAGTCACAGCGACAGAACTCTCATTCAGGGTACTTTGTCCGGGGCTTGTAAAAGCTTAGGTGATGAAATCAGAATATTAATTTAGATTTTCTTGTCACCACGAACACCACTTGCTGGAAGTGTCCCTTTTGATTGGATCGATCCCATTACTTCTACCTTAAAACAAGAATTTCCAGGGGTTGAGGATTTGACCTAAAAATTAATGTCCTGTGAGTGGTTGTATCGTCTCTGCTTACAGGCAGCTTTGTCGGAGAAGCTGCTGTTGCTGGTTAAATTGACGTTCTTCAGGGGTGAGATGATGAAAGTGAATGGGGGGGCGCATGTCCCACTGGTATTCTCCCAACAGCAATAGAGTGCCTGCCATGATCAGGGCGGTCATCCCAAAGCTGTGGGTGGAGAGGTTGGCGATCGCAACGCCGCTGAGGCCATGAATCAATCCCACGGTGCCCAAGGAACGAGACTGCACTGCGATCGCACTGACCCCATAGCCAAAGGCACAGAGTTCTAGCCAAAGCAAACAGAGATGCCCCATCAGCCAGCCCCAGTGACCAAAAATTCCAATGTCAGTGATGACAACACCCAGCAGCATCAGGCTCGCCCAGAAGCAGACCAACCAGCGCAAGCGTTCAATGCGAGCCCAACACCAGCTCAAGCGAATCATGATGGCTGAAATACTGAGGGTAACAACAGACCAGAGAAGTGCCTGAGTCGTCCATAGCAGAGGAGCCCATTCAGCCGTCATAAAAATTACCCCTGCAATCAACCCCCACAGCATAAACACCTGGTCAATTCGGGTATAGTGGGCATCCAGAACCACCCAGTCTCCCCATCGCCACCGAAGGTGCAGCAGCCCTTTTAGATCTTGAATATCCAAGGCCGACTGCTTGGATCGCAGCAGGGGTTCAGAGGGGGAGCGATGGGGCATTGAGCAAATTCGCAATATTTCTTAACAAGACTAGCACAGAGATCATGGAAATGGCTGTGGTCAGGTTATAGTGCCCTCGTTTTCGTGCTAGGTATCATCACCAGAAAGGATCGCTAGCGCTGCCCATGAGTCGTCAAATCTATGGAAAAACTGCCCCCTGGGTGGGAATTGCCTGTTTGGGATTGGCCTATGGCCTCTTGGGGTGGCACCTGTCGGCCTACCATATCCTGTGGTCGGCAGGTGCCTGGGGACTAGGCATTTTCGTGATTTACACCCTGTTGTGGAGCGGACGGATTTGGGGGCGAATGTTGCAAATGGGGCCGCGCAGCGTGGTGACAATGTTGGTCTTAAGCGCTGTGATTACTATGGCTGTGGCCGCCTCAGCGGTCTTTGTGATGTTGGCGCTTCTGCTGGCAGCTAAGTTGCTAGCACGTCTGGAACTCCAGGTGGCTGGCTATAATCGCTGGGCGACGCTGATAATTCTGGTATTGATTTCGTTTTGTGGCCTCAGTAGCGGTTGGGTCATTGGCTATCTATACTTTCCCAGTTCGCCCTATTGGTTGGGGCAGGAAGGGTGGAGGGCAATCACACATTTTGGAGCTTATTGGAGCAGTGGCTTAGACCTGGAACTTGCTCCCCAAGTTTGAGAACTCTAAGCACAAAAACATAGGCCGTTAAGGATGGCTTTCAAGCCTTCTCGGTAGGTGGGATAACACAAGTTCACACCAAGTTCCGTCTTGATCTTGTGATTACTGACGCGGCGACACTCTTGCCAAAAGGAAGCCGCCATCGGGCTCATCTGCTCTGGATCAAAGGACAGGGGGGGTGGAGGATCAATACCCAAAAGACGGCAGGCTTCGATGAGAAGGACGCTTGACTCAGTGGGTTCGTCATCGGCAACGTTGTAGATGGTTCCGGGCTGGGGATTTTGTATCGATCGTCCCAGAGTTTGAACAATGTCATCTACATGCACCCGACTGAAAACATGACCCGGCTTCACCACATGCTGAACGGCACCGGCTTGCAACCGATCAAAAATGCTGCGACCCGGGCCATAGATGCCCGGAAGCCGAAAAATATGGGTAGGCAAGCTTGACTGAAGAAATTGAGTCTCGGCGGTGACCCGGTGCTGCGATCGCGCATTTTGGGGATTGTATGGTGCCGTCTCATCCACCCAAGCCCCCTGGGTATCGCCGTATATACCAGTCGTAGAAAGGTAGCCAAACCAGGTGAGCTTTTGCCCTTGCAGTCGATCTAACAAACTCACAGCCACTGGATCAACCCCTTGAGCATCTGGTGGAATTGTAGACAACACATGGGTGACCCCCGCCAAAGCCTCAATCGGCAGTGGTCTAGCATCCCCCATCGGCGTATAAGCAAATGGAAACACCGGCAAAGCCAACTCCCTTAAGGGCTTTCCCTGGCGATTCGTCAAACAGACTGAAATTCCCTGCCCGGCCAGCCATCGTCCTAGGCGTAGACCCGTATACCCCCCTCCCAGAATCAAGACCTTCATGGGGTCTGCCCCCCTTCTCCTTCAAAGTTAGGGTCAAATTCCTCGGGTTCCTCCTCAAAGTTCGGCTCAAAGTTCGGCTCAAAGTCCGGCTGCACACCTTCAGGAACCGGAAACGCTGGCACATCTTCACCCGTATCAGGCAATTGATCGGGAACTCCAGGTGATAAAGGCGGCTCAGGCAGAGGAAATCCAGGCTGTGCCGGAAGTTGGTCATCATTGGGCAGTGAAGGGGGCAACGGCTGTAAGTCCGTTGGCGGAGGCGGTGGCTCAATGGGCTCTTCAATGGGTTCTGGAGAATTTTGGGTGACCAGAAACCAAATCATGGCACCCAGACCAACCACAAAAAAAGTCACAAAGCTAATCAGCAATTGCCGCGAAGCATTTTCATTGTCCCGGATGAACTCATCTGTGTAGAGACGATCATCATCCTGAGGCAATGTAAAAGTGCCATCTGAGCGAGTCTCCATGGCTTTTGCTGAAACATCAATCGTCTCAGGGGCTTGATCGGCAGGATTTGAAGGATCAGGGTGGGTCATTGAGCTGGCAACATAAAGCAAGTGCTGGGCTTGACTCCATCAAAGAATAAAAACAGGGAGGCCGTCAACTCCTATAAGACAGATAACCTCTCAATTCGTAACAGGCCAAGACAAAAGTGCTCATTGGCATCTTCTCCAAATTTAAGTGAGTTGCAGACCCTTAAACAGCAAGCTACTGCCCCTATGAGCAGCAAAAGACGAGAAATTCACACCAGATGGGTTGAATCAGCGAAGGGGCAGACCTCTAATAATTGATCCAGGTCAGGACAAAATTTTCTTAGGGAACAGGCTTGAGAAAGATATTTCCAAGAAGTGTCTGAGCTTAGCCAAAGTGGGGTTTCTTCAAAATTGCAAGAAGCATAATAATCATGAAATTTAAAATTTTTTCCAGGAATTCGATTGGATATCAAAATCCATTTTGAAGGAATTTGATAGGCATCTGCTGCGATTAGTCCATGAAGTGAGCTGGAAACAACTTTTTCGCAAGAGCAAAGCTGATCGACAACTTTTTTAATATTACTCTTGATGTTAATTACTAAGACATCTGGATTTTGCTTAAAAGCTTGTAAGTTTGGATTCTTGAAATCATAGAAATGAGGAATAATGCCCAGTTTGAATTTTTTCTCAAAACTTTGAGGCTGATAAAACCTAGGAAGTAAGAGTGCTGGATCACCATAGGTATTAGGACAATCAACCCCTTGCTTACGTACACTTTGAGCACTCAATGGTCCTCTCACAGCCAGCACTGACCTAGGAGGCTGCCTAAACTGATTAAACTCACCCGTAAAGCCAGCCCCCCAAACAATTGTCTGTCTATCGGCATGATGGAGCGTACTTCCAATCACCAGATAGTGAACTGCATTTAAATCAGCCTCTTCATCAACCCAATATGACTGATGGATATTGATGTCAATGCCCTTCGCCTTTTTGCCAGAAAGGTGTTCAATCAGAACTGGGTTTAGAGCATCACCCCAATTCTTAGTGTCATACCATAAAAAGCTAATGTGGTCGGGCCATATAAATTTCCATATTGGTTCTTGAATCCAACCTTTCGCCCTAACCAAGGCATTTCTAATTGCTTGACGCTGCTGCATAAATCTATCATCCAGCTTGAAAAACAAAAAAGCTCTTGGACAAAATCCAGAGAGCTTAACCAGGCGTAAACGATTACCTGTGGCTAATGCAGGAGATACAGCATCGAAAAGAGGAAAATCCAAATGACATCTACAAAATGCCAATAAATTTCCGTTGCTTCGACCCCAAAGTGCTTTTGATCTGAGTAATGTCCTCGGCGGCGGGAGCGCCACAACACCAAACTCATGAGCAGCAGTCCTACAAAGACGTGCAGACCATGAAAGCCAGTCAGTACATAAAAAGTACTCCCAAATAAGTTGCCCTCAGCCAGGCCAAATTCAAGATGGGCATACTCATAAACCTGTCCAGCCAGGAATGTGGCACCCATGGCAATAGTGGCCAGAAACCAGAGCTGCATACCTTTGACATCATTCTTTTTAATGGCTCCGTCAGCTTGGTGAATGACAAAGCTACTAGACAACAGAATGACGGTATTGATGCTAGGAAGTAACAGCTCTACTTCTGGCGTACCGGCAGGGGGCCAAACGGGGGCAACTGCTCGATAGGTTAGGTAGGCCACAAATAACCCCACAAACAGCATACTTTCAGAGATCAAAAACAGCACAAATCCAAACAAGCGGTGGTCAGGGTGTTCACTATGGTGATCAATTTGATGGCTATGAGTGGCCGAAAAATTAAGTTCGGCTTGGCTTTGGGTAACAGTGGAGCCTTGCATGAATTCTCTCTGGTGAAGGTCAAGGGGATAACAGCGAATAGAAAAAAATCAACTGGAAGCGGTTGCCGCTTCCTCTGCTTCAGCGGTCTGGGCTGAGGCAGGTTCAATCACAAAGCTGGTGTTGTAGGTCTGGGCGTTGACATGTCCATAGTCGTAAGGGCCACTGACCAGCACTGGATCGAGATCAAAGTTTTCCACTGGAGGGGGAGAAGAGGTCATCCACTCCAGGGTTAGAGATTGCCACGGGTTGGCTCCCGCTTGCGGCCCCTTGACCCAGCTCCAGATGGCATTGATCAAAAAGGGAATGGTAGACACGGCCAAAATATAGGAGCCAATGGTGCAGATTAGGTTGATGGTGGCAAATTGAGGATCATATTCAGCAATGCGGCGGTTCATGCCCTGAAGACCCAAGACGTGCATGGGCAAAAAGGTCATGTTCATGCCGACAAAGGTCAAGACGAAATGAACTTTGCCCCAAAATTCATTCAGCATTCGCCCGGTCATCTTGGGAAACCAATGATAGAGGCTGGCATAAATGCCAAAGACGCTACCACCAAACAGCACATAGTGAAGATGAGCCACGATGAAGTAGGTGTCGTGCACATGGATGTCAAAGGGCACAGCAGCCACCATGACACCGCTTAGCCCCCCAATCACAAACATGGAAATAAAGCCCATGGCAAAGAGCATGGCGCTACACAGCCGCAGCTTGCCGCCCCAAATGGTGGCCAGCCAGCCAAAGACTTTAATGCCCGTGGGCACGGCAATGGCCATGGTGGCAATCATAAAGAACATGCGTAGCCAATCTGGGGTGCCACTGGTAAACATGTGGTGCGCCCAAACCACTAGTCCTAGAAAGCTAATGGCCAAACTGGAGTAAGCAATGGTGAGGTAGCCAAAAATGGGCTTGCGGGCATGGGTGGGCAAAATTTCTGAGATCATGCCGAAGGCTGGCAAGATCATGATGTAGACCGCTGGGTGCGAGTAAAACCAGAACATGTGCTGATACACCACCGGATCCCCACCGCCGGTGGGATTAAAGAAGGCGGTGCCCACCAGTAGGTCAAACCCCAGCAAAATCATGGCACCCGTGAGTACGGGGGTGGCAATCAACTGGAGTGCCGAGGTGGCAATCATCGCCCAGCAAAATAGGGGCATTTTCTGAAAGGGCATACTGGGGATGCGCATTTTCAGAATGGTGGTCATGAAGTTGAGGGCGGCCATAATCGAGGAGGTGCCCAGCAAGATCACCCCTAGGATCCAAATGGCTTCCCCGGCCTGATTGGAGACCAGGCTCAGGGGGGGGTAGGAGGTCCAACCGGAGTTGGCTGTGCCCACAAAAAAGCTCAGCAATAGCAAAATGCCCGTGGGCGGGATCAGCCAGAAGGCAATGGCATTTAAGCGGGGGAAGGCCATATCTTTGGCTCCAATCATCAGGGGCACTAGATAATTGCCAAACCCACCGGTGAGACTGGGGATGATCCATAAAAAGATCATCACGGTGGCGTGCATGGTAAAGAGCTGGTTATAGATTTCGCGGCTGACGAAGTCCGATTGGGGGGTGGCCAATTCGGTGCGTACCAGCTCGGCCAGTGCCCCGCCAATTAGGTAAAACACAAAGCTGGTCACTAAGTATTGGATGCCAATGACTTTGTGGTCGGTGCTGAAGCTAAAGTACTTACGCCAGTTGTTCCCGGTTTCTTGGGCGTGTGCCCCATGAGTGGTGTGAGCGGTCGGCTGAGCGTGGGTCATAAGTCTTTCCTTGGGTGTGCAGCATCCTGTGCGATCGCAATGTCTGGGAACGCCGATTAAGGTGCCATTGCCAGGTCATGGGAATGATGGGGGTGCATCTGCGGAAGCGTTTGAGCTGAGGCATCTAGGGTGGTGGGTAGTCCCATGCTATCGAGGTGGGGGTGCAAAAACTGGTCAGGTTTGGCACCTGTACGAGCAGCCAGGGTGGTCTGGGTGTCTTGAGCGGCAACGGTTTGGCTATCAATCCAGGCTTGAAAGTCTTCGGGGGTTTGCACGAGCACCCGAGTTTTCATTGCCCCATGGTAGGCTCCGCACAGCTCGGCGCAGATGACTGGATAGTTGCCAACGCGATTGGCGGTGAAGCTCAAGTGGGTTTCAGAGCCGGGAATGGCATCTTGCTTGAGACGAAATTCTGGTACCCAGAAGGCATGAATCACATCGGTGGCCGAGATATTCAACTCTACCGCGCGATTGACTGGCAGATGCATCTCGCCCGAGACGATCCCAGAGTCAGGATAGGTAAAAATCCACGCATACTGAAGGCCATTGACGTTGACCGCGAGGGGTGGCTCTGAGGGCACTACATCATTCGGGTCTTCATATTGCAGAAAATCAGGCAGGTCGGCCACGGTATTGCTGCCCAAATGGGTGTGCAGGTTATTGCCTAGGGGGGCTGCGATCGCAGCCCCCGGTTGCGCCGCGACTGTCTGTTCAGGGTGGGCATGGGCCATGTGATTCGGGCCAATGTAGCCACCACTGTTGACGGATTTATACACGTCAAAGCTATAGATAGACAGCCACATCACAATCACAGTTGGCACGGCAGTCCACACCAGTTCGAGCAGCACATTGCCTTCAATGGGTTCAGCGTCACTGTTGTCGTCATCCTTGCGCCGCCGAAAGGCAAACAGGCTGTACACCAAAGCCCCCTGCACCAGCAGAAAAAGTCCGGTGGCAATGGCCATCATCGTATTGAACAACTGATCGATAGAATCTGCTTCAACAGAGGCAACAGTGGGCAACAGCCCATTATTTTGGCCATACCAAAGGCTGATCAGCGTCAGCGCAATGCCAGCAATGAGCGTTGTGATGGTACTCGGAATTTTCACGGTAGGGCCAGATGTATTGAAAACAACAAGAATGGAGCTGTGATCCAGTCACAACCTAACCGAAGTGCGCCCCTAAGAGACTGTCTTGAAAGTCTTCCCATGCTCTACATTTGCCCCCCAACCCCTCAGAATGGGGGCTTTGATCACGCTTAAGTCCCCCAGAATGGGGGATTTAGGGGGCGAGTGCAAGGCGCTAGAAACTTTCAAACCGCCTCTAAAGGTTGGCAGCACCGAAACAGCAACCCGGATATCGAGGATGATGACAGAAACCTGCCCCCATGAACGAATGTCCTCTAACAAGGTAGATCAGCTCTTAGGATAAAGTGGTTGCTCCTGGTGCAGGTTTTGACTTTTCTTTGGGATCAGAGGAGATTTTGCGCCCACAATGTTAAAACTTGCTTACAAAATCAAGGAAATCCCGGAATCTTCATAGAACTTTATGGGTGGCAACCCCATTCTGGCCAACCGTTGCTGACTTTAGCGAGAAAGTTGGGATTCAACCCCCATAACTAGACAGGATGGCTACAGTGTTAGGTAAATCTGCCAGGTTGAGCTAGGGATGGATCTCGCTTTGCCGTCAACTCGCTAAGTCTTCATGAGAATGCTACCGGTTCACTTCCAATTGCCCTGGCGTGATGTTGTGACAACGAAAACGATATTCCCTATGGCTGAAGGTTCTCTCAATCATCCTCATTTATTCTCGCCCTCTAAGGCGAATAGACCATCTGTTTCTTGGGATTGGCCAAGGCTGCTCGGGCGCGTATTTCTAGGTCTTGCCCTGTTGACTCTAGGGTTGATGGCTTTGGGCAGTGCCACCCGCGTCATGAATGCTGGCTTGGCCTGTCCAGATTGGCCCCTTTGCTACGGTGCGGTGGTGCCCCGTCAACAGATGAACCTCCAGGTCTTCTTGGAGTGGTTTCATCGGTTGGTTGCTTCTAGTCTGGGGGCGCTGGTGCTGGTGTTGACAGGGACGGTTTGGGGGCTGCGCCAACGCTTGCCGCGCTGGTTACCTTGGGCGACCACAAGCAGCTTAGGGCTAGTGGTGTTCCAGGGAGTCTTGGGAGGCTTGACGGTGACAGAGCTGCTGCGATTTGATATCGTGACGGCGCACCTAGCCACGGGGCTGTTGTTTTTTTGCAGTTTGCTGGCGATCGCAGCAAGTCTCTGGCCATACCAAGGCACTGGGGTAGTAGGCAAGCTGCACTGGGTCGGACTCGGGGCAGCAACTCTGGTTTACCTCCAAAATATTTTGGGTGCTTTGGTGGCATCACAGTGGGCAGTGCATCAGTGCCGCCAAGGGATGGGACTGTGTCAGGTGATGTACAGCCATCTGGCGGGTGTGGTGCCAGCAACTCTATCCGTAGGCATCCTTATCTGGATGGCTTGGCGAGTGGCAGCGCTCCACCCGCTCCTGCGTCGCTGCGCCCAAGGGGCTGGGGGTCTACTGATTTTGCAGGCACTTCTGGGAACGTTGACCCTACGGCTACAGCTTCAAGTGCCGACCCTCACCGTTGCCCATCAAATGGTCGGTGCTACACTGCTGGGGACTTTGGTTGTTTTTAGTGTGATCGCAGCGCGCGATCGCAGGCAAGCACAATACATTCTGGCCATTCCCCAGACTACTGTTCCCGAGGAATCGGTAAATGTTTAAGGGAGGGTGATCCCATCTCGATGTTGTTAAGCCAAATGTTGAACCAAACCATTGAGGGATTTTATGTTTAAGACGGTCTGGACTGAGACGCCGCCGCTATATCAGGAGGTATTGCAAACGGTCTTAGACTACTACCAACTGATGAAGCCCCGGCTCATCCTATTGTTTTTGATCACAACGGCAGCCAGTATGTGGGTGGCCGCATCAGGGGAAGTAGATGGCTTACAACTGCTGGTGACCCTCTTAGCTGGAGCCTGTGCTGCTGGCTCTGCCAATACCATTAACTGTCTCTATGACCGGGATATCGACGGCATCATGGAGCGGACTCAGCATCGCCCCCTACCCTCAGGACGGGTGCAACCCTGGCAAGCCTTGGTGTTTGCCATCGCCTTGGCTCTCACGGCCTTTGTGCTGCTGGCCGCCTGGGTGAATCTCTTGAGTGCCAGCCTAGCCATGTCTGGAATTGTGGTCTATGTCGGCATTTACACCCACTGGCTGAAGCGATCCTCCTCGCAAAATATTGTGATTGGCGGCGCTGCCGGTGCTATCCCCCCACTGGTAGGCTGGGCAGCGGTCACGGGCGAACTGAGCTGGCCCGCCTGGGTGCTGTTTGCCATTATTTTTGTGTGGACCCCGCCGCACTTCTGGCCCCTAGCCATGATGCTGCAAGAAGACTATGCCAAAGTCAATGTGCCCATGCTGCCCGTGGTGGACGGCTCTAGCCACACTGCCCGGCAAATCTTTGCCTATACCCTGGTGCTGCTGCCGGTAACCCTACTGCTGGTCTACCCGTTGCAGGTGTCAAGCTGGCTCTATGGTGCTGTGGCTCTCACCTTGGGGAGCTTGTTTATCTACAAGGCGTGGCAGTTGACGCAAACCCCAGAGGATCCACAGCAGGCGCGATCGCTGTTTAAGTTTTCGATTCTTTACATGATGCTGTTGTGTGCCGGCATGGTGATCGACAGCCTGCCTGTTACCCATCACTGGGTGAGTTCTGGCGTTGACCACCTATCATTCGCGCTGTCTTTGATTCATGGATAAATGTGGATGTCAGGTTTGGAGCCGTAGTGGGTCACTGCTACATAGAGTGCGGCTGTAACCAATACATTGCACCGATGGAGATCTTTAATAGTTACTGGGGTCATTGATAATTCTCCGGTTTAGACTTCAGGGTGTCCCAATGTTCGGTAAAAATCACCAGTTTAACCAAGGCTCAAACATCCTCTAAGCGGCTAGCCATTGCGCACCATCTACCAGGTAGTAAAGTCCCGCCAGAATGAGAGCCACACTGCCAATACGCACAATCCATTCGGAATAGTTCAGCAGTAGCCTTGCCTGCTTGGCAAAGCCAGTGAGTACACTGGCTAGAAAAATAATGATCGTATAGCCGAGGGCATAGCTGACCATGGTCATTGTGCCGAGTACTTGAGAGCCGGTGGCAGCGGCGGCGGCTAAGACCGCAAATAACACCGGGCTGGCGCAGGGCGAACTCACCAGGGCAAAGGTAACCCCGACGCCGTAAGGCCCCAAGCCTGAGGCATTGACATTGACATCTGGTAACGGCAGCTTGATCAATCCCAACAGGCTCAGACCCATCACCAAGATGATTGCCCCCACGGCTATATTGATGTAGCCCCGGTACTCCACCATCACCGCCCCAGCAAAGGAGGCCACCAGCCCAAGCAGACTAACAATGGTGACCACCCCAAAGACAAACAGACTGGCTTTGATCAAGGCATCTCGCCAGGAAGTAATATTGCGAGTTCCGATATAGCTAAGATTGATGGGCAACAGTGCCAGAATGCAAGGGGAAATGCTAGCCGTTAGCCCCCCAGCAAAGGCCAGCACTTGTAGGACGACGGGATTGGCGGTGTTCTGCTGGTCAAACCACTGCTGATAGCGATTTTGCACATCAGCCAGGAACATTTCTAACTGGCGAGAGACTGGGCCATCCAGCACTAGGGCGAGCACAATGCCCAAAAGAACGAGGCCACTCAAGAACCACCAAGACTTGGGAATTTTAGGAGCCCTAATCTTCTGAGGTTGGGGCTGAGTGTCAGGCATTTTGTCAAGAAGTGTCATAAAAACTCCAATAGAGGGGTTTGTGTGCCTGAGATTCAGGTGAGGAGTGGCTTTATTTTTGAGACAGGGCTGTGTTCAAAACCCTTGTATAAGCGTCCTTGCTGGCATTGTTGCTGTGCTGAGCTAAGATGCGACCCGTTGCCGCATCGACAATGACTACGGTGCCGGTTCTGGATTTATGGGTGGCAAAGAATTGCCCTAACCCCAAGCGTTTGGCTTTTTGTTCTGATTGGTTGGCTTGGGCGCGATCGCTGACATCTAATTTCACAAAATGCACGCGATCGCCATACTGCTGACGCAACTGAGACAGCGTGGGGGCAATGTTGCGGCAGGCAGGACACCAACTGGCATGAATGTCCACGACTACAGGTTTCCCTTGCAGCTCTGGAGCCAGAGGGCCACCAACGGTATTCGCCTGGGCTAGAACCCAGGGAGTTTCCACAACCTCAAGTGCCTCACCTATATTGCCTAGGTGAACGATATCTATGGCGGGTGGTTTCATTGCCAGGGCAGCACTCAGTGGCAAACTGCTGAAGCTCAAGCTCAAAGCCATTACTTGTTTGAAGGACATCATTTTGCTCCTAAGTTGATGATTATTTGGGTTTGAATTGGGAACTAACGCCAGGGCGACTGCTATCCCAGAAATATTGATGCAACTGCAACCTACTGAACCAATCTGAGAGAGTCCTGAGATTCACGTGAGGAGTGGCCTTGATAGGGTTAAACTTTGACGGGAAGTATAAAGTGGAGCCGTAAAATTTTCCTGGCAGAACCTCTTCTGGAAACCCACCTGGGTTTCCTGTTACACTAGGCAGTAATTTCCTGCGGCGTTGGTGGCTGCCAATATCGTTTTATGATCTATGTCTGTTTGTTAAGGGAACCCAAATACGCGTAACGGCAGTAAACCGGGCTTGCACCCGGAAACTTTAAGTTGCTGCAAGGGGTACCCACCTGGATTTATCCAGGTCAAAAACTGAGGTAAAACGGCGTTGCGGGAAATACTTTTAAGCTTTTATCCTCCAAAAAAGCCCTGGCAAGATTGCTGGGGCTTTTTGGCAAATGACAAGTTTTTCATGCCTTGATAGGGATGGGGGCGGAGGGACTTGAACCCTCACGACCTTAACGGTCAACGGATTTTCATTCTCCTGCTGCTTTCGCAGCAACGCGGACATCTCCGGTCTTGAGAATTGGACTCTCTCTTTACCCGCGCTCAGGCTTGGTTTCCCAACCGGAGCGGGAGGGTAGCTCCCGTCGAGTCTCTGCACCTTCCAACTTGAGGTTGGCTTGGCTCAGGATTGCCCTGTCTGCGGGGCAGAGTTAGGTTTCCCTGAGTTTGAGAGCATTCACTTGATCAATTTCTTGACCAAGGCTCAATCACTTTAAGTCCGTAGCGTCTACCATTCCGCCACGCCCCCAGATTGATTGAATTACCATACCACGGGAATATGCCCCTGTTGTAGGGTGTGGAAGTGAACTTCCCTGTTGAGATGGGATGATAGTTTCCGTGTTCAGTTTGGTGGATATTCTGTGCCTCGACCTCGAAGACGCTTTGGTCAGCATTGGCTCCGCAGTCCCAAGGTGCTCCAACAAATTGTGGCAGCGGCGGAGTTGTCGGGGTGCGATCGCATTCTCGAAATTGGCCCCGGTACGGGCATCTTAACCCAAGCGCTGCTAGCGACTGGTGCCTCTGTCGTTGCCGTCGAAGTAGATCGAGATCTCTGCCAACGACTCGTGCATCAGTTTGGCCAAAATCCCCAGTTTCTGCTGCTGGCTGGGGATATTCTCAGCCTCGATCTGCCCATGTTGCTGGGCGGAGAGGCTGCGCCCCTATTCCCCAACAAAGTTGTCGCCAATATTCCTTACTACCTGACCGGAGAAATTTTACAGTTGCTCCTCGGCCAGCTCTCAGTTCCTCGGCTGCCCCGGTTTGAGTCGATTGTGCTGTTGGTGCAGAAAGAAGTAGCTGAACGGGTGGTGGCGTTGCCTGGTTCTAAAACCTACGGCGCACTATCGGTTCGCGTGCAATGTTTAGCAGACTGCGAATGGATTTGTGCTGTTCCTGCCAAAGCATTTCAGCCCGCCCCTAAAGTCGATTCGGCAGTGGTGCGATTGCGGCCTCGTTCCTACCCGATCCCCATTGCAGATCCACAATGGCTTGAAACTTTAGTACGGGTGGGATTTGCCAGTCGGCGTAAGATGCTGCGCAACAATTTGAAGGCCATCGTAGATTTAGATGGCTTAACCACAACCTTGACTGAGTTAAACATCAACCCTCAAGCTCGCGCCGAAGACTTAAGCGTGGCCGAATGGGTCACCCTTTGCGATCAGTTGCCGCGAAAGCCGACTGCCCAGACTCTCCAGTCCACCGAGCAATCACCCTAGCCCACCATAGATGTGCAGAAAGGGTTGCTATGCGCCGAAAAATTTACAGGTAAGGCTTTCAGCAGTTTCACTTTAGTATCGCGGGCGACGAACTTTCGATAGGCGCGCTTAAACTTTGGGGTGAGGATCAGTTGCCTCATTGGCTCTCGTTAAAGAGGCTTTGGAGTTCGGCAATGATAGTTGGTGCTGACTGAGGCTGCAGCTCGCCTGCATGGAAGGCAGCGATGGATGCCCTAGCATCTTCAGCAATTTTGCGGCGGCTGGCTTCAATCAGGCGATTGTGAATGATTTCAACCAGCATGGCCTGTTGTTCCGGGGTCAGTTGGTTGACGGTGTTGAGGGCGTCTTCAAGGGATGTGGACATAGCAGTAAAATTGCAGTCTGGTCAGTAGCTCAATTCTATTGCACTTGGTTCATAACCTATCTGTAACGCTCTTGTCTGAACAGAATGGAATGGCTGATTGAAAGTCAGACTGTATTAACTGTTTAAGCGGTTTTGCTTGCAATGTCTCAACAGGCCTAATCTTTGCGTATCGGAGTTGACGCAAGTCCTTTGCCCAGGGGCAATCCTGGCAGAGCTGCAATGATAGATTGATAACAGTTCCTGCCGCAGTCAAGAAAGAAAACCGATGCTAGAGCATGATGTGGTGATCGTGGGGGGAGGGCTGGCGGGCTGTCGCGCTGCCCTAGAACTTTGCCGCCAGGTGCCGGAAATCAATCTGGCGTTGGTGGCCAAAACCCATCCCATCCGCTCCCACTCGGTGGCGGCTCAAGGGGGCATCGCCGCCACGCTCAAAAATGTCGATGACCAGGACAGTTGGGAGGCTCACGCCTTTGATACGGTCAAGGGTTCCGACTACCTGGCGGATCAAGACGCGGTAGCTCTGCTGGCTCAGGAAGCGCCAGAGGTGGTAATTGACCTAGAGCATTTGGGGGTTTTGTTTTCACGCTTGCCCGATGGCCGCATTGCCCAGCGAGCCTTTGGAGGACACAGCCATAATCGCACCTGCTACGCTGCCGACAAAACGGGTCACGCTATTCTGCATGAGCTGTATAACAATCTAGGTCGTTACGGGGTGACGATTTATGAAGAATGGTACGTGCTGCGGCTGATTGTAGAAGATCAAGAAGCCAAAGGGATTGTCATGTATCATCTCCTGGATGGGGCGGTGCAAGTGCTGCGAGCAAAGGCGGTGATGTTTGCTACTGGGGGCTATGGACGAACCTTCAATACCACCTCCAATGACTTTGCCTCGACAGGGGATGGACTGGCGATGGCCGCTCAAGCGGGGATTCCTCTAGAAGATATGGAGTTTGTCCAGTTTCATCCTACGGGGCTGTATCCGGCGGGGGTGTTGATTTCAGAGGCGGTGCGCGGTGAGGGAGCCTATTTAATTAACAGTGAGGGGGAGCGGTTTATGTCCACCTATGCCCCCAGCCGGATGGAGTTGGCTCCCCGGGATATTACCTCCCGAGCCATTGCCACTGAAATTCGTCAGGGTCGGGGGATCCGACTCGACGGCAGGGTGGGCGGGCCCTTTGTGTATCTAGATTTGCGCCACATGGGCGAAGCCAAAATCATGAGTCGGGTGCCCTTTTGCTGGGAGGAGGCTCATCGGCTGGCGGGGGTAGACGCGGTGCATGAGCCGATCCCGGTGCGGCCTACGGTGCATTACTCTATGGGTGGCATTCCGGTTAATACCGATGGCCAGGTACGCAGTGGCTCTGAGGGATTGATTGCGGGCTTTTTTGCTGCCGGGGAATGTGCCTGTGTCTCGGTGCATGGAGCCAATCGTCTGGGCAGTAATTCGCTCCTGGAATGTGTGGTCTATGGCAGGCGCACGGGGGCGGCGATCGCACAACTGCTCCCCGCCCGCAAACTCCCCGCCATCAACGAAGCCCAATACCTGCAAGAAGCCCATCAGATGCTCCAAGAGCTGCTGGATCAAGAGGGTGATCGGCGCATCCATACTGTGCGGCAGCAGTTCCAGGATACGCTCACCGAGCACTGTGGTGTGTTTCGCACCCAAGCTCTGATGGAGCAAGGACTTGCACAGATCCACCAACTCCGGCAGGAGTTGACCCAAATTCGTCTGGATGACAAGGGCAAGCTCTGGAACACCGAGATTACCGAAGCCCTGGAGCTACGCAGTCTCATGACCGTGGGGGAAGTGATCCTGACTGGAGCCTTGCATCGTCGAGAGAGTCGCGGGGCTCACTCCCGCGAAGACTATCCCCAGCGGGATGATTCCCAATTCCTGAAGCATACCCTGGCTTATGTTTCTGCTGCTGGTATTGACGTGCAGTATCTGGCCGTGAATCTGAGCCTATTTGAGCCCCAGGAGCGGAAATACTAGATGCCTGTGATGTCTGTTGGTGTTGCCGTCTGGTCTAAGGCCATGCCCTGGCTGTGGGGACTCCTGTGTGCACTGTTGTTGCTCCTCTCGGGCTGTGGGCTGATTCCCCAACAGCGGGGAGATGGCTCCATTCGGGTCACCCTTTGGCAGGGGGTGAACCCACCCCAAAACCGAGAAATTCTGCAAACTCTGGTGGATCAGTTTAATCAGGCTCATCCTGATATTGAAGTGGAGTCGCTTTACATTGGCCAACCCGACCAGCAGATGCCCAAGATCCTGGCCGCTGTGGTGGGCAATGCGCCGCCGGACTTGCTCTGGTACAACCCCACAATTACGGGACAACTCATTGATCTGGGTGCTATTCGCCCCCTGGATGGCTGGCTGAATGCCTCCTCGGTCAAAGCCGAACTCGATCCGGCCTTGCTGGACACCATGACCTACGCAGGACAAACTTGGTCGGTTCCCTTTGGCACCAACAATACCGGCATTTTCTACCGCCCCAGTCTTTTTGAGGCCGCCGGGATTACCAACTTGCCCCAAACTTGGACGGAGCTGCGTCAGGTGGCGCAACAGCTCACCCGCGATACCGATGGCGATGGCCGCATTGACCAGCGGGGGATCTTCCTGGCTCTGGGGAAGGGTGACTTTGCGGTGTTTACCTGGTTGCCCTTTCTCTGGAGTGGCGGGGGCACGATTACGACCAGCCGGGACGGGGAACAGGTGAATTTGGTGAATGGGGGTGCGATCGCAGCCCTCCAGTTTTGGGCTGATTTAGTTGCGGATGGCTCTGCCATTTTGTCAGCACCCGAGCGGGGTTACGAGCTGGATAATTTCCTGGCTGGGAATGTGGCCATGCAAATTTCTGGACCCTGGACTTTAGGGCAACTGCAACAGTCGGGCGTAGACTTTGGGGTGATCCCCATTCCCGCTGAGCAGACCCGAGCCACGGCCTTGGGGGGTGAAAACCTGTTTGTGTTTCAGACCACCCCGGAGCGGGAGCGTGCTGCCCTCGCCTTTGCTGAATATGTGATCAGTCAAGACTTTCAAACCCAATGGGCACTGGGCACCGGCTACCTGCCCGTGAACCTGCGATCGCGCACCAGCAATGCCTACCAAGCCTTCATCGAGGCACAACCCAGTCTGAGTGTCTTTTTAGAGCAAATGGCAGTGGCGCGATCTCGTCCCATCTTTCCCGGCTATACTCGGGTCACCGAGAACCTGGGTCGTGCCCTAGAAGCCACCCTGTTGGGTAAACAATCTCCCCAAGCCGCCCTTGAATCTGCCCAGCAACGCCTTGACCTCATTTTTGGCCGTTCCTAATCCCTAACCGTAGCAGAGTCAGACCTACCGACCCAGAACCGTGGAAACAATCACCGTCACCGTCGCCGCTGCAATCAGGCTAAACGCTAATTGCACCACCCATTGGGTAGCTTTTTGATAGTTATCAAATTTTTGGTTAAATTGCTCGACCTCTTGCTTTAACGCGCGCAGCTCGACCAACACTTGCTGCTGCGAATCAGGAGGGGGGGAATTAGGTAAAGTCGTCATACTCAGAGCCTACCACTCCAGCGAGGGTTCTTGCAGGATCCAAAAACCGGCAAACGAGTCTGCATTGGCATCCGTCTGCACCGCCAAAAAGTGAACCTTGCCCGCAGCCTGCTTGGCCTTCTCGAAGGACTCAATTTCTGCTATCGTCTGCGCGGTCTTCAGCGGTGCCAGCAACCAGCGATCGCTGAGTCCTGCCTCCAAAACCAAACTAGCTTGGGGATCGCGCACCAAAGATAGACAGGCCAACTCCAACCCTGAGAGCCACCCCGCCAGGGGAACCGCACGGGGGGAGACAATCAATACCCCCGGAATGACGCGATCAGGGGGCAGACTGGCCAGATTCCAAATCAAGGGATCACCGAAGGCAATCTCCCAATCCTGACTCTCCGCAAAGTCCTGAGCCTGAAGAGTAACCACCCGCCAGCCCTGACCCACCAGCGCATCCGGCAAAGGCTGCATCGGAGTAGGCTCAAAAGTCGGAGGCGGTGCCAAGAGCGGCTGAAACCCCGGATGCTGAGGATAAACCTGCTCATGACGCTCTTGTAACCACTGATAGAGCGCAAAGGTACGCCGACTGGGCTGAGCCGGAATCGTTAGGGCATCACAGGCTCGCGTAATAATATTGGCCATCGGTCGCCGAAAAAAGCGAATCCGCTCAGGGACTGTCGTTTCCTGCTCCGTGCCGAGCTGCGATCGCCAAAACTCTAGCGCCTCCGTCAGTGCCGTCTGCAACCACCGTGCATTCGCCTCTGCCCCTACACAATATTTCGTAAACTCAAACCGTCGCTGCGGGTCACAGACCAATAGTTCCCACAGCTTTTTTTGACGCTCATCCGTAATCGGTCGAGAGTAAAAATCAATTTCCCAAGCGTTCGGCATACTCTCTCACTGTCTTGACTAGGACACCCATGACAATCCCTCAGGGATACATCTGCAGCGGACTTTTTCCTCCTTATAGCCTTTCACAAGGCCGAGACCTGACGCAAGAGCCTGATAAATTCTACGGCCAAAAGTATAGTGCTATACAGAATTGCACTCCCTAGAACTGATGCAATCGGTTACACTAGTTAGCCTTTTTTGCACTTCCCGTGCTAAATCGGCTTGAATCACAGCTTATCCTCACAGATCCGCGCATTTTGAACCACTGACTCACGGGATCACTATTCCTGTAAAGTCTAGCCACTGCGGTCTTCACCTGCCTATTCAGGCAACTCGTTGTCTCTTGCTATCGAGGAAATGTTTTGTAGTGATGTCTAAGTCAAATTTAAGAGGGTTCCCCCTAAGGCTAGATCGCCTGTCGCCATCTTGGCAGGCCTGTCTACCCTTGGCGGCACTAATTTTAGTCTTTTGGGTGGTCGCCGCCTCGGCGCAAGACCCCCCCACTGAAATTGTAGAAATTGATATCGAAGAAGTTCAGACTGGCCTACAGGTCGGGTTAGATACCCTGTGGGTCTTGGTTTGTGCCTTCTTAGTCTTTTTTATGAACGCGGGCTTCGGCATGCTTGAAACCGGGTTCTGTCGTCAGAAAAATGCAGTTAACATCCTCACCAAAAACCTAATTGTATTTGCCCTAGCCACCATTGCCTACTGGGCCATTGGTTTTGGGATCATGTTCGGCGATGGCAATGCCTTTCTTGGCTTAAATGGCTGGTTCTTGCTTGGTCCTGATAATAGCCCCCTCCTCGACGGGGAGGGATACGAGGGCATCTTTAGTGCAATTGCCTGGACTGGGGTTCCCCTAGAGGCCAAATTTTTGTTCCAGTTAGTATTCGCTGGAACAGCAGCCACAATTGTCTCTGGAGCCGTTGCCGAACGGATTAAATTTATTTCGTTTTTGATCTTTAGCTTGGTTCTGACTGGCATTCTCTACCCCATCACTGGCCACTGGATTTGGGGCGGTGGCTGGCTGGCAGACTTTGGCTTTTGGGACTTTGCAGGCTCCACCGTGGTGCACTCCGTGGGTGGGTGGGGTGCCCTGATGGGTGCGGCCATCTTGGGTCCTCGTCTTGGGCGTTATTCCGAGACAGGCGCCACCGCCATGCCCGGCCACAACATGAGCATTGCCACCTTAGGCTGCTTAATTCTGTGGCTGGGTTGGTTTGGTTTTAACCCCGGCTCTACCATGGCAGCCGATGCGGGTGCCATTTCTCACATTGCCGTGACCACAAACTTGGCCGCTGCCTTTGGGGGGGTTGCCGCCACCTTCACCGCCTGGTTTTATCTGGGCAAGCCCGACCTATCCATGGTGATCAACGGGGTGTTGGCTGGCCTAGTGGGAATCACCGCCCCCTGCGCCTTTGTCAACAACTTTTGGGCTGCTGTCATTGGCTTGATTGCCGGTATTTTGGTGGTCTTCTCAGTGACTATCATTGATGGCCTCAAAATTGATGACCCAGTGGGGGCATCCTCAGTTCACTTAGTCTGTGGCGTTTGGGGCACCCTAGCCGTAGGACTTTTTTCTCAAGGTCCCGATGACACTATTTATGGAGAAGGCGCTGGCCCAGCTGCTGGTCTATTTATGGGTGGGGGCATAGAACAACTCATCCCTCAAATTGTGGGGATCTTAGCTGTGGGCGGCTTTACCGTCCTCGGCGTGACGATTACCTGGCTTGCGATCCAAGCCATTACTGGGATTCGCGTTCCCCAAGAAGAAGAGATTCGCGGTCTAGACATCGGCGAACATGGCATGGAAGCCTACAGCGGTTTCCTCAAGGAGGAAATGCGTTAATCCAAAGTCTCTAAATTCGAGACTCACTTAGCTTCTACAATTTCCGCAAAACCAGGACTGGCACAAGATACTTGCTTGACGGGACTCATCAATAGTAGTCCGCAGCACTTTTGTGACCAGTCCTTTGCCGTAAAGGCCAACCCCCAGGACGCCGCAGCCATAACTGTAACCACGTTTACGGATTTGGGTTGCACCTAAAGTATATTTTTATTCAGAACAGGGAAATCTAGGAAAAGTAAGTGCTACAGTAAGCACCAGTCCAGATTTGGGGTATAGACTTCTACCAATGGCATCTAGCGCCAAACTCAAAGAGACGGCAAACAGGCGCATAGCGGGGGTAATCTGCCTAGGTTGCAGCAGTCACATCGAGCTTGTATCAACTCTTGCTCCATCCCAATCAACATCAAGCTAGCCTTAAAACCTTGTTGGCAAGGAGCTATTGGAAACCAAAAAGATGATTTAGTGGTCTGTAACACTAAAATCAACGGGCATGATTTAGAGGTAAGAAGATCTAAATCATGCCCCTAGGAGCGAAAAACAGACCCTCAAGCAACAGACCCTCAGTGAGCCCACCTCAGAGCGTGGTAATCGAGGGATATAAGTATAGATTACAGCACCCATGTGGGATTTGGATTCGGTGTAATCCATCGAAATACCTACTGAGGGTCTTCAAGCGATATGATTGGTAAATGATTAAGAAAATCTAAAGATGTTAATGTTGTCCTGTTTGGAATGAGGAGACGGCTGTGTTTGTTAGATTGGCAGACCAACATCGGCAATTCGTCCGAGATTTGGTGATGAACCTCAAAGCTTTAGCAATCGTGCTAGAGAAGCGCGGTTTTTTGGCATCTTGCTACACCTGTGGCGGCCAAATGAACGGTGCATCATTTATGGTGAGCTTGGGAAACGACCATCTGATCCGCTTCTTGGTGTCAGATTACGGGATCACTTGGACTGAAATGCGAGATGACCGCGAGTTGATGAAGCTAGAGGGTGCAGAGGCGATTGCGCAGCTCCAAGATCTAGCCAATTTGGTTAAGTACGATCAGCAATCAGCTCAAACCACAACCCTGCTGGCTGAACTGACCTAGACAACGACTCAGACACCTTGGCAGCCAGACAAAATCTCTATTGCAATGACATCTAAAACCGATCCCAGACCTATATGCTCTCAGGGATGTCAAAATGTTACGCTGAATTCACCTGTATTCATCCAGTACACTCTGAAGGTTTAGATCTTGAACTCCAGAGAGGGTGGGTATGAGTCTTTAGGTATTTACACTCCCATCATCATCCGTGAGTATGAACAGCGTGCTTGCACCTTGGCAGCATCAGTTTATTGAAACCAACCACATTCGTCTTCATTACGTTACCCAAGGAGAAGGGGAGTTAGTGGTTCTCCTGCATGGGTTTGCTGAATTTTGGTACTCTTGGCGCTATCAGTTGCCAGAGTTGGCTCGACACTTCAAGGTTGTGGTTCCTGATCTGCGAGGCTATAACGATTCTGATAAGCCCCAAGGCGGTTATGACTTAACCACACTGGGTACTGATATTTTGGGACTCATTCACAATCTGGGTTATCGGCAGGCACATGTTGTCGGTCATGATTGTGGTGGCATGATTGTCTGGCATCTCGCTCAACATTACCCAGATGCACTCAAGGGGATTGCCCTGCTCAATGCACCTCACCCACAGCATTTAGTTCAGGATCTGATCGGCAACTGGGATCAGATGCGTCGGAATTGGCCTTTGTTAGCCATGCAAGTTCCGGGAGTTCCTGAGTGGCTGATTCGCCAAAACCTGCAACAGTTCTTGCGGGAGTGGTTTCAATCCCAGGCAATTCGTAAAGCGGCTTTTTCCAGTGAAACCTTGCGGATTTACCGAGCTGCCCTTGAAAAAACGGGTGTTGTTACATCCGCACTCAATTCTTATCGTCAATTATTTTCTGCTGGCCAGTGGCTCTCTCGTCTTGGGCGTCTCCCCCAACCCATTCAGGTGCCTGCTTTGGTGCTCTGGGGAGAAGAAGACAGTCTTTTGAGCCCCCAATCTCAAGCCACCTTAGAGCAGTTGATCAAGGCACCGTTCCGGTTCAAGGCGATTCCAGAGTGTGGCCATTGGATTCAACAGGAAGTTCCCCGCCTGGTCAATCGAGAGCTGCTCAGTTTTCTACGCGGTTTTGAAAACTCAGATCTGCAAACATTGGACTCCTAGGGCAGTCTTGATTAAGCTTGCATGTGGCTCAGTACCGCTCGAATCACCTCAGGTGGCACTTGATCGCTCAGGGTAGCGGTTCCGATACCCGTGGGTAAAACAAACCGTACCCGTCCTCCAGCCACTTTCTTGTCTGTTTGCAGCAGCTCTAAGACAGCATTGGGGTCTAACTCAGTGGGTAAATGGGTAGGCAGCCCAGCGCCCTGAATAAGCTGCTGCTGACGCTCCAATCCCTGGGCAGACCACAGTCCCAGCGCGACAGAAATCTGACCAGCTGCGATCATGCCTAAGCCCACTGCTTCACCATGGTTGAACTGACGATACCCCGTGAGGCTTTCAATGGCATGGCCAATCGTATGACCGTAGTTCAGAATTGCCCGCAGACCCGCCTCTTTTTCATCCTTACTGACGACATCGGCTTTAGCTTGGCAGGAGCGCTGCAAAATTTCTGCGAGCTGAGCCTCAGATAGGTCGCGGTAGCGATCCAGTCTTGGACATTGCTCTAGTTGTGCAAACAGTTGCGCATCCCAAATGACTCCATATTTGATCACCTCAGCCATAGCGGCCCTAAATTCACGAGCTGGTAAAGTTTTGAGGGTTTGGGGATCAATCACCACCAGTCTGGGTTGATGAAAGGCTCCAATGAGGTTCTTGCCTTGGGGGTGATTCACCCCAGTTTTGCCACCAATCGCCGCGTCTACCATGGCCAGCAGACTAGTGGGCACCTGAATCACTGCTATGCCTCGTAACCAGGTTGCTGCTGCGAATCCGGTCATGTCTCCGATCACCCCACCGCCTAGGGCAATGAGCGTAGAGCTACGCTCAAGCCGATGCCTCAAGGCAGCATCATAAATTTTTTGGAGGGATTTGAGGGTTTTGTAACGCTCCCCAGCCGGCAAGAGCAAGAAGTCAACCTGAAAACCTGCCTGGGTTAAGGTTTGGACTAGGAGTTCCCCATAATGTTTCCAGATTTGAGGATTGGAAACAATCAGCATTTTGGAGCCGAGGGTGCCCCTGATACAGTCCGAACTTTGCAGTCGGTCTCCTAAATGAGAGAGCTGCCCTGGCGCAATCAGGATCTGATAGGCATTTTGAGGGAGCGAAACGGGAATAACGGTCGATTCCATGAACTTGTAAAGACTGGGGGTGAATATCCCAAAGAAAATCTCAGAAACCTATCGTAACTCTTTGAGGGGATTGGGGTACATTAGCGAAAGTGGCCTAGTGTTTCGTCAGGAAAATTTTGAGGGGGCGAAGACCCCACAAAGTTTAACCCCATTCTGCTTCTATCTCTCAAATTAAAGCTGGCAGACCACTAGGCGCTCTGAATTGAGGGAGGGGTGATTGTATTTGCAAACTATGGTGAAGTTTTTCCATACACTCGCGGGGCAGTCTCACCACCTGCTATCTTGCCTAAGATTTTTGCGCTTGCGGGGTTCTAGTCTCTTGCTCGCACTTTTCATGGGGCTATTGGGGCTTGTGGGGGTCTGGCATTTGCTGATGCCTGCTCCGGTACAGGCATCAGCTTCGGTCGATGAGTTACAGAAACACCAAGAACTCCTCGAAGATTATCGTTCAGGGGTTAGTCAGCAGCGCCGGAAGTTAACCGACTTAGAGGAGGCTGCCCGAGATCGACTCGACGGTCTTGAGAGCAACCTGGCCACCACCGAATCTCAAATTGCCGCCCAAGAAGCCCAGTTCCAGGCCGCTACTGACAAGCTACAGCAAATTGAAGCTGATTTAGAAAAGGCTGAGAAAGTCTTTGACCAGAAGCAGGCCAATACTGTGGCGCGCCTGCGGTATTTGCAACGGCAGCAACTGCATAATCCTTGGGCTACTTTGCTGCAAAGCCAAACTCTGGAGCAGCTCATACAGCGGCGGCATCAGCTCAAACAGGTGTATGCTGCTGACCAAAAGGTGCTGGTGTCTCTACAACAGCAGCGCTCAGCAATCAATGACCAAAAAATGCTGGCAGAACTGCAAAAAAATCAGGTCGCCTTGCTCAAAAATCAGTTGTTGGCTCAAAAGTCGGAGTTTGAAGCCCAGGCTAAGGCTCAAAGTCAGCTCGTGTCACGTCTGAATGCTGACCGACAGGCTTTGGAGGCTGCTGAAAATCAACTGGTCGAAGACTCTCGCCGACTGGGGATCATCATTCAGCAGCGCTTAGCTGTTCGTACTACCCTCCCAGGGGTGGATCGGATTTTGGGCACCGGCCAAATGGGCATTCCAGCCCAAGGCCCGATCACCAGTCATTTTGGGTGGCGGCAACACCCGATTTTAGGCTCAAGTCGCTTTCATTCTGGCACTGACTTTGGGGCAGAGCATGGGAGTCCAATTTGGGCGGCTGATGCTGGATTCGTGATTTTTGCGGGTTGGTATGGTGGCTACGGCAATACGGTGGTGCTAGATCATGGGAATGGCCTAACAACGCTATATGCCCATGCCAGTGAGATTTTAGTTGCGGAAGGTCAGCCTGTCCAAAAGGGGCAGGTCATTGCTGCTGTGGGGTCTACCGGGTTATCCACGGGGCCTCACCTGCATTTTGAGGTGCATCGCCAGGGTGAGCCGATGGATCCCCTCGCTTTTTTGTAGCTCGGGTCACCCTCTAGCACAACAAGGGGCAAAACCAGTATACTGGTGGCCTTGGTAATTCTGGTGATCAGGGGTTGCCGCCGTATTGAGGGCATGTAGCTCAGTGGATAGAGCATCAGATTCCGGTTCTGAGGGTCGGGGGTTCGAGTCCCTCCATGCTCGTTTAGGGGGGTGTTGTGCTCAAGCACCCATGGGGCTTGTGGAATGGGATGGCCAATGACGAGGCAGGTGAGTCGCTTTTGTGGGACTGTTTCGCTGGTTAGCCTCGCTTTGATGGCGGGATTGGGACTGAGGCTGCCTCGTGCCCTGGCAGCGTCAATGGAACAGTGCCCTAGAGACTTTAAGCCTTTGATTGAGCAGCTGCTCCAGGGTTTACCCAGCTATGCTAACCGGGCAGCGGTGCGGGCGGGTACGCCTCGGCGGTACATGATGGTTGCGGGCAACCCAGACTTTGAGCCACTGCCACTCATGCCCCAGCAGGGAGTGCCGGATTTAACGACACCGGAGGATTTGCACCAGGTGTTTTTCACGACTTTGAGTCGCACTTACCGAGACCGTCAACAGGTGAGTGAGCGGCAGGACTACTACTGGCTCTTTTTAGTCCCCACGGATCAAGGATGGCAATTTTCGATGCTCTATTCCATGCTGGGCAGCGAGTCTGGTGGAGCCCCAACCCCTCCTCAAAAGGTGAGCGAGGGTGGCCTTGCTGGGGCGGTACGTCTTTGGCTAAGAGATTGTCAAGGTCTGGTGGGGCTGCGTTAGGGTGCTTTTTGGTGTTGAGGATCCCAGCCCGGCAGGGCGGGCACCACGATGTAGCCTGCGGGGGCAGGTTCTGGGCTTGCTTGCTCGGGGTGGGGGTGGCCCAAGACCCAGTTGCGATCGCACCCCCACCACCAGTAGTAGGCACCCACATAAGCACACAGGAGACTATCCAGCCGATCTTCAAGATCTTTGAGCGCCGATCCGCCCATGGGCACGGGCGGTAAATCCAGAGGTTGCAGGGCAGGCTTGAGTTGGCATAAGCGCGTTTGTAACAAGTGACGCAGCTTTTCTAGCTCCGGGCGGCGGTGGCTCAGGCGGCCTTTTTTATACTTGAGAATGCGGGGTAGCTCAAAGAGGCTGATCATGGCCGCGTGGGGAAACACTTCAATTTGGTAGCGTCCGGCTTGCTGCGCCACTAAGTCAGGCCCATGACTAAACCCACGGGCTTCGAGCTGGTGACCAAAGCTCGTGGTGTGGGGGGCAAAGGATGAGCTGAGATTGGCCGGGTAGCACCCGGCATGGTAGCGTCCAAATCGCCGATGGGCATCGCGATCGCAGCGCCGCATCCCCGTGGGATTGGTAATGCGAGTCGGGGCATCCACTGCCACTAATCCGGGCATGGGAATCGGCAGCCAATGATCGACCCAAGCTAGAACGGCCGTAGCATCCAGCCGCCGCTCTAAGTTCAGGAGCTTGAGCGTTTCTTGTTCCCAACTCAGGCAACAAACCCCACTGGCTCCTGAACTCCAGCCCAAGTCAATTCCCAAAAATCGCATAAATTGCTTGAGTTCCGGCTATCGACAGCCCAAGCTGTCGCGGGTAGCCACACCCGTCTGGGGGTTTATCCCCTCGGCGTACTCACACATCATGGCTATCTGGTGCCGATCTAAAATTGCCCCAGAAAAATCAGCCCCCGTGATCACTGCATCTGTGAATAAACTGCTGGTGAGAATGGCATTGGTAAAGTTGGCGTAGGTTAAATTCGCCTCGTTAAAAAAGACTCGGTCTGCAAAAGCATCCGTCAGATCGGCATCTTGGAGGTTGGCTTCTAGAAACGAGCCTCGGGTCAAAATCGTGCTTTGGAGATTTGCCCCTTGAAAATTTGCCCACCGCATATCCGCACCCGCAAAAGAAGTGCCAACCAGATTTTGGTGCGAAAAATTTCGATGCTGTAAGTCGGTGAGGGTGTAGTTGACGGTGTTCTCTTTTGCTAGGGCGGTGGGGATAGCCACCAGCCACCACAGTAGCGCCAAACCTAACACCAGACTCCAGTAAACCCAACGCCGTCGTCGAGGAGTGGAACGCATGGTTACTCCATTACCTATTCTGGCTTTATTTTAGCCTTCCCGGCCTCCCTCGCGCAGCGTGCCCGCAGAGCGTAACTCTGGAGGGAGATCAACAAAAACTGGACTATTTCCCGCCAAATTTGGGGGATAGGGGGGCGAGTGCAAAGATTTTGAATCTTGGCAAGGCTTGTGTGTACACGGTAGGCGAACAAGAGGGCAAGAAGCAAAACCTTACAGGGTTTTGAGGTAGCTAAGTAAGTCTGCCATTTCCTCAGGACTAACTTGGAATTCTGGCATGGGCGGGGTCTTGCCGCTGGTAATTTGGTGAATCAGACTGATTTGGGAGCGCCGTTCGGCAACCCCACGCAGGCTCGGACCCACTTTGCCATTGGCCTGTTGGCCATGACATCCAGAGCAGTTCATTTGAAAGATGGCGTTTCCTTGGGCAATCCGGCCATTTAAGGACAACACCGAGCGCACGTAGGGATCTGCCATGCGGATTTGATAGATCAAAAGTGCCACAAGGGCAATTGCGATCGCAAGACCAAGTGCCACGACCAAGATTTTTTGGGGGCTGAAAACAGGAGTGAGAATTTGTTCTTTCAACGGTGATTGCCCAAAATATCCCAGCTTGTGGTTTCATTTCGTTTTATAACATACCCTAAAGAACGGTTTCGGCTGAGCTACTCTTTCTCATTTTGAGCGAGAGCCTAGAGTTGCTCTAGGGGTTAGCGGATAATTCGATCCATATAGGTGCCCCAAAGGGCGGCTGCCTGGGAACTGCTGCCGGAGGTGGGGCTGTTGTCGTCATTGCCCAGCCAAACACCCGTCAAGAGGTTTTGGCTAGGGATATAACCGATGTACCAGAGATCCCGATTGTCATTGGTAGTCCCCGTTTTACCCGCCTCGTTCTGTCCCAAGGCAGCGGCTCGTCCAGTCCCAGAGCGAACCACCTGCTGTAACATGCGGGTTAGGGTGTCTGCGATCGCAGGTTCAATGACCGGATTTGGGCGGGGGCTCGTCTGAGCCCGCTCAAAGATCACCCGACAAGATTGCAGCGATTGAGGATCTTCACAGTCCCCCGCGTCTAGAATCTTGCGAATCGCCAAGGGCGGATTCAACACCCCCCCATCGGCAACCACTGCATAGGCTCGACTCAGCTCTAGCAGCGTCACCTCACTTTGGCCTAGCACCAGTCCTGGTACCGGACTCAACGGCGAAGAAATTCCCATCCGCCGAGCCGTTTGTACCACTCGATTTAATCCAACATCCTGAGCCACCCGCAGGGCGGTGACATTTTCCGACAGCGCCATGCCGTCAAAGAGATTGAGGCTCCCGGCTCCTGAGCGGCAGCCCTCAAAGGTTTGTCCCTCCCAAGTCAACGGCGCACAGGAGTAGGTGCGCTCAGGGGAAATCCCCTGAGCCAGGGCAGCCGCATAGGCAAATAGCTTAAAGGTCGAGCCAGGCTGCCGCAGGGCTTGAGTCGCTCGGTTAAACTGACTTTGGCGATAGTCTGTTCCACCGACAACAGCCAGGATCTCCCCTGTGGCCACATTCATGGTCACCAAAGCCCCCTGGCTAAAGCGATGGGCAATGCCGTTGCTGGCTACCTCCCGCTGCAAAGCAGCTTCGGCCTGGGACTGCATGGCCAAATCCAAACCCGTCTCCACAATAAAATTTCCCTCTTGAGCCAAGTCTGCCCCGAGCAACTCCTCTAGCTCTTGAAACACATAGCTGTAGTAGTAAGGTGCCTGGGCATTTTGCAATTGCTCTCGGGCTTTGGGACTAATTTCAATGCGGGAGCGCCGGGCTCGGTCAGCCTCCGCCTGAGAAATGCGACCCTGCTCAGCCATGCGAGTGATGACGCGATCGCGGAACTCCACCGCCGCCGCATAGTCTTGAACCGGGTTAAACGCATTAGGTGCTGGCAAAATGCCTACCAAGGTCGCCGCCTCCGCAACCGTTAAATCTTGGGCAGGCTTGTCAAAATAAAACCGAGCCGCATCCTCAAAGCCACTAGCGTTATGCCCCAAATAAACCTTATTCAGGTAATTGAGCAACAAAAAGTCTTTGCTATAGACCGTTTCTAACTTCAGTGCCACCACTGCTTCTCGAAACTTACGACCCAGACTATCCTCGGTCCCCACATAACTGCGAAATAGACTACGGGCTAGCTGCTGAGTCAGGGTACTTCCCCCCTCGCGAATCCCCCCACCCACAAGATTGGTGAGCGCAGCTCGCAGCACCCCCAACGGATCAATACCCAGATGCCAATAGTAGCGACGGTCTTCAGATGCCACCAGGGCATCAATCAGATGAGGTGAAAATTCTGACAACCGGCGCAACTCTCGATGGGTATCCTCTCGCCCGCCCACCAAAGGCACCTGATCTCGGGATAAGACCACAACGGGACCCTGCTGCTCATTGGGCAGGGGGCGAACTGAGACCTTTTGCCACTCAATCGCCACCGCCAACAACCCCAGAGCCATCACACCACTGACCCCATAGAGGGTATAGCGTGCCGCCCGCACATACCAAGGGGGCGGATTTATAAACTGAACCCGGACCGACGCTTCTAGCTCCGCAGGCCCCAGGGTCAGAACATCTTTATGATGCAACGCATAGGACTTAATGCGGCGGCGACGACGAAACACGCCATTCGTTGACCCCTCATCCCGCAGCAGAAAGCGCTGAGGATGACTGGGATCTCGCTCAATAGAAGCATGAACCTGACTGACAATGGGATTGCGAATGACAATATCGCACGCCCGAGAGCTACGCCCCAGAATATAGCGCTCACCCAGGAGGGGATAGACCTGAGCTTGAGTTGCCTCTGCTTCTTGAACCCATAGCTCCGCCACCCGGGCATCGGGCTTCAAAGCCAGCCTAGAAAAATCTGCCTTGGCTTGAATCGTTTTCACCACCTGGGTGACACTGCCTAAAAACGTTTGCGAAGGACGTGGAGCCGGGGAAGTCATGGGTGCAGAGCCATTCAATCACTTCAGTCAGCGAAATCCGTTCAGACAGCTAGGGGATCACCTCATCTGATCATACAAGTTGAGTTTGGTTTCAGGGGTGAAGTCACACTCAAACACCAGAAGGTTCCCATCGCAGCCGACCCTCTCAGCCCTCTGTAGCAACGGGTAGGCGACTCAGCCGCTGTCCACAGGCTTCTGCAATCAGCGGCCCCACCAAACAAGTGATGGCAATATAGGCAATCACCGCATTAAACAGCCCTGGCCCAATGAGCTGCGCTTCTCGACCGTAGAGAGCAATCACTAACACTAAGGCCGCCCGAGAGCAGGTGAGGCTAAACATCGTCGTAATAGCCACAGCAGAATATTGAAAGCGCCAACCGGCCAACCCAGCGGCCAGCCACTTCCCGCCCATGGCGCCGATCACCACCAACGCCACCGTTCCAATATTTTCCGGTGCCGAGAAAAAGATCGTGGGATTGGCCAATATCCCTACCGACACCAAAAACAGGGGAATAAATAAACAGTTGCCGATAAATTCAATCTGGTACATTAACGACCCCGTTCGAGGCACTTGACGGTTCAGCGCCAACCCAGCGATAAAAGCTCCCACAATGGCATCAATCCCCAGGAGTTGGGTTAAAGCCGCCGTCACAAACAGCGTGCTAAGCACCAGCAAAAAAGCAATGGGGGACGCTTCTGGCACTTTCTGCAACAGTCGCTGCATCCCTTGGGGGATCAGCCAAAAACATAGCCCCACAAAAACTGGAAAGCCAATGGCAAGCTTCAGGATAAAAGTCAGAGTCAACGCCCCCTGAGCCAAAGCTTGCACAATCGATAACCCCACTAAGGTCAGCACTGAAGTGACCACGCTTCCCCCCACAGCAACCCCCACGGCTTCATGTTGGGCAATCCCCAGTCGCGCCATGATCGGGTAAGCAATGAGAGTGTGAGGCGAGTAGAGAATGCCCACTAAGGCAGAGGCCAAAAGTCCAAGCCCCAAAATTTGAGCTGAAATCACCCCAATCCCAAAGGGAATCCCAAAGGTGAGGAGGCCAAAGAGGAGCGATCGCGCCCCCAATTGGCGCAAATTACTCAAATCCATCTGTAGCCCAGCAATTAACATAATGTAGAGCAGCCCCATCTTCTCTAGTAAAATCATTTGGGCATCCCGCTCTAGCACCCCCAACAGATTGCTGCCCAACAGACATCCCAGGCCCATCAACACAATCAGCGTTGGCACTCGCAAGCGCAGGGAAATCCAGGGCGTGACCAGCAGCACCACCAACAACACCCCCAAAATATAGACCGGATCCCGCAAGGGTAGCAGCAGCGTTGCCGGAAAATTAGCCGAGACCGCAGATAGAAACATAAGATGAGGAAAGTAGAGGTCAAGAATTGTACTCAGTGCGATGTCGGTCAGTGAAGAACTCTGAACAACTAGATTTCCGCAGCGCACCGCTGGACGGTAAAATGAATTGCCGATTATTCTTCGCCAGTCAAACCCTCCATGATCTCTAGTAATGACTTTCGCCCAGGTGTCAGTATTGAGTTAGACGGCTCTGTCTGGCGAGTGGTTGAATTTCTTCATGTTAAGCCAGGAAAAGGGGCTGCCTTTGTGCGCACAAAATTAAAAAGTGTGCAGACTGGCAATACGGTCGAGCGCACCTTCCGAGCCGGTGAGACCGTGCCGCAAGCCACCCTAGAAAAAGTGGTGATGCAGCACACCTACAAAGATGGCGAAGACTTTGTATTCATGGACATGGAAAGCTATGAAGAAGCTCAACTCAGCCCTAACCAAATTGGGGATGGTGTCAAGTATCTCAAAGAAGGCATGGAAGTCAACGTAATTCGCTGGAATGACCAGGTTTTAGAAGTTGAACTCCCCAATTCCGTCGTCCTAGAAGTCACCGAAACCGATCCAGGGGTGAAAGGCGACACTGCCACTGGCGGCACCAAACCTGCCATTGTCGAAACGGGTGCCCAAGTGATGGTTCCCCTCTTCATCGCCATTGGAGAACGCATCAAGATTGATACCCGCAACGATTCCTACCTGGGTCGCGAATAGGAGTACGTGTATCTGTGGAATTTGACCTCAATCAACTCCGAGAACTGCTGGGCATTCTGAATCAAACCGACATCAGCGAACTCTCCCTGAAGAGCGGCGATCTCGAACTCAGGGTGCGCAAAGGAAATTCAGTGACCACGGGTCTGCCCTCGCCCGGTACGGTGCCCATGATCAGCATCCCCCAGCCACCTATCAGCCCAGAAGCTCCCCCACCCCCCTCGCCAGAGACCAAAAAATGGGTTGACATTGTGTCACCTATGGTGGGCACCTTCTATCGAGCCCCCTCTCCCGATGAGCCCCCTTTTGTAGAGCAAGGAGATAAGGTGCGGCGGGGTCAAACAGTCTGCATTATTGAAGCGATGAAGCTCATGAATGAGCTGGAGTCCGAACTGAGCGGCGAGATTGTCGAGATTTTGGCCGAAAACGGACAACCTGTTGAATACGGTCAAACCTTGATGCGCGTTAACCCAGCACCTTAGCACAACTTCATTCAGAGCTTCGGGACACCTGACCATCAGGCAAAATCGTATCTTGCAAAATTGCAGAGGCCAAGTCCACCATTTTCAGGGTAGCTCCGTAGAGATCAGCCCCGCTCAGGTTGGCTTGGCTTAAATTTGCGCCCGTCAGATTGGCGTAGCGCAAATCAGCACCCTGCAAAAAGCAGTAGTTTAGGATCGCCTTAGAGAGATCGGCTTTATAGAAGCAGGTTCCAGCCAGGGAAGCCTGACTCAATAGCGCTGAGCAGAAAATGGAACTGGAACAATCGGCACCATCGAGGTTAACCCCAATCAGCTTGGCCTGGGTGAAGTCAGCGCGGGTGGCTTGAGCACAAATCAAATCAGCGCCATGCAAAAGCGCTTGGCTCAAGTTAGCTCGATGCAGATGGATGTGACTGAGATCTGCCAGGCTGAGGTTAATTCCCTGAAGTTGAGCCCCGCCAAAGTCGCGCTGACCTTTCCGGTATTGTTGAAGCACATCATCTGCACTGAGCATAAACTTAACTGACGTCAGGGGCGAGTGGGCTGTAAAATTTCCTTTGCCGGATAACGGCGAAGTTGTGAGGCGGCAGATAATCTTTAACTTAGCACCAAGATCTCTCGTCCGTCAGCACCAACGCAGTGGTACGCCCAGCATGGACGAAAACTAATGGAGTGCAAGTTCCCTGTGATAGAACCAGCGTCCAAGGTTAAGCTGCGCTAAAGTGTAGAACTATTCGAGCCAAGGTATAAGTAGACAAGTTATGACTACTCTAGCCATCAAAATCCCACGAATTAATCATGCTCAATTTTGGGAAATTTGCCAAGTCAATCAAGATCTTCGTTTGGAACTGACGGCAACTGGAGAAGTCATTGCCATGTCACCGACTTACTCTTGGACAGGTCAACAAAATTCTGGACTGACAGCACAGCTATGGAACTGGAATGAGAGTACAGAACTGGGCTTTGTCTTTGACTCTTCTACAGGATTTACCTTATTGAATGGTGCTGTGCGTTCACCAGATGCTGCATGGATTATCAGCGATCGCTGGAAAAGTCTTACTGAAGAACAACAACGGCATGAGTTCTCACCAATTGCCCCAGATTTTGTTGTGGAACTACGTTCTAGTAGTGATGACTTAGAAACTCTTCATGCCAAGATGGAGGAATATATGGAGAATGGGGTAAAGCTTGGATGGCTGATTGATCCGCAAAAACGACAAGTAGAAATTTACCGTATTGGTCAACCAACCGAAATTTTGCAAGTACCAAGTACACTTTCAGAAAATGAGGTACTCCCTGGATTTAGCCTAGATTTGGTCAAAGTTTGGGGTTAATTCCCTGAGAGGCCGTCTGAAAAGCCTCATTCATCCCTGCATTAGCCCCCCCGACCCCCCAATTCTGGGGGATTTTATCACTCTTAAGTCCCCCAGATGGGGGATTTAAGGGGGCGGGTGCAAGGTGTTATAGATTTTTCAAACCGCCTCTCATTGTTTTGGCCACAGAGGGGTCAGCAACACAGGCGAGGAGCTGGCTAAACCAATCAGCAAGGATTGAGCCACTGTAAGATAGTGCCTTCGAGAGAAGCAAGATCGCGATAGACCGTTTGACGAACCCATTGACCCAGGGCATCCAGCGGACTAAAGGCGTCCCCTGATTGCCACCGCACATCAGTCCCCAAAGGGGTGAGGTGGTTCCCTGCGAGTCGCTGTACCGCGACCATACCGGGAAAACGCTCTCCCAAAACAGTGGCAAGCTGTCGGGTTTGGTCAATACTGTCATTGGCAAACTGCACCAGCAGGTTACGACGCACCTGATAGTACTGCTGAATAATTTGCAAGGTTTCAGCCGGGGTCGGTCGAAATTCTACGGGAATGGTTTTATCAAGTAAATCGACAAAGGGAATCGCGCGATCCGCTGCATAGTTGTTGAAGGCCATCAGAATATGTCCCGCCCGCTCAACCTTAAAGGTGCTGCCAATCAAAAGATGGAGCTTACAGCCCATACTATGTCCAATCCCATAAATCGGCAGGGCACTACTCAGACGTAAATTGATCTCAAGCTGGCGATGTGCCCGCTCAAAGCCTCGCAAGACACTCGCGGCAATGGCTTCGTGGTCAAGGGTATTGAGAAACGGACTGGCAATAATCAAATACCCTTCACGAGCCAGAGACTCTAAAAACCGGCGATAGGTAGCCTGGGGAGCCGTTGCCACAAAGGCTCCCCCCAGAAAATGGATGATGGCAACGGGATGCTGAGGTACTAACACCCAGTTGCCTGCTACTTCACGCCAGATCATGGCTGATTCTCGCGAGAAGAGACATCGTCGCGCCTCAGCAGGGAAGACGGTCGGTCACTGCTCCAGGCCCACCACGCTTGTCCACAGGGGCAGTGATAAAATTCCTGCCACTTTCGGCGATGGTTTTCGGCTAAGACCGGTGCCCGTCGGTTGATCCAGACTTGTTCGGCTGCGGTGCAGGGGGTCTGACATTGGGGGCAGCAAAATTCAATGGCATGAGTTGCTGAAGCTGTCCACGGAGGAGGAATTGGATCAAAAGGATTCATAGGGAAAATCGGTACAATTGGTAGGCTGGAATGGCCACCTGTCTTACCATATCAAGAATTTCAATTTCTCTTGCTCAAGCTACCCCTCAAATCAAAGCTGACAACTCCCGAGAGGAGAAAGAACTGAGGTAAGCTAGATGAGATCCAGAAATGATTGACTGACAAAAGTTGTACGCCCTCACCCCCAACTACTCTTCCTGTGGGCTACGGTGTACACACATCTCTAGTTCTCCGTGTTCCACGCTGCATTAGCCC
>NZ_WVIC01000035.1 GCF_009939295.1 Petrachloros mirabilis ULC683
CAGAAGATGAGAGACGAAGAGCGGCAGAAAGAACTGAGGATGAGAGACGAAGAGCTGAGGATGAGAGACGAAGAGCGGCAGAAAGAGCAGAAGATGAGAGACGAAGAAGAGAAAATCGAGCACGAGCGGCAGCTCGCAGAGCTGAGGAGGCAAACCGCAGAGCTGAGGCAAAAGAACGCCAGACTCGCAGAGCTAGAGTCGAAATTGAACAAGATCTTGCACTCCTGACCTTTCTGGCTATGCCGTCTGAAGAGAATCGCAAGGCTTTGCAGCAAGCCATTGCTTTGCTATTAGAGTATCGTGACAGTCTCTAAGGATCATGGATTTAATAACCTCCAACTTTGACCCTCACTCCCAGCCCCTCACCTGCTAGGCTACGGTGTATAGCGGTTTACAGATCAATGGAGTACATGGGGTGCAAGGGGCGCTGCCCCCTGCGTGGGGGTTCCACCCCCACACCCCGTACCTCACTCAGGTGAGAACCGCTGTATTGGAAGATCGCGGCCATATCCGGGTACGCATCACCCTCAGCAATGGCGACTTTGTTGAAGCGTCTGAGTTCTTTACGGTCAGCACCACAGGCATCCAGCAGCAGCGCTATCGCTATCAATGGATGGATGTAACCAAGACTCAGCTGCGAAAACGCTGGGACAATGCCCCTCACTTCCCAGAGATTGAAACTTTTCCCTATCATGTCCATGTCAGGCAGGAGGAAAATGTCTTACCCAGTGCCATGCTGGGTATTCTGGACTTGCTGACCTTACTGGAAGTGAAAAACACATCAACTCTATGACCCTTTTCTGCAGCACCAAGCTTCAATTCTGGAGCCTAAAAGTCAAGGACGAAGGCGTCAACGTTGTACTGCCGTCGAAAAGTGAAACGCTACACCCCCCAGCGCCGTCCTGTGCGCCGCTGCGCTAGAACCAAAGGGCGACTACAGGGGGCTAATGCAGCGATGCTGAGCCGATCGCCGGGGAAACATCCGTGGAAATGCGGAGGCGGCAGAGAGCGGCATCAGTACAGGCATAGGGGTGACTCCGTAGATCTACGGATCTTTGCCAGGGGTGATATGAAGTCTGGAAAGGTTGGGTAATGTAATCTCAGGGAGCAAACGAAAGGCTTACACCTCAAACCCAAGTCGTTCTTCTACACATTAAAGAGAGCAAAATCATGAAGACATCTTTTCAGGCCAAGTACATCCAATCTCTGCTGAACAAAAAGAAAAACAACGAAGGGTTCACGCTGGTTGAACTGTTGGTTGTGGTGATCATCATTGGGATTCTGGCAGCCATTGCTCTGCCCAGCTTCTTGAATCAAACGGCGAAGGCGAAGCAGGCTGAAGCTCGTAATACTTTGTCTGCTGTCAAC
This sequence comes from Petrachloros mirabilis ULC683, assembly GCF_009939295.1. Classification (GTDB taxonomy): domain Bacteria; phylum Cyanobacteriota; class Cyanobacteriia; order Thermosynechococcales; family Thermosynechococcaceae; genus Petrachloros; species Petrachloros mirabilis. The sequence goes on from NZ_WVIC01000035.1 coordinate 1,369, forward strand.
TCTGCACAAACTGCTTATCGGACTGAACACAGCAGATTCGCCGCCTCTATGGCAGCCCTTAGCCTAGGCTTGCCCGAGCAAACAGATAATTATGTATATGCTGTTGGGGCAGGTGCCAATGGTTCAGTTAATGAGTCAATCACAACTGCTGCTGCTGAAGATGATGCTTTGAAAGGCTATATCTCAGGTATTAAACGTTATACTACTGCTCAAACTAATCCAACAACTACCATTTCACAATCTGAAAGTGTCATTTCCAGTGTGACCTGTGAAGCAGAAATCGCTGGAACAGTTGTTCCTGTGGTAGATGCTATTGGATTTGGTGCTGCAAATGGAACGGTTGCTCCTACTTGTGCTGGAACCTGGATTCGAGTAGGTGGTGAAGCTCCTGCAGCCGCAGCCACCTAATTCACACTTGACTCTGTTGTTAAAAGCTTGCTCAGAGACAAATTCAAGATAAGTCATAGTAAATTATAGAGCTACTCAAAAAGCTCTAAATTCTACATAAGGGAGGCTTTAAAGCCTCCCTTACTTATTGAACCAAGAACCAAGATTTAATGATTACTTTTTCTGTCAAATTAACGCGATGATACTTAGAGTGGTTGAAAATCTTGTGAGAAGGTACTTTTTACTATCTTCTTGCGAAAGAAAGAATCAAAAAGGTTTTACTCTAACTGAGCTAATTGTAGTACTATTTGTTATGAGTATTTTGACGGCAATTAGTGTGCCGTCTATCTTAAATCAAACTCGAAAAGCCAAGCAAGCCGAAGCAATTACAGCTTTGTCTGCATTTGTCAACGCTCAGGCCGCCTATCGGAGTGAATATCGAAGCTATGCTAGCTCATTTCAGGCATTAGCCTTAGGGTTGCCCACCAGTACAGATGATTACAACTACTCTGTACCTGAAGCCAATACAACCTTTACTGCTGCCATAGCCACTGCCAAAGACACTAGTCTCAAAGGCTACTCTGCCGCCTCAACTTGGTATGCAGTCGAACAGACAAATCCTGATACCGGTCTACCTCAACTAGAACGAACCATTTCCAGTATTGTCTGTGAAGCAGATTTTGCGGGCACAACTCCTCCCGCTCTGCCTGAGCAAGGGCCGCCCCCCACCTGCCCAGCCAGTTTTTCAGTGGTGGGCAGTGGCTCCTAAATCAACGGTTCAAGTTAAGCTGTTGGGTGGCTCCAAATACGACTGAGGTGTGCATGGACTGGCAAACCCGGATTGAACAGGCACAGAAACAAGGCAGTTATGCAGCTTTAATTCAGTTGCTTGAGGCTGAAATTGAACAATATCCAGATGAGCGTCACCTCTACTGGCAGCTAGGGCTAGCCTATCTTCTTAACGAGCAAGAAGAAGAAGCTCAAACGACCTGGCTGTATGCCTTAAGTAATGCCCCCACTGATGAACTAACCGGTTGGACTCAAGAACTATCGACGACTCTCACAACTGAAGCTGAGCGACTAGAAGAGTGTGATGAATTTAAGCTCAGTTGGCTGATCCGGCAGCATCTCAGAGAGCTACAGCCAGACAACCTCCAAAATCTTTTCAAATTGATCATCCTCGGTTGCGATCACCAAACACTACAAGGTGAGACGCTGAGCGAATGGCATCTTGTCCAGCTTTTAGAAACCCAGCAAGCCCAGTCTGAAGCGGATGAAACCCTGTTTAAGAAAGCGTTGAGTAAGCTGCTCATTTACCGTCCCGGCACCTTTGACCTAGAGTTATTAACTCGTGCAGCTTTATCCTACTTCACTCAACCCGAAGTAGGCATCAATACAGTTCTTCAGGCCGCGTTCCATTTGGCCTACATTGCCCAACAGTCAGCATCTGCTGTCACTCTACTAAAGGTATGCCTAGAAGTAGAGCCTCAGAATTTAGAGTGTTTACGCCAGCTCTCGACTCAATGCACCAATCTAGGCCACTTCAGTGAAGGCATTGCTGCTGCTGAGCAGCTTGTCCAACTCTGTCGGGGTAGCGTTTTCAAAGCAATTGGCAGCTACGCCTTGCTAAGGGCGCTCCTGTCATCAGGAGGGCGCTGGGCATCAGTTGAGGTTGCTCACCTCCAACACTGCCAGTATTTAGATCAAATCATTCAAGATCTGCCCCGCACTCTGCCCAGAGATCAAGCAGCCAATTTAGTCTTTGCCAATTTCTTTGCCCCCTATCTCCAAGACACCCCTGCTCAGAGCCGTCCCATTCAAAACGAGCTTGCCACCATTTCTCAAGCTAACCTCTGCCAGCTTGCAGGTATGACCAAGTCCCCCTTTACCTTTACCGTCAATTCCAACCCTGCCAAACTTCGCATTGGCTATATTGCCCACACACTCAAAGCCCATTCCGTAGGGTGGCTCAGTCGCTGGTTTTTGTCACATCATCAGCACGACTCATTTCAAATTCACTTATATCTGCTGAGGCACCAAGACAATCTCTTCACCCAAGAATGGTTTATTAAAAAAGCAGATGTCCATCACAGCTTTAGCGCCACTCAAACCGGCAGAGAAATTGCCCAGGCCATTTACGATGATGGCATTGATATTCTGGTGGATCTTGACAGCATCACCCTAGATCTCACCTGTGAAGTCATGGCGCTCAAACCCGCCCCCGTGCAAGTCACCTGGCTGGGCTGGGATGCATCCGGGTTGCCCAGCATCGACTATTTCGTTGCCGACCCTTACGTCCTACCTGACGATGCCCAAAACTATTACCAGGAAAAAATCTGGCGACTGCCCCAAACTTACCTAGCAGTCGATGGCTTTGAAATTGGTGTACCCAGCCTCCGCCGCGATCAACTAGAGATTCCCAATGATGCCGTCGTCTACTTCAGCGGCCAGCGGGGCTATAAACGCCACCCAGAGACCGTGCGGCTCCAGTGCAAAATCTTACGTGAAGTCCCCAATAGCTATTTGTTAATCAAGGGCTTTGCTGAAGAAGCTACGGTTCAAAAACTGTTTTCTGAAATCGCCACCGATGAAGAAGTTGACCCCAATCGCTTACGATTTTTACCCTACGCTTCCCATGAGTTTACTCATCGAGCCAACCTACAACTGGCCGACGTCGTGCTAGACACCTACCCCTACAACGGAGCCACAACCTCCCTAGAAGCTCTCTGGATGGGCATTCCCCTCGTGACCCGCGTGGGTCAGCAATTCGCCGCCCGCAACAGCTACACCTTTCTGAAAAACCTAGAGATCAGCGAAGGCATAGCCTGGAGTGCTGATGAGTATGTCGAGTGGGGCGTGCGTTTAGGAGTTGATAAAGACCTGCGAGAAAACGTAACCTGGCGGCTCCTGGCCTCACGACAAACCTCACCCCTCTGGAATGCCAAGCAGTTTTGCCGTGACATGGAGCAAGCTTACCAGCAAATGTGGGCAAACTATAGCCAGAAAACCTAAGAGCTGGGCCAATAAAAGTGGATATAGACCCCTAGCCCCTCCCGTTCTGGGCTGCCGTATAACACAAGTCTTGAAAAATTCAAAATCTTTGCGCTCGCCCCCCCAGCCCCCCAAGTTTGGGGGGAATATAGTCCCAGACTTTGTTGATCTCCCCCCAAACTTGGGGGGTCGGGGGGGCTAATGCAGGGTGGAATGGGTTTATCTAGAAATGTGTGTACATCCTAGCCCGCTCTGGGCTGGGGGTGTAGAGCTTTGCTCTTCTCGCAGAGTGGGTCTTAAAGATTTGTCAGTCAATCAGGGTTGTAAATGAAGAAAGCAGCCCAGTTTTACAATAAATTAGGGATCAAACGAGATCATTCCCAATGAACCGATGGATCAACCTTCTCGCCGGGTTTGTAAAGTAGTTTGTGTCAAGTGCTAAATGATATCTACTTCGGCACCTGAGTGATGTCCACTTCGGCAGCTAAATGATGCTCACCTCGGCAGCCAAATGATGTCCACTTCGGCACCTAGCTAAACGCTACTCAAGCAGGTAATTTTCCAATTGATTAGCAGGATTTATAGAGCGCGTTTGAATAAGAACGCTGCCCTAAAGAGAACTGCTATGCCCTGTAAACGACAAGGAAAATTACTGCCCATGGTGAAATTTAGAGAAATCATTCGGCTGCATGAATTGGGCCGAAATCAGAGTGACATAGCCCGCAGTTGCGGCGTGGCCCGCGCCACAGTGCAAGACTATACGCGACGCGCCAGCGCCAAGGGACTGAACTACGAGCAGCTAGAAGTCATGAGCGATAGCGAGGCTCAGGCACTTTTAGGAAAACAGCAGGGCGCGTCTACACCGGCAACGACGATCGCTTTTAAAGACATCCATCAAGAGCTATCGCAAAAAGGGGTGACGCTGGCGCTGCTGTGGCAAGAAGGGCTAGACCGTCAGGCTTGGACGCTGAGTTACGGTCAGTTCTGCCGCCGCGTCAGGTCTACGAAGGCGGCGACAAGCTGTTCATCGACTACTGTGGTTTGACGGTGACGGTGACGCACCCGGAAACAGGCGAGCAGCGGGAAGCGCAAATCTTTGTCGCTTGCCTCGGTGCCAGCAACTACACCCGAAGCGACCGCAAGCCAGACCCTACCTGACTGGATAGGGTCACATCAGCGAGCCTTGTCGTTTTTTGGCGGGGTGCCAGCCTGCATCATCCCCGATAATCTCAAGTCAGGTGTCAGCGATGCCTGCCACTACGAGCCAGGGGTCAACCGCAGCTATCAAGACTTTGCCTGCCACTATGGTGTGGCGGTATTGGCAGCTAGGCCGATTCGACCGCGTGACAAAGCCAAAGTCGAGAAGGCCGTTCAAGAAGTGGAACGCCAGATATTAGCCCGACTGCGGCATCAATCGTTCCAGACACTCAGTGAGCTCAATGCCGCTATTGAGCCTTTGCTCAAACAACTCAATGAGCGCACGATGCAGACCTATGGCCTGTCGCGGCGGACACTCTTTGAGCGGGTTGACCAGCCTGCCTTGAAGCCATTACGGAGCGCCATCAGTTACCCCTGCCCCTCGAAGCACCGCCTGCTGTGCCGGTAAACCATGACAATCTGCGCGGCCAGAGCTACTCCTCCTAGTTGAACCCAACACTTTTGTAGACTTATGCAACAGACTATCGAATATCTCAATCACCTCAAATTGACCGGACTGTTAGAAGCTTGGCAAGAACAACAAAGCCAGCCGACTTATCTAGAGCTATCCTTCGACGAGCGCTTTGCCCTATTGGTCGAACGCGAATTTATTCGTCGTCAGAATCAGCGCCTGCAACGACGGCTCAGACAAGCTCAGCTCTTTATCGGGGCCTCCCTCTCGGATGTCAACTTTGAAGTCTCACGCGGGTTACAGAAGGCGCATTTCCTCCAATGGGCTCAGGGCCAGTGGGTGAGCCAGCATCTGAACTTGATTATGGTTGGTCCCACCGGCGTGGGTAAGACTTTTCTCGCTTGTGCGCTGGCAGACCAGCTCTGCAAGCATGACCCTCGGGTGCGCTATCTCAAAACTGCTGAGCTGATTTGTGAGTTGAAGTTTGCCAAGGCCGTTCGCGTAGCGTGCCCGTAGGGCTTAGGCTCTTTCCCTAAACTTCGCAAGCAACTGGCAGATGCCATGATTTAGTCATCTTAGATGAGTGGCTCAGAGACCCGCTGGGTGACAATGATGCCAGAGAAATTCTCGATTTCCTGGATGACCGCTTTCGCAAAGCTTCTTGTCTCTTTGCCACTCAGTTTCCGGTCGCTGACTGGCACAGAAGATTCTCGACCCCACCCTGGTCGATGCCATCCTCGACCGCATTGTCCATGATTCCATCAGGCTTGCCCTCAGAGGTGAATCGATGCGCAAGCTCACCAGTCAGATGAAGCGCTCAGCTCTCTCACCCGATGACAATTCACCCACCCTCGAAAACCCTTGATCAAGGTTGCTAGCTTTTTTGGCCTTTTTATCGCGGCCATGCCATCATGCTTTTATTACCTGTTTGAGTAGCCCCTAAGCCACCATGTTGAAGGGGCTGCCGAAGTGAACATCACTCCTGCCGAAGCCATGCAAATACGCATTACTGACAGTGAGCTCAAATTGTTGATGCAACTCGCTACAAAGCTCTTCTAAGGTAATGTCATTTTTGGCTTCCACAAGGTCTTGGACAACCTGCATCTGTTCTGCGTCAAGGAGTCTCGGACGTCCTGGTCTAGATTTTGGGGCAAGTTGGCCAGTTTCCCGATACTGCTTGAGTAACTTAACGACAAAGCTAGGAGCCACCCGAAAGCGCTTGGCTAGCTCACGTTGAGAGATTGGCTCGCTCTCATAGGTATCGATAATTTTTTGTCTGAGATCAATAGTGTAAGCTTTCATCAAGTTTCTCTTTATATAATTCACTCTTAAAGTGTACTATGTAATTATGAAGATTGCTATAATGGTGAGCCACCCACATCTGAAGAAGTTGCAGAGGCATTCAAAGCCAAGTATCTACAACTTGCTAGCGGTAGATGAGCTAGAGAAGTTTAGGTACAGATTAAAATTTAAGGGGTATAGGCTTGACAATATTCCATCTACAGGTAAACCCTATGCAAGTTAACCTCAACCTCGACGAAGCCCTTATTAATGAAGCCCTCCAACTAACAAAGCTGACAACTCAGGAGGAGTTACTGAACTTAGCTCTCAGAGAGCTTGTAAAGTCGCGTCGCAAGAAAAACCTTCTCGACCTAGCGGGGCAAATTCAGTTCGCCCCAGATTTTGACTACAAAGCATTGCGCGAAACTCGTCATGTTGCTGATTGATACCTCTGTTTGGATCAGCGTCTTTCGAGATCGTAGTGGTCAAGTTCGCCAACAGCTTGAAACCCTGACTGCTGACCGGGAAGTTCTACTCACTCACTTTACTCAGCTTGAGTTGCTCCAAGGTAGCCTAAACGAGCAAGAGTGGGATCTCCTCTCTACTTACCTTGAAACACAGGACTACGTTGAACTCACGCCTTCTTCGTGGCAAGGCACGTATCTACTACGAGTTGCGTCGCCAAGGACTTACCGTTCGTAGCCCAATCGATTGCTGTATTGCTCAAGCAGCGCTGGAAAACAATCTGCTTCTAATTCACAACGATCGTGACTTCGAGACGATTGCTCAAGTACGATCTCTCCAGCACTTTCGTTTTCAGCCTTGAATCTTCTAATCCTGCTTGAATGCTATCTGTGGGGTAAGCCAGCTAACACTGCGTTGGTGCAGACGGTACAGAGATTATCGGTGGGTGTTCTATATAGCCTGCCGCCGCACAACATCACCGTTGGGCTGCTTAGTTTTGTCGGTGAGGGCAGTATTTGAAGGTTGGTAGTGAGACGACCTTCTTGAAGGAATCGAAGTATAGTGTGTTCGCACTTGTCGCTATCCAATCCCCTCGCCTTTGGCATTGGTCAGAGGATGCAACCTCACTCACGCGCTTTCATCTCACCCCAAATCAAAGATTATGGTGTGAGGCTTCCCGCTACGAAGCTAAATTCAACCCCACTGTATTGGGCAGTAGGGTTGAAGATTTTAGCCAAGCATTATGCAGCTTACTTGAACTTAGTCATGGCGTTATCGAAAGACTTTTGTAGGTCGCTCCAAGCTGCTTCAAAACCCTTGCTTAGCTCTTTCCAGGCTTCTTCGCTAGCACCTTGCAGTTCATTAAATTTCATTTGCACAGTGTCCCGCTGAGCGTAGAGGTTTTCTAGCTTGCTGTGATATTCAATTGAGGCATTTGCCTTGGCCTGCTCAGCCTTGGCCTTCATCTCGTCAATTTGAGCATTAAGCTTATCAATTTGAGCCTTGACCTTGGCTTGGTAAGCTGCCTTACTTTCCGAAGGAATTGCCATTTGAATCGACCTCCAAAAAATGTTGCGTATCAATGACAGTTTATAGCCATTTTTATGACAGGTTTCACCTTCTAGTCTAGGAGATTGTCGGTCATACTTAATCTGTCTGTAGTACAGGAAATTTGTGATAAATCTCTTACCTGAGATAGAGTGGCGATCCAATGCTCATAAAAAGTTTTAATCACTGAGACGGTGCTCTCCTCTTAGGTGGTTGGACGACCGCCATGGCTGCGGGGGTCATCGTCTTGGGGCTTCACTTTGGGGCTAAAGGTGGAGGTGAGCCCCCCTTGGAATTGGTGTGGGAGGGGCTGATTGGCCACTAGCGCCTCAAGATTTTCAGCCAAGATCGGACGGGGCTGCTGACCAATGGTGCTGGCTACGGCCTCCCCGGCAGCATTCACGAAGACAAAGTGAGGAATACCATCCACTCGATATTGCAAGATCTCGGGCAGCCACTTGCTGTTGTCCACGTTCAGCATCACGAAGTTGACCTGATTGCTGTAGGTGTCTTTGATGGCCATCAAATCAGCCGCCATGGCCTGACAACTGGTACACCAGTTGGCATAAAACTCAATCAAGGTGGGGTTGGGGTTGCTGAGAGCCACCTCTAGGGGTACAGAAGATGCAGCCAAAGTATTGAGCGATGGCTTTGTGGTCTGATTGTGCAGCCCCAGAAATAGGGCAATGCTGACTAGGATGGCTGCGATCGCAACCAGCAGGTTTCGCACCTTCGTGCCCCCTGTCCCTTCACGAGTGGACGGGCTCTCTGAAGTAGGACGTACCATAATCCTTGACTCAACCCATCTCAACCAACTTCTTTAGCCTATCGCGTTTCCAGGCGGCTGCCAGTTTACTCACGACTGCACCGAGCTGGAAAACTCATCTGGGAACCTCTTCTAGCGAATTGGCTCAATCCGATTTAACAGCAAAGCCAAGGGCAACATCAAAACGCCCAGTGCCATACAAATTCCCCACTGCTCCCAGCTCATGGGCGCTGTTTCAAAAATGCGGTTCATCAAGCCCCACTGGGTGAAAATCACCTGGGAAATAATGGTGCCAATAATGCCGTAAAAAATTGCCCCTCCAATGGGTTGCTTCTGGCCGCGCAGCCTAGCCCACAGATCCGGCACCAGTTGACAAATGCTGAGCAGATAGAGAATCCGACCCGCCACCAGGCTATTGATGGCCATGGAGCGAGCCAGGTCTTCATTGGCTGTGGCTTGTAAAATCCACTCAAACACCCCAAAAATAATGATCCAGTTAAAAACAGAAATCGCCAGAATGCGACGCACTAGACTGGCGGATAACAGGGGTTCACTAGGACGACGAGGGGGCCGCTGCATCACCTGCTGGGGCTTGGGCTCAAAGGCGACGGGTACCGTCATGGCCACCGAGTTGACCATATTCAACCACAGAATTTGCACGGGCAAAATCGGCAGCAGTCGATTTAACATGACGCTAATCAAGACCGTCATCGATTCCCCCCCATTCACGGGCAAAATGAACGAAATCGCCTTGAGCAAATTTTGATAGACGGTACGCCCCTCTTCCACCGCCGCCTCAATGGAGGCAAAGTTATCGTCAGTGAGAATAATATCGGCGGCTTCTTTGGCTACCTCGGTGCCAGCCATACCCATGGCAGTGCCCACGTCGGCCTGCTTCAAGGCTGGGGCATCGTTGACCCCATCCCCAGTCATGGCCACAATTTCACCTTTGGCCTGTAGGGCTTCTACTAAACGCAGCTTTTGCTCCGGAGCCACGCGGGCAAAAACTGCGGCTGCTTCTGCGGCGTTGCTAAAGTCGTCGGCCTCCATGTTGGCCAGATCCTGCCCCGTGTAGGCTACCACTGCATCGGTTTCGCTCAATCCCATCTGGCGGGCAATTTCAGTGGCGGTAAGAATGTGATCGCCAGTAATCATCTTCACCTGAATCCCGGCAGTCTGGCAGGCACTCACAGCAGCAATGGCTTCGGGACGGGGGGGGTCGATCATGCCTTGCAGCCCCAAGAAAATCAATCCTTCGTCTAGGTCTTCGTGGTCAGTGTGGTCATGCCCCGTCGGCAGCGGTTTATGGGCAAAGGCCAGTACCCGCAATCCCTCGGCAGCCATGGTGGTGACTTCGGCTTCAATAGTTTGCCTTTGCACGGGCACGGGCTGACCCTGGTTATTGAGCTGCCACTGGCAGCGTTTTAGGATAGATTCAACTGAACCTTTGGCGTAGAGGTAGGGCTGCTCAGGTTCCTGATGCAGGGTGGCCATGTACTGAAATTCAGACTCAAAGGGGATGGTATCCAGGCGGGGAAATTGTTGGTTTAGGGTTTCTCCATCCAGGCCGGCTTTGGCTGCGACGGTGATCAGGGCACCTTCGGTGGGATCTCCGACAATAAGCCACTGGTGACCTTCTGCTTCTAGCTGAGCGTCATTGCACAGCAGCCCCACCTGCAAACAGGCTGCGAGAGCCGGATTATGTGCGGCAGTGACCGGATGGCCATCATCATGAACTTTGCCGTCAGGGGCATAGCCGACCCCGCTGACGCTGTAATGTTGTCCGCCCGCGTAGATGAGCTGCACGGTCATCTGGTTTTCGGTGAGGGTGCCGGTTTTGTCGGAGCAGATGACGGTGGTGCCGCCCAGGGTTTCCACGGCGGGCAGTTTGCGAATAATGGTATGGCGCTGAGCCATCCGCGACACCCCAATGGCCAGGGTAATGGTGACCACCGCTGGCAACCCTTCTGGGATGGCGCTTACCGACAGAGCCACGGCGGCGTTAAAGACTTCATCGGGGGAGTTGCCGTGCCCCAGTCCCACGGCAAAGGTGAGGGCAGCTAGCCCCAAAATGATGTAGAGCAGGGTCTTGCTGAACTGGTTAAATTTACGGGTCAGGGGGGTCGAAAGGTTGGGGCTTTGCTGAATGAGCTGGGAGAGCCGCCCGGTTTCGGTGGCATCTGCGATCGCAACCACCACGCCGCGCCCTTGACCAAAGGTGACCAAACTACCGGAGTAGGCCATATTGAGGCGATCGGCCAGCACCGTATCTTCGGCTAGGGGAGCCACCTGTTTTTGGACTGGCAGCGATTCCCCGGTGAGGGCTGCCTCTGAAATTTGCAGTTGCCGCACCTGCACTAGACGCAGGTCGGCAGGCACCTTGTCCCCGGAGGACAGCAACACCACATCTCCCGGCACCAAGTCTACCGACGAAACCTGCATCTTTTTGCCGTCGCGCAAAACGGTGGCTTCGGTGGTAATGGCAGCAGCCAGGGCTGCGATCGCATTTTCCGCCTTCGACTCCTGCACATAGCCGATGATGGCATTTAAGACCGTCACCCCATAGATCACCCCCGCTTCGGTAAACTTGCCCAAACTGAGCGAGACTGTCCCGGCAATCAGCAAGATATACAGCAGCGGTTGATTGAACTGGAGCAGAAACTTGACGAGGGGGCTTTTCCCCGCCTTGGCAGTGAGGCGATTCGCGCCAAATTGGTGTTGTCGTTGCTGAACCTCCTCCGCTGTGAGTCCCTGCTCAGGGTCTATCGCCAAGGTTTCAATCACCTGCTGCCAAGTTTGAGTATGCCAGGCTTGTTGTTGAATATCCTCGGGTAGAGCTGGTGTGAGTGAGGTTGAGGTCATAATAGAAATCGATCAAACAAACGTCAGGGCAAAAGTATAGGAGCTGGGCTAGCCATCTTCAGAGGGTTGCCAAGGATCCAAAATATCTTTGAGTAGTACTTCTTCTAGCCAAATTTTGGCGACGACGGCCAGCGGCAAAGCAATCAGCAGCCCCAGAAACCCAAATACACTGGCAAAGAAAATCTGAACCGTTAGCGTAATAGCTGGTAATAAGGAAACTTGCTTGGCCATCACCGTAGGGGTGAGCCAATAACTCTCAATTTGCTGGATCACAATGTAGAAAACCAGCACAGCAACAGCCTTCCATGGTGAATCTGGCAGAGCAACTGCCATAGGGAAGATCACACTCAAGGTGGGGCCAATATTGGGGATAAAATTTAAGACCCCCGCCAACAGTGCATGGGCTAACACTAGCTTAACCCCTAAAATCCATAACCCTAGGGCACTCAGCACCGAAATAAACACCATTTCAATCAAAGCCCCCACCACCCAGCTGCCCAGGGCTGATTCACACCGAGCCAGCACCTCGCGAATTCGACGGCGATAGAAGGACGGAAACAAACGCACAAACACATCCTGATAGGGCTGGGGATTCACGAGCAGCATCAACGAGAGCACCACCACCAGCAAAAAGCTCAAAGCCGCTTCCACCGAAGCAGAGAAGAAATCTACCGAGCGCCCCAGAAAGTCTGACATCTGAGGCTGAAACTGCTCCAGCAGACTGTTCACATCTGGAATGTTGGGAAAATACGGCTCCAGAATTTGCTCTTCAATCCAGACCAGTCCTTCCTGAAACTGCTCCCAACCCGTAGGGAGCAAATCAATCAGCTCTTGAAACTGATCGACGAAGGGCGGCACAATCAGCCAGAAAAATACTAATAGGGTGATCAGTAACCCGCTGATGGTGCTGACCACTGCCCACAGGCGCTTCATGGGGCGTTGCTCAAGCCACTGCACCAGATGGTTCAGTACCGTGGCCAAGACCACTGCGGTGAACAACAGCAACAGCAGTTGACGCACCTGCCAGATCACATACACCGAGACCAGCAACGCCACAAATCCAATCCACTGCCCTAGATTCATGGGTGGCTAACCTCCTCAATGTGATCTCCAAGTTCGGCTCTGTGGCCAGGTGTTCCACAGAGGCAGACAGCCTAGATTGTACTCCCTGAGCGTAAGTCAAGCGAAATAGTGGTCTTGCAGTAGCCCGACACAAGGGGACAGCAGCCCGGCTTCTCGCTCACACAAGGCTAGGGCAGTAGATCCTCCACTGTTACCCAGACACCCTCTGCTGCTAGGGGAGAAACCTGTTGTCCTGGGTCATAGAGGACGCTTTCACCGTACTGCCAGCCATAGGTGGCCTGGTTGTCTGCCACCGGTTGCCGCCGCACCTCTAGCCGTCGTTTTACCAAATTCAAAATCCAATAGTCTGCGACTCCGGCCTTAGCGTAGAGGCTACCTTTTATGTTGCGATCGTAGCTCAGTGAGGTATCTGCCACCTCCACAATTAGGACTGCTGTAGTGGGGTGAGTCTCGGCATAGTCACGTATTGTTCCTGGCACTACTGCCACATCGGGTTCTGGCTCAGAAATATCGCTAATCACCAAGGGCTTTTGCTGACGAATGTAGTAGCCTGCGCCAAACACCGCTTTGAGCGCCTGATCAACCAAGTCGATTGCCACCGCATGAGGACTTTTCATCGCGGCCATGTCAATTACCTGCCCTTCGACTAGCTCTACCCGTCGTCCCTCAAACAAGCCCAGATCAGCCATACGATGGTACTCTTGGCGAGTCCACAGATGCACCTTCGGTTGAGCGACGGATGTCATGGCGGCGTTCTCGTGAGTGAGTGGTCGTGCGCTTTTTTAGTGTACAAGCTAGCTCCAAGACAGCCACCGATCTGCAAAGTAGATTGACTGATTTTGCTAGCTTTGAGCAGCAAACCATGTTCAACTCGTTGTCTGCCCCAGCGGTTGAGCTCTGCCAGATAAACTGCATTCAGACCGTGCAGGGCAAATCGGTCGGGCTGGGCATCATCGAGTACTAGGCGCTGGTAACAAAAGTCGGTAGGAATGCCACAACTGCGCAGCAGCACTGCCAGCAGGTGAGCTTTGGCAAAATAGAGTCTTACATATTCTAAGAACAGCAGGATTTTTCTGACTCCTTAGAACCGCAGCTTGCCGTTGCCTTCGCCTGGTAATCGATCACATTGCCAAGCCGATCTCGCTGGATCTCACAGCACTGCAACAGCATCGCCTTCAACTTTTGCCGACCTCGCTGCACCCGCGACTTTGCCCCAGAAAGAGAAAGTCCTAGCTGTTCCGCTGCTGCTTTTTGGGTCATACCCTCCAGTTCTACCAACGCTATAGCTTTTTGGTAGCTGGCGGGTAAAGCCTTAAGCATCGGTTGCAAGCAGGTGGCTAGCTCCTGGTTCAAGGTGGCGACTGCTTCTTCCTCAGTCCAGGGGCTAGCAGCTAGATCTATCTCCTGCTCGTTAGTGACTTCTCGCTGTTTAGCGGCAGCGCGGTAATAATCAATCACGGCATGGCGAGCAATCTGAAAGATCCAGGATACTAAGCGATCGCGATCTCTCACCGTGGAGAGGCGGTGATGAATCCGCAGAAACACTTCCTGCAAAATGTCATCTGCATCAGTGGGGTTTTGCACCCGTTGTTGAATGAATCGGTACAGGCGATCATGGAAAGCCTGCCAAAGTGCTATCAGATCACTGTCCATCACCGCTCCTCCCGCTGAAAAAACTACCGACACCCACAGGATGCAGGTAGCGCTGTTACCGTGCCGCAGCACTCTGCTTTTTCCTCTGCTTCACAGCACGTAGCCTCTTCGCTGACATCACAACAACTGAACGCTGGTTCATCTGGTGTGATCGACTGCGAATGCCGACCCGCAAAAAACTGTCTGAGGTTGTCCGGTACGCCAGCATAGAGTGGAGGAACAACCGGCATTGCTAGTGTATCGGCGTAGATGGAAGCCAAAATTGCATCCACAATCATCCCAACGGGAGCCTCAGTATACTCTTCTCCACGATAGTGCCAAACTCGACAGGCAACCCCCCCATTGCACCCACACAGATCGCTACAAGTATCGCAGGGACTTTCCACCATCTCCAAGGCAATATCCATGCCATTGATACGGATGGTGGGGGAGGCCACAAACTGTTGCTGACGAGCCTGCTCTTCCGATTCAATCAGCTGTTGGGTCACAGACACCGTTACACCAGTCGCTTTAAGAATTTCTTGCAAAAGAGCGATTGCCTGGTGAATGTTTGCCAACGAGCCAGCGCAACGGGTACAGGTTTTGAGGTCTAAAGCCAGCAACTCAATCTCTATCCTTTGAGGTGGTTGAGAATTCATGATACGAAAATTCATACAGGGTTCTCCAATCTAAAAACAAAGCACAATCTTGTGCTCACTTTGAAAGACGGAGAACCCGCAAAAAGGACGCAAGACTGGCTCAGATTAATTGTAGGTACGAGATATTGGGCCAAGCTAGCTAACGATTATGTTCAGCAGATGCAGATACTATTGAACTAAGCACCAAAACCTTGACTACATTCCGCTGCAACGCGCTTATTAGCCTGGATCAACTGGGTTGCGGAGTGATCGAGTCCCATTCCATAGCGCCATTCGCCATTGAGATAGAGCCAGGTTGGAATTTGACGGATGAAATTGCGATCGCCCTCAAAACTGATTGAACCTTGCTCAAGGGCCAGGTTCAAAGGAGTAAATCCCATCCAAACATGACTAAACGCACTGAGATCGGCTGATATTAAAACATCTACCTCAAAGCCTGGATCTTTTTGGCACACATCGACTTCGCTATCTTCGATCATCAGCCACCAACTGCGCTGAGTTTTGCGTCCTCTGGTTAGCCCGCGAAAATCAAGCTGAAGCACAATTTTTTGCACGGGTATAGCCTCAAGGTTAATCCGCCGCCTCATGCCCCACATTAACAAGGCATCATCTAAGTCTTCCGAGGCAATTTGTTCACTTCCCCATTGTTGTGCCCAAACCCCCATCGCTTCAATGATCGGTCGCAGCGCTTCTCCTGCTGGCGTGAGCAGATATTCATACCCCTTCCCCGTGTCTTTTTCATGGCTCATGACAACACCTGCCTTCTCAAGCTCTTTAAGTCGTTGAACTAAGAGGGCACGAGACATTAACGGCACACCTCGACTGATGTCGTTAAAGTGGCGATTACCATACAGCATTTCTCTTAGCACCAGTAGAGACCAGCGATCGCCAATCACTTCGGCAGCCTTCGCCACTGGACAGAACTGCCCATATCCCCTTCTCATGGCAATGTCTAGGAGGGTAACGAATTAAGTTCAGATATTGAACTTGTATCACATCATCCAGCAAGTGACGATGGGATCATCACAAGATTTAAAGGAGACGGTCTCATGTTAGAACTACAGACGACACCAACCATCCAGCAGGAAGGAATAGATTGGTTGTCCCTAGCAGAAGCGCTAGGAAAGCAATTTGCCGTATCAGAAGCTGAAGCTGATCAAAATGACTGGTTTGTCACGGATAACATCGCTCGATTAAAGTCATCTGGACTGGTGGGAGCGGGTGTGCCAGTCGAACTGGGTGGCGGCGGAGCTAGCTATAGCG
The DNA here is from genome assembly GCF_009939295.1 of Petrachloros mirabilis ULC683. Taxonomy (GTDB): domain Bacteria; phylum Cyanobacteriota; class Cyanobacteriia; order Thermosynechococcales; family Thermosynechococcaceae; genus Petrachloros; species Petrachloros mirabilis. The sequence goes on from NZ_WVIC01000035.1 coordinate 17,414, forward strand.
ATCTTTGCGCTGTGCTGCGAATTTTAGGATGCCATTCCAGTTCAACTGCGCTTGCTTTTTCTATGCATACTCATCAGGTGATGGTGCCAACCTGGCGATGGCGCAATCAGAATGCTCCCGTTGATGGATTACTCAAACGAGTGGCAACTGAGCAAATACTGATTCTGAGTAGCGGCGGATCAGATTGGTTGCGAAGTTCTGGCACGGCTGTAAAAGTAGAGGGTGGGTTTCTCGTTACAGCTCGCAAAGTATTTGCGAGTGGTGCGCCTGCCGCTAATTTATTAATGACGAGTGCCGTTTATGAAGATCCAGAGAGGGAGTCCACAGTACTACATTTTGCGGTTCCCATGACAGCTCAAGGCATTTCTATTGAACCAACTTGGCAAGCCATGGGAATGCGTGGAACGGGTTCCCATGATGTCGTACTTTCTGATGTTTTTGTACCAGATGCCGCAGTGGCTCTGCAACGAGAGCAAGGGAAATGGCATTTTATTTTTCATCTCATCTCGATGATTGCTATCCCACTGGTTTATTCTGTGTATGTCGGAGTTGCTGAAGCAGTACGCGATCGCGCAGTTCAACTGGCAATGAAACGTCGTACTGATGAGCATCTCTGCTATATGGTGGGGGGTTTGAACAATGAATTGACGGCTGCCAAGTTAGCACTTGAGCACATGATTTCTACCGCCATTACCAGTCAACCTGGTTTTGAAACAACGAATCAAGTCATGACAGGACGGGCACTAGTTGCCAAAGCAGTGCTGAATGTGGCTGATTTAGCAATGGAAATTGCTGGGGGAAGTGCATTCTATCGCAAATTGGGTCTGGAGAAATTATTCCGCGATGTGCAGGGAGTTCGCTATCACCCGTTGCGGGAGGAAGCGCAGCGCAAGTTGTCGGGTCAACTAGCACTTGGGTGGAATATGTCTTCTTTATAAAGTGGCCATCGCAGTACCTTTATGCGCCAAGCCGCCAACCTCTGGCAGTACAAACGAATAGTGCATCAGCGGCTGATTCAGGCGTTGGCGGCTAATCAGCAAGGCCTCTTCTAATTGATTCGCTCCGCATTAGCAGCTCTACAATGCTGGGCTACTGGATGAGATTATGGTGCAGATCGCCTCGGTCAACCTGGGGTGTCGGACACCGTAGAGCCAGCAGCCTGTTTGTTAACGTTTCATTTCGTCTGATTGCAAAATAGTACTAAAGAACTAAGATTGTACTTGCGGTTTGGTATTATCAAGCGATCTCAGACCTATGACTAGCCTTATCACCCTCCGGGCTGCCACCCCTGCCGACATCCCGCTGCTGCGCCATTGGGACGAGCAGCCCCACGTCATCTCTGCCAACCCCAACGACCCCTGGAATTGGGAAGCAGATCTTGCTACCTCTGCCGACTGGCAGGAGCACTGGATTGCTGAACTGGATGGTCGTCCCATTGGTTTTATCGAGATCATCGACCCAGCACGGGAAGAGAGCCACTACTGGGGCGACGTGCCCACCCATCTTCGCGCCCTCGACATCTGGATCGGTGAGGCGAGTGATTTAGGTCGGGGCTACGGCACCGCCATGATGCAGCTCGCCCTGACCCACTGTTTTGCCGATCCTGCCGTGACTGCTGTGCTAGTTGACCCGCTGGCCAACAACACCCGCGCCCACCGCTTTTACGAGCGCCAGGGGTTTAAGTTTCTACAGCACCAACGCTTCGGCGAGGATAACTGCTCAGTATTCCGCCTGAGTCGTGCTGAGTGGCAGCAGGCGATGCCGGGACAGATCCCTACGCCCAGCGCATCCCAATCCCCTACTCCCCCAGGCTAAATTTCCGCCTAAGTGGCCATCCCCTGGCATCGATACCCATCTACAAAAGGTTGAGAACCCAGTCGTGACCCAAATTATGCCCCCCATCCATGCCACGGTAGAGGCCGTCTACCGCGCCGAGTCGCGCCATGTTTTTGCCACCCTGGTGCGCCTGCTGGGCGATTTTGATCTAGCAGAAGAAGCGCTGCACGATGCCTTTGCTGCTGCCCTTGAGCAGTGGCCTCGCCAGGGTATGCCTGCCAACCCCAGAACCTGGCTGGTTTCAGTGGGACGATTTAAGGCCATCGACGTTATTCGCCGTCGCGCTCGCTTTGATGCTTCTCTGGCGCTTCTGTCTCAGCAGCTTGATGCCAATGAACCGGTGGTTTTGGAGGAGGTAGAAGATGACCGCCTGCGTCTGATCTTCACCTGCTGCCACCCGGCGCTGTCGCCAACCGCCCAAGTCGCCCTCACCCTGCGGGAAGTCTGCGGCCTCACCACTGAGGAAATTGCCAGTGCCTTTCTCATTGCTCCGACCACCCTGGCTCAGCGGATTGTGCGAGCCAAGGCCAAAATTCGAGCGGCGAACATTCCCTATCAAATTCCTTCCAAGCCTGACCTGCCGGAACGATTGGACGCCGTGCTCCAGGTGATCTATCTGGTGTTTAACGAAGGCTATGCTGCCTCCGCTGGTTCGTCACTGACCCGAGCCGACCTCTGCGAAGAAGCCATCCGGCTGGGGCAACTCCTGCTGGAATTATTGCCCGATCCAGAAGTCATGGGGTTGTTGGCACTGATGCTGTTGCAAGAGTCGCGGCGGGCAGCCCGCACTTCTCCCACGGGGGATCTGATCTTGCTGGCAGATCAGGATCGATCGCTATGGAATGTTGAGCAGATCCAGGCCGGTCAGGCTCTGGTGCAGCAAGCTCTGGCGGCGGGACAGGTTGGGGCCTATACTCTGCAAGCTGCGATCGCAGCCCTCCATGCCACAGCGCCCAGTCCCTCGGCTACGGACTGGCCTCAAATCGTTGCCTGGTATGACCTACTCAGGCAAGTTAACCCCTCCCCAATTGTTGAACTCAACCGAGCCGTGGCCGTTGCCATGCAAGATGGTCCCGCTCAGGGTCTACAGCTTATTGAAGATATTCTGGCTCAGGGGCATCTGGTTGACTACCATTTAGCCCATGCTGCCCGCGCCGATCTCTGTCGGCGACTGGGCAAGGTAGGCACTGCCAGAGACGCCTACCAGCAGGCACTAACCCTAGTGAAGCAAGAACCCGAGCGCCGCTTTTTGGAAAAACAACTCCGAGAACTGGTCAGTACGGCAGCCAAGTGAAATTTTTTTGGCGTCACTGTCGATTAGCCACCCCTGCGAACGACTACTTAATGTAAATGACTGTTGGACGTCATTCCTGAGCGTTGTGAAGACAGTCCATTGAAGCAAAGGAGCCCTAACCATGAAAAGCAGCACCCTGGCTCATCCGCCCGTTGTCTCCCAGGCAACTTGGCTGACGGAGCGCAAAGCACTTCTTGCCCAGGAAAAGAAACTCACGAACTACCGCGACCAGGTTAACGCCCAGCGGCGGCGGCTACCGATGGTCAAGCTCACCAAAGAATACCGGTTTGACAGCCCCAGCGGCACAGTTCGTCTGATCGATTTATTCGCAGGTCGTCAGCAACTGATTGTCTACCATTTCATGTTTGACCCCGCCTGGGACAAAGGGTGTTCGGGCTGTACAGGACTCGTCAATGCCCTAGGCAATCTGACCCTCCTCAGCGATCGCGGCACCACCTTTGTTCTCATTTCCCGCGCCCCCCTGGAAAAACTGGAGCGCTACAAAGCCCAGCAGGGCTGGACGCTGCCCTGGGTGTCATCCTTTAGGAGCGACTTCAACTACGACTTTCACGTCACCCAAGACCCATCTGTCGCTCCCATTCAATACAACTACCGCAATCAACAAGAACTGGAGCAGCGAGGAGAGTCCTATTTCATGACGGGTGAAAACCACGGACTGAGCGTCTTCTTTCGCCTGGACGATGACGTCTTTCACACCTACTCCACCTACGCCCGAGGCGTTGAAGGTTTAACCAATGCCTACAGCCTCCTGGATGTGACGCCCTACGGTCGGCAGGAAGACTTTGAAGAGTCGCCCCCAGGCTGGCCCCAAAAGCCAACCTATGGTGACTGAATCCACAATGTCAGCAGTTAGAAGTCAAAAGGAGTGTCTGGTATGAGTCAAGGTCAAAACCGAGTCCACGAGGTATTTCCCTACCTGCGAGTCAAAGGCGCTCCGGCTGCCATTGATTTCTACAAGAACGTCTTTGGTGCCACGGAGCGATTCCGTCTTACCGAGCCAAGCGGAAGGATCGGACACATCGAACTTGATCTAGGCAACATCATCTTGATGCTTTCCGAAGAGTTTCCCGAATACGGCTGCTTTGCTCCCCAAGCAACAGGTTCCACGGGTATGGCCATTCACCTGCACTGTGACAACGCTGATGAATTGGCAGCACGCGCCGTCTCAGCAGGAGCCACATTGGTACGGGATCTCTCCGACGCGTTTTATGGGGAGCGCTCCTGCGTCATCCGCGATCCTTTTGGCCACGAATGGATGCTGGGGCATGAGATTGAGCCAGTGTCACCCGACGAGATGCAGCGCCGATATACGGCAATGTTCAACTGAACATGACTTCTAATAATATTGCGCTTCAGCGGACTCCCCTAACGCTCTTCCGCTGAGCTTAAACGTTAACCTGAGGCCAATCCCATGAAATACATGTTGCTCATTTACAGTGACGAAAATGCCTGGACCGAACGGGAGCAGGAAGACTGCTTTACCGAGTCAGTGCAGCTCAGCCAGCAGCTTAAAGCCAGTGGTCACTACCTGGGGGCGTCGCCCCTCCAGCCGGTATCGACCGCCACCAGTGTGCGGGTGCGCAGCGGCAAACGCCTGGTGACCGATGGCCCCTTTGCCGAAACCCACGAACAGCTCGGCGGCTACTTTCTCATCGATGCCAGCGATCTGAACGAAGCCATCAACATTGCCGGACGTCTGCCCCCTGTGCATAAAGGCACGGTGGAAATTCGCCCCATCCTAGAGCTACCAACCCTGCCCGATCCCTAGAGGCTCTGGCATTCCGGGTAGAACATTGGCTCCTCTGGCGTTCTTCCTATCCCGCCCTTTGACCCATACCGGGTTCATGCCCTTTCTATCCATCATCTGAAGTTGTTCATTAACTAAGGAAACCATGATGCAAGTTAATCCCTATCTCTTTTTCGATGGCCAATGCGAAGAGGCTTTTAAGTTTTATCACCAGACCTTGGGGGGCCAACTCGAAGCGATGATGCCCCACAAAGGCTCCCCCATGGAAAACGAAGTCCCCCCTGAATGGGTCGATAAAATTATGCACGCCTACCTGACCCTGGGGGATTGGGGTCTGATGGGGTCTGACTGCCCCCCCGGAACCTATGAAGTTCCCAAGGGTTTCTCGGTCTCGCTTCAGGTGTCCAATTCAAGTGAAGCGGAACGTATCTTTAAAGCCCTAGCCGCAGGCGGCACCATCCAGATGCCCCTAGAAGAAACCTTCTGGGCCAAGCGGTTTGGCATGGCGATCGATCAATATGGCACTCCCTGGATGATCAGTTGTGATTAGAACGTGATGACGTTTGCAGTCAATATTCGCAGTAAATAGAGGCAAAACCATGACAACCACTGAAATTCAATCAGCTACCCCCTCAGTCGAAACTCTCCAAAAAGAACACCAGTGGCTCCAACAGTTAGTTGGCGAGTGGATCTACGAAGTGGAGGCCAATATGGGATCAGACCAACCCATTGAGAAATCGACGGGCACAGAGCAGGTGAAGTCCCTGGGTGGCTTCTGGGTGGTCGCTGAAGGCCAGGGCGAAATGTGTGGCAGTCTGGCTACCACGATCATGACCCTGGGCTACGACCCACACAAGCAACACTACGTCGGCACCTGGATTGGCTCGATGATGAGCCACCTCTGGATCTACGCGGGCGAACTCGACCCGACTGGACAAGTGCTCACCCTCAATTCTGAAGGTCCCGCCATGTCTGGGGACGGGAAGATGGCTCAGTACAAAGACGTGATTGAGTTCAAAAGCCCAGACCACCGGGTGCTAACCTCCCATTGCCTTGGTGATGATGGTCAGTGGCACCAGTTCATGACGGCAAACTACCACCGCCAATAACCCAAAACCATAGGGTGCAGGATCAGCTCATCACGTTCACCAAAACCCGTTGGACTGTGACCCTGGGCTGATCCTGCACTGCTCCCAGAATCGAGGCTCAATGAAGATGAAGCTAAAAATCTGGCGGTTTATCACTATTTTGCTCTCAGCGCTGGCGCTGGGGATGGCCTTTTGTCACGCCCTGGAACTGCCTGCCAAAATGCAGTACCCAGCAGAGCTGTATATTACGGTGCAAAACACACTGTACGTGGCCTTTGGCCCACCAGCCATTGGGGCGTTTATTGAAATTGCTACACCCCTAGCTGCGATCGCACTGGCTGTGTTGAGCCGCAAGCATCGCCCTGCCTTTCAGTGGGTGCTTGTGGCTGTGGTCTTGATTCTGCTGGCTTTTCCAGTGCTGTTCTTTGCCTTCACTGAGCCTGCCAATGTCATCTTTCGGGAGGCAACACCAAACTCAATCCCCACCAACTGGGAGCAGCTTCGCGCCCAATGGGAATATTCGCACCTAGCGCGATTTTTCTGTCATCTGATCGCCTTTAGCGCGCTAGTGATGTCAGTGTTGGTAGAAACCCCTAACAGGCAACTGCGCTGAATTATGTCTGTACATCCATGTCCGCAGAGAAAACATGGGCACTTCTCTACTAGAGGGCTACGGTGTATACATAAGTCTTGAAAAATTCAAAATCTTTGCACTCGCCCCCCTAGCCCCCCAATTCTGGGGGGAACTAGTTCTAACTTTCGGATTTCTCCCCCCAATTTTGGGGGGTTGGGGGGGCTAATGCAGCGTGGAACACGGAGAACTAGAGATGTGTGTACACAGTAGCTACTAGAGGGGGAAGGAATACCGATCACCTTTGCAGGCAGATTTTTAGTCAGAAACAGCCTGTTTTTCGGCACGTAATATGATTGTGAAGATTCGTAGGGCAGGCATCTCGCCTGGAGGGGCAAGATTCCCGTACTACCTGCATGAATCAATATGGAGCTATTGTTTATCGCATTGTTTAAGCCGGAGCCTGCCAATGACCATAGAACTTGATCACATAATTGTTCCCTGCCGCAATCAGGTAAGGTCAGCCAAACGCTTAGCAGAACTCCTTGGGGTTCCCTGGGCGGAAAAAAGTATCGGCTCCTTCTCACCCGTCTACGTTAACAGCGGGCTAACCCTCGACTTTCAGGAAACTGATGACAATTTTCCCATCTATCACGTCTGCTTTCGAGTCGAAGAAGAAGAGTTTAACGCTATTCTCAAACGGCTCAAAGCATTTGGCATCGACTACCGCAGCACCTTGCGGGGCGGCGTAGACAAGCAGGTCAATACCGAGTTTGGTGGACTGATGATCTACTGGAATGAGCCAGACGATCACCAGTGGGAAATGTTGACGGTCAGCTATGCTCGTCAGGAAAGTTGAAGCTTGGGTTCTGCTCAATTTAGCTTGATTTATCTTTGCTAACAAATAGGAGACTGTGATATGCCACTCACCGCTCAACAAGGCTAAGATTGAGTAGATAACTGCGATTAGCTTGCTGATATGACAACCGCATCCCTTGTTATCCATAGCGACCCTGACATTCTGGGAGGGATCCCTGTTTTTGTCGGAACTCGTGTGCCAATGAAAACACTGCTTGATTATCTTGAAGCGGGCGATCCATTGGATGAATTTCTAGATCATTTTCCGAGTGTTAAGCGTGAGCAGGCAATTGCAGCTCTTGAATTAGCAAAGGAAATGCTGACAGCCTATGCGAATCCTGCTTAATGAATGTGCCCCACGTCCCCTTAAGCGTGAATTAGCTGATTACGAGATACGCACAGTTGTTGAGATGGGATGGTCAGGGAAAAAGAATGGTGAATTGTTGCGGCTCATGAGTCAAGAGGGCTTCACGATTCTACTTACAACAGATCAAAATTTGCGGTATCAGCAGAATTTAGGGCAAGCTGGAGTGGCAGTCGTTGTTCTTGTAGCACGCAGTAATCGATTGCCAGATTTAGTACCTCTGATACCTGATGTTTGTAGTGTCTTGAACACAATTGCACCGGGGCAAGTAATCGAAGTTGGAGGCTCCTAATAATCGTGCAAGCGGTGCGGCATAACAACCCCAATGCACCCAACTGCCGAGAGTTTATTTATGATGGGCTTTCGAGGTTATCTGCGGCGGGTGAGGGACAACGTTAGACCGCCAACAGAGGATTGATGACCTTTTCCGAGAACGGCGCAGACCCTACTTCTAATCAGGATGGAGGAACAACATGACAAACATCGCCAAGAACAGGATTTGCCTTTGGTACGAACGTGATGCCGAGGAGGCGGCGCGGTTCTACGGTAAGACCTTTCCCAACTCGTCCGTCGGCGCGGTGCATCTCGCACCGGGCGACTTTCCGTCGGGCAAACAAGGGGACGTGTTGACAGTCGAGTTCACCGTGATGGGCATCCCCTGTCTGGGGCTTAACGGTGGACCCACGTTCAAGCATAACGAGGCGTTCTCGTTCCAGGTTGCCACTGAAGATCAGGCCGAGACGGATCGGTATTGGAACGCGATCGTTGGCAACGGCGGCCAGGAGAGCGAGTGCGGTTGGTGCAAAGACAAGTGGGGTATCTCTTGGCAGATTACGCCGATCGCGTTGACCAAGGCGTATACCAGCTGCGATCGCGCCGCTGCCAAGCGGGCGTTTGAAGCAATGATGACGATGAGAAAGATCGACATCGCCGTGATCGAAGCGGCGGTTCGTGGCTGAGCGTTAGGCCGCACCAAGAAAGAATTCTCGAATGTTGACCGCTAGACTCAACCAAGGAGAGTGACCCATGCGGAAGGTTATTGTCGGCGCAATGGTTTCCATGGACGGTGTCATGCAGGCACCAGGTGGGCCAACCGAGGATCCGACTAAGGGCTTCAAATTCGGTGGCTGGGTGATGCCCTATTTCGACCAAGAGTTTGGCGAAGAGCTCGATCAGATCTTCAAGGACTTCGACCTCTTGCTGGGCCGCAAGACCTATGAGATTTTTGCCGGGTACTGGCCCTACTATGACGACGGTGGCTCAGATGGCGGTATCGCCAGGCAATTCAACGAGATTAGGAAGTACGTCGTTTCGCGCTCGGGCGAGGTCGATACGAGCTGGGGGGGCTCAGTGCTCCTCCGCGGCATCGCCGACCTGAAGCGTCTGAAGCTGGAGGACGGTTCAAACCTCGTCACGCAGGGCAGCACCGAACTCGTACACGCACTACTCGCCAACGATCTAGTCGATGCGATTAGCATTTTTACGGTACCGGTCATTCTCGGCGGCGGCAAGAAGCTGTTCGCGGACGGCTCGGCACCGCATTCGTTCAAGCTGACCAGCTCGCGCGTATCGTCCACCGGCACCCTTATCGGTCACTACGAGCGCGGCGGCGAGATCAAGATTGACGACACCGCACCAGATTCCCCCAGCGAGCGTGAAATTGCCCGCCGGAAGCGGATGAAACGCGAAGGCTAAAGGTTCGCGGACGCTCCTGCACTTATTCGTTCCATGGAGCCTATGACGCCGTTGCTTTGGGAACGGGATTTTGGCATTACAAGTTTTATCCCATGAAAGTGACAAAAGAGGGATATCTATGATTCTGGTGCAGGTGGTGGCTAATGGTGTCACATCGAGGACAGGTGGCTGATTCTGCATGGGCTTCTACTTCCAGGTGGCAGTAGGCTGGAAGAGCACTTCGTTAAACTCGTAAACTCCATGTCTGTGGCACTCACCTGTCTGCAATCTTTTGCCTGCTTTGGCGGCACGGTTAGCTTTTATGAGCATGGCTCCCAAGTTTGTCGCAGCCCGATGCGATTTGCTGTCTATCAGCCGCCTCAGGCCCAAATTGAGTCGGTGCCTGTGGTCTACTTTTTGTCAGGGCTCACCTGCACCGAAGAGAATTTTATGGCCAAGGCGGGGGCTCAACGCTATGCTGCTGAACTGGGCTTGATGCTGGTGGTTCCTGACACTAGCCCCCGCCATACGGGTACCCCCACAGAAGATGCAGATTGGGATCTGGGTACGGGGGCGGGTTTCTATGTGGATGCCACCCAAGCTCCCTGGCACACCCATTACCAGATGTATCGCTACGTCACAGTGGAGCTGCCAGCCCTGATTGCCCAAGAGTTCCCGGCAAAGCCTGAGGCGCAAAGCATTTGTGGCCATTCTATGGGCGGACATGGTGCTCTGATCTGTGCGCTGCGCAATCCGGGTCGCTACCGCTGCGTTTCTGCCCTGGCTCCTATTGGGGCACCGATGCGCTGTCCTTGGGGCGAAAAGGCGTTTAGCCATTATCTGGGTTCAGATCGCAATACCTGGAAAGTCTATGATGCCAGTGAGCTGGTGCTGAATACTTCAGGATGTTGTCCTATTTTGATTGATCAAGGACTCCAGGATCAGTTTCTCTCGGAACAGCTTAAGCCTGAACTGTTTGAGCAGGCTTGTATTCAGGCTGGTTGTGATCTGACTCTGCGCCTGCACCCCCACTATGACCACAGCTATTATTTCATTGCTAGCTTTATCGGTGAGCATCTGCAATTTCATGCCCAATACCTGCGGGCTTGATGATTGATGGGCTCACTCAGTTTGAGTCATTGTTTACCCACGAGATTAGGCCATGGTGGAAGACTACCATGTACACAAGTCCTCGGTTCTGTTATCCAGCCTGTCTAGCCCCCTAAATCCCCCATTCTGGGGGACTTTGACGATCTGATTCCCCCCAGAATTACGCCCTGCGGGCACGCTGCGCGAGGGGGGGTTAGGGGGGCAATGCAGCATTGTGGGTTCGACTCAGAGATGTGTGTACACCGTAGGATGGAAGGTGGGTCTGCTGTACTGTTGGGATAACTGGGGTTTCACGTTCTTTGTCTGCCAACCGCTTTGTGATCGGGATTGACTTGGGGGGAACGGCTATCAAGCTGGGATGTTTTGATGTGTTGGGACAGTGCCTAGCTTCTTTGGAGGTGGCAACACCACAGCCTGCCACCCCTGAGGCGGTGATGTCCACATTGGTAGAGGCGATTTCTAAACTGGATCCGGAAGAGGTTGCGATCGCACTTGGCATTGGCACCCCCGGTCCAGCAGATGCAGCTGGTCGAATTGCCCGAATTGCCATCAACCTCCCAGATTGGCAAGAGGTGCCCCTAGCGGATCGCTTAGAAGCACTCACAGGCAAGCCCACCGCCATTGGCAACGATGCCAACTGCGCGGCCCTAGGTGAAGCCTGGCTCGGGGCAGGACGCCCCTATCAAAACTGGATCTTGCTCACCCTAGGCACCGGGGTAGGCGGTGCCATTTTCTTAAATCGCAAGCTGTTTGTGGGACAAAGCGGGGCTGCTGGAGAGTTGGGGCTGATCACCCTAAGACCCAAAGGGCCACCCTGCAATAGTGGCAATGCGGGATCGCTAGAACAATATGCCTCGGCTCGCTCCATCCAGCGGCGAACCGGTTTGACCGCAGCGGCCTTGGCCGCCAAAGCCCGAGGTGGAGACCAAGCTGCGATCGCATTTTGGCAGCAATACGGACAGGATCTAGGGGCTGGCCTTGCCAGCCTCATCTACGTCCTGACGCCAGAAGCCATCGTGCTGGGGGGTGGGGTCTCAGCGAGTGCCGATCTCTTTTTGCCAACCGCCCAGAACGAGCTAGAGCAGCGAGTGATGGCCACCTCCCGAGAAAGCTTGGTGTTGGTGCCAGCTTCCTTGGGCAATAGAGCCGGGATGTTGGGAGCTGCTCGCCTAGCCTGGGAGCGCATGGGTTTCCAACTCACCTGAGAGCTTGTTTGACAAGTTGCTTAGACCTTGCACTTGCCCCCCTAACCCCCCAATTCTGGGGGGAAATGATCAGAGTTTTTGGCTTTCTCCCCCCAATTTTGGGGGGTCGGGGGGGCTAATGCAGGGATGAATGAGGCTTTTCAGACGGCCTCTAAAGATTCAGCAGTAAGTTCAACGGAGTTGGGAGAAACCTGCGGACTCTGACGGGCTTTAACAGCTTCTACAAACCCCATAAACAGCGGGTGAGGTTGGCTGGGCCGCGACCGAAACTCGGGGTGGAACTGAGTGGCCACAAAGAAAGGATGCTCCGGACGCTCAATCATTTCCACCAGCCGACCATCGGGGGAGGTACCGCTAATCACATACCCAGACTCTAGTAGGGGAGCGCGATAGGCATTATTAAACTCATAGCGATGGCGGTGGCGCTCATAGATCACCGTTTCTTGGTAAAGCGCGAAAGCCTTGGTGTCCGCCTGGAGACGGCAAGGGTAAAGCCCTAGACGCATCGTGCCACCGAGGTCAACCACGTCCTGCTGCTCGGGCAACAGATTAATCACAGGGTGCTGCGTTTCTGGGTCAAATTCCGCACTGCTGGCATCCGGCATCTGCGCTAAGTTGCGAGCCCATTCAATAATGGAGCACTGCATCCCCAAGCACAGCCCCAAAAAGGGAACCTTCCGCTCACGGGCGTACTGAATGGCCGCAATTTTGCCATCTACCCCGCGCACCCCAAACCCACCGGGGACAATCACCCCCTCAACCCCCGACAGATAGCGCTCACTCCCATGGAGTTCAATATCCTCAGAGTTGACCCAGCGCAAATCGAGGGTGATGCCTGCAACCAAAGACGCATGACGAAGTGCCTCCACCACCGAGAGGTAAGCATCATTTAACTGCACGTACTTGCCCACAATGGCGACTTCACAAGCCTGGGTAGCGTGGTGCAGCCGATCTACTAGAATCTGCCATTGACTTAGGTCGGGCGAACGCTGCTCCAGATTGAGAATGCTCAGAACCTGTTGAGCCAGCCCCTCTCGTTCTAAGGTCAAGGGGACTTCGTAGATGCTGCTAGCATCCCGTGAGGTAATCACCGACTCTACGGGTACATCACAAAACTCAGAGAGCTTTTCTTTGATGCCGGGATAGAGGGCGCGATCGCAGCGACAGACCAAAATGTCGGGTTGAATCCCAATGGAGCGGAGTTCCTTGACCGAATGCTGGGTCGGCTTGGTTTTCATTTCCCCAGCGGCTGGAATCCAAGGAATGAGCGTGACATGCATATAGAGCATATGCTGGCGACCCACTTCCTTGCGGAACTGACGAATAGCTTCTAAAAAAGGCAATGATTCGATATCCCCGACCGTACCCCCAATTTCCGTAATCAACACATCCGGGGAATTGTGTTTAGCCACCCGCAAGATCCGCTCTTTAATCTCATTGGTAATGTGGGGAATCACCTGGACGGTGCCGCCTTGGTAGTCCCCCCTGCGTTCCTTGTTGATCACCGCCTGGTAAATAGAGCCAGTGGTGACGCTATTGAGCCGAGACATGGGTGTATCCGTAAAGCGCTCATAGTGCCCCAAGTCCAAATCAGTTTCAGCACCATCGTCGGTGACAAAAACCTCCCCATGCTGGAAAGGACTCATAGTGCCTGGGTCAACATTGATGTAGGGGTCGAGCTTCAGAATCGACACCGAATAGTCCCGAGACTTGAGCAAGCGTCCTAAGCTAGAGGCCACGATTCCCTTGCCAATACTAGAAACCACCCCGCCTGTGACAAAGACAAACTTGGTCATCGCTCGTCCACCTGCTGCGCCCAACCGATTCATTGTGCCACAGCTTGATTCATCTGCTGAATGTGTTTTTATAAGCAGATTGCTACAGGGTTTCTGCTCCCTCGTCCGGGTTCGTGGGCGACATGCCCATAAAAAAAGTATTGCCACTGGAATGCTCTAGAGCCTGAAGGAATCTCAGCTTCAGCAATCCTGGATGATCCTGGGTCAACCGTGCCGCATTGGTAAGATTGCGAAGGGCAGCGGCTTCTCCCCGTGCCCGCTCAAGCTGAGCTAGCCCTGCCTGGCGCGCCTGCACTACCTGAGCATAGAGCCGCTTCAAATCACCAGGGAGCATTAGGTCTTTGAGGTTGACGCTGACCAGATATAAACCCAGCTCAGCCTGGGCAGACAGACGACTGCATAGAGCAAAGCTGCGAGCTGTGGCATCTGGATTGCGGAAAATTTGCGGCAATGTCAGCCCGCCTCAATCTGAGCTAAGCTAACATGTAAATCCTTCTATTTAGGTTGCAACTGTGCATCACCAATTGACACTCGTTCCACTGATGGTTCTCCTGAGTGTAGGGTCGATCAGTGCTCCTGCTTTTGGGCAAGCACTGGTGCCCAGAACCTTAGAGATAGAAACACGCCAATTGGATCGAACCGGCATGATCCTGCTGCGAGAAGCAGTCCAGCTTGCTCAGTTTCAGCAATTTGATGCAGCGCTATCGAGGGCTCAACTGGCCAGCAAACTGATTCCTACGTCTGCAGATGTATGGGCACTTTTGGGGGGTCTTTACCTCAACCAAGAAAACCTGGAAGAAGGCATTGCGTCCTTAGAGCGTGCCCGGGACTTGAGCAGTGAGAATCCGGGGGTACACTTCAGCCTAGGCTCAGCCTATTTTCGCCAGGGGCAGTATGAATCTGCCCAAAAAGCCCTGGAAGCTGGCCTGAAATTGCGGCCTAATGCCCCCGAAGCACTCTTTGACTTGGGCAACACTTACTTTATGTTGGGTCGCCATCGCCAAGCCATTGCTCAGTACAAACAAGCCTTTGATCAAGATGACCAGTTCTGGCCTGCGGTCAATAATATTGGCTTAGTGGAATACGAGATAGGCAACGTTCAATCCGCGATGCAAAGCTGGCAGGCTGCCATTGATATTGACGATACCTCCAGTGAGCCAAAGCTAGCGATGGCCGTGGCGCTCTACGCCCAAGGACAAACGGATACGGGCCTCAAGCTAGCAGAGCAAGCTTTACAGTTAGATAGCCGTTACGGAGACGTTGAGTTTCTGCGAGAAAACCTATGGGGCGATCGCTTGATCACAGCAGCCAGAGTGGTTTTGAACAGTCCTAGAATTCGAGCAACCCTAGCACAAGGTCAGGTGCAACCGCTGGAGTCCCGCAATGCTCTGGACTAGGAACCAGCAGCCCTTGGCTGTCTGTACTCTGGATGACTCAGAAAAAAGGATTTGAAGGGTGTGACGCAGCCGTTCAACTTGCTAGGCGTTCATTCAGTAGGCGTGCATGGAGAATCGCTGAAACCTATAAAAATTCGACAGTTTCAGCGTCAGGATCTTGAATGTGCAGCGGATTTACTCAGTGCCAGTTTTTACCCGCAATCGGGCTGGCTGAGTTGGTTCACACCTGTGATGCGTCTGGGAATCTATCAAGATTTGCTGATGCGGATGCAAACCAGGCAGGTGCATGGGCTCTGCTGGGTTGCGGTCTTGAATGAGGCGGTTCAGGAGAGTAGTGCCTCTGTTGTAGGGATAGTCGAGGTGGCGGTTCGACCGCTGTCTGCTTGGCCTACGCCGAAGGGGGCTGTTCCCTATGTCTCTAATCTAGCTGTGGCACCTGCGTATCGTCGCCAGGGAATTGCCTTTCAGTTGCTAATGCACTGTGAGCAGAGTGTTAAAGATTGGGGTTTTGACGAGCTGTATCTGTATGCCATGGCCGACAATAGGGCTGCCCAGCGACTTTACACCAAGATTGGCTATCGGGTGCAGTCCCAGCCTCTGCCTTGGTTTTTGAACTTGACTCATCCCCAACAGGTGCTATGGCGTAAGCGGTTGTTGGTTTAGCGGAGGATTTGATGCAGTCTGGCAAGGGTGTGATCGTTCTCGGTCGGGGTGCCCACAGTGATTCGCAACCCACCCCCTGCTTCGCGGACAGAGGTGCCCAGAGCCTTAAGCTCAGCGCCTAGATCTGCTCTCTCTGGAGACTGGATATACAGGAAGTTGGCGCGGCTGGGCCAGTGACGCAGTTGGGTATAGGATTTCAGGTTTTGGTAGAGGCGATCGCGCTCTGCCCAGACTTCCGGCAGGGTAGCCAGGAGACTCTGGCGGTGGTTGAGCGCTAGCAGGGCAGCAGCTTGGGAGATCGCGGGTAAGTTATAGGGCAAGCGTACTTTTTCTAGAACCTGAATCAGATCGGGATGGGCGATTGCATACCCAATCCGATGGGCGGCCAATCGAAAGGCTTTAGAAAAGGTGCGCAAAATTACCCAGTTGGGGTGCTGGGGCAACAGGCTGACCAAGCTGGTTTGACTGAACTCAAAGTAGGCTTCGTCAATCACGACCAGAATGTCCTCCGGCAGGCTGACCAGCCAGTCTTGCTCGGCTAGGGTGAGCACATTTCCGGTGGGTGAGTTGGGATGCACCACAAACACCACCCGCACCGGTGGCTCGGCAGCTTGGTTTCTGGCCACGGCTCCCTGGGCAGCCGCCAAATCCATGGCAAACTGATCATCCCGGCCAATGTTGACAATCGGAATACCCAGAGTTTGTGCCAGGATGGCATACATCGAAAAGGTCGGATCGGCTACCAGAATGCTGCCTTCTCCGCCCAGGCAGGTGGCAATCAGCAATGACCGGATCAGCTCGTCTGAACCATTGCCCACTGAAATCCAGGGCGCATCTAGGAGAGAGTCGTTGGGCACACTTTCAGCGACGTAGGCTGCGATCGCAGCCTTCAGCGCCCCATGTCCACCATCCGGGTAGCGATTCGCCTCAATCTGGGTTTGATACTGCCCCATCAGCTTGTGTTTCAGCTCCAGGGGCAAATCATAGGGACACTCGTTGGTGTCCAGACGATCCATGGCGATACTGAGCTCGACCGCCTCTGGATGCGGGGTATAAGCCGCCAATCGAGCCAGATCTGAGCGAATAAACAGATGCATAGGCCAGGGATGCTCCGACGGATAACGGTGCACCCCAGATCTTAACCTGCGGCTGCCAGCCCATTGAGCAATTTACCCTACTCATTCATATTGCGATAGGTAGCCACCGCAGAGGGAGACACCTGGTTAAGATAGCGAAAAATCCAATACTTAAACACCGTATCCAACATCACCGGAAAAGTGGCAATAAACATATTGATAAAATTGCGACTTTGAGGCAAGCCAAAGTGCTCCAAAATGCTTTCAATGATCACCTCCCAGCCGTGGGGAGAATGGAAGCCCACAAAAACATCAGTAAACAGAATAATGATAAAAGCCTTGGCACTATCGCTTAAGCCATAGAGAATTTCATCAAGGAAAGACTTCAGGATGACAATTTGGGGCTTGCTCGAAAAAATGAGAATGCAAAAGACTGCAAAGGAAAGCAAATCTGCAAAAATATTTTTGATCGGATCCGTCAGTGCCCAGCGATACTCCTCAGATAGCTCCACAGCCCGACGACGAACCTGAGCTTCAAACTCAGGGGCAGTCAGGGGGCTAGAACTCAGTAAATTTTGAAACCGCAGTTGCTCCTCAAAGCGAGACAGCTCCGCCAGAATTGTATTCTCGATTTCTGGGTTAATGCGAACCTCGATCTGCTCAGAGCCCTTCCAGCGATCTACCAGGGGACTAATGATTAAATTCTTGGATACTTGCTGAGTTAGTAAAGGCAGAATAATCAGCAGTAAAATAAACTTTATAGCAGCCCGGGTACGATTTCTAGAGCTGCGAAAGTCCCGCATCACCTCTTCTTCTAAATTGGGATTTGGATCTAGCTCCCTCTTGAAACGATTGGCA
The DNA here is from genome assembly GCF_009939295.1 of Petrachloros mirabilis ULC683. Lineage (GTDB taxonomy): Bacteria > Cyanobacteriota > Cyanobacteriia > Thermosynechococcales > Thermosynechococcaceae > Petrachloros > Petrachloros mirabilis. The sequence continues at coordinate 34,972 of NZ_WVIC01000035.1, forward strand.
GTTCTTAGAATAGACCGGGGAATAAAACTGGCGCTATCTAGCTTAGTGGGATCTGCCGAAATGTCATCTGAGGTGAACTCAGCCTCGTAAAAAGAGTCGTTAACGCCACGGAGATCAGAATCCTCAGGGTTGGCCACTGGAGGGCGTTTGCTCACAACCCTCAGGGCTGCTTCAGGAGCTTGATACCGACTCAACACCTGATCAATGAACTGCAACTTAGCCAGAACCAACCCCGGATCCGTATCGGGTCTTTCGGCCTCAGCACTGTACTGGCCGGGAGGCAAAGTATACTCGCTCACGTAGTCACTGCGATCATCCCGCGCCGTCCGGGGTAGATCGGGTGGGGGCGGGGTCTGCTGCGATTGCTCGATTTCGATAAAGAAGCTGCTGGCCTTAAACTCGGTCAGACGCATCCGCGCCATCCGCAGATATTTATTCAGGGAGGACTGTAAATAATCGGCAACGGCTCCGTCATATCTAGCTTCAGGACAAACATGTTGCCCCTCGAAGTACTCATCTTCAAGCTGCTTGATGGCTTGAGCCGCCCGATAGGACTCGTCTAAGGCGCGCAGCGGCGTATTGAGATACCATCTTTCAGCAGTCGAGAGGGCTTGTTTTAGACGGTTCAAGAGCGATGTTTTCATAGGATGCGATTCCGAATGGGATCTGAGTCCGAAGGTGGCCTGGGATGAGATGCTTCTGGGAGTGGCTTAAGCGGCAGATCCAGGTCTCCATGGATTTGCAAACTGACTTACTCGCACTTCTAGCAAAATTAGCTTGCCAATATTTTGAACTACCCATAGGGGTTCCTTCATGCCCCGCGCCATTTTTTTGCCACTGAATTTGGTCATGATTGACCCATACTCGGTTTCAGGCTACGGTGTACACACATCTCTGGATAAACCCATTTCGCTCTGCATTAGCCCCCCCGACCCCCCCTCGCGCAGCGTGCCCGCAGGGCGTAATTCTGGGGGGAGATCAACAAAAACTGGGACTATTTCCCCCCAGAATTGGGGGGCTAGGGGGGCGAGTGCAAGGATTTTGAATTTTGGCAAGACTTGTGTGTACACGGTAGCGGTTTCAGGGCATCGTAGAGCATAAGGTGAAGGCCACGCACGCCTCCTTACTACAGCGCTATGGGTCAATAAATCCAGTGCCAAATCAGCCATTATGGATTACGGGACCCGTTCGATCGGGTAAGACCCAGGCGTTGGTCGAGGCTATTGTCCAGAATGCAAAGCAGCAGGTAAGCCATGCCCGTATTCCCCCCACTCCGATTTTTTTAGGGTTTGCTGTGAATGGTGACAATCGGGTGCAATTGCTGGATCGGATTGTGACGCGGCTACCCAGGGCTGTCTCTGTGCAAACCACAACGCCCCTGGCTTTTTTTGAATCTGAAGTGATCTTGTACTGGCCTTTGCTACTAAAACTGTTTCCAGAGGGGCAACTCTTGGCTCAGTTTCCCCTGCGCTTGCGTCCTGAGACTGAGCAGTTTTGGGCCACAGCTCTTTGGGATAGCACCATGATTGAGGAGCTGAACTCAGTGGAGCGACTGCCTGCTGAACGCTGGATTCGGCGCGTTTTGGATGTGGGGCAGTTGGCAGCCTTTGGGGGGATTCCCCTAGAGGCCCTTCCAGAGCGATTTGCTGAGGGGTTTGCTCCGGTGCATCAACATCCAGAAACCTGGGATCTCTTGGTCAGGTTGCTGGAGCAGTGGCGGCAGTGGTGTTGGGCTCAAGGCCTACTGACCTATGGCTTGCTGACGGAACTATACGGGCAGCATTTGTTGCCCCACCCCCAATATCAGGCTCAGCTTTGCCAGCGGTTTCAGGGCATTTTTGCCGATGATGTGGACAGTTACCCTGCGATCGCACGCACCCTATTTGAGCACCTGCTGGTCGCCGGCCTCACCGGTGCCTTTACCTACAACCCCGAAGGCGCAATTCGGCTGGGATTAGGAGCCGATCCTCAAGCTCTGACACATCTGAGCCAGCGATGTGAGCAAGTGCCACTCCCTGAGCCTAGGCATCAGCACTTAGCACCTCAGATCTTGATCGATGTTGCCGCTCAGGTCACCCCACTAGAACCCTTCCCAGGGTCAGCCTTACAGCGCATCACAACTTACTCTCGTGCCCAACTTTTACGACAGGTTGCCGAAACCATCGTGCAAGCCGTGCGAGTAGGACAGGTTCAGCCCCAAGACATCGCCATCATTGGCCCTGGGTTAGACACCTTAGCTCGGTATACCCTCATTGATATTCTCACCCAACGGGGCATTGCTGTTTCCTCACTCAAAGATCAGCGTCCCCTAGTCAGTACCGCCTTGGTTCGCGCCCTGCTGACGCTTTTAGCCCTGGTCTATCCCGGACTCGGGCGCTGGGTCAACGTGGAGCAAATTGCCGAAATGCTCGTGGTGTTGACCTTGCCACCGCCCCGCTCCGAGACCGTCCTGATCCGAGAAAGCCCCATTGATCCAGTGCGGGCAGGATTGCTCGCTGATCATTGTTTTCGACCCCATCCCGAGCATCCCGAGTTGCTGCCGATCACAGCCTTTCCCCGATGGGATCGCCTGGGCTATGGTGTCGCAACAGCCTACGATAAACTGCGAGACTGGGTTACCCAACAGCGCAGTGCCCTGACCCCTGCTAGCTATCTCACCCTTAGCCCTGTGTTTGTCTTAGATCGTGCCATTCAGCACTTTTGTGCCCCCGTTTGGCTCAGCGATGACCAATTGGCAGCGCTCCGGGAACTGATTGAAACCGCACAGCACTTCTGGGTTGTGCAAGATCGCCTCGGGTCTACGAACCTAGGGGAGAGTGTTGGACAATTGATTCAACTGCTGCGCCAAGGAACCCTGACTGCCAACCCCTTTCCCCTCCAGAGCAGCTCAACTCCCCATCCGGCAGTGATGATTGCCACAACCTTTCAGTACCGAACAGCCCGGTTGAACCATCGCTGGCACTTTTGGCTGGATGTGGGTTCCCCCCTATGGCAAGGGGGGGGTGCCGTGGAGTTGTGGGGTGCCCCTTTATTGATGCAGCAGGCAGGACAGCCACAAACTGCATCCTTGATCCTAGAGCGAGATCAAGCCCAACTGCAGCGGCTGATACATGACTTGCTTCGCCGGGTGCAAGAACGGGCGTATCTCTGTCACAGCACGCTCTCTGTTGGTGGGCAAGAACAAGTTGGCCCCCTGTTGCCCCTACTAGATGCTGCGGTCGATGCCGATTTAGCTGTCGGGCTTCACTGGGAAAAGAAATTGTGACAATATGTCCAACTTTACCCTTTTTCTGTTCAACTAGAATAGGAGTTCTCCTCTGACTTTGATCCACAAACAACCCTGTTTGTCTAAGTCATAGACCTGGGTTATCCCAGGACTCCTGACATACTTTACTTTGCGCAATTCCTGATCTTAAACTAGATTACTTATAGTCCTGCTCAAAATCCTAAGAGTTAGAAGATGTTTGACATTCACTCGGTGTTTATTAGTGGAGACTTAAAATGGCTTCAATAAAGAAATATGTAGCGGAGCTCATTGGCACTTTCTGGCTAGTTCTCGGGGGGTGTGGCAGTGCTGTTCTAGCAGCAGCCTTTACTGGTGTTGATAGCCCCACAGGAGAAACATGGGTTTTCCCCCTGGGAATTGGTTTGGTGGGGGTGTCTTTGGCCTTTGGCCTGACAGTATTGACCATGGCCTATGCAATTGGTCACATCTCCGGCTGTCACCTCAATCCCGCCGTTTCGTTTGGCCTGTGGGCTGGCAAGCGATTCCCGGCCTCAGAATTGCTGCCCTATATTGTGTCTCAAGTGATTGGTGCAATTCTGGGTGCGGGTCTGGTCTACTTGATTGCCAGTGGACAGGCAGGCTTCGAGTTAACTGGGTCAAACCCCCTGGCCACCAATGGATTTGGTGAACACTCTCCCGGTGAATACCCACTGCTGACCTGTCTGATCACAGAAGTGGTGATGACCTTCATGTTTTTGCTGATTATTTTGGGCTCGACCGATGTCCGTGCCCCCAAGGGGCTAGCTCCTGTGGCGATTGGGCTAGGGTTAACCTTGATTCACTTGATTAGTATCCCGGTGACGAATACCTCTGTAAATCCTGCTCGCAGCACTGGCCCTGCCATTTTTGCTGGGGCTGAGCTGTTTAGTCAGGTCTGGCTATTTTGGGTGGCTCCCATTGTGGGGGCACTCCTGGCCGGGTGGCTGTATGCGTCGGTATTCGCAGAAGATGCGGTTCAGCCCGTGACTCTAGATCCTGTAAACCAGCCTTAATTAAAGGGGTTGGGTTAGGCTTCTGTTTCATGAGCTGATTGACTGACAAAACTCGAACCGCCCTCACCCCAACCCCTCTCCCGCTCTGGGCTACGGTGTACACACATCTCTAGGTAAACCCATTCCACCCTGCATTAGCCCCCCCGACCCCCCAAGTTTGGGGGGAGATCAACAAAAATTGGGACTATATTCCCCCCAAACTTGGGGGGCTAGGGGGGCGAGCGCAAAGATTTTGAATCTTTGCAAGACGTGAGTTCGACAGCTCTCGTCTGCCCTCACCCCAACCCCTCTCCCAATCCTGGGAGAGGGGCTAAAACGTTGAATTTCTGCTCTGTTCCCCCTCTCCCAATGTTGGGAGAGGGGGCTAGGGGGTGAGGGCGGATAAGTCGTCGAACTCACGTTTGCAAGACTTGTGTGTACACCGTAGCCCGCTCTGGGGGAGAGAGACTTCAAGCCCAGTTCCCAACCCCTTCTTCTCCCTTGTTGGGACAAAGGGCTAGGGGATGAGGGCAAGTCTTTTCAGGTATATCAGGTTGAGGTTGTACTCTCAGTTCAGGTCTCGCGGATTCTCAGTATGACTGGCTCAACACTTGTGTTTACTCTGATGGCGATCGCCAGCTTAGCCCTCGCCCTCGTTGGTCTGAGTGTCTGGATTATTAATCTGGTGTGGCTACAGCGCAAGCTAGCCTTACTGAAGCGAGGAATCACTGTGCCCGGAACCATTGCTAAAGTGCGGTGGACATCATCTGCCACCCAAGCCTCCAACAGCCAGGGGGGCTACCTCCTTGCCAAAACTACGGTGCGCTACACCACCTTAACGGGAGAAGAACTTCGGCAACCCCTGCGAGCACAAAACAACTATCGCCTGTGGCGAGAAGGGGAAGCAGTGACCGTTGTCTATAATCCTGACCAGCCTAGGCAAATTGTGATCCGCTCCTTTCTGAGTCTGTGGATGAGTCATATCATTATGGGTTTGGTGGGCAGCGGCTTTTTATTGGGCAGTTTTCTGGTTTTCTTGGGCACCCTGGCCTTTCGAGCCATTATTGACTAAAGTCAGTCGGGTAAATCACCCAGGCATTTCAATAAACGCCTCCATGGCTGGTGAACCAAAGACCAAGTAATACACCTACTTAACTGATGCCGGATCTCGCACACAGAAAAACCAGATCCATCCAACCAGAAACACCTGCATGGGAACTCGAAATAGTAGATAGATGGGGCCAGCGGCATGGCCACCCAAGTCTACAGCGTTGAGTGCTGCATAGATATTGGCAGGGAAAACTGCAATCAGAAATGCGATCGCTAGTATTCCAGTGATGGGAATGGTCTGAGACCAAAGAAAGCCCGTCGCCAGAGCAATTTCGATTAAACCGGTGGCATAGATAATGCCGTATCGAAAGGGAACAAATGCTGGCAGCATCGCCACCATGTCATCGGCTAGGCCAAAATGGCTGATGCCAGCAAAGGTAAACATGGTGGCGATGGCAATATGGCCACAGGTACGATAGGTGGTCGGCTTTGACAGAATTTGCTTTGACAATACTGCGATCGCAAAGGTTGCTAGCAGGACAATTAAAACAGCCATAGCTCATTCAAGGGCATGTCAGTTCATCGGTTACTAGTCTAGCGAGGCAGCTTTAGCTCGGGCAGCTACCAGTATGTTAGTGGCGACAGGCAGTACCAGCCAGAAGCCAGTATCTAGATCTAGCCCAATACCGAAAAGGGCGATCGCCAGCAGTCCCCATCCAGCAAAGGCTGGCAGAGGGCGGCTGAGATGGTGTTCAACCCAATAGCACAGGCAGCCATAGAGCATCAGCAAAAATCCAGAAATCAGGAACCAGTAGTACCCCCAGATGCGAAGTGAGTCAGGTTTGACGGCATCGACCACACCTGAACTGGCAATTTCCTGCCAGATGCCGTCGAACCCGAACAGCCCTGGCGCGATCAAGCCGAGCAGGCTGTGCAGCAGAGCGATCGCAATAATGGCCAGTCCGTTGATCTTTTCCATGGGTTTGCTCCATTTATTGGCCTGGAACGCTATAATGCAATTCCACAAAATCGTGTCCATAGGGCTTCGCTGATAGCAGTTTCAGCGGTGGGTCTATTCTGCGGGGAAACAGGGGGGCACCGCCGTCCAGGGTAACAGAGGCCACCGACACCACCAGTTCATCTAGCAGCCCACAATCGTAGAACTGGCCCGCTAGGTCGCCGCCGCCGACAATCCAGAGGTTTTTGTCTCCGGCGGCGCTCGCCATGTCTTTGTGAATGGGTCTCACATCGCCGCTGACAAAGCGCACGTCTGCCTCAGCGATGATGGGCAACTGTCGGGAGGTAAAGACCCAGGTGGGGGTGCGATAGGGCCAGGGTTTGGGGTCGTCTACCTCGGTACCAAAGTCGTGGTCGTAGATCCATTGGTAGGTGGTGGAGCCCATGGCAATCGCCCCTACCCCCTCCAGAAAGGCATCAAAGGTATTCGGCTCTAGCTCGCCAAACTGAAACAGCCAATCAAGGGAATTGTGTTCATCGGCAATGAAGCCGTCCAGGCTAGTGGCCGTGTAATAAATGGTTGCCATAACGCCTCAGTTGCAGCTCTAGGAACGGTTAAAATGGCTAGGCATCGGCGTTGATGGACGGGTTGAAGTTTTGATTAAATGTACCCTCGTTCCCAATCACCCGCCGCAAAAAAACTAGAACGTTCAGTAGATAACCCTTTGGCGGTCAGGTGCATTGGGGTTGTTTAAGCTGCCCCGATGCTGTCTTTCAATCTTCACTGCTAAAACTCACAATTCTCAAGCACTTTCCTGCTCGGCTTTATCTTTCTGTAAGAGAAACTCAAGGTACTCTTCGAGTTGCAGCAGTCTCATTTGAGAGAGTTGACGTAATTTGGCTAAAATTGCTTCTTCTTGCTGCCACTGACTAACGAAAATAATCTGCGAAGCCGCTACCTCAACCGTTATGTGAGGAACATCAAAACCTTCCAAACTATACCCATCCTCTTCTCCTTCAGGCATAGGATAGTGCTCTACAATGGTTGCGATATCTCCCCGTTTGAGGTGATGTTTTGGTAAGTCTTCAACTAGGGAAACTTGGGAAAATAGGGGATACTGCACCTTCATTGATTCTCTCCTTTATCTGGCACTAAAGTCACAAATTTGGTTGTACCGTTTGTAACCATCCATATGGTCAAGGTACTGAGTTCAACTCCATTAGTTCCTCGAAAACGCGCACGGATGAAATACTTCTTACCATAGCTGTTGGTTTCAATAAGTTCAGCGGGTTGTGTCAAGACTTCAGTTCGTAGGTCTTGTTCAAGTTGCTGCCAATTGTCTAACGTATATCCCGCCTGAGCCAAAAATTTGGATTTGTCATCTTTTGACAATAGAACAAGCAAGTACTTGGTCAGTTTTTCTTCTGCAATTGTCGCTTCCTGCGGTAGAAATACCATTGGCTAGTAACGAGAGTCAGAGATTTAGATGTTGAATCTATTCTACTCTGGAATGCCAATGAGCTAGCTACTTGAAAGAACACTGGCATTGCTAACGGCAATTGTTCTATCCCTCTTTTGTCACTCTAAGCAGAGAGAATCTGAGCTCTACACTTATAGCGGTTTACAGATTAATGGAGTACATGGGGCGCAGGGGGCAGTACCCCCTGCGTGGGGGTTCCACCCCCACACCCAGTACCTCACTCAGGTGAGAACCGCTATATTCGTTCTATGGAGCCTATAACACCGTCGTTGTAGGAACGAGATTTTGGCATTACAAATTTTCTCCCATGAAAGTGACAAAAGAGGGATACGATAAGCTAATCGACATTTAAATTTCCAAGGCGATCCCCTTACAACAAAGGCTCCAGAGCGATCATCATGCAATTTAGATGCTTATAGCGGTTTACAGATCAATCGTGTCGATGCGGACATAGACTGCGCCGTTGTTCTCAGTTCTTGGTTTGGACACTGTCAAAAATCTCCCCTGACAAACCCGAGAGATATAGGGAAACAAGCGATGCTCAATGGGGCAGCCTAGTACTTGATTGAGTCATGGCGAGCCGTGAGGCAATGAAACCGCCAGACAAAGATGACTCCCGCCACGGCAACTCCCAGGGATTGTCCTATCCACAACCCCACCCCGCCCAGACCCAGTTGAAACCCCAGCCAATAGCCACTGGGCAGACCTACGCCCCAAAACGCTAGCCCGCTCAGCATCATGGGCATGCGAGCATCTTGAAGCCCGTGGAGTGCGCCCATGGCCACCCGCTGAATGCCATCTAGCAGTTGGACGATCGCCGCAACCACGAGCATGGGCACAGCCAGAGCCAGGACATTGAGGTTCTCTGGCCTGCGAATATCCAGATAGACCCCAATCACCTGCTGACGAAAGAGCAGCAGTGCGATCGCACTCACCCCCATGAAGAGCGCCACACAGGCAATACCGACATAGCCTGCCCGGCGTGTGCCCTTAACGTCATACTGGCCAAACCACTGCCCCACCCGGGCGGTGACGGCGTAGGCCATCCCCAGCGGCACCATGTAAAGCACCACAGCGGTTTGATAGACAGTCTGGTGGGCGGCTAAGATTTCGGTGCCCAAGCTGCCCATCATCAGGGTGACGGCGGCAAATAAGCCATATTCCAGGGCGATGGTGACGGCGATCGCAACACCAATTGTGGTCAACCGGCGTAAAATTTGCGGCCTGATCTGGTGCAGATTTCGCAGCAGTCGATAGTGCTTGAGTTGCGGGTGCTTCAGGGTGTAGACCAAAAACAGCAAAAACATCAGCCAAAAACTCAGCCCACTGGCTAGGCCCAGACCCGCTAACTCCATGCGAGGCAAGCCGAACTTGCCGAACCCCAATGCATAGTTACCCAGAATGTTAAACAGAGTGCCAATGACCACAATGACCGTCACAATATGAGCCTGGGAAAGCGCCGATACGTAGCCTCTCAGCATGGCAAACCCCAGAGCCGGAACGATTCCCCAGGCGATGAAGTATAGATAGGGCTGCGCCAAGGCAACGATCTCGGCGGGCTGGCGCAAGAATTGGAGAGCCATATCGAGGTGGGCGATCGCTACCATCAGCGGCAGGCCCAGCAACAGCGCCAGCCAGAGCCCCTGGCGGGCGATCTGCTCAATTTGGCTTTTGCGACCGGCTCCATAGGCTTCCGCCACCAGCGGGCTTACCGCCATCACCACCCCACCCGAAACATTGAGCAGCAGTTGAAAGGTGGTTGCGGCCAATCCACCGGCGGCCAGGCTTTCGGCACCCAGATGGCCCATCATAATCGTGTCTACAAAGCCAGTGGCCGCCTGGGCTACTTGGGCACTGGCCAGGGGAACCGCAATCTTGAGAAATTCACGGCTCTCTGTGCCCCACGGCGATTTAACCAATGCTTTTGTGATCATGCCTTTGTCTATGGTGTAATTCGTGGAAGACTTACACCATAGACAAAGGTCACTTCGCCAAACTACTCAAATCTTGCCTGACTGGTCACAACTTGCGGCGAATTTCTAGGAGTTAGCCGTGCTAGCTTTGGAATTGACTAAACTGAAGCCAATGCCAGGTTTATCTCATGACTATCACATCGGTCACAAACCATACTCAGCCTCATCTGAGTCCGCTTCAGCCGCCGATACTGATGAGTGAAATCTACGGTTGGCAAAACATTTTAGTCAGAGAGTTTGAGCAGCCTCCCAGCCGAGAGACCTACCAGAGTGCCACCGAACATCTGCTGTGTCTATCGCTCAATGGTCGCCCCTCCCGTGTGCTTCAGCAGATGAATAACCGCCAACACAGCGCTCTTTTCGCCCGAGGCGATCTGTCCATTACACCGGCCGGAGCGTTGCTAGTCAGTCAGTGGCATCACAACGAAAAATACCTACAAATTCGGCTAGCCTCCAAATTCCTAGAAGACGTTGCCCAAAGCACCCTCGACAATCGGGCAACTTCTGTCGACTTGGCTCCAGAGTTTCGCATCAGAACCCCTGAGATTGAACAGATCGCCATGATGCTCCTGAGCGAGCTTCGCAATGGCGCACCCACTGGGCTGCTCTATGCTGAGTCCTTAACCCATGTACTGGCGGTACACCTGCTCAAACACCACTCTGTGAGTCAGCCCTGCATCGTACTGCAAGAAGTTGGTTTGAGCGATCGCCAGCTTCTTCAGGTGACAGACTATATCGTTGCCCACCTAGCCAGCAATCTTCAGCTATCAGATTTGGCGGCATCGGTAGGCTTGAGCCAGTTCCATTTTAGTCGGCTGTTCAAACAATCGATTGGGGTTACCCCCTATCAATATATTCTGCGCCAGCGGATAGAACGAGCCAAACAACTCCTCAAAACCACAAAACTCTCGGTGATGGAAATTGCCCTACTGTGTGGCTTTAGTAGTCACAGTCATCTAGGTAAGCTGTTTCGGCAACATACCGGGGTAACACCGAAACGGTATCGTATGGGTTAATACAGAAAATCTGATTTGCTTTCCTTTGAGGCCCAGCGGTGTGCAAAGGTTTACACAAAAATCTCAACACTCTTTGGCTCCTGCTGCAACCAGTCCAAGATGACCCCATAACTCCTGAATCCCTCCTCCGAGGCTAGTCGTTGCTTCAGCTTCCAAGCTACTGAGGTGCACTTGAACTTCGCTTGCCCATAGTATGGGCAGTCTCACAAGGCTAAAATTTTCTACTATAGCAATCCTAATTGATTTATGAACAAGGTGAATATTGTTCTATTTTAGGAAAATCAAATTTTTGGTGAT
>NZ_WVIC01000036.1 GCF_009939295.1 Petrachloros mirabilis ULC683
TTAACTCGGGAGTTCCTTAGCACATTATGGGCTCTTTTTTCTTGCGCTTACCCTGTATGGGATTGGTGAGTTGATGCGAGGTGTATTGAAGCTGATTAATACCAAGTCTTCGGCAGAAATGCAGGAACAGCTCGAATTTCTAAGTAATTGGATTTTATGAATGAGGTTGGTGATTGCTCATGCTAAGGTCAGTTTTCTCCAGATGGCACCGGAACAAATAGCTCTTTGAAAAATTGTTTCATGGCAGCCCAGGAGCGACGATCGGCCTGGGCATCGTAAGCCACACCGTCGCTGGGGTCATCCCCTGCTTCTGGGTTGGTGAAGCTGTGGACTATCCCCCCATAGCTAATCAGTTGCCAGTCTACCTCTGCCTCGGCCATTTCGGTATCAAAGGCAGCGACTTGCTCTGGCGGCACATAGGGGTCGGCAGCCCCATGGAGAACTAAAACTTTGGCCTGAATTTGCCGCGCATCTTCGGGGTTGGGGGTATCTAGGTTGCCGTGGAAGCTGACCACGCCAGCCACGTCTGCGCCGCTACGAGCCAGTTCCAGGACGGTGCCACCGCCAAAACAGTAGCCAATGGCGGCAATTTTATCGGGTTGGGTGAGGGCATGGTTTTGCAGGACGCTCAGGCCAGCTTGGGCGCGATCGCGCAGTAATGCCCGATCGGCTCGATATTTGCTGGCTTCCGCTCCAGCCGCCTCCGGGTCAACGGGACGCACTCCTTTGCCATAAATATCGGCGGCAAACGCCACGTAGCCCATTTCGGCCAGTTGCTCGACCCGCTGGCGCACGTAATCTCCAATGCCCGTCCATTCGTGAACCACCATCACCCCTGGGCGGCGTCCTTCAAGCTGATCATCATAGGCCAGATAGCCCTCTAGAACAGTATCGCCCTGACGGTATTCCACCACCTGAGTTTGCAGGGCAGCCTGGGCTAGGGTTCCCCAACTCATAGCCACCAGGGTGGACAGTAACGCAGTCGGCAAAGCGAGTTTCATAGCTCCTCCCAAATAACAGGCAGTTGGACAGTAAATTGAGTTCCCGCTGTGGCAGTAGACTCAATGCTTAAGGTGCCGCCGTGAGCCTCGACAATCCGCTGGACAATCGCCAGGCCCAAACCGTTGCCCGTGGATTTGGTGGAAAAAAAGGGCTGGGTGAGGCGGCTGAGGATATCCGGGGAAATAGGAGTTCCCCCATTATGCACCTGCAAGCAGGCGAGGGTTTCGGTTTGCTCCAGATGGAGCGAGATGGTGTCTCCTTCGGGAACGGCTTCGCAGGCGTTGCTTACCAGGTTGATCAGTACCTGCATCAGTTTTTCGCCATCGCCCTGAACCCAGATGGGCACAGGGGCAGCAAAGACCTGGAGGTGACGCCCCTGAGCCCAGGGCATCTCGGTCAGGATGGTTTGATGTTGGCTCACCCAGGTATTGAGTTCCAGCCGCTGGGATTGGAGAACCTGGGGCTTGGCATAGAGCAAAATTTCGTTCAGGAGATGTTTGAGGCGTTCTTCTTCGGAGAGGGCGAGCTGGAGACGGGTGCGATCGCGCCCCCCCAACTCCAGACCAGACAGTGCCTTCAAGCCCATCTCCACAGTGGTCAGGGGGTTGCGAATTTCATGGACAATCATGGCAGTAAATTCGCCAATAGCAGCTAACCGCGCCTGCTCAATCAGTTGCACCTGGGCTGCTTCCAATTGAGCGGTGCGCCTTGCAACCTCGGCCTCCAGGGTTTCGTTAAACTGCACCTGCTGGGTGTAGAGCTGATAGTTATGAATGGCAGTAGCAGCCCGTTCGGCAAAGAGTTCCACATATCTGACATCCTCGGGAGCGTAGCAGCGAGGCGTGCGGTGGAAGGAACAGATGGTGCCAATGATGGTGCCATCGGCAAAGCGCAACGGCACGCCTAAATAGGAGCGATAGCCTGTGGGTAAAGCGCCGTAGTCTGGAACGCACTGGCAATCATCCACCGTGAGAGAGCAGCCTGTTTCAACCACCGTCTGGGTGATGGTGCCATGGAGGGGATAGAGGCACTCCGGGTCGGTAGACAGATCTAGGCTGCTGGCCAAGATTTGATCAAAGTCGTGCTCTCGACAGAGCGTTACCACAGACCAGTCCATGTGCATTAGCTCGCTCACCCCTCGGGCAATGGTCTGTAAGTAGTCCCGGAGTTGCCCAGTTTGATAGTTGAGCGAAAACAAGATCTCCAGCGTCGCCGTCGCCAACTGCTGAGCCCGTGGTTCCGGTGGCTCCTCAGCATCTGCTATCGGACGGATTGATCTCATTCTTGGTACCAGGTGGTGACTCCACCCGGTTGATCAATGAGGGCAATGCCCTGGGCTTTGAGTTGATCGCGGATGCGATCGCTCTCAGCAAAGTTTTTGGTTTGACGGGCCGCCTGTCGCTGTTGAATCAAGGCTTCGATGGCCGCAGAATCAACTTCGGCTTCAGCCGGAGCCTGGGGCTGGGCTTCCAGGCCCAAGACTTGAGCCAAGCTCACCAGGGTATGCCACTGCTGATAGAGGGTTTCAGCATCTAGATCCCTATCGCCTTGGTGGGTGATTAGATTGCCCGCCCGCCGCAGATCTTTGGCTAGCTCAAACAGTACCGCCAAGCCCCCCGAGGAGTTGAAGTCATCATCCATGGCTTCTGTAAAGCGCTGCACGGCGGGATCAGAACGATCCAGAACGTGAGCAGAGCCGTTGGCAGAGGCTGGATTCCACCCCCATTGGGTGCCGTGTTCATGGCCAAACAGCAGACCTTCTTTGAGGGTGTGCCAGCTATTTTGAGCAGATGCGATCGCCGCATCGGTGAAGTCAATAGGCTTGCGATATTGCGCCTGCAACACAAACAACCGCAGCGCCATCGGATCTAGAGATTGGCCATCCAGGCAGGGAAGGGAGTGATCGAGCAGATCTCGAATGGTGGTGAAATTGCCCAGGGACTTAGACATTTTCTCGCCCCCCACATTCACCATGCCATTGTGCATCCAGTAGCGGGCCAGGCGCTGCCCGGTCACGGCCTCCGACTGGGCGATTTCATTTTCGTGATGGGGAAAGACCAAATCGGCACCGCCCACATGAATATCGATTTGCTCACCTAGGCAATCGCGCACCATGGCTGAGCATTCAATGTGCCATCCCGGACGCCCTTGCCCCCAATCAGAGTCCCAAGCGGGTTCTCCCGACTTGGCAGCCTTCCACAGGGCAAAGTCAAAGGGGTCGTGCTTTTTCACCGCCTCTGGATCTATAGCCGTGACCCGACCGCTGGCTCCTGCTTGCAGATCTTCAAGCTTGCGACCCGAGAGCTTGCCATAGTCTGCAAACCGGCGCACAGCAAAGTAAACATCTCCTCCAGCGGCGTAGGCATAGCCCTTTTTCTCCAGATCAAAAATCAGCCGCTTGATGCCATCTAGGGTATGCGTGGCGCGAGGATAGGCATCGGCTCGCCGGATATTGAGGCGATCCATATCTTCAAAGTAAGCCTGAATAAATCGTTCACTCACCGCTTCCATGGACGAGCCATCCTGACGCGCCCGGTTCAGAATTTTGTCATCAATATCAGTAAAGTTCTGAACATAGTAGACCTCATAGCCACGCCACACCAAGTAACGTCGCACCAGATCCCAGGCAATATAAGAGCGGGCATGACCCAGATGGCAGTAGTCATAGACCGTGACCCCACAGCAATACATCCGCACCTTCCCCGATTGGAGGGTCTCAAAGGGTTCTTTGCGACGGGTGAGGGTGTTGTAGATCGTCAAGGTCATGACGGCAATCTCACCAGAGTGAAGGGCAACGGTTTTATCCTATCAAGCTTACGGGGTCAGCGACGGTTCATGGTGGTTTTGTTTGGGGTGTGACGAAGGATTACTGATTCCGCAAACTCAGATGATAATGGAGCCAGAATACAGCCTGTTCAGAGGTTTGGGATTGAGGGCTACAGTCATGGCCACACCGATCCAGACCAAGTCTTCTAGCTACAAAGCATGGTGGATTGGGCAATTACTCAGATTCTTGTCATGCTGGACTCATAACCCTTGAGGGGCTTTGCAATGACAGCCTTCACCATTGACTTCAGTTCCATCACCACCCTCTCAGGTGAGCAGTTCGACCGCCTCTGTGCCGATAACCCTGAAATCAAGTTTGAACGGACTCCTGCTGGAGAACTTGTGATTATGTCCCCCACTGGCGGTGAAACGGGAAAAGATAATGCTGAATTGAGTTCGGATTTTGTGATTTGGAATCGTGGAACCAAACTTGGAGTTGTCTTCGACTCGTCCACTTGCTTCAGACTCCCGAATGGGGGCGATCGCTCCCCGGATGTGGCCTGGGTGGAACAGTCTCGCTGGGATGCCCTCACTCCAGACCAGCGGCGCAAGTTCCCGCCCCTTTGTCCAGATTTTGTGCTGGAGTTGCTCTCCCCTTCCGATAATTTGCACACCACTCAACTAAAGATGCAGGAGTATTTGGGGAGTGGCATTCGCTTGGGGTGGCTGATCAACCCAGAAGACCAACAGGTGGAAATTTATCGACCGGGGCAACCCGTCGAAGTGCTGCAAGCCCCCAGCAGTCTATCGGAGGAGTCGGTTTTGCCTGGTTTTACACTTCTGTTGGACTGGCTGTGGAAATAACTTCACGCTCCCAAACAATAGACTAAAGTGGTTACAATATCCAGGGCTGTTTCATTCTAAATTCTGAAGCTTTATGCTTCTACGAGAATACGCCATTATTGGTATCAGGAATTTGATCGATCTGTGGCTGGAATTACCTAAACTCGTTGCCTAAACCTAGAATGAAATGACCCTGGCTCTGACAGACTGGCCAAAATCAATTTTCCTTGACCGGATGGTGGTGGCACAGTTATTGGGGCAAATGATGCTCCTGTGCCCAAGTTGGATTAGGGAACAGATGCTGAGTTTGCATGATTGCCCCCTCTTAGCGGGTTTTCGTTCACTTCCAGTCTAGTGCGGGCGGCGGGAAACTCTGCTCTACGGGCAGGAGAAACACCTGTCTCGAAAGGATTGGGCTGCGATCGCAAACTGGTTAAGTTCCATCCAACTCTCTTTTATCTACAGGATTTTAGATCCTTGTGCGATTAGGGGTGATTGCCGGAGTTGCCAACAGCACCTCATCTAGCAAAATCGTCTCGCAATAAATCAACCGACTGCCGCGAGGCACAAGGATTGCCACCCCGTCTGCGGGGAAAGATTCATATTCTGAAATCACTAAGCGGTAGCGATCTGCCTGAACCGAGCCGTTCAGTTTAATCGTGCCTACATATAGCACTGAAGCCGGGAGGGTGATTGTCGGATCGTTCGGGGTCGGGCTAAATTCTGCTAATTCTGGAGCAGCATCTCGCCATGCTAAATCACCTTGCAAGGTATCATCGCGCTCTTGAAGTTTGATCAAAATCGTATTGGAGCGCGTGGGTTGGGTGGGTGTAATGCCTGAGATGGCGATGCGTAGCTGTCCGGGCTGGTAGGGGTCAGCGGTTAGCATCACCGATCGCTCTGGTGTAAGCTGCACAAAATCTGCCAGCACCACGCGAGAAAGTTTGGCATCCACCAGCGCATAGGGCTGATAGCGCACGAGCGCCAAGCGCACAAAGGGCGAGTAGGTTGTGCCCGCATCAATGGTTAGATCGCAGTACCATTTCTGCTGCTGGGCATCGAAGGCGACAGGATAGCCAACTACGCCTACCCGTTTGCTGGGATCTTCTTCCAGTTTCAAGGACTGCTCTTGAGCGATCGCATCTGGAAAGTCATTGAATTGGGGCACTTGTGAGAGTCCTGGAGTCTGCCAAATGGGGTCATTGCCCCACTGAGTAATCAAAGATTTCCAGCGATCGCGCTCTCTAGAATCTTCGATATCAACCCCAGACCCATATTGAAAGAGCGTCATCCCCAGCAATTCTCCTTCCCCCGAAGAGAACCAAGGGCGCTCTAAATACACCCGCAAGCCACCCCCAAAGCGCACGCTTCGCTTCAAATTTGTCTGGGTTTGGCGCTGCCAGCCAAAAGTAGGAATTACATAAGCAATTTGGGGCGAAACCGGACGGGCAGAGGCAGGAACCTCTACAGTGATGGGTTGGCTTTTACGAGTAAAGTCAACCGCTATTTTTTCACCTGGATTCAGCGGATCATCCTGCTCCTGGGGAAAATATTCACGGTAGCGGGATGTGGCAACAGCGGTATAACGCACTCGATGATGCTTTGTGTCATTGATCTGATGACGGGGGGCAACATCACTAAAGACAGCATATTTGAACGTATTTCCTTCAAAGATACTGCGGATAAACTGACCCTGAAGTGGAAATGTGCCAGACTGCAAATTACCTAAGATGTCACCACTTCTGCCAAAGCAAAGTAAATCGTGATCAGCATCGTAATAGCCTATATACCGACCATCTGGAGTCACCGTGATTGAGTGATCATTGAGTTGATGAATCGGTATTTCGTCCACAGGAGCCGTATAGTGACGATTCAGATCCTCAATGCGCTCAATCGTCAGATGCTCAATGGTTAAATCATCCACAGGGTCATCCCATTCAGCAAGAATATCAACCCTGGCGGTGCCGGCTCCATGTACCTGCAAACCACCTAGCAAATAGGCATCTGTGCTGTCTAGCAATCGCCATGACGTAATCGGGCTTAATTCCGTTGCTGCCGTTGGGGTTGACTCTGGCATGGTTTGGAGAAAGTTTGGATCGGGGTTACTCTCGCTGTAAGGAGCCTGATACGGGGCATGTTGGACGCTGATGACAGTGAATTTAGGATTGCCGATCGGCTGTTGCACCGCATGAACTAGCTTCAAAAGTTGAGGCGGAGTGAGCATCCAATGTCCACCCTCGACTGCCCGTTGCAAAATGTGGGCAATTTTATCGATGTCCTTGCCGGGAGCTATTACGTTCTGGTCTGGCGTGGTTGCCGTTTTTTGGTCAATGTATTCTCGCAGCCATTGCCAGACTCCCATCAGTTTCAAGTCATCGGGATGCAGATAGCTACTCAGAGGGATTACGGCGGTTGTCCCCTTGGGTAAAGAAACGGTCAACACTCGATTTTGAGCATCCCATCGGGGCGCAGCATTGCCTTCTGCCAGCGCCAGTCGAAAGGGTTGCAGGGTTTGCCAATCTGCGCTATCTCCAAAGCTAATCAGTGTGGCGGAGCCAGAGCGGGGGTTGGGGTCATTCAACGGATCATAGGGAACCGAGGCTTCTGGCTCGATTCCAGGCTGAACCGTACCCAGACTGTATGCTGGGGTACCTGGCAGATCTCGCAGGGCGGCTCCCCTTGCCAGCACATCGGGAATATAGGGCAGGGTGTCGATGCGATCGCCTGCTTCTAATGGAAATCTTTGGCTCTCCTGCCCAGCCACCTCTACCTCAACAAAATTCAATTCAGCGCCATCTTTTGCCACCAGAAGGTCGTACATTGCTGTGCTGCGACTAATTTTGCCAGTGGCATCGTCCAGCATTCCGAGCTTTTCGGCAATTTCGACACTGGTGCGGGGTGGCAAGATGTGGCGATCGCTGGCGGTCAGATCTGCTGGGTCTCCATCTTTGGCAGGAGCGCTATTGTAAGTGCGAATCACCAAGCGGTCAAGCTGGGAGCCAGGTTCAGTTACCCCCTTTGGATCACGCAAAACCACCTGGGGCGAAATCACCGGTTCAAACCGCAAGTATGCTACCCCGTTGGGGTCACTGGGCAGGGCAAACAGTCTCGATAGTTGATCAACCAAGGGATGGGTTAACCCAATACAGTTGCCGCAGAGATCCACCACCCGTGCCCGTAGTCGATAGCGCCGTCCAAACCGCAGGCTGGGGAGGGAACTCCCAACAATTTTGAACTCGGTGGTCATTTTGAAGGGTGTTGCCGGGATATTTTGATCGGTTTTGGCTTGCAGCAAGGCATTTTCAGGATTGGGATCACTTGATAGCGCCTTATCTGGAAAGGGGACGCTCAAACTCCAACCTGCCCAGCGGGCGATCGCCTCCTGCAAATAAATATCTTTAGGCTGCTCCTTGGATTTATCGGGTGCAGGTTGGGCTGCGGCAAGCTGGGTAAATCCTTCTTCATCGGAGGTGTTAAAGGGTTCACCTTCCAGGGTGTAGGTGGCATTGCGACGATGCAGGGAATGCCACTGCTGGGTGTGGTTGTCCCAGATGTCAATCCGGTAGCCATGCACCAGGTTTTCGGCATAAAATGCTTGGGCTTGCTGCTGGTCAAACTGGGTGTTGACGGCTTTTGCCTGCTTCAGTTTACTCAGCAGCTTTTTGCCCCGCTCATCTACATACAACGAAAAGCCACCCGATCGCATTGCAGGCAGAGTCACCCTCGGATCAAACACCGTGGGATAGGGAGAATCGGCAGGACCGGGGCGATCCTCGCGATCGCGCTGCACTGTTTCCGCTAGCATAATCATTTTGTGCATTGCCCCATCCACATCCACCTGCGCTAGGCCAAATTTTTGCGGATTTAAGTAAAGCAAGCCAAATGCTTCTAATTCAGCCTGTTGCCCTCCGCCCGGCTGATTTGGATCGATGGGTTTGAATGCTTCGGGTGCGGTGAAAAAGATGCGGCTCCCTGACTCCGCTGCGAAGTGCAGGTATGCCGTTTCTAGCAGTGGCGTGGATGCAGGCGCGATCGCCCATTCCCAGTTAGGAGTTGCCCCCACAACGCTGAGGGTGCCGGGGGTAGCGATCGCCACAAAGTCTCTAGGTAGCTCGATATCCATCACTAGCCCCAGCGCTCGCAGCAGTTCGGGATAGGAATTGAGGGAACTAAGCGCCTGGTGAAAATCGAGCAGGTTTTCAAAGTCTGGGGGGTTATCATTCAGTGGGGTGCCCTGGGGAATTTTTTGGGAGGCAATAAACCCCTTGGCGACATCTGCAAAAATTTGCTTGTCACGCTCACTTTTTCTGCCCTCCAGCAAGGAAGTAACCGGAATTAATCCGTCCCGATCCAATCTATCTGCTGCCTGGCGCTTTAAGCTCCTTACACTCCCCTCTGCACTGCTTTGCAGTTCATAGCGTTGCGGATAGCTGCGCTCCTCATTCCAATTGACTTCTAGCCCTTCCACCAGATTTTGCAATGTTTCGTAGTGGTTGGCTTCCTGCTGCTGCAATCGCTCCAGTGACTCTGGTAATGCCAGTTCAACGCCTGCTTTTTGATAAATTCCTTTCAGCAACGACAGCGCTGCACGAGTGGAAGAAGAAATCACCTGATGATCGGAATAATCATCAAGCTGGTGCGATCGCACCAGGGTGGTGGGCTTAAACAACGCCTCCCACAACTGCGGTTGCAGAATTTCAGTCGGCACAGCGGCAGTAAAGTCTGCTCCTGCACAGCGAAACGTCAGGCTCAGCCCATCTTCCTTGAGCCGTCGCGTCCAGATAAGCCAGTCTGGGAATGCCTCTAACCGGGGAGAATCGGGGTCAGCCGTGAGACGGGGAGAGACATACACAGACACGGGCAATCGCTCAGCATCCACACTCATGCCACGGGGCACAACGGTGAATAAAATCCTTTGACTTGCCATAGGTTATTTCCAAGACTCTTGAGGGTAAAAATTCTGAGCGTGATGCAATTACGCAAAGGCACCCGCGTATTCATCCCACAGGGCGGGTATTTCCCAGGTATCTCTGAAGATGGGATCGGCGTTTTTGCCCCCAAACTTCTTCTCAACGGTAATGGCGATCGATTTGCTGAAGAATAAAATTTCGACTTTCACCGTCAGGGTGGCGCGACCCGATGCCTTGCCGGTTTTAGATTCATAGGTAAAGCTCAGCAAAAATTCCAGAGAAACGGAAATGAGTCCCAGAATTGAGAGTTCACCGCCCATGCGGAAGTAGCCCGACAGAGTGGCATAGTCCTTGCTTTCTTTGATCTCTAGCTTGAAATAGATACCCGCCATAATGTAAACGCCACCGCTGGCAACGCCCAGGTTAATCGAAACAGACGCGCCAAATTCAAATGCCGCTTCAACGACTCGTAAACCCTGTTGAGTATCCAACTGCAAATGGAAGAAACCACCGCCGCCAAAAAAGGCAATGGTGAGATTAAACGGATGCTGGCGCTCAGAAATACCAAAGTCAAACACCGGGTTGCCATCGGCAAAGGGCAGTTCTAGAGCAGCAGACAAGCTCACATCTTTGAGGGCAAACACCCCCACCGCAACCGGCGGCAAACCGATGGCAAACCCCACGCGAATGCGTTCGGCAGTGATCTCTAAACTAGGTCCCTTACCAAACAGTTCAGGGGGAATGATGTCTTTCAAATCCTCGACAAATTCTAAATCGCCCTGGAACTTTAAGGGGTTGACTTTTTCAAGTTCGACTTTGACATCTGGCTTCCGATCTGTTTCTGACTTAAACGTGAATGCAACAAAATTCAGCGCCAAAACATTCAGAAACGTCAGCTTAAATTGATTCAATCGACCGCTAAATTCTGATCGCCCGGTACCTGCTCCAGTCGGTTTTTCGATGCGGGCATGAATTCTGAGCCTGCGATCGGGGTCTGTGGATTCAAACTTGAGAAAGTCTGGCCCAAATTGTTGTTTAACTTGGGGTTCCCAGGTCAGCTCAACCGCCGGAGGTGATGCCTGGGGGAAGGGCTGAATTTTGGGCGCATTCGCAAAGGTGCCACTGTCATCTAGCAATTCACTCAGTTTTAGCTTGCCAAACAGCAGCGCTTTATCTGCCACATCCCCAAAGAAGTCCTTGGGATTAAAGGGATCTGGGCTGGCGGCTTTGGCTGGAGTGCCTGCGATCGCCCCTAATTTTCGTGTAATGCTGGTGATCGACAAATTAGGTGTGGCAATGCCGCCTGCCTTGTCGGCTGTAAAATTCGATTGAACTTTGTTCACCAGCTCTGCAAATACTTCATTGGCACTATCAAATTTTTCATTGTTAAGATAGGTATCGAAGTATTTTATTTCGACCGGAGTTGTGGTTCCCAGAATTTGTTCAACGGCGGTTAAATTGACGGCAGCTTTCTCCAGCTTGGGCAAGAATCCGCCCAAGATCGGATCTGCGGGATGAGTGTCGAAATAGAGCGATCGCGTCGTCAGGGTTGTGTTGTCGCTGGTAGAGCCATCTCGGGCTGCATACGTGATGGCTTGCCCTGGAACCGTCCCAATTTTCCGCTGAGCATCTCGGTTGTATTCGGCTTTGACCTGAGCAATTTTGCCCGTTTCACTCTTTGGTACAAAAATAAGTGCCGTCGTGAAATCGATGACATGACGCTCACTGTCTTGCCCCACAGCATGAAATCGGAAGTCCGCTTGATTGACTCTGACCCAGAAACAATAGTCTGTGCCGCTAATAATCGGTGAAACTCTTGGATCATCAGGGGGCGTTTTTTGGGGCAAGTCAATATCCGGAGTGACTAAAGTCGTCAATCGCACTTGCTTTAATGGCATTCCCAAGCCTTGATGGGCTAAAGGCTCTCTGGTGTAGTCCTTCAATGGTTCTCGCACCACAATGAACATGCGCTGGGCGAGATAGGCGAATGGAGTGCGGTTGACACTCTTGATCTTGCGTTCCGTCACCTTAATCAGCGCGGCGCGGTGCCCAAAGGGATATAGAAAACCTTCGTAAACGATGCGAACGTAATGATCGCGTCCCTGGGTGGCCACATGTACCCATTCGGAAATGTTGAGGGCATTGTCTCCCTTCCTGCCCAATCGTCTTAGAAAATTAGGGGGGTGCAGCAGCCCGGGAATGATTTGATTGCCGAGTCCTGGATCTAACAATCGCATCAAGTCCCCCAGTTCTGGCTTCACTGCCTGGGTATTGATATTCTCAATCTGAAAGTTAATCGGATTTTCAATAATCAGTCTGGGAATCCACTCTACCGGAGGCTCCCAATTGCCCTGCGACTTGAGCCACCCCCCCAAAGGAGACAGCATCACCTGTTCTGCTTGAATCGGCAGGGGCCGATAGTCAGGATAGAAGGGGGGAATGTCTTCTACAAAGCCACTAAAAGCAGAGGTGAGAACCACCAGCTCATGGCGATCGCGTCGATTCATCGCGGTCAGGACAGGAGAGCCTGCCCACTCATCTGCCTGTCCCAAGATGGGCCAGGGCGGGCGGATGAGCAGTCCGGGTGCAACGTAGTCGGGGGACCAAATTGCCCTCAGGGGGGCAGGGTTCACCTTTGACAGGGGAGTAATTTTCTCACCGGCTCGTTTGGCTAATCGCGTGTGCCAGAGTTCGGTTCGCCCTGCATGGGTTTTAGGCTGGGTGGCATGATCCCACACTACCTCCCGATTTGGCGACAGAATCAGCCGATAGGGCATTTCGATCGCTGTTTCCAGTTCGGTGGGAGGGGCAATTGCCGGGGCATTAGCGCGTTGGTCAGAGGTAGAGGGTTCTGAAATCGCAGCAATGGGTGAAACATTCAATTCTAGCCCTGTCCAATTCAGTAATCCCGCCGTGGTGTAGGGAATGCGGGGATTGCTGTTCCCAGGCAGTTGAAACACTAAGCGGCTGGGCTGCCCAATTCTGGCGCGTGCCCTGGCTGGCATTTTAGAGTCAGGAAAGCCAGGTGGGGAGGTGTTGTAAGGCTTACTGAGCTCGCTTGGAGGGGGCTGGGCAGGGGGGGGATCTGGCTCAAAGATTGCTTCTTCGACAATGGTTTGGGGCGGAAACTGTACGATTAGGTATGCCGCTTGGGTGGTATCGGTGGCAACCAGAACCAAGTTAGTGCGATCGCTCTTATCTAGCTGCAAATTGCGACACTCAATGCGGAGGTTAAGCAAATCATCAGGACGCATTAACTCAACGATCGGATCAACCAATGGATCAGTCGGATTCGGCAGTGTTGCAATCTTCGGCGCAACAATATGGGTTAATCCTTGGGGAAAATTGTCATAGAAGTTTAGGTCACGCAAAGCCCCTTGCTCATCGATGTCTCCCGTTGCGACAACGCCACCAAGATTAGCGCTGTAATACAACACATGCTTCTGAGTTCCGGCGATCTGCGTCCAATTTTTTGAAAGACCGGGATAGCTTTGCAGGGGCAAATAATTGCCTAATTCATCCACCAGGCTAACCAGTCCGCCGCCCTCGTTAACGTTATAAAACAGAAAATGCTTTTGGGTTGAGGCAAGATGAGTCCAGGTTAAGGTTGATCCAGGCGGATAGCGATGGATGAACTGATGATTGCCGTCGGCATCAATTTGTGCGGTTGCCAGTTCTGTCGTAGTGGCGTTGTAATAGAGTACCCGGTTTTGAGTTGCCTCAATATGGGTCCAGCCAAGGGTGAAATCAGCGTAGGTGTGGAGCGATCGATAGTTGCCAAAAGTATCTATTGCCCCTATTTCTGCATTGCCTGTATTGGCATCATAGAACATTACATGGTCTTCGGTTGTTGCAAGAGTAGTCCAAGTGGCATTTGCAGAATAGTGCTGTAAAACTTGATGATTGCCCCTACCATCAATTTGTGCCGTTGCGATTGCAGTTGTGGCGCTGTTGTAATACAACAAACTATCTTTTGTAGCAACAATATGCGTCCATCCAGCGGTTTCGGTGAATCGTTGTAGAAACCGATGGGTACCGAACTCATCGAGTCCCCCTGTGCTGGATTCGCCTGCGATCGCACCATAATAGAGCAGAGCATTGAGAGCCATCAATTTATCCTCGGAGAGGGCTTTTAGAGTTTGACCTTAAATTGTGAAATTATAAGTTTCAAACATTCTCAATATCATGGTTGAGGTGACTTCATTATTGTAAAATTCAGTTACCTTTGCTAACATCCTTACACTCGCCCCCCTGCCCCCCTCGCGAAGCGTGCCCAAAGGGCGTAATTTGGGAGGTTATGAATATCTCACAGTCCCCCAGAATGGGGGATGTAGGGGGCGAATGCAGGGTGAAATCGTTTTTCTCAGACTTGTGTGTACACGGTAGCCCGCCCTGGGAGAAGGATTTAGGGTGAGGGTTACGAAAGTGGGATGCCCCTAAATCCTTCACTTTGCACCGCAAACCCGGAAGAGTCTCAGTTTTTGAGTCCTTAGGTACAATACAACTCTCTCACCTGGACATAATCTAAAATGACGGTCATGTCTCAGAGATTTCTGAAACAACCACAACGATCACCCGTACATCCAGTGTAGTAAACAGTTAGCTGAGCAAAGTAGAAAAGAAACAATGAAGCCGAAAAACCGTTAGTGTCCCGAGTTTTTCGCCATCGCTGAGAGAATAAATAAATGATTTTTGAACCCCTTATCTAGCAAAGCTTTCAAGATAGCATTCTTTATTCTCTGAGGAGTAGTAAAAAGCCAAGGACGCTAACCAAAGTCACCAGGGTAGATAGGTTGAGTATACCGTCTAAACCGAGAGTTGAAAATTAGTCAATAATAAAGCTTTGTAAGTCTTCAGAAGGCTTTTCAGAGGGCTGACTATTGCTGGGGGTCTAAGTGACATCAGAAACCCTTACAGGCGATTGCGGGCTTTGAGGAATAGGTAGCGATCTACCAACTGGCCACTGATTTGGGGGGCAGGGGCATCTAAGACCAAAACGCCCTTTTGGTTCAGATGGGCGAAGGCCAAACTGCGCTGCTGGCGTAAGTCTAAGGCTACAGCTTGGCTATAGAGGTGTTGTACCTGCTCTGCGGCTGGCTCGCTGGTCAGTGCCAGTGAACGCTGGGCAATGACATCAATCTGAGGGTCGCGGAGAGTGACACAGAGGGGTAAAAACCGGGGGGTGAGCTGGGTCATGGCGGTGAGTAGTTCAGAAGATGCGATCGCATCCACCACATCAGTCAGCAACACCACCAAGGCACGCCGGGTGTATTGCCCCAGCACCCGACTCGCCACCTCCACATAGTTGGACTCGGTTTGCACGGGTTCCAGATTGTAGAGCTTGGCTAAAATAGTCGCCAAGTGAGAGGCACCCGACTGAGGCCCGACCCAAGTGTGAACAGATTGATCAAAAACCGCCACCCCCACCCGATCGCCCCGACGCAAACCCGCCATCGCCAGGGACAGAGTGGCATTTAGCGCCCAGTCAAACCGCTTTAGCCCTGCCACCTGAGCAGTCATCAACCGACCCCGATCCAGCAAAATAATAAGGGGCTGATCCCGTTCTGGTTCCAGAAGGCGAATCAAGGGATGACCCCGCCGCGCAGTGGCCTTCCAGTCAATCAAGCGCACATCATCCCCACTGTTATACTCCCGCAATTCCGAAAATTCTGTGCCCCCCAAAGCATGACGGCGACGGCGTAAACTCCCCGTGGCCTCCAGGCTTAACCGCACAGACAGCAACCGCAGCCCAATCAAATCTGGGTAAACCTCGACCTCAGTGGGCAAGGGCAGCCGCCAAGCTCGTTGTACCAAACCCCAAGGGCTCTGGAGCCGCAGCCCCAAGCTGGCCCAGACAAAGGCTCCTCGCCGGGGCGGAAACACATGGTAAATCAACTCCGTTTCGGTGCGCGGCTGCAACGATGCCGTGAGAGTATCATGATCAACTTGAAAGGCTGTGGGCACCCCATCCCGGATTTTGAGCAGCGTTTGGGTGACACCATCGGGATGACCAAGCACCTGTACAAACAGATGAACAGCGTTCTCACGACCAATGGAAAGGCGGCTGTCACAGTGGCGTTGGATGGCAAGCTGCCACCGTTGAGACTGACTAAAGTCCCAGGCTGCCAAACTCAAAACCCCCAGGTTAAAAGCCACCAGCACCAACCATAGCCCCCACTGCGTCATCCCGTGCAACCAGGTCAACAGCAGGGGCAGAAGCAGTCCCAAGCTCAGCAACCCATAGAGTCGTAGCGTTGGCAGCGGGTGGGCACGGGTAGGCTGAACCGGGGTAGGTTGAACAGTTGGGAGAGTCCCAGGTTGTGGCTGCTCAACAAATGAGGAGGTGTTCATCTTGGCACCGGTACCCGAGCCAGCAGATTACGGATCACCTGAGCCATAGACACCCCATCTAACTGGGCTTCAGGTTTAAGAATGAATCGGTGCTGCAAGAGGGGAAGAGCCAGTGCTTTGAGATCATCTGGGGTGACAAAGGGGCGATTGGCCAGCCATGCCCGTGCCTGAGATGCTCGCAGCCATCCTACCGCAGCGCGGGGCGAGGCTCCCAACATCAACTCGGGTTGTTGGCGACTGGCAGTGACCAACGCCAATAAATAATCTTGCACCGGTTCCTCCACCCTAACCTGGCGCACCTGCTGTCGTGCGGCCAAGACTTGCTCCACCGTGAGCAGGGGCTGAGACTGCCACTGATCAGCCTGCCGGGGGTCAAACCCTGCCAGGACGTTTTGCAGCATTTGCTTTTCGGCAGACAACTCCGGATAGGACACCACTAGCTTGAGTAAAAAGCGATCCAGTTGGGCTTCAGGAAGGGGATAGGTACCCTCGAATTCCAGGGGGTTTTGGGTAGCAATCGTCCAAAAGAGGGGCGACAGCGCCAGCGAATTGCCGTCTAGGGTCACTTGTCGTTCTTCCATGGCTTCCAGGAGAGCGGCTTGGGTTTTGGGAGGCGTCCGATTGATTTCGTCGGCCAGGAGTACCTGGGTGAAAATTGGGCCTTTGCGTAGGGTAAAGCTGTGGCTGTTAAAGTCAAAAATACTGGTGCCCAAAATATCGGCGGGCAGCACGTCGGGGGTGAGCTGAATGCGGCGAAAGTCGGCTTGCAGCAGAGTGGCCATCGCTTTGACCAGCAGAGTTTTAGCCGTCCCTGGTACCCCTTCTAAAATCACATGGCCTTCGGCTAGTAAGCCTACGGTGAGCCCTTCGACGATGTTTGCCTGTCCCAGGACAATTTGTCCTAGAGCCTGCTGAAGTTCAGTAAATACTGCGTTCAAAATTGGCCTCGCAACAGAGACTCGGCTCGACTCAACCAGGCCAAGAAGTCACGGTCTCGCAATCGTTGAGTCTGCCGAGAGGGCTTTAAAAAATTTAGTAGGTCTTGGGGGGGACGTCCAGTGGCTTGTCCCCACGCCTGCGCCAAGGTCGGATCGTCGGGCAATACAGACTGCCCCGAACCTGGAGCCATCAGCCCCAACTGGTCTGCCAGTTGTTGCCGCACCCAGTCTTGGAGCTGCTCTATGACAAAGGCGCTGTGCCCAGCAGCATTGAGCGTCGCTGCCAGAGATTGAATGTAGGTTTCACTATTATTGGAGGCTTTGACAATGGGTCGCCAAACCTGGCCAAAGCGATGATTGCCGGTCCACAACAGCAGCGCCAAGATCACCAGGATTTGGCCAGCGACGACCCCAAGGGGGGTTTGAGCCAAATAGGCAAAGACAGTGGGAGCTGAATCCTGGGACAGCGGGGAGTCATCCGCCAACTCGTCTCGATGACCATGCACCCACTCATCCACCCATAGGTTGCCCGATTGTCGCTGAACTAGTTGGGTTAGCAGTTCATAATTCCCTGGCTGATCGGCGTAAATATTGGCCGCCAACCAGGGATAGGTGGCAAACACCATACTGCCCTGGCCATGGCGCTCTGACCACACCACTGCTCCATAGCTATCCTGAAGTTCTAGTTGTCGCTGCACACCATCGGCTGGGGACACCATCCGCCGGGTGGTCTCCACCTGCACCGCTCCCTCAGGGCTGGGTACCTGGCTGTTAAAGGGGGCAGCCGTTAACTGTCCTGCCCAGGTGAAGCGAATCACGGTATTGCCAGCTTTAACCCAGTCCCGCAGGGCTGACTCTGCTGAACTCGTGGGTGGATTGACCGGTGTCTCGCCCCAGACTTGCAGAAGTGCCTGTCCGGTGCCCGAGAGCTGATCATAGGGACGCTGCCAGCGCTGCACGGAGATGTCCTGCGCTAAGGCGAACTCATACCAGGCCCGATAGCCCGTCAGCCCTCGCCCGTAGGTTGATCCCCCCTGGGGTTGGGGCGCACTGAAAAAAAGCACTGCCAAGGCCATCCCCCCTGCCAAGATTAACCCCAACCATAGCCAACGAGATCCTCGCCGAGTTGCAGGCGAGGGCGGTACAGGCGTTGGGGGAGGGGCGCTTAGGGTTGGACTCATGACTGTGGCGATCGCAGCTCTGCTGCTAGGACTTGATAGGCTTGCTGACACTGCTGGAACAGGGGAGCCTCCACGGGCTGTGCTCCGTAGTACGCAGTCTCATGGGCTTGAATGATTTGCCGCCAGTGTTGGGCAATCTGTACAGAATGCTGAGGTTGCATCCCTAACAAAGCCTCTAACTGCTGAAGATATTCTTGATCGGTTCCAGCGGCATTTTGAGCCAGCCAGCCCAGGGCTTCGAGGTGTTGTAATAGAGCCATATACAGCGCCCGAAGTGCTGCTGTATAGTCCTGTTGCTGCTGCAATTGCTGCGCTGCTGCCAGCCATTGCGCGACCGTTCGAGTTGTTTCTACTGGGCGTTGCCATTGAGCGGGAACTGCGGGGCGAGATCGGAGCCAACGCCCCTGGAGCTGCCGGCAGCCCCAAAATAACACCCCTGCCACCAAAACGACGGCCAGCACTCGCACCCCCCACTGCAATAGTGTCTCTAGCCAGGGGGGAGGGGCTTGATCTGAGGCACCTTCGGCCTGCCACCATTGCTGGAGTTGGAATTGCACCCACTCTCCAATTTGCCGGAGCCAGCTTTGCCCCTGCCACAGCAGCCGATCGATATGGGATGGCATCATGGCCAAAACCATTGCCAGGGTGGGTCGAGCTTGACCTTCCATGCCTGCCAAGTTCTCAAGTTATGATGTCGAGTATGCAACGAACCGTCCTTCTGTCTAAGCTTCATAATTGCACCCTCACCGGCGCTAATCTGGAGTATGTGGGCAGCATCAGTATTGATGCCACACTCCTAACGGCTGCCCATATTTTGCCCTATGAGCAGGTACAAGTGGTCAATGTCAGCAATGGCGAACGTCTGATTACCTATGCCATCGCTGCCCCCCCTGACTCAGGGTGTGTAGAGCTGAATGGGGCGGCAGCACGCCTGGGGGCACGAGGCGACCGAGTGATTATTATGACCTACGCCCAGATGACGCCCCAGGAGCTAGCGACCCATCAGCCCACGGTGGTTCTGGTCACTGCCGACAACCAAATCGCTGAAGTGCGTCAGTCTGGGGTCAAGGATGCCAAAAATTTTTGCATTACCTGAACTTGGTTGACATCCGGAGCCGCATACTGGTGTTGCTGTTGGACATGTGCGATCGCATCCATCAGCGCCAGATTTTGGGTTTGAGCCACATAGAGCGAACAGACTGAAGCCGAACGCCCCACCCCCGCCAAACAGTGAACATAGACAACATGACCCTTGCGTCGCCAGCGGTTGAGGATTTGCAAGGCTCGGTCAAATTGTGCTTCTGTAGGAACCCCGCCGGTAAATCCATCGGGAATGGGCACTCGCTGCCAGACAAAGCTGTGTTGAATCTCAGTCGGGATGGGTCTCTCTGTTTCTTCTGTCAGCGAAAGAACGGCAGTAATACCTTCTCGACGTAGCATAAATGTGGAGGTATCCCGACGAGGAAAGGATCCCACAGCCAACTGCTGTGGCAAAACCCACGAAAAACGTTCAGGCATGTTCTTGAATCTGTAACGAGCAACAACAAGTGGGGATTTCCCCAAGGTCAGAAATGTCTAGCCCTGAAGCATTAGGTCTAGATCTCTCCTAGCCTAGCTGATACAGCCAGCCATCACCTAGGCCGTGCAGCAGATCAAGCCGCCATCCCCAGCAGGCGGCAAGACTCGCCAGCCACCGCCCTGCTATTGTACGCTTGGCAAGGTTGATCGGTTTCACTTTGCTTGCAGCTCAACAGCAGTTCAGCTTGCCCCAGGGATTTGTTACATCAAGTTTGCTGGGTAACTGAACACCGGAAAGTTGATTGAGGTTTAACTTTAGGGTCTACGACTCCAGAAAACTTTCCGGACGAAATCCCTGGGCCTTAACTGCCACAAGCGACCGCAAAGGGAAATTGACCTTGAAATTATGTTCTATAAGATTGCTCAAAAATTGGATTCTGCAATGAAGTCTTCAAATGTAGTTTGGCATCAGCCTGGGGTGACTCGTACTCAACGAGAGCAGCAAAATGGTCACAAAAGCGCCATCCTCTGGTTTACGGGTTTATCTGGAGCTGGGAAGTCAACCCTTGCCCATGGTGTTGAAGAAAAGCTACATCAGATGGGGTGTCACACCTTTGTGGTGGATGGGGACAATGTTCGCCATGGCTTGTGTGGTGATCTGGGTTTCTCTGATCAAGATCGCGTTGAAAATATCCGGCGGGTGGGTGAGCTGGCCAAGCTGTTTACTGAGGCAGGGGTGATTGTCCTGACAGCCTTTATTTCGCCGTTTCGGGCAGACCGCGATCGCGTCCGTCACCTAGTCTCCGAAGGTGACTTCTTAGAAATCTATTGCCAAGCGGATCTCGCCATCTGTGAAGATCGCGATGTCAAGGGTCTCTATCAAAAAGCAAGAGCCGGTCAAATCCCCCACTTTACCGGTATTTCTTCCCCCTACGAAAAACCAGACAACCCAGAGTTAGTTGTGCCGACTGGAACCCAGCCTCTAGAAGAATGCGTGCAAATGGTTATTGAGGCGCTACAGTCCCACGGAATTCTAGCCCCATCCACCCCTTAAAGCGATGACGCAAACAATCTTGATCACCGGTGGTGCTGGTTTTATTGGGGCGAACTTTGTCAAGCAACTGCTGGCTGAGAACCAGAGGTTAGTGGTTTTAGATAAACTGACCTATGCGGGTAACCCAGAGACCCTTTCCTTACTGGGGCTACAGGCTCCTCATCAATTCATTCAAGGGGATATTGGCGATCGCCCCTTGGTGCAATCATTGCTCGCCAAGCATCAGCCCACTGCCATTGTCAATTTTGCTGCCGAAACCCACGTTGACCGCTCAATCGACTCACCTGCGCCGTTTATTCAGACTAATATTCTAGGCACGTTTAATCTACTTGAAGCAACCCGCCACTACTGGCGACAGTTACCTGAAGCCCAACACCATTCCTTTCGCTTCTTACACATTTCAACCGATGAAGTCTTTGGTTCTCTAGAGCCCCATGATCCCCCCTTCTGTGAAACAACTCCCTATGCCCCTAATAGCCCTTATTCAGCCTCAAAAGCAAGTTCAGACCATCTGGTAAGAGCCTATTTTCATACCTATGATTTGCCTACTCTGATCACCAACTGCTCTAATAATTATGGCCCCTTTCAATTTCCAGAAAAATTAATCCCATTGGTGATTTTGAATGCCCTGGAAGGTCAGCCACTACCTATCTATGGGGATGGCCAAAACATTCGAGATTGGCTCTATGTGGAAGACCACTGCCGTGGAATTCACCAGGTCTTAGTCCAGGGAATTCCTGGGGAAACCTACAATATCGGCGGTAACGCTGAGCGCACAAATCTATGGCTGGTTCAGCAAATTTGCACCATTCTCGATGAGCTGTGTCCGGGGTCACCCCAGGTACCCCATGCCAATTTGATTCAGTTTGTTCACGATCGCCCCGGTCACGACAGACGCTACGCCATCGATTTCAGCAAAATTGAGCGAACCTTAGGCTGGCATCCTCAAGAATCCATTGCCTCTGGTTTGCGTAAAACAGTGCAGTGGTATATCGATCATCGAGACTGGTGTCAAGCCGTCGCTTCTGACAAGTATCAGCGAGAGCGCCTGGGACTCCAGGTCTAAATCCCGTTTAGAGGCTTAACCCATAGGATGAAACTTCTTCAAACTTCCATTCCAGGTCTGTTGCTGTTTGAACCTTCTGTTTTTGCAGATCATCGTGGTTTTTTCCTGGAATCTTACCATGCCCAAAAATATGCTGAGTTGGGGTTGACGGCTCAATTTGTCCAGGACAACCATTCCTTTTCTTGCCAAGATACTCTGCGCGGCCTCCACTATCAACGACAACATCCCCAAGGCAAACTGGTTAGTGTGATCCGGGGCACAATCTTTGATGTGGGAGTTGATATTCGCCAGGGATCCCCCACCTTTGGCCAATGGTATGGCGCTTGCCTCTGCGGGGAGAATCATCATCAGCTCTACATTCCGCCTGGATTTGCCCACGGCTTCTGTGTACTCAGTGAAACGGCTGATGTGCTCTATAAATGTACCGACTTTTACGATCCTACAGATGATTGTTGTCTGCGCTGGAACGACCCCGATCTCCAGATTGATTGGCCTGTTAGAGAGCCTTTGCTGTCTGCAAAAGATGCCAGCGCTCCCTTCCTCAAAGATGTGACACTTCATCTTCCCTGTTTTGAGTCACCCTAGCACCACAGTTCCCGATTTCCCTGTGCGACTTGCGGGATATGTTATGGTCGCCAGTTTACTGGCTCTGCAAAAATGTCTGCTTCGGAGAAGGGGCAGGTTTGAGGGAGTTGGTTGGGATCAAGAGGAGTTTCCCGCCCTACTAAGTCTAGGCTATCCCGATAACCCCGCTCGATGGCTTCGCAGAGATAGGGCTTGAGACTGGGGTTATCTGCTAAATGCTCTTGAATGCGCCGACGCTGCTCTTTAATCGTATAAACCCAACTCTTCGAGCGTGCCTCTGGCTGGTAATGCCACTTAAGCAGGTGCCCTAGCAACACCCCTAGGCGGTTGCGTAATTCTTGCCGTTGTTGTTTGCCCAAGGATTCTATTTCCTCGATCAGGTTTTCAAGGTCGAGTTCTGCTAAGCACCCAGATCGCAGCAGGTCAACTTGGTGTTGAGTCCAGGCGTAAAAGTCTTGGTCGTAGAGTGTAGTCGTTGGCATAAGGAGGTATGGCACTGTGTTCCACTATTGTATCTACATAGCCAGGATGCTGAAGCAGTGATAATGCCTTGGCACTAGAACTGCTATTTTTTAAGGAGCTCAAAATAGCTTTCCAAGTCATGTCTCGATTTTGACCTTTGCGGTGTGGCGCTAAAAGCTAAGATGAGCAATGTTGGCACTGCCGGGGCGTAATTTATATGAGAGTCTTGTTTTGAGCTACGCAGTTGATTTTGGAACTAGCAATACGGTCATTGCTCGCTGGAACCCTGTTTCGCAACAGCCTGAGTCTATTGCTCTGCCAGGTCTGAGTTTTCGGGTGGGGCAAAATCCAGATTTGGTACCTAGCTTGGTCTATGTTGAGCAAGCTGCAACGGGACAAGTTTTGGTCGGACAGCAGGTGCGCGATCGCGGCCTTGACCTTCACAGCGACCCCCGGTTTTTTCGCAGTTTCAAGCGTGGCATTGGAGCTGATATTCAAGGATTTCTGCCCGAGCTAGATGGCTGTGCAGTGAGCTTTGAGCAGGTAGGACGCTGGTTTTTGCTAACCCTCTTGAACCAGCTCAAGGCAAGTCAGCCGGATCTGGGTGAGTCGTTGGTGGTGACGGTGCCCGTCGATAGCTTTGAATCTTATCGTCACTGGCTGGGACAGGTGTGCGCAGATCTGCAAATTGAGCAGATTCGGATGATTGATGAGCCCACGGCAGCCGCCCTAGGCTATGGCAAAGCCGATCAATCCTTGTTACTGGTTCTGGACTTTGGGGGGGGCACCCTGGATCTGTCCCTGGTGCAGTTGTCGGCCTCAAAACCCCTGGGATTCATTTTGAAATGGGGCGATAAAATGCTGGCTGACTCAACTCGCCAACGGCCTCAAACAGCTCGGGTTTTGGCTAAGGCGGGACAGAATTTGGGGGGTACAGATCTTGATCATTGGCTAGTGGATTACTTCTCAAAAACCCAAGACCTAGGAGTCACTCCCCTGACCACCCGATTGGCTGAGCGGCTCAAAATCCAGCTTTCACTCCAACCTAAGGCCACCGAGGTTTACTTCAATGCTGAGACGTTTGACAGCATTGAAATGAGTCTAGATCGAAACATGTTTGAAGAGATTTTGGTTCAGCATCAATTTTTTGAGCGCCTCGATGCCAGCATGACCCAGGTTCTGCAACAAGCTCGCCGTCAGGGAATTACCGTTGAAGACATTGAATCAGTCCTCTTGGTGGGGGGGACTAGCCAAATTCCGGCTGTGAAAACCTGGGTGCAGCAGTATTTTGAAGCCGCCAAGGTGTGTAGCAGTCGTCCTTTTGAGGCCATTGCCCAGGGTGCTCTGCAACTGACTCGGGGCATTGAGCTAAAAGACTTTCTCTATCATGGCTACGGCGTTCGCTACTGGGATCGTCGTCAAAATGCCCATGGCTGGCATCCCATCATTCCTGAGGGGCAGCCCTACCCCATGGCGGATCCGGTTGAACTCGTGCTAGGCGCGTCCAATGATGGCCAGCCTAGCATTGAGCTGGTCATCGGCGAGTTAGGTAGCAATGCTGGGGGAACTGAGGTGTATTTTGATGGCGATCGACTGGTCACTCGCACCCTTAGCAATGTCCCAACCACCGTTCAGGCACTCAATGATCGTGAGGGGGCTCGCAGTATCGCCAAGCTGACGCCCCCAGGGTACCCAGGGTGCGATCGCATCAAAGTCCAGTTCTGGGTTGATGAAACTCGCGCCTTAAGAATCACAGTTGAAGATCTGCTAGTTCAAACTATCTTGATCCGAAACCAAGTCGTAGCGCAGCTCAGCTAATAGGGTGACACATACCCATACCCTTGATCGAGACCCTCTGAACCCACACCCTCTCAACAACCCATCGCAGGTTTACGCCAGAGCGTGAAACCGACATACCTTTTTGTATAACCCCTGAGTCATCTGGAGCGAGACCCCAGGGTGTACCTGAATAGCCTTCAGTAGTGCCTGCTCAGACAACATCAGAAAATGACAAGGTTCCAGCGTGTGAATAGACACAGGACTAGGCTGATGATCCAAAACAGACAACTCGCCCAAGCAAGCCCCCTCGGTCAACTCCGCTAAGGTGACTTGGTGCACCTGAAACTTAATCCGCCCAGACACCAAAATATAAAGACTGTGAAGTTGCTGCCCTTGCCTCACAATCAAATGCTCAGCAGGCAAGAACACCTCGTCCAAACTTGCCCCCAACTGCTCAAAAAAAGCAGGGCAATCAACACTACCAAAAATCTCTAGTTTTTGGAGCATGGGTTGCCATTGGCAAACTGGACTGATGTGCTTGAGAGTCATAACCCTTCATCTGGCGTGATTTGAACCTATCTTTAGTATTCAAATAAATTAGCCCCCTGTCTTCGGTAGAAGCACGGGATTTATAGCATGATATTATCCAGAACCCGCATAATTACTGAGTTGTGAGAGATCATCCCTCTGAGGCGATTTGATAGAATAAGCTCATTTAGACTCCCCTGCCCCCTTGCTGCCCCCTTAATTGCACCAATGGGCAACCCCTATTTCAGCGAGACCCAGCACTCATGTTCAAACAAGCAGCCCATTGGACACGATGGGGCATCATTGTCCTCTTGGGTTTGGTGTTTGCCTTAGATCTGAGCGCATATTGGGTGGCCGAAGGACTTTGGTTCCAAAATTTAGGGTATCTGGCCATCTTCCAAACCCAGGTGGGCATGCGAATTTTGCTGTGGATTGGGACACTCAGCGCCACTGCCGCGATTCTTTGGGGTAATTTATATCTAACTCAGTATTGGCGCTACGTGAAGCCAGTCTCGCTGCCTGAAGGGCGTTCCAGTCGTCGGGGCTTGTTGACTCTGTTGCTGACCGTGCTGGGCTTAGGGGGGCTGCTGGCTTGCTTTTTAGTCTATCAAGGACAACTTTCAGCCCAGTTTTGGCATGGGCAACCAACCCCTGTAATGCGGGCACTGCCACAGTTCCAAGCCCAAACCGTGGGCGCGTTGATTTACGAGTGGATCCGCAGTCCCTGGCAATTGGGACTTGTGGCTCTTTTTCTAGTCGCGCTGAGTGTCTATCCCCGATGGGTATTGTCTGTGATCTCCCTGGCCCTATGCCTGAGCATGGGGCTAATTCTCTCTAGCCACTGGACAACGATTCTGCTCAGTCTCCACCCAGTTCCATTTCAGCAAACCGATCCACTGTTTGAGCAAGACATTAGCTTTTATATGTTTCGACTCCCCCTGTGGGAACTACTGCGGTTTTGGTGGGTGGGGGTCAGCCTTACCAGTTTTGTCAGCGTCACGCTCATCTACTTGCTCTCGGGCGATAGTCTCAGTCAAGGTGGATTTCCCGGTTTTTCACCCTTGCAAAAACGTCATCTATACGGCTTGGCTGGTAGCTTTATGATGGCCATTTCCCTGGGGATCTGGCTGGATCGCTATGAGTTGTTGTACTCAACTCGGGGCATAATTTATGGCGCTAGCTTTACAGAAGCCACCGTCGCGCTTCCGGCCAATACCATATTGAGTTTACTGGGGCTAGGAATTGCCCTCCTTCTATTTTGGCGAACTCTGGCCTGGCGGTATTTTAAGCTGCGGGTGGGGCTCTTTAGCCTGTTGGGGCTTTATGTGGCTACGGTATTAATCGGAACTCTGCTGCTGCCGATGATAGTGCAGTGGGTGATTGTGCAACCCAATGAACTGGCTCGGGAAGAGCCCTACATTCGCCAGTGTATTCGACTCACTCGCCAGGGCTTTGACCTAGCCCCCATTGAAGCCAAAACGTTTAACCCCCAGGACGATCTGACCCCTGAGCGGTTGCAGGCTAACAACTTAACCATTCGCAATATTCGCCTCTGGGATACCCAGCCACTTTTAGAAGCCAATCGCCAACTGCAACGGTTTCGGCTCTATTACGAATTTCCCGATGCAGATGTGGATCGCTATCAAATTAGCGCTACCCCAGATGCCACAACTGCGACAGATCGCCGCCAGGTCTTGATTGCTGCCCGTGAACTCGACTATGACTCAGTGCCCGAAGAAGCCCAAACCTGGGTGAATGAGCGATTTATCTATACCCATGGCTATGGCTTTACCATTAGTCCTGTGAATACGGCGGCTGCCAGTGGCTTGCCCGAATATTTTGTGCAAGACATTGGCACCACCACGGATGAAGGAGATTTGCAAACGGCTAGCCCTGAAATTCGAGCTAGCATTCCTATTCGTACCCCCCGCCTTTATTTTGGGGAATTGACCCATTCCCATGTGATTACTGGCACCCAAGTCAAGGAATTGGATTACCCCAGCGGCAATGAAAATGTCTACAACGTCTATAGCGGGGCTGGGGGCGTTGGAGTTGGCGCTGTATGGCGTCGAGGGCTGTTTGCGCTGTACTTGCGAGATTGGCGCATTTTGCTAGCTCAGGATATTCTTCCGGAGGCCAAAGTGCTTTTCCGTCGTCAGATTCAAGATCGAGTTAGCGCAGTGGCTCCTTTCTTACAGTATGATCACGACCCTTACTTGGTTGCAGCCGATCCTAATCCAGATGCCACCCCGGAGAATCCCTCAGAAAATACCCTGTTCTGGATTATTGATGCCTACACAACCAGCGATCGCTACCCCTATTCTGACCCTGGTGGACAGCCTTTTAACTACATTCGCAACTCGGTGAAGGTGGTGATTGATGCCTATAACGGGTCGATGTCTTTTTATGCCATAGAGCCAGAAGAGCCTATTTTGCAGTCCTGGAGTCAGGTATTTCCTGACTGGCTGGAGCCTTTAGACAAGATGCCCCCCCGACTCCGCAATCATATTCGCTATCCCTTAGATTTATTTAAGTCTCAGACCCAGAGTTTATTGACTTACCATATGGTCGATCCTCAGGTGTTTTATAACCGGGAAGATCCGTGGCGGGTGCCCAATGAAATTTATGGAGAGGCCACTCAACGGGTGGAACCCTATTACTTGATCATGAAGCTGCCAGATGAGCAAACGGAAGAGTTTATTTTGCTGTCCCCTTTTACGCCCCTGCGACGCAACAACTTGATCGGGTGGCTAGCAGCTCGCTCTGATGGAGAAAACTATGGTCGTCGCCTTCTCTATCAATTTCCAAAACAAGAGTTGGTGTTTGGCCCAGAGCAGATTGAGGCGTTAATTAACCAAGACCCAGTGATTTCCCAACAAATTTCGCTCTGGAATCGTCAGGGCTCACGGGTGATTCAGGGTAATCTGCTGATTATTCCCATTGAACAGTCTTTGCTTTATGTGGAGCCACTTTACCTAGAGGCAGATCAGACGGGGGTACCGATTTTGGCTCGGGTGATTGTGGTCTATGGCGATCGCATTGTGATGGCACCCACCCTAGATCAAGCCTTGAATGGTGTTTTTGCCGAAGAGATGGCGGATCCATCGACCATCATCCGATCTATCGAAGACTTTGATACTGTGGGTGTGCCCTAGTCTTTTGTTCTCGATATTCTCTTTCTCTCAATATTGACGATATGCAAGCGCAACCTGAACCCCTCGCTTTGGAAGTGGCAATTGCCATTCTTCACCAGGATGATTGCTTTCTCATGCAGCTTCGAGACAATATTCCCACCATTATTCATCCTGGGGTTTGGGGGTTGTTTGGCGGTCATCTGGAACCGGGAGAGACTCCGGAAAATGCCCTGCGCCGTGAGCTAGGAGAGGAGATTAGTTATAGAGCCACGACCCTGGTTGCCTTTGGTCAGTATTCTGAACCTAGGGTGACGCGCCATGTCTTTGTGGGGGCACTGGATATTGAGTTGAAATATTTAAGACTCAAAGAAGGCTGGGACTTTGCCTTGTTGCCACCTGAGGCGATCCGCCAAGGTTACTACTACTCAGCTAAAGCAAAACAGAGTCGCCCCCTGGGTCGGCCTCACCAACAAATTTTAATGGACTTCCTGTGCCAGCATTGAAGGTTGTTCTTCAGCCAATCCAAGAAATGGATTCGTCTTCTGCCGTGGGGGTGGGTTCCTGGGCAAAAGACTGGATGTGCCCCAGATTTGAGGAATCCTTTAGCCGCGTAGCCCCATGCCTTGATACCGGGAGTTCTGTGACATTTTGGGGCTGAGAAACTGGAATGGATTGGGGATGGCCAAGGTCTGATTCAGGGGCAAGGACAGAGGTTCTGCGCTCAGGTAGCACCACTTTATCCATGAGATATTCAATTGTTTCTTGCTTGAGCCAGCCTCGGGTGGCCACAATTTCCCCGAAGGGCAGTGAAATAACCCCTTGATCGGCTAGAATCACGCCAACCTGAGCCTCGCTCAGAAGCCCTGCCTCAACGAGGTAGGTTCCCAGTGGCTTATAGGATTTTTGGGTATGCTGTAGAAAATTCTTGTTCACCTCACCCCCCTTGACCTAAATCTCTTGGATTAAGTCTTGTGTATTGAAATGACCCTCGATAGGATTGAGTTGTCTTATAGCGGTTTACAGATCAATGGAGTACATGGGGTGCAGGGGGCAGTGCCCCCTGCGTGGGGGTTCCACCCCCACACCCCGTATCTCACTCAGGTGAGAACCGCTATAGGTTAAGACATGATCGCGGATATGGTCATTAAATATTACAGACTAACCCTTGAAATCGCAACGTCTAACGGTTAGAGCTTAGGGCTGGTTACATCAAGAATTAATAAGCTGCACCTAGGGCTTGGGTTTTAGAAAAACAATAGACTGCTTCCAAATGATGGTGGGTTGATCGTAGTGGTCGATCAGACAGAGGCATTGTTGATCTTGCCAATGGAGTTTTCCTACGAGGAGATCGTTAGTGGTGACTTTGATTTCAACTTCGGTGTCATCTTGGATGAGTCCTTGGACTTGCCGAAAGCTAGGAAGTCCAGATTCAGTGTCGGTAGCCATAGTTGGGGTCAAACCATCCAGAGGCAAGTACGTTTACAATAAGACCAACTTAGCGCATTGCTTGCTCTGCGCATACCCAAGGGCGTGTGCATGGCCTACAGCAAGGGCTGGTCTCGGTTATGGAGGTCTAGTTCTATATCAAGATCAACATCAAGATCAAAGGAATTAATATTGTCTGGGATTGAATTTGCCAAGTATGAGGGGCTAGGAAACGATTTTGTTCTGATTGACAATCGCCTCGATAGGACTCCGTTGTTGACGCCAAAGCAAGCGATCCGGGTGTGCGATCGCAACTTCGGTGTCGGGGCTGATGGGGTGATCTTTGTGTTGCCCGGTCAAGGAGATACTGACTATACCCTGCGAATTTAT
This sequence comes from Petrachloros mirabilis ULC683, assembly GCF_009939295.1. Taxonomy (GTDB): domain Bacteria; phylum Cyanobacteriota; class Cyanobacteriia; order Thermosynechococcales; family Thermosynechococcaceae; genus Petrachloros; species Petrachloros mirabilis. Next base: position 29,933 of record NZ_WVIC01000036.1, read on the forward strand.
AACTCCGATGGTTCCGAGCCAGAAATGTGTGGCAATGGCATCCGCTGTCTGGCGCGCTTTATTGCTGAATTGGAAGGCGCAAAAGCGCTGCGCCAGTACCGCATCCACACCCTGGCTGGCGTGATTAGCCCAGAACTACTCCCAGACGGACAGGTGAAAGTGAATATGGGGCCACCATTTTTAGAAGCCGCCAAGATTCCGACAACCTTGGCAGCTTCAGAAGATAAAGTTGTCGATCAAGCCTTAACCGTTGCCGGCCAAACCTGGCAGGTGACGGGTGTGAGCATGGGCAATCCCCATTGCATAATCTTTGTAGAAGACATTGAGGCCGTGGACTTGGCAACCCTTGGCCCTCAGTTTGAGCACCATGATGCCTTTCCCCAGCGCACCAATACGGAATTTATTGAAGTTGTGGCTCCCAATCGCCTAAAAATGCGGGTTTGGGAGCGAGGGGCGGGAGCCACTCTAGCCTGTGGAACGGGTGCTTGTGCCGCCCTAGTCGCTGGCGTCTTAACAGGGCGATGCCAGTCTCAAGCCACCGTTGAACTGCCCGGGGGATCTTTAGACATTGCTTGGGCTGGGGGGAATGAACCGGTGTGGATGACTGGCCCCGCTCGCCCCGTTTTTAGAGGTTGTTTACATGAGTTGTGAGGCTGACGCTTGGGTGATGTCATGACTATGTTGACCACTTTTGCTGATTCTCATCCAGAGGTTCAAGGGCGAGTGCGGCCCGATATTAAGGGGCTCCAGCTTGATTTGGTGAGTTGGCGGCGATCTTTGCACCAGCATCCTGAACTGGGGTTTCGGGAGCATCAAACCGCTGAGTTGGTTCATGCCTGCCTGGAATCTTGGGGCATCAACCACCAAACCCATATCGCTCAGACGGGTATTGTGGCCACAATCGCTGGAGCTCGCCCTGGTCCTGTCTTGGCTATCCGTGCCGATATGGATGCCCTCCCTATCCAGGAAGAGAATCAAGTGCCCTATCGGTCGCAACATGATGGTGTCATGCATGCCTGTGGTCATGATGGTCACACGGCTATCGCTTTGGGGACAGCGCTGTATTTGCACCAACACTGTCACGAGTTTGCGGGGACAGTCAAAATCATTTTTCAACCTGCGGAAGAAGGGCCGGGGGGAGCCGCCCCGATGATTGCAGCCGGAGTTCTCAAAAAACCTGACGTAGATGCCCTGATTGGCCTCCACTTGTGGAACAACTTGCCCTTGGGAACGGTGGGCGTGCGCAGTGGACCACTGATGGCAGCCGTGGAGTTATTTGAATGCATTATTCAAGGTAAGGGAGGACATGGAGCCATTCCTCAGCAAACCATTGATTCCGTTGTGGTCAGTGCTCAGGTCGTCAATGCGTTGCAAACGATTGTGGCTCGGAACCTGAATCCTCTCGAAGCAGTAGTGGTAACGGTTGGACAGTTACAGGCGGGCACGGCCATGAATGTGATTGCGGATACCGCTTACCTGGGGGGTACGGTGCGCTACTTTAATCCAGATTTGGCGGCGGTGATCCCGGAGCGGATGGAGCAAATTATTGCTGGGGTCTGCCAAAGTCATGGCGCTTCTTACGATTTGGATTACTGGTCGCTGTATCCGCCGGTGGTCAATGATGCTGCGATCGCAGATCTCGTCCGCTCTGTTGCTGAGTCCGTGGTCGAAACCCCAGCCCGGGTTGTGCCTGAGTGTCGGGCTATGGCTGGCGAAGACATCTCTTTCTTTTTACAAGAAGTCCCTGGTTGCTACTTTTTCTTAGGGTCTGCCAACCCCGACCTAAATCTGGACTATCCCCATCATCATCCCCGCTTTGACTTTGATGAAACAGCTCTGGGCTTAGGTGTTGAACTATTTGTCCGTTGCGTAGAAAAATTCTGTGCTTTGGAATAACACCTTGAAGCTGAACACCTTTAGCTCAAGATTGCTACCCCGACTTGGCTGTTATCTTCAGGCACTAGAAATGGCTCAGGCAGGATTTGAACCGGCGATCTTAGCTTATGAGTCCAAGCCTCACACTATATGGGAAAAGGCTTTTATCGACTCTCCAAAAAGCTTGCAACCAATTTACAACCAAATAGCTTAAGGATGAGCTATCCCACAACATCCTATGCCATCCTGAATCGTCCCAGTCAAGTCGTGAGTCAATGGTCAATGCGTCCTGGGTTGTGTTGGCGATCGCGAATGAGCGCATCAACGAGTTCAGCCTGACGCGCCACTGTGTCAGCTTGGCGTCCAACTGTATCCACTAGACGAGAGATATGCTGCTCCTGGCGCTTACTGATTTCTGATTGCTCTCGCACCAGCTCCTTGAGTTCACTCATGCCGTCTTTAAGTTCGCCAAACCCAACCGTCACAACTTCCGTTAGCCTGCCGATTTGTTCAGTCAGAATATTCAAGTTCCCAGCCCAAGTAGCATTTGTTCCATTGCTATCGGTCATGATGCTTAAGCCTCTTCATTCAGAAAATATTCCATTCAAGGAAGCTTGAACAGGCTTGAATTAGAATGGCTCAGGCGGGATTTGAACCTGCGACCTTGGGCTTATGAGTCCCCTGCTCTAACCACTGAGCTACTGAGCCTGACACAGTTGTGTAGCATATCACACTGAGGGTAACAATTGCGACCTGCAAAGGCCATGCCTAAGCCTCCCAAAATTGTGTCAACTTTCAAGTTTGAACCTGAGTGTTTCCAGTGTTTACTGCTAGCGTCCTCGTCGAATCCGCACCCCACGGGTCAAACCTTCCCCAGTGCCACCGTCGCTGGGATCTAAGAAAGGACGAAGACTAAGTGCTCGACTACGGGAACGAGGCGTCATGCTTGGGGCACTGGCACGTTGACCTCCGACAATTGACATGCCAATGTTGACCAATTCCTCAGCCAGTGAACCGCTGCGAATCGATGAGGATTGCCCCACAAAGGTGTTGACGCCTTGGGTCATGGTGCCGCCATCAGCCAGGGTGATGTTCTCAAATACTAAGTCCCGAGTCAGTAAGGGATCTTGCCCAGGGGGGACTGTAAAGACGATGCGGCAGCTTCCATGACCTTGGGTGGTGGCACAAACAATGTTGTAGCCATTTTCTGTTGAATTTTGCAGCTCTAGGAGACCGTCAGGTCGGTATTCTTCGAGGCGGCGGCTAATTTCCACGCAGCGGCGCTCGGCATCCCAGCCACCCCCTAAGTTCTGGGGAACTGCCCAAGGAAAGGCTTCCTCTGGCCGACTCTGAGGTTGGTACATGACGGTATACTGCCCTTGAGAATACTGGCAGCTAAAGCGGGTGTCTCCATCCAGGGTGATCGGAGACACCTCGGAAGGGGTTGAGGGCTCTGAGCGCGATACATTGGGATCTAAGTCAGGCAAGTTCGACTGAGCATTGACCAGAGAGGCTGAGCTGCTAAGGGCCATCGTGGCCATCAGCGCCCCAGAAAAAATGCCTCTTAGCGGTACTAAGGGTTGGTGTAGTTGGTGCACCCTCGAAATTGCCATGGATTTACCTGCCTGACGAGACTCGTTAAATTTTTCAAAATTCTCAATTGAATGCTAGGACGTTCTTTCACTGCCTGAAGTTCCGCTAAAATCAACTTCACATGTCATAAAACTTTAATTTATGGGGCTGAGTGTCGTATACTGCATGAGGACAAATGCTTATGGAGTAAGGATTACCGATAGATGTCAGCGGAAGTCATGCCCCGTACTGTCCCCCATCATTTTCTGGGTCCTCCCGGTGACTTCAATCCCACCCTTCTGATGTTTGTGGCTGCTATTGGCTTGGTAGTCTTATCACTCCTAGGGCATTTTCGCTGGGATTGGCCGGGTTGGACTTCCTTTATCCTCAATGTTCTGGCTCTACATTTGGCTGGAACGGTGATTCATGATGCTTCTCATAACGTGGCCCATCGCGATCGCATCCTCAATGCACTGATGGGTCACGGCAGTGCCCTCTTGCTGGGGTTTTCGTTTCCAGTCTTTACGCGGGTGCACATGCAGCACCATGCCAACGTCAACGACCCCAAAAACGATCCAGATCACTTTGTGTCCACGGGTGGCCCGCTGTGGCTAATCGCCGCTCGGTTCTTTTATCACGAAATTTACTTTTTTCAACGCCGCCTGTGGCGCAAGTATGAACTACTAGAGTGGGTACTGGGTCGTCTGGCAGTGGTGAGCTTGGTGTGGTTTGCCATCCAACATGACGCCCTCGGCTTTGTCATGAACTATTGGTTTTCTCCAGCTCTAGTTGTGGGTTTAGCCCTTGGGCTGTTCTTCGACTACTTGCCCCACCGCCCCTTCAAAGAGCGCGATCGCTGGAAAAATGCCCGCGTCTATCCTAGCCCCATTCTCAACATTCTCATTTTGGGGCAAAACTATCATCTGATTCATCATCTGTGGCCCTCGATTCCCTGGTATAAAGTTGAGCCAGCCTACCACAGTGTCAAACCACTGCTAGATGCAAAGGGCTGTCACCAAACCCTAGGGTTGTTTGAACGCAGAGGGTTTTGGGGATTTGTCTATGACCTATTTTTAGGCATTCGCCTCCATCCCAAAGAAAATGCTTCGGCTCTAGCAGAGCCCCTGGCCACCCAAGACAGCGCTAAGTTAGCCGTTGCTAGTGTAGCCACAGCAAAGACTCAAGAATAAGATTTCCTCCCTATCTTTTGGCGGATTATTCTGACGAGGAAAGTCACGCCAACGGCAGATTCCCTCAGCCTTTGACTCCTTTACTGTGGAAACAGGTTAAACCTAAAAACATCTTAGGAGAAGCGATATGGGCTTAGAAGATCGAGCCAAAGCCATCGGCAAAAATATTGAAGGGAAAGCTCAAGAAGCTTTAGGAAACCTGACAGGCGACCCTCAGGATCAAGCTGAAGGTCAAGCCAAACAGGTCGAGGCCAAAGGTCGCCACGCGGTCGAAGACGCCAAAGATAAAGCCAAAGAAATTATTGACTAACCTCAAGGGCTTTTCATAGCTAATTTTCCGTGTTTCAGGTGCCATGGTTATTTCTGACCTGGCACCTATTTTCTCGACAAAATATAGCTTATTTGCACCCACCTGAGGACTTCAAACCATTCCTAATGCTGAAGCCCTGGTTTACTGATCACTATAAGGAACCATGCCATGCCAAGACTAGTTGGCCAGAAATCTCACACTGGCATATATATTGTGCCCCTCGTTGCCAGCGTTCTTGTGGCTGGTGGTGCTCTTCAATATCTGGGTGTTATCGATGTACCGGGCATTATCCAGCGGGCAAGGGATCGCTTCGATCAAAATCGCCTCACAGATAGAGTGCCCGATAGCTTTGTGATTGGTGTTTCAGGACAGGAGCGAAATGATGCGAAAGGGCAGTGAATTTCTCGGCAAAACGGTGATCGCCTTTGACACTGGCAAGAAAATTGAACGGATTCGAGATCTGATTTTTGACCAAGAGACTCACCAGCTTCTCGGTTTACTTGTAGACGACGGCGGGCTATTTCACTCAGCCAGAGTGATTCCTTTTAGTGCAATTCAGGCGGTGGGTGCGAATGCCGCCATAATTCGCTCAAAATCAGCCATTATGAAGGCAAAAACCGATCCTAAAATCCGAGTTATTTTGAGACATAACAATGTTCTCAGGGGAACTAAAATCATGACTGTCTCTGGTCGTGATCTAGGCACAATGACGGATTTATTTATAGATGAGCACACCGGCAGAGTTGAAGGCTACGAGGTGTCTGGCGGTTTCTTTGCAGATGCCTATACTGGACGTTCCTTTGTGCCAGCCCCAGAAACACTTCATATTGGCGAAGATATTGCGTTTGTACCTGTTTCCGTTGCGGAAATGATGGAAGAACAGGTGGGCGGTTTCAAAGAAACCCTCCAGATGACAGGTGATCAACTTCAAAGCACTTCAGGGACGGCCAGACGCCAGCTTGAGGCGGTGACTGCGGCAACCTCGACCAAGCTGCAAGAAACCCTGGATGCGACAGGCAAGCAGTTGCAAGCCTGGAATCGAGCTGCGATCGCATCTATCACCAACGCTGTGATCGATCCGAGCGAACAAAAAGCCTACGTGATTGGCAAGACAGCAGCACACGAGGTTGTGACTGCCACTGGCGTTCACATCGTGGCCGCAGGCCAACCCATTACCGAGGCCATAGCCAGCTTGGCAGAAGACCTAGGCGAATTAGACCAACTTTATCGGGCTACAGGGGGTCGCCTATCCGAAGAAGTCAATGAGCGCATCCAAACTGCCACCGATCTGACCCGCCAACGACTGCAAGAAGTGGTGGTCGCCACCCAAGCTCACTTACAAGACAGCACAGACATTGCCCATAGCAAGCTGCAAGACGCAACCCGAAGTACGGCTGCCTCTATTACCAACGCCATCGTTGACCCAGCCGAGCAGAAAGCACTGGTACTTAACCGTACCGTAGAAAAAGACGTTTTACTGCCCGATGGCACAATTCTAGTGACTCCCCACCAGCCCATCACCTATGCCATGGCTGAAACCGCCGAGCAGCAAGGGATCTTGAATCAGTTGTATCGAGCCGCAGGCGGCAGCCTCACAGAAGATCTGAGCCGCAGCGCTAGCAACTTGATGGCCAGTCAGATCACCCAACAAGCCCTAGGCCGACGAGTGCAACAGATGGTGAGAACCCCAGACGGCATCATCATTGCCGCCCCAGGACAAATTGTTACTCCTTCAGTCATCGAACGAGCCCAAACCCACGGCCAAGCCGCTGCCTTACTAGCAGCCGTAGGGCTGCACCCTAGCGATGTCGCCTATAGCCGCGTCAGGCAAGAGCTGTCCGCCACTGGAGACACCTTCCGCGAAGGAGCTATTCACCTGCAAGCAAATGCCCAAACCCTCTGGAACACCCTTCAAAAGCAGTTCGAGCAACTGAGCTATCAAACCAGACAGGCTTGGGAAAGTCGCCGGATTAAAGGCGCTTTGGGACGACCCGTGAACCGGATCATCCTGGATCAACAAGACAACATCATTTTAGGGGTTGGCGAAATTATTACCCATCGAGCCATTGAACAAGCTCGTCAGGCCAACAGCCTTGATATCCTTCTCAGCTCAGTGCAGGAGCGAATTGCTCAAACATCGACAACTGCCCCTTACACCGCAGTGCCAACTCCATTTGTGCAACCAGTTTTACCCCAATCTGCTTATACTCAAGACACCTCGCCAGTAGTCTATAGTGGCAGTAAGTCGTAGCACACCAGCACTCCATCACTTCCTCTGAGCGACTTCGCAGCATTGTAGTAAAAGGAAAGCATCATGGCCATTATCCAAACAAGTATCCAGTCCTTTGGCCAAGTTGGCGACAACCCCATTGTTCTGGAAAAAAGTGTCACTGAACCCATTTGTGAGGGCTTAAATCTCGCCCTTGCCAGCTTTCAAGGACTGGCTCTACAGTATCAAAAGCATCACTTTGTTGTAGAAGGAGCAGAATTCTCCTCCCTTCATGAATTTTTTCATGATGGGTATGAAGCGGCCCAAGACTACCTAGATGATATTGGAGAGCGCATCAATGGTTTGGGGGGTGTCCCGGCCAGTACCTTCAGCAAATTGGCAGAGCTCTGCTGCTTTACACAAGAGTCAGATGATGTCTATGTCTGTTGTCAGATGGTCGCTAACGACTTGGCGGCTGAGCAGGCGATTATCCAGCTTTTACGACGGCTGGCTGCTCAAGCCGAAAGCTTGGGCGATCGCGCGACCCGCTTCTTGTATGAACAAATTTTACTCAAAACCGAAGAGCGCGCTTACCATCTTTCCCACTTCCTAGCACCCGATAGCCTAACCCTAGGCTTCATGAGTAATGGCACCAGCAACTAGCTTGAGTGCTTGAGGGGCTATCTATACAGTCATAAAAGCGAACGGATATTTACCCGTTCGCTTTTAATTTTTGGAGAAATTTTTATGAAGACTAGAAAACCAAGACGAAGGCCGGGGAATGCATCGGTTTGATCAAAGCTATCTTGGCCATTAAGTCTTTTGTGGAAAGCCCACCACAGGTAAACTGTAGTGATAAACTCAGTGTCATTCATGTATCTTCTTGACGGTAGAGTCCCGCACAATCAATGGGATCACTGCACTGTAAATGGGACAGATCTGAGGAAAAACGACCATGAACTACAGCCTCGGGGTTGGGAACGAAACCCAATGGATTGTGGGGGGACTGGCGTGGGGAGTCAGCCTTTTTTTAGTTCATGTCTACTATCAAAAACGCTTTAAGGGCGTAGGCAAGGAACATCAAGCCCTCTCTACCTCAGTTACCGATCTCACGATCCAGTGTACTGAGGCAAAGCAGGCAATTGCCCAGCGTGAAGATGAACTCATGCAAGTCAAAGCGCTGGTCACTGACTACGAACAGGCCAAAACAAAGCTGGAGATGGCCCATCAAGCCCAACAGGAAACCATTGATTTACTTCAAGCCCAAGTTGAGCATCTGACAGCAGCCAGAACCGCTCTGCAAGCCGAGGTTCAACGGGAGCAAGGCAATGCCCAAGCCTTAGATGTGCAACTAAATGCTTTCATTGAGCTCAAGGCCAACACTGAGGTCGAACTACGGCGGGTCAAAGACCAACTGATTGACCGAGAGCAAAAGCTGCGAACCCTGGCCACTGCTCATACCGCCCTCGATGAGTCAAGCCAAAAGGGACAGCAGCGACAGCTTGCCTTAGAGCAAAAATTGACTCAAATCTCCCAGGCCAGAGGCCAGCTTGCCCAAGAGCTGCGGCAAGAACAGCAGCTCACCCAACGCTTAAGACAACAGGTTGAAGCCCTGAACCGAACTCGGGATACTTTAGAGCGAGATCTCCAGCGAGAAATGGAATGTAGTCTTTCTCTAGAGCAGCAAGTGAAGGCGTTGACTCAACAGATAGAAGTTGTCCCAACCCCGTTACATCCCCATCGGGACTTGTCTGGCGGCCCAGTCTTGCCCAATCTTTTGCCGTTGCCTAAGAGACAGCATTCTCAACTTCGGGGTAGCTGCGATCGCAGCTACTTCCCCCCTCCCCCTGAAGGCACTGTAAAAACTGCAAGGTGGGATCCGCGCAACCACTAATATCGCCACCTTGGGCCTGAACCCTTTGCAAAAACGCTAAAGCCTGGGCGGTAATCTGCTCACCAGGTAACAGGGTAGGGATGCCAGGGGGATAGGGGCATACCAGTTCCGCACTGATTCGCCCCACCGCTGCCTCCCAGGGGACTGCTTCGGTGGCACCCCACCAAGCCTCCTGGGGGGATAGTGCCGGAAGCGAGAGGTCAGGGGCTACACTCAAATCAAGAAACCCTAACCCCTCTGTCCAATTCAACTGCTTTTGGGAGGGGCTAGCGGCCAGGGTTTGGAGTCCCTGTACCAATTGCTGCACCTCTGCTGCGGTATTTCCGAAACTGGGAACAAAGGTCAGGTGTCGGAGGGTGGGCAACTCTGCGATAATCCCCAGGGTTTGATCCAAAAGTTGATCGGCGGTAAACCCATCTAGCCCCAGCCCCGATACATCCACCGTCAATCGGGTGGGATCTAAAGTCATGCCATGGGCTGCTAGGTGATCCGGTGTTAACACCAATAGGCCAGGGAGGTCAGAGATCTGCGATCGCGCCCCTGCCACCATCCTCCATACCTCGCTCAACAGTGCCGCCCCGTGCAGTGCCATTTGCTGTCGAGCTGCATCCAGAGAAGCCAGCAGTAAATAGCTCGGACTCGTAGACTGGAGCAAATTCAGCACCTGCGCCAGCCGTTGAAAATCAACCCGATGCCCCCGGCCATGGAGCATCGCCGCCTGGGTGAGCGCCCCCAACACCTTGTGGGTTGATTGCACCACCAGATCCGCCCCGCTTTGCAACGCAGATGAGGGTAAGTCTGGGTGGAAGTGTAAATGGGGGCCATGGGCTTCATCCACAATTAGAGGAATATCCTGGGCATGAGTGAGGGCTGCGATCGCCCCCACATCACTACAGACCCCCTCATAGGTTGGCGACGTGATCAAAACCGCTTGGGGAGCATACTGCAACCCAGCCTGCACCGTCTCTGGCGTAACCCCCAACGCCAGCCCCAGCCCCGGATCGTATCGGGGAGTCATAAAGACAGGAACCGCCCCCGAAAGAATCAGCCCCGAAATCACAGATCGATGCACCGTGCGTGGCACCAGCACCCGATCCCCCCTACCACAGGTCATCAAAAGAGCCGCCATGATGCCCACCGTGGAGCCATTCACCAAAAACCAGGTGCGATCCGCCCCAAAGGCATTCGCCGCCAGCTCTTGAGCAGCTTGTAGCACCCCCGTAGGAGCCAACATATTATCCAAACCAGGCAGCTCCGGCAGATCCCGCTGTAGGGACATTGACCCCAACAAGGACAGCAAGGCCGACGATGCCCCCCGCCCGCGCTTGTGACCGGGCATATAAAACCCAGCATGGGGCCGCTGACCCATGGTTTGCAGTGCGCTCACCAATGGCATTTGCCTTTGATCTAACCCCCAAACCACGAATAAACCTCCCAACACCTGCCTTGAGGGAACTGCACCGCATTAGGATAGAGTGTGAAGGATTGTAACCGCAATCCCTAGGTCTGAATTTGTGGAATCCAAGTCAAGATTATGCTGAGAGCTGGAATTGTGGGACTGCCCAACGTGGGCAAATCAACCCTATTTAATGCTTTGGTCGCCAATGCCAAAGCCGACGCCGCCAACTTCCCCTTTTGCACCATTGAACCCAACATCGGCGTGGTGGCCGTCCCCGATCCACGGCTCCAGATTTTGGCTGGCCTGTCAGCCTCTGAATCTGTCGTGCCCACCCGCATGGAATTTGTAGACATTGCCGGACTGGTGAAAGGAGCCAGCAAAGGCGAAGGGTTAGGAAATCAATTCTTGGCCAATATCCGGGAAGTGGATGCCATTGTCCAGGTGGTACGCTGCTTTGACGACGATGACATTATTCACGTCTGTGGATCTGTGGATCCGGGGCGCGACATTGAAGTGATCAATCTGGAATTAGCCCTGGCTGATTTAGCTCAAGTCGAGCGACGCATTGAACGCACCCGCAAAGCTGCTCGTACCAGCAAAGAAGCCCAGATTGAGTTAGCCGCCCTAGAAAAGCTCCAGGCCATCCTAGATGCAGGGCAACCGGCACGCCTCACCGAACTCACCCCAGAAGAAGCTGACGCCATCAAATTCTTGGGTCTCCTCACCCAAAAGCCCGTGATCTATGCCGCCAACGTTGCCGAAGTCGATCTCGCCACCGGCAATGATTGGGTCGAGCAAGTCCGAGCCATCGCGGTGACAGAGCAAGCCCAGGTCGTCGTCGTTTCTGCCCAGGTTGAATCAGAGTTGGTTGAACTCTCACCAGAGGAACGCGCCGACTTTCTGGCATCCTTGGGCGTTACGGAAGGTGGGTTGCAATCCCTCATTCACGCCACCTATGACCTATTGGGGCTGCGCACCTTCTTTACCTCCGGTCCTAAAGAAACCCGCGCCTGGACTATTCTCCAGGGCACCAAGGCTCCCCAAGCAGCCGGTGTCATTCATTCTGATTTTGAGCGTGGCTTCATTCGAGCCGAGACCGTCGCCTACGAGGATCTCACCCACCATGGAGCCCTCAATGCCGCCAAAGAAAAAGGCTTAGTCCGTAGTGAAGGTAAGGAGTATGTGGTGCAAGAAGGGGATGTGATGCTGTTCCGCTTTAATGTTTAATTTAGTTCAACTCCTTTTAAGCGGCCAGAAACAGAAATTAGACGTGGTTATTCTGCTCAGCAGACGCCTGAACAGCAGGAATTTGATCGGCTGTCAGGACAACCACCTGGCCATCCTTCCAAATGGCGATCGACTCTCCTAACCTGCGGTGCCGCTCAATCGCCTCAAAGATCGCAGCTTTGACACCAGCCCGAATCTGTTGATGCTTTGATTGCATGTTTTTCTCAATCATTTCCACTCCTGCCAATGAGCGTCCAGGTGCCATGATTATAAATAATTGGTGTTTGTCCAGTGATGCCTTCAGCCACCAACTGATAGTCAGGCTCAGAATTATCGAAAATCATCCAGTCATCACATAACGGCAAATACAACTCCATTAACGTGAGTTCGACAGCTCTCGTCTGCCCTCACCCCAACCCCTCTCCCAATCCTGGGAGAGGGGCTAAAACGTTGAATTTCTGCTCTGTTCCCCCTCTCCCAATGTTGGGAGAGGGGGCTAGGGGGTGAGGGCGGATAAGTCGTCGAACTCACGTTCCATTAGATTCCTCCGTCCTCGTTCATAGCGCCTACGGATCACCTCCTCTGGAATGTCATGCCCGCCACTCACCACACGACGAGCCACTCGTTCCACCGCTAGATCTGGGCTGCACAACCAAAAATAAAGCAAGCTCACGGTGTAACCTCTAGCTTTACACCTCTCCACAAAGGGGGCAAAAGTCCGGGCTGCTAGGGTTGTCTCAAAGGCAAAGTCTGTTCCTGCTCTAGCTGCCTCCTCCAGTCGGGATAGCATCAACCGTCCTGCTTGCATTGCCCTTGAGTCTGGATTGAATGGCGATAAGCCAGCTGCGATCGCATCGGCATTGATATAGCCATCGCTAGAACGGTTAGGACGTGATCTGTAGCCTTGGAGCGATGGCTATACCGCCATTGCGCTGTCCCAGTTTTGAAACTGGAAGGGGCTGATGTCCTAAGCGAAATGGCCATCGCTATATATTCCAGCACCCCTAAACTGGGCAACAGCTTTAGGGCAACCGTTGTCTTTCCTGATCCATTGCTGCCTCCAATCACATATAGATCTGGCATGGAATATTAATCTACATTCCAAGGTGACGATGCAGCATCTTGCCACTATTCTAGGCTGACCCCTCGAAGCAATCCGAGAGGCCAGCCTCGTGAGGCATCACCGCTTGGGACGCATCTTGGGGGGCTGCGCCTGCTGCTCTAGCTTCACTTTTGCTTTTGCTTTGATGTCTTCCACTTTCACGGCCACCTGTCCCATCACATCTTTGTCCCGGGGTGTCAGGTTGCTGCCATTCAAGGCTTGCCCATCTGATTTGCGGATGATCGTGAGCCTCTCTTTTGAGGGTTACGAAGTTTGAGGTCAGCGTCTAGGAAAGCGAAGACATTGATAGCAAAGCCGACCCCAAC
>NZ_WVIC01000037.1 GCF_009939295.1 Petrachloros mirabilis ULC683
GCGTGGGGGTTCCACCCCCACACCCCGTACCTCACTCAGGTGAGAACCGCTATAGAGTGACAAAAGAGAAATATAACTATTTTGAATAAATTGAGTTATGAAACAAAAAACTAAATCATTTCTTTATTCTTTTGCTCCTGATATCCTTAATTTATACCAGGCCATAAATAATCGACGTTACTTTAAAAAAAGATACAATAATTTCCAAAATAATTTAACTTCTAGCTTATTTCCTCAAAATAACATTTCCGTTTTATTTGGCCCATTCAAGGGCATGAAATATATTAATGAAGTTGTTTGGGGATCTATTACTCCAAAGTGGTTAGGTAGCTATGAATGTGAATTACATAGTGTTATTGAGGAAATTATTAAGATTGGTTATGACACTATTATTGATGTCGGATGTGCTGAGGGTTATTATGCTGTGGGAATGGCTTTTAGAATACCACAAGCCTACATTTATGCTTACGATACAGATTTTTTATCTAGAAAACAAGTACGTCGTCTTATAAAGTTGAACAACTTAGAGTCTAGAATTTGTGTTAAAAAGTTTTGCTCTCACAATGAAATTGAGAAAATTGCAAGAAACTCCACACTTATTATTTGTGATATTGAAGGGTTTGAACGAGAACTATTAAATCCAATAAAATGTCAAATTTTAAAAAAAATTGATATTCTTGTTGAAGTTCATGAAGGCTTTGGCAAACCATTGACGATCAATCTTCTAAAAGAACGCTTTCAGGAGTCACATTTAATTCAAGAAATTGATGCACAATCTCGTCATTCATGGATAAAGGATAATGAAGAAAAAATTCATATAAATAGTAAAATTTTATCTCTTGCTACTGAAGAGAGTCGCTCAAATGGCCAAAAATGGTTGTTTATGAAAAGAAAATAAACTGATTGATTTTGTGTTTTTATTTGGTTAATATAGCAGTTTACAGATTAATGGAGTATATGGGGTGCAGGGGGCACTGCCCCCTGCGTGGGGGTTCCACCCCCACACCCCGTACCTCACTCAGGTGAGAATCGCTATAACTATACCCATGAAAATATCTCTTCTGAATCCATGATAAAACTTGTTTAGTAGAATGCATTTTATTTTTTATATATAAGCTTAAAATTTTTGCTTAATTGCCTATAAATTTTGATTATTATTACAATTCTGTAATAATGTTTTTAGCGCTCTTAAATAAGAATATAACTTCATGTCAAATAAAGCCTTAATTTCTGGAATTTCTGGTCAAGATGGTGCTTATTTAGCTCAGCTTTTGTTGAGTAAAGGGTATGAAGTCATTGGTACATCTCGTGATGCTCAGATGTCTTCATTTTCTAAGCTTCGCCTTTTGGACATACTCGAACATGTTAAGCTGGAGTCCATGATACTGACAGATTTCCGGAGTGTTCTCCAAGTCATTTCTAAGATCCAGCCAGATGAAATTTATAACCTTGCGGGGCAAACCTCTGTCGGTCTTTCTTTTAATCAACCGGTAGAGACTTTAGAAAGTATTGCTACGGGTACGCTAAATCTTTTAGAGGTAATACGTTTTCTTGAACGCCCGGTTAAGCTCTATAATGCGTGTTCCAGTGAGTGTTTTGGTGAGCTCAATGGCCGTGCGGCTGATGAGTCAACTCCGTTTCGGCCTTGTAGTCCCTATGCCGTGGCCAAGGCTGCTGCCTTTTGGCAAGTTGCTAACTATCGGGAGGCTTATAATCTCTTTGCTTGCTCTGGGATTTTGTTTAATCATGAGTCCCCTTTGCGTCCTGAACGGTTTGTAACTCAGAAAATTGTTGTTGCTGCTTGTCGTATTGCCCAAGGAAGTCAAGAGAAGCTGCACCTTGGCAATCTTTCCATTCAACGGGACTGGGGTTGGGCTCCTGAATATGTTGATGCTATGTATCGGATTCTTCAGCAAGAGCAACCGGATGATTTTGTCATTGCTACGGGCAAAAGCTATCCGCTTGAGCAGTTTGTTGCGGCAGCTTTTGCTTATGTCGATTTAGACTGGCAAGAGCATGTCTTCACGGACTCTAGCTTGAAACGACCTACAGATTTAAGCTTCAGCCGGGGTGATGCTTTTAAGGCGGAGCAGAAGTTACAGTGGCAGGCTCAATACACAATGCCAGATGTTGTTCAGATGATGATGGAATCAAGGCTGAGTCAAGCCTGAAGCGCTACTGTGTCCACACAAGTCCAATTTACTGCGCACACCCTGCACTACCCCCCTTAATCCCTCCTTGCCAAGGCTACGGTGTATACACATCTCTAGTTCTCCGTGTTCCACGCTGCATTAGCCCCCCCAACCCCCCAATTCTGGGGGGAGAAATCCGAAAGTTAGGGCTGGTTCCCCCCAGAATTGGGGGGCTAGGGGGGCGAGCGCAAAGATTTTGAATCTTTTCAAGACTTGTGTGTACACCGTAGCTTGCCAAGGGGAGGGCTAGGGTGGAGTCATGCAGGAGGTTCAAACATAGACTCATCAGTTATTTCAAACTTGTGTGGACACCGTAGGTCTGAAGCGGATTTGCGGGGCCAAATATTGGGATTCAGAGGGGGTCTCTGTGACTGCCAGGGCCTTGTCCTCGCTAGGATGGTGATATCGAGTTGAATCAGCGATCGCACCCCTAGCCCGGACTCATACATTAGTTGGTGTCTCATCCCCTTTTCACAGACGAGCAGGTTTTATTTACGCCTGTTCAGCCTCATACCGATGCCATTCCGTTGATTTTGGCGTTTCCCAATACCTATAGCGTGGGTATTACTAGCTTGGGCTACCAGGTGGTCTGGTCGTTGCTGGCCAGCCTTCCGGGTGTGGCTGTGAGTCGCTTATTTGCCGATGGCCAAGAGTTGCTGCCTCGCCATCCTGAACTGTTGGGCTTTTCTTTTTCTTGGGAGTTAGACTACGGCAACATTCTCTCGTTGCTGGAGTCTTTAGAGATTCCCTTGCGAGCCGATGAGCGCACCGATATTCATCCCCTTGTTTTTGGTGGCGGTCCTGTGTTGACTGCCAATCCTGAGCCCTTTGCTGATTTTTTTGATGTCATTTTGCTGGGGGATGGCGAAGATCTGCTGCCCCAGTTTGTCAGTGCCTATCAATCGGTGCGTCAGGCTCCGCGCGAGGAGCAGTTGTTGACCCTGGCTCAGGTGCCCGGCCTCTATGTGCCCAGCCTCTATGCTGTCACCTATCACAGTCTGACGGGAGCCATTGCCACCATTAAGCCCACGGATCCGCAGGTGCCAGCTCAGGTGGTGAAGCAAACCTATCGGGGCAATACCCTCTCGGCATCTACGGTGGTGACTCCCCAGGCGGCTTGGGAGAGTATCTATATGGTGGAAGTGGTGCGTAGTTGCCCGGAGCTGTGCCGCTTTTGTCTGGCTAGTTATCTGACGCTGCCCTTTCGCACGCCCAGCGTTACCGCGTCCCTGATTCCGGCGGTGGAGCGAGGGCTGAAGGTGACTTCGCGAATTGGACTGTTGGGGGCATCGGTAACTCAACACCCGGAGTTTGACGAGTTGCTAGATTTTTTTGATCGTCCGGCCTGCGATGGGGTGCGCCTCAGCATTGCTTCAGTGCGTACCAATACGGTGACGGCGAAGCTGGCCAAAATTTTGGCTAAGCGGGACACCCGCTCGATCACCATTGCCATTGAGAGCGGTTCCGAAGCCCTGCGCCAGATTATTAACAAAAAACTGCACAATGATGAAATTTTGGCGGCGGCAGCCCATGCTCAGGTAGGGGGGCTGAAGGGAATCAAGTTCTATGGCATGGCCGGAGTACCCGGTGAAGTCGAGGCCGACTTAGAGGCCACCGTTGCTCTCTTCCAAACTCTGAAGCGCCAGGTTCCGGGCTTCCGGTTTACCCTAGGGTGCAGCACCTTTGTGCCTAAGGCTCACACTCCTTTTCAATGGTGTGGTGTCAATCCCCAAGCCCAAAAACGGCTGCAATATTTGCAGAAGCATCTGCGCCCCCAGGGCATTGACTTCCGACCTGAAAGCTACAATTGGTCGGTGATCCAAGCATTGCTGTCTCGTGGAGATCGCCGCCTAGCGCCCCTGCTGCTTCGCACTCGCTACTATGGCGACTCCTTGGGCAGTTATCGCCGTGCCTTTAAGGAACTGCGGGGGCAGCTTCCGGATTTAGATTTTTATGTCTTTGCTGACTGGCCTTTAGATCAGGTACTCCCCTGGGCGCATCTGCAAGGGCCGCTGCCTACCGCTACTTTGGCTAAGCATCGGGAGCGTGCGCTTAATCCTGATGCTCAAGGGGTGAGGTTGCCTCGATGACTTGAGAGACGATGCGATCGCGCCCCTGTTCCTTGGCTCGATAGAGTGCCTTGTCAGCCTCAATCACAAGCACATCTGGCTCAAACCTAGCACTGGGCTGTATGCTTGCCAAACCAATACTGATGGTGACCACGGGTCGAATTGCAGAGGCTTGGTGAGGAATCTGGAGGTCTTGCACCGCAGTCTGCAGGCGCTCCGCCACATAGGTAGCTCCCTTGATGCTGGTGCTGGGCAAAAGAATGGCAAATTCCTCTCCACCATAGCGAGTTACAATATCAAGGGGACGACAGACCTGCTGAGATAGGGCTTGGGCGATATCTTGTAAGCAGGCGTCTCCCTGAAGATGGCCGTAGGTATCGTTGTAGGGTTTGAAAAAATCGACATCGCACATGAGCAGAGACAGCCATTGCTGCTCGCGCTGCATCAACCGCCACATCCGAGCCAAGTGATCGTCAAAACTGCGGCGATTGGCAATCTGAGTTAGCCCATCTTGTGAAGCCAAACGAGACAACTGCTGATTCATCTGTTCGAGATGCTGATAGAACTGAGATTCCCGAATCAGCCGTCGCACCCGTTGCTGCAAAATAGCAACGTTGATGGGCTTGGTCACATAGTCAGTTACACCGGCAGCAAAGGCACGATCAATGGAGTCCCGGTCGTCCAGTGCTGTAATGAGTAGGATGGGGGTTTTCTTGGCACCGGGCATCTGCTGTAATTGCTCACAACAGGTAAAACCATCAATCCCTGGCATCACTGCATCCACTAAAACCAGTGCAGGTTGCAGAGATGAAAAAATCTGTAGGCACTGCTCTCCGGAAATAGTCTCGGCAATGCGATATCCGGTCTGCTCTAGGGCATTGCTGAGAGATAGGCGTGCCACGCGATCATCATCGACAATCAAAATGATGGGAGCCGTTGGCTCAGAAAGAAGGGGTGACAAAACCTGTGGTTGCATGGTTCTGAATCTGACAAACTGATGCTGTCAAAAATAGAGATGGTGGAGGACTGAGGCTGTCAAACTCTAACTTTGTATCAGGAGCAGCAAAGAATTGGCAATCCTGAATCATTCTTGATACGAAAATCACCGCAATGGTTCTCAAGATTCTACCCTAGTATGGATTCAAAAGTAGAACATTTTGTAGTACTGGTACTTGCCTGTTTTTATGGAGCTTAGCCACTCCGTGACAAAGTTGGCCGTGAGGGACGGATCAGATCTTGTTATTCTGAAAGTCTAAACCTTCTGTGCAAAAGCAATGCCCGGCCTGGAAACTCCCTTGGCGATTACCACTTTTCCCCTGACTGCTGTGATCGGACAGCAAGCGATCAAAGTTGCACTGCTATTGGCGGCGGTCGATCCGGGACTGGGAGGGGTTGCGATCGCAGGTCGTCGGGGCACCGCCAAATCCGTGATGGCACGGGGAATCCACGCCCTATTGCCCCCCATCGAAGTTGTCAGAGGCTCCATGAGCCACTGCGATCCCCAAGATCCCAGCCAGTGGGACGACGCAGTCTTAGCGACGTGGAATCCAAGTCAAAGCGAACCCGAAACCGAAATTATTTCCACCCCCTTTGTGCAAATTCCCCTCGGGGTCACCGAAGATCGCCTGTTAGGCTCAGTCGATGTGGCCAAATCGATTCAGGCTGGAAAAACCATTTTTCAGCCCGGTCTTTTAGCCGAAGCCAATCGGGGCGTGCTCTACGTCGATGAAATCAACCTCCTAGATGAGCAAATCGCCAACCTGTTGCTCACCGTCCTCACCGAAGGCCGCAATCAGATTGAGCGAGAAGGCATTAGCTTTCAGCATCCTTGCAAGCCTCTGTTTATCGCCACCTACAACCCCGAAGAAGGGGGACTGCGAGAGCATCTCCTCGATCGGATTGCCATCTGTCTGTCTGCGGATGCCGTCCTAGGCTTAGATGAGCGCGTTCAAGCCGTCGAACAAGTCACCACCTACGCCAATTCTCCCCAAGACTTTCTGGCTCAATACGCCCCAGAAATCGAAGACCTAAAGACCCAAATCATTCTCGCCCGAGAATGGCTCAAAGATGTGCGCATTCAAACCGACCAAATTGCCTACTTGGTCAACGAAGCCCTGCGCGGCGGCGTCAAAGGCCACCGCGCAGAACTCTTCGCAGTGCGCGTCGCCAAAGCCCATGCCGCCCTACAAGGACGCTCAGCAGTCACAGCCGAAGATCTCCGTCGCGCCGTCGAATTGGTGATTGTGCCTCGGGCCACCACTGTTGAAGTGCCCCCTGAGCAACCCCAGCCCCCGCCGCCCCCTCCACCCCAGGATTCCGACAACCCCGATCCAGAAAATGAAGATGAGCCTGAGGACGAGCCCCCCGAAATGGAGGAAACCCCCAGCATCCCAGAAGAGTTTGTCTTTGACCCCGAAGGCGTGGTGCTTGACCCCCAAGTTCTCTACTTTGCCCAAATGGCTCAGCGCCAGGGCAAATCGGGCAGCCGTAGCCTTGTCTTTTCCCAAGACCGAGGACGCTACATCAAACCCATGTTGCCCAAAGGCTCCGTAGGTCGCATTGCCGTCGATGCCACCCTCCGAGCCGCCGCACCCTATCAAAAAGCCCGTCGCGCCCGCCAGCCCGGACGTCGAGTCATTGTCGAGCAAGCAGATGTACGCACCAAGCGGCTAGCTCGCAAGTCCGGTGCCCTGGTAATTTTCGTCGTAGATGCCTCGGGTTCCATGGCACTTAACCGGATGCAGTCCGCCAAAGGCGCAGTGATGCGACTTTTAACCCAAGCCTATCAAAACCGCGATCAAGTGGCGCTGATTCCCTTTCGGGGTGAACGCGCTGACGTCCTGCTGCCCCCCACCCGCTCCATTGAAGCCGCTCGCCGCCGCCTCGACACCCTCCCCTGCGGCGGTGGCTCCCCCCTAGCCCATGGTCTCACCCAGGCCGTGCGCGTCGGTCTGAATGCCCTTTCTTCCGGAGATATTGGCCAGGTAGTGGTGGTGGCGATTACCGATGGTCGGGGGAACATCCCGTTGTCAGTGTCTTTAGGAGAACCCCAAGCTGACGGCGAAAAGCCAGATATTAAAGCTGAGCTGCTAGAGATTGCCGATCGCTTCCGGGCTTTGAACCTGAAGTTGTTAATGATCGACACTGAAAACAAATTCATCTCCACTGGATTTGCCAAGGAATTAGCCAAACATGCGGGGGGCAAGTACTACCACCTACCCAAGGCCACGGATCAGGCCATTGCGGCTGTGACCCAAAATGCCTTGGGCAGCCTGTAGGGTTTGCCCACACAAGACAACATTCATTCCCGACTGGTTCCGCTATGATGAGAGCCTGAAACCTGTTCTGGAGAACATGCAATGGGGTACCCGGTTACGCTAATTCGGGGAGATGGCATTGGCCCAGAAGTGGCTGAAGCGGCTCGCATAGCCGTTGACGCCACCGGCGTGTCCCTTGACTGGAACATTGTAGATGCTGGGGCTGTGGCCATAGAGAAATATGGCACACCCCTGCCTGAGCCGATGTTCGAAGCGATTCGGGATACCAAAATCGCCCTCAAAGGCCCGATCAGCACCCCATCGGGGTATAAATTTCCCGTCACCATAGAAATCTGCAAACAGCTTAATCTCTTCGCCAATCTCCGTCCTGTCCAGTCTATTCCCGGCGTCAAAAGCTATTTCCAGGACATTGATCTGGTGATCCTGCGGGACAATACCGAAGATCTTTATGCCGGTATCGAGTTTGAGCGCACCTCTATAGAGGCGGCAGATGCCCGTACCTTTTTAAGTAAATTGTCTGGCCAGACCATCCGCGATGATGCCGCCATTGGCGTAAAGCCGATCTCCGTCTTGGGCAGCCGCCAAATTGTAGAGTTTGCTTTGCAATATGCTCAGACCCATAGCCGTCGTAAGATCACGGTGGTGCATCAGGCCAATAGAATGAAGTTTACCGATGGCCTGTTTTTGGACGTAGCTCGTGAAGTGGCCAAGAGTTATCCCGAGCTGGCCTTTGAAGACCAATCGGTAGACAATGTGTGTTTGCAACTGATGCAGAAGCCCCAGCAATATGACCTTTTGGTGATGTCCAATCTCTATGGCGATATCCTTTCGAGTTTGGGGGCAGGCATGATGGGGGGGCTGGGGGTTGCACCTAGCGCCAATATTGGGGATGACTATGCGGTGTTTGAGGCGGTTCATGGCTGTGCCCCCAAATATGCTGGGCAAAATAAAGCCAATCCAACTGCCTTAATTCTGTCGGGTGCGCTGATGCTGCAACACCTGGGTGAGCAAGAAGCCGCCACAAAATTGCAAAAAGCAGTTCAGTCTGTGATTCATGCTCAAGTAGTCACCTGCGATCTGGCTGCTTCTGGGGTAGAGCCGGTGGGCACCCGAGAAATGGCTGAGGCCATAGCAGCGGCCATGGTTTAGGGGCTGTGGTGTACAAACATTTCCCCTAGACTAGAGAGATCGTTTGATTTTGCCCTGGGGTTATGACTTTTCAATTTGAAGCCGACTTTGTAGATACACTGCGTTGTATTCCCATGGCGGTGCGCTATAAGCTCGACACCTGTGGCATCAAGCTCAAACTTGATCAATGGCATCAGTTTCCGTTCGCGGCTCGGCAAGCCCTAGTGGAGATGCCCTGTGACACCACTGAACAGGACACCACTGAACAGGACACCACTGAACAAGACACCACTAAACACATTCAGCAGTACCGGCTGTACCTCCAGGACCTGATCTGGCAGTACAGTCATGTTAAAGCCACGGAACTTCCCATTGACCCCCATCCCCCTTGGTTAGACACCACCCAAACCCCAACTGATCTAAATGCCAAAGCTGAAGCCGCTGGACTCTCTGTGTCCTTATCCCAATGGCAGCAGCTCACGCCCCTACAGCGGTTTGCGCTGATCAAACTCAGTCGCCCCAGCCACGAAAGTCGAAATTTTATCCCTGCTCTGAAAGAATTTGGACTGTTGCCTGCGCAGTCTGCCTGATCGCAGCAGCAGCATTGTGGGTACGCTCAGGGTGTGGTCTGTTCTCTCACTGTGGAGCTGGGTCATGTTTTCTCGCACCAATTTAATCGTGTTTGGCACTCTGGTGCTGTTGTTTGTGGCTCTTGGCGATCGCATCTTACCTGATCCGCTTGGCTCTGCTAGTGCCACCACTCGTAAAACCCTCAATCAAGCATTGGTCAACCTATTTCCAACCTTTCGCCCCCCCCTTGATCCCCACGAGCGCACTGAAGACGCAATTCAGCAGCAGCAACGCCGCCCTAATCCTTGATGTGCCTGGGTGCAACTGCTGTTGGGATTCCGGCTCGCATTGTGTCTCAGTAGCCCTGCGCTGCCAAATTAAGCTGCTGTTGCATCTGGATCCGCCGAACCTGAGTTGCAAAGGATCCATCGGGATTGAGGGTTAAGCAGCGATAGCCTGGGTTGATTTCATCTAAGGCAAACCCACTGCTTTGGGGTGCAAATTGAATACAGGTTGAGGGTGTGCTGAGATAGTGTACGCCCTGACGCTGGCGATGAAATTCCTGGTGAATATGTCCAAACAAGACGAGCTTGATGTGGTTGTAGCGATCCAAAATGGCAAACAACGCCTCAGAGTTTTGCAGCCCACTTTTGTCTAGCCAGGTGGAATTAACTAAAAAGGGGGGATGGTGCAAGGCAATTAAGGTGGGGTGGGGGGCTGCCACCTGGAGTTCTTGTTCTAGCCAAGCCAAACTGGTGGCGGATAGGTGGCCATGCACTTGGCCGGGAACGCTAGAGTTGAGGAGCAGCAATCGCCAAGCGCCACAGTGAATGGACTTGTCTGGGTAAAGGGGTGGGGTACTCAGGGCTTGCTGCATGGTGGGCAAGTGATCATGATTACCCGGTAGCCAGTAGGTGGGCGTGTTTAAGGGCCGCAATAAATTGCCAATGCGGGCATAGGCTGCTGGAGTTTCATCTTGGGATAGGTCGCCGGTCAGTAACAGTAAATCTGGTCGCGGGTGCTGTTGCCCCAGGTCTGACAAAATGGCCTCAAAGGAGTCGAGGGTTCTCAGCCCCAGAAGGTCGCTCTCTGCTTGGGCAAAGAGATGCAAATCGGAAAGCTGCACGAGCTGGAGTGGCAGGGTGTGACTGAGCATCATACTAAGATGGGGAGCAATGACGAGCAGACAGATTTCATCATAGGATGCCCGAAGGCTGTAGCAACTCCTACAGACCTAAGTATTTACGTGAGTTCGACAGCTCTCGTCTGCCCTCACCCCAACCCCTCTCCCAATGTTGGGAGAGGGGCTAAAACCTTGAATTTGTGCTCTGTTCCCCCTCTCCCAATGTTGGGAGAGGGGGCTAGGGGGTGAGGGCGGATAAGTCCTCGAACTCACGTTAAGTATTTCTAGTTTAGGGATCAAGATCAAGATTGCCTGTGACTCTTGTCACGAGTTATCGCTCAGAATAGCGTGTTGAATACAAGTTTGGCAGTCTGAAACGGAAGCTCGTTCTCCCATGGCTGCAATCAGGGCTTGGTAGGCACTCCAGTGCGATCGCAGCAATTCCCTGGCTCGGCGGGTGGCCTGCTGAACTTGAGATTGTGGATCTACCCCCCGTTGGGTAAGGAGCGCCCAAGCCTGAGCCTGATCGTCTTTTCCACCCTCAGCAGTGCCGTAGACCAAAGCTTCTGCGACCTGACCTGCCATCCAAACCGTGCAATAGTGCTCAACCTGAGAGGGGGAAAGCGATGCGATCGCAGCCGGTTCATCTAGCCAAACTCCCCCTTGACCAGGGAGTCCCTGCCGCCAAGTCTCCCAAGCACTGAGGGCATAGCCCGTAATCGGAATGTCGAGCAGATAAGCCACCAAAAAATGTCCAGCTTCATGGTGCAACACCCGCTGGCGGTGCTGAGGCCAACGCTGAGCCCACCAATCTAAGAGCAGCGTTGTTCCCTGAGCGTTCCATCGAGCCGTGTCTAGGGTCACTAAGCTGAGGCTAACCACAATAACCCCTGTCGGCCACAGGGGGGACAGGTGCAAGGCTGGCCCGAGTAACACCGAAAATGTCATCAGCCCCATAAACAGAGCAATTACATTAATCATCAATGGGTTCATAGAGACTGACGCGCCCGATAGAAGGTTTCGAGGCTATGGGAATCGCCCACGAAGCGCCAATGCCAGGGTTCATAGGCAATCTTCTGGGCATTATCTCGGGGAAAAGACAACTCAAAGCTATAGCGAGCGGCATTTTGTTCTAACCATGCATAGGCTAGGGTCTGCTCAAAGCGCTCACTCAGATCGGTTTCAGGCTGTGAACCATCGCCAATATCCAGGGCATAGCCCGTATGGTGCTCACTATAGCCCGGGGGCGCGCTCACCTCGGCACGGGTGGAAACCTCTTGATTTCGCTGTTCTCTCACCCGGAAAAATAAATACTCTTGATCTTCAACAGACCGAAAGCCAGACAAGGGCACCAGGGTTATGCCTGCTGCTCGGGCATCGGCCTCCATGCGTTGATACGCAGTCGCTGCTGCGGTTCGCAAGGTCACGGAGCCATCTGCGGTAATGGGCATTAGCTCCCCTGATGCTGCTGCTTCGTAGGGATAATGCCCGAGCAAATCTTCTGCGGTGACAACCCGCTCTTGAATTTGAACGGCGGGCGGTGGGGCTTCAGAGGTGACAGGAGGAGCCCCAGGCACCAAAATTCTCCAAAGACTGCCCAGCACAATAATCAGCAGTGCTGAAATAGCTGCCAACATCCACCACCGGAAGCGGAAAGGGCGCGGACGCTCAGGGACATCATAGAGGGATTGCCGGAGTGCCTCGGGAATATCATCATGCATCAGCTTCGCCATTCGCGGTTTAACATCATTTACAGTAACGATTGTAGTGCTGATACTCTGGTTGGGGCAGACTGCTGATTGCAGAAAAGCCCCAGAGCAGGTGAAGCCAAGTGGTTGAAAAGAATTTGCGATCGCACCCCTATGGCTGGACATAGTAAATGGGCAAACATCAAGCGCCAAAAAGCACGGGTTGACGCCAAAAAAGGCCAAGTCTTTGCCCGGATTTCCCGAGCCATCATTGTGGCTGCCCGCCAAGGGCTCCCCGACCCAGAGGCCAACTTTCAATTGCGCTCTGCCATCGAAAAAGCCAAAGCCGCCGGGATTCCCAACGACAACATTGAGCGCGCCATCGCCAAAGGCTCCGGCCAACTCGGAGCCGACGGCGATCAATGGGAAGACATCCGCTACGAAGGCTATGGCCCTGGCGGTGTTGCCATTTTGATTGAAGCTATGACCGACAACCGCAATCGCACCGCTGCTGACTTGCGAGCTGCCTTTAGTAAAAACGACGGCAACCTCGGTGAAACCGGCTGTGTGGGCTGGATGTTTGACCAGAAAGGCATCCTTACCATTTCTGACCCCCTAGATGAAGAAGTATTTCTAGAAGCCCTAGTTGAGTCTGGAGCTGAAACCTATGAACTGATCCAGGAGGAAGACGAAATCTTTGCCGAAGTCTGTGTGGAAGTCACCCAGCTAGACACAGTGGCTCAAGCACTCAAAACCCAGGGCTACACCATTCAAGAGGCTGAACTGCGCTGGCTAGCTGCCAACACCGTTACCATCGAAGATGCCGATCGCGCCCGCAAGCTGCTGCGGCTGATGGACACCCTAGACGAGCTTGACGATGTGCAAACGGTTACAGCGAACTTTGAGTTGCCTGAACCCTTACTGGCTCAAGTAAACCGGTAAAATAAGTGGGTCAGCCATGGGCAGGCTGCTGATCAATTGTGCTCAAAATTGGGTACTCCTAGAAACAGGAACTGAGGTTATGCCTAAACTAGGCGTGTTTAAAGCGATCGCTCCGCCCGTTTACTATTGTCTTTCCTGCTGCTGATGCTGTCTTACAACCCTTCTGCTAAACGCCTAGGAAGCTATTTACTAGATGCTGGCCTCCTGACAGAAGCCCAGATTGATGTTGCCCTAAACGATCAAGAAGCCACTGGGCTGCGGTTTGGCGACATTCTGGTCGAACGGGGCTGGGTCACTCGCAAAACCATTGAATATCTTTCCTACAAGGTGATTGAGCTAGAGCGACAGTTGGGCGAACCCCTAGAGCCTGGCATTTTGCAAAGCAGCTACAGCATTCGCAAGCGCAAAAAACAGCAAGAAACCCTGTAAACAGACGATTCAGAGTAAGCCCATAGCGGTGAGTTGTTGATGTAGTTGTTCGGCCTGAATGGGCTTGTGCAGACGGTGCAAATGCAGCGCCTGGGCAAAGGCTTGCTGACTTTGTGCCACCTGTCCTTGTTTGAGCAAGGCCACACCTAAGTTTTGATAGGCATCACCATAGTCAGGATCTAGCTCAATGGCTTGGCGGTAGGCGGCGATCGCACCCCCTAGATCTCCTAGGGCGCGCTGGGTTAAACCCAGATTGTAATGGGCTTGGGGAGAATCTGGCTGGAGCGCCAACACTCGCTGATAGAGGGGCTGAGCTTGTTCCGCCTGACCTGTCTCTAGCAATAGGCTGGCCAGGTTTGTATAAGCCCCAATTTTAAGCAGATCCGGCAGATCTTGGGCTAGTGCCAGTTGATACTGGGTGATGGCGGGCTGGATCTCCCCTTGCCGACAGGAGGCCAGCCCCAGGTGATAGTGAAGTTCATAGCGAACAGGAGGGTCTGGGGGCTGAATGTCCAGTCCCCGTCGCAGAAGTGCCAGACCCGCTTCAAGATCGCCCGCTTCAACGTAGAGAGCCCCCAGCTTGCTGCATAGATAGGCATCATCAGGATGCTGAGCTAGGTGCCGAGCCATGATGCGGCGGGCGCGATCTATTTTGGGGGCGATCGCAGCCGGTCGATAGCCATCATGCTCAATCACCACCCTCGGCAGTGCCCCAATTTGCCAGTGAGGCTCTTGGGCTTGAATCGCCTCAACGCTGGCTTCTACCGATTCATGGTATGGCCGCTCAAAGGCAATGCGAGGATGGCGTCGGAATAGTCGCGCCACCTGGGAAAAAGGGGACTGCTTTGCCCCCACCTCCTGGCGAATTAAATTTACTAAAAGGTACTGAGGGCATCCCATAACTGCTCGGAGGGGGGCAACGGCGTCCGGACAGAGCACCTCATCTGCATCCAGCACCAGCACCCAATCCCCCGTGGCCTTTGCTAGCGCTATATTGCGGGCAAGGGCAAAGTCATCCTCCCAGGGTGCCTCATAGACCTGTGCTCCCCACCTCCGAGCCACTCTAACAGTCTCATCTTCAGAGCCAGTATCCAGCACCACAATTTCATCTACCAACCCCTGGGTACTGGCAAGACAGCGAGGCAGCCGTGCCGCTTCGTCACGCACAATCATACACAGACTCACACGCATGGCTGAGACCGCCTCCTGGGCATCCTGCGCCTTGATTATACTCAGTGGCTCACCCTGCCACTTGAGTCGAAACACACCGGATTCCAGACAAGAGGTATATAGTACTATATACCTCTTGTGTTCGTGAGAAATTAGGATGATTCAGGTGTCAACCCATGCGTACTCGTGTTTTCCAGAGCGGTAATTCCCAAGCCGTTCGGATTCCTAAAGAGCTTCAGTTTGAACGCTCAGATATCGAGTATGAAATTGAGCGCCAGAGAGATGCTTTGATTATTCGGCCTGTGGATGCTTCCCTAATGGATGTCTTGGAGCGGTTTGCCGCATTTTCCAAGGACTATATGGTTGAGGGTCGGCCTGATCAGGGCATCTAAGAGCGGGATATATTGTGAAGTACCTGCTTGATACGAATATCTGCATATACCTGATGAAGCACCAGCCTCCATCGGTTGCTAAGCGGTTTGCTCAATGCCGTCAGGGAGATGTTTCGAGTGTACCCAAGCATGATGTTGGAAAACTGGGTCTCTGGCAACCTAAATTAGGACCGTTCCCATGGAACTCGGCGGAGCGGGTGAACCGCAAACTGAAACAAACCCAAACCAAACTCGCCGATCTCCAAGGCCAGCGCAATCACTTGACAGTAAAGCCAAGAGAACTGCTAAAATACTTAGGCTTGAGAAAATACAAGCCCATATTGGGGCGTGGCCAAGTGGTAAGGCAGCGGGTTTTGGTCCCGCCATTCGGAGGTTCGAATCCTTCCGCCCCAGTTTTTGCCACAGTTAAATGTTTATAGCGGTTTAGAGATCAATGGAGTATATGGGGTGCAGGGAGCGCTGCCCCCTGTCTGGGGGTTCCACCCCCGTACCTCGTGAGAACCGCTATAAGTCAGATGAGCGGGTCGGGGGAACTGCTCATCTCAATGTCTAAGTTTGCTATTGAGTGTGCCTGCATCCTTGAATTTATGGCCTTTCTCCTCCCCCAGACGATTGCCCTTGATTTTGACGGCATTATTTGCGACGGTCTTCTGGAATATTTTCAAACGGCTTGGCAGGTCTATCGCACCACCTGGCCGACCTCCAACAGCACCCCCCCTAAATTTCTGGCAGAGACTTTTTATCGCTTACGTCCAGTGGTCGGCACCGGATGGGAAATGCCCATCTTGCTACGCGCAGCCATTAAGGGGTTTAGCGAAACCAGTATTTTAGAGCAATGGCCTAGCATCTGCACCCGGATTGTGGCCGAAGAAGATCTCAACCTCCAAAATATTGGTCATCAAGTCGATGCTGTCCGCGATCGCTGGATTCAGCAAAACCTAGAAGAGTGGTTGGAGCTGCATCACTTTTACCCCGGTGTGATTGCCCAACTGCAAAGGTGGCAAGCCGCAGGGGTGCCACTTTGGATTATTACCACCAAAGAAAGTCGCTTCGTTGTACAACTGCTGGCTACCGCTGGCGTCACCTTGCCATCTACCCAAATTTACGGCAAAGACTCTCAGCAACCCAAGCCAGAAACCCTGCGGCAGCTCCAGGGCACTACGCCTTTGCCAATCTGGTTTGTAGAAGACCGCCTAGCAACCTTGCAAAAAATCAAAACCCAAGACGACCTCAAAGATATCGGTTTATTTTTGGGAGATTGGGGATACAATACCCCCCGCGATCGCCACATTGCCCAACAGGACGAACGCATCACGCTGATCACTCTGGCACAATTTCAGCAAGAGTTTACTAGCTGGACGTGAGTTTTCCGTTTTAGCTTTTAGATGGGAAGTCTCGCGCTCTCCCCCAAGCGCTACGGTGTACACACAAGTCTTGAAAAATTCAAAATCTTGGCACTCGCCCCCCTCGCCCCCCAATTCTGGGGGGAACTAGTTCTAACTTTCGGCTTTCTCCCCCCAATTTTGGGGGGTCGGGGGGGCTAATGCAGCGTGGAACACGGAGAACTAGAGACGTGTATACACCGTAGCCCCCAAGCGTGAGTATCGAGAGCCTGTTACCGCTCAATGCGATAATTGCCAGTCAACACGCCATAAATTAGCCAAATGGCCATGGGGCGTAGATACATGCAGGCGCGAAAGGTGCCCAGGGCGGTAATGGCCTCTGGGGTGCGGAACTGGAGGCCGTGGGTGTAGATTTGCTCCACCACCGTTTCAGCCAGCCCTAGGGCTTTCTCTTTTTCCCCCATTTGGACTAGGAAGGCCGCCAGACCAAAGTTAATCCCCGTCCACACTTCGAGGGGATGGGTGTCATTGGGCTTTTCGGGGATGCCACCCGGACGAAGGCCATTGGCCGCCCCCAGGGTGCCCTTGTGAAACTGAAGAAAACAGGTTTTATAGACTGTCTCCAATGCCTGACGGGTGCAGTCTTCGGGGACTACATCGGGCAGTCCCAACAGGCGGGCATAAAATTGGCCGCAGAGTTGATCCGCCATGACCACATCCGAGCCGCTGTTGCTGTCGAGTCGATAGTATTGGCCATTCCACAGGGTGTCCTGGTAGAGAGGGCGGGCTTGGGTGAGCCAGGTCTGATAGGTGGCGATCGCACCCTCTAGCTCCACCACCGCAAATCGCTGCCCCCCTAAAAGCTCTTTGGTAATGGCAATGGCCGCCTCCAGAGCGGCAATCCACAGTCCCCCACAGTAGGCGCTAATGCCCTGCAAGCGCCAGTCGTCAAAGGTTTGGTCGGGGGCACCGGAGTTTTCGGGGATGCCGTCGCCGTCGAGATCAAAGGTTTTCAGATAGGCCAGAGCCGCCTGCACCGCAGGCCAGCACTCGGCCAGGAAGTCCAGATCCGTGGCTCCGGTGAGGTAGAAGTCACGGTAGACCAGCAACACAAAGTCGGAGGGCAGGTCTTTCCAGAGGTTGCAATCCTGGTAGCTGGTGTAGTTGGTCTGCTCCCAGGGGTGTTCGTTGGGGGCACCCAGGTCGTGGGGGGTGGCGTTGAGGGTTTTACGCTGGGCGATGGGACTTTCGACGCCTAGGGTGTGGTAGTAGCCAATCACCCGGGTGCGCGCATCGGCGGTGGGAATGGCGCGGGCAAAGGCGCGCATCACGGCCTTGTCCAGGTCGGGCCACAGCATGAGCAGGGCAAAAGATCCGTAGAGGCGCACGTCCAGGCTTTCGTACCAGCGATAGTCCAGGCTTTCGAGGACGGCGAACTGCCCCAGGGGGTCGCGCTCGTTCGCGGCACTCCAGAGGGTGCCACCGCTGGTGAGGTCGTAGAGTTCGTTGAGGAGCCCCATCTTGAAGGTGTCTGACAGATCGGTGCGCTCTAGGATGGGCTGCTGCCATTGTTGGATTTGGGCTTTCCAGTCGGGATAGTGCTTGAGGGCGGTGCGGGCGATCACCCAGGCATTTTGACCCGAGCGGCCAAAGAAGTCGGTGTAGCGACGGTAGGCGGTGATGCCCGCCGCAAATTCGGTCACTGGGAAATCCCAGGCTACCCCAAAGGGAATCTGGCGAGTTTCGCCGGGAGCGAGGGTGAAGCGCACTGCGATCGCAGCCCCAATTTGCTCTCCCTCACCGGCTGGGGTTTCATCGGTCTGATTGGGAATCGACCCCTCTTGAGAAAAGGTGTCCCACAGCACCGCCCCATCGCCCACAGGGTTCCAGCGACCATGGTAGAAAAACTCCAGGTCATCATTGGGCAACAGCGTGGCAATGGCCCACTCCCCATCCCCTTCTGCGGGGGCGTGGGAAAGATCTTGACCTAAAACACAGCCGACGCGATCGCGGTTCTCCACCACTAAATTCACATTCCCGGTGCTTTTGCCCAACCGGGGCTGATAGGCATACTCCGGGCTGCCGTCATCTCGCACCGTCACCGTGGGCGACTTCAGGGCATTGGTAAACCAGCCCGCCATGTTCTGCCAGGTCAGCATCAAGCTCAGGGTCAGGGGCTGATCCGTGGGGTTATGGGCAGTCCAAGCAAAGATCGCCACCGGATAGCTGGTTTCCTGGTAATTCCCCGGCAAAATCGGCGAAAACTGCTCACAGGCCAGTTGAGCCGCAAAGACCCCCTCATAGCTAAACCCACTGCGAGGATAGAGGGCAGCGTAGGTTCCAGTCGTCTGTTCCGAGGTGCTAGCGGGGTACCACTGCCAGGTACTCAAGCTGCCATCTTCAGGCGCTTCGGTGCTGAGGGCATAAGCTTGTGGGGGCGCAGAACCCTGCTGCTCAAACACACTAAATTGGCAAGCAGGCATAGCTTGAAACACATGCTCGCCGCCGTCGATATGCCAGAGATTAAATTCTCCCCGAGAGTTTCGCCCCATGCAGCCCGCCCCAAAGCCCCCCAGGGGCATCCCGTGCCAGGAGCCATCATCCAGGTTGCTGGCATAACGCACGGTATAGGGGTTTTCCCAGCCTAAGCCCAGGGGACGCTGCCAGGCACAGTTGGGGAAATCAAGCCAGGGAGATGATTTTTGCATCCCCACATCTTAATACTTCTTTTGTGCGGTAATCACCCGCGAGGTGATGCTAAAGGTCAAGATAATCACCAGCAACACTAAGGCAGCAGCCCAGGCCAGTTGTTGCTGGGGTTTGTAAGGAATAATCGAGAAGAAGTAAATTAACACCGACATGGTGGCAATGGGCTGCGTTGGGTCTGTAGACCAGAAGTTATTGTTCAGCGCCGTAAACAGCAGCGGAGCCGCTTCGCCACCCGCACGGGCTAGAGACAGGGTGACCCCAGTGGCAATGGCCGGCAGCGCTGCCGGAATCACAATCTTAGAAATGGTCTGAAACTGATTGGCACCCAAGGCCAGGGATGCCTGACGCACCTCCAGGGGCACCAGAAGCAGCCCTTCTTCGGCGGTGCGCAGCACAATGGGCACCATTACCACCGATAGCGCTACCCCACCAGCAAAGGCCGAAAAGCTGCCCGTGGTTAACACCACCACCCCATAGGCAAACAAGCCACAGAGAATCGCGGGCACCCCACTGAGCACATTAGCGGCAAACCGCACCCAATAGGCAATGCGAGTGCCCCGACCAAACTCCGTCAAATACACCGCCGCCATGACCCCAAACGGCACACTCAACAGTGCCCCAATTCCCAGGGTAATCAACGTGCCAATAATGGCATGACCAAATCCACCTTCTGACAACCCCGGCGGTGGGGGTAGTTGGGTAAACAGGTCTAGACTCAGGAGTCCTATTCCTTCCCTGGCCACATCAAAAATCACCGCCACCAAGGGAATCAACGTGACCAGAGTAAACACAGCCACCAGAATCGACATTCCTGTGGCAAATAAATTCCGTGACGAAGTTCCTGAGCGTGTCAAGCCTGCCAACTCAGCACCAGAGGCAATTTGCTTGTCTGTCTCAGCCATAACAACTGTCTCCCTTTAGTGCAAATGCAAACATAAACGTTATAGCGGTTTACAGATTAATGGAGTACATGGGGTGCAGGGGGCAGTGCCCCCTGCGTGGGGGTTCCACCCCCACACCCCGTATCTCACTCAGGTGAGAACCGCTATAAATCAGCGTCAAATCTATGAATCTCTAAACTATTCCTGGATGTGGCCACCTGTCACAGCCAACCCTACTCAACGTTTTGGAACCGCTTAATAATGTATTCCGCCAAAATATTGACCAACAGGGTCAAAATCATCAGCACCAAACCGGCATAGAGCAAAGCCGCCACCTGCACACGCCCCGCTTCGCCAAATTGAGAGGCAATCAGAGAGGCAATGGTCGCCCCTGGATCCAGAATGGAAATGCTAATGCGGTTGGTGTTCCCCACAATCATGGCGGCTGCCATGGTTTCACCCAGTGCTCGACCCAGCGCCAGCATCACTGACCCCACAATCCCAGAAAAGCCAGCGGGAATTAAGACCTTGAGAATTGTTTCCCAGCGAGTGGCACCTAAAGC
Organism: Petrachloros mirabilis ULC683; assembly: GCF_009939295.1. Lineage (GTDB taxonomy): Bacteria > Cyanobacteriota > Cyanobacteriia > Thermosynechococcales > Thermosynechococcaceae > Petrachloros > Petrachloros mirabilis. The sequence goes on from NZ_WVIC01000037.1 coordinate 20,478, forward strand.
CATGGAGCCACTTCTCAGTTCCGGGGGCAGTGACTTCAGGGTTCCCCGGGAAATGGCAATAATGGTCGGGATAATCATGATGGCTAGGACAATGCCCAAGGTCAACAGGCTATTGCCCCGAGGGGTTGTGGAAAACAGCGGAATCCAGCCCAAATTATCGTGCAAAAAATTAAAGAACGGACGCAAAAAGGGAATCAACACAAAAATGCCCCAGAGGCCATAGACCACGCTGGGCACCGCTGCTAGTAGCTCCGTGGCAAAGGCAATGGCGTTCTGAACCTGGGGGGGCAAGAAATCTTCACTCAAGAAGACCGCAACCCCCAACCCCATGGGCACGGCAATTAAAAGGGCAATAATAGAGCTAACCAAGGTGCCATAGATTTGGGGCAACACGCCATAAATATTGCGGACTGGATCCCAGGTTGTCGTCATTAGAAAGCTAAACCCATTGGCTTGAATTGCGGGCATGGCCTGCATAGCCACATTCAGGACAATCCAGGTCAGCACGACCCCTAGTCCCACGGCAAACGTCAGTGTCAGCCAATAGAATGTCTGATCGACGATCCGAATTGGGGTAGATCGTTTTTCAATGGTGTTGGTTTTTTGCCTAAATAAATTCGTTCCGGTGGCTGAGGTCATCGCCAGTGAGTCTCCAATCTTTGCAGGGTGTGGATGTGCCACTTTCTGAATGTGTGCTGAGCAGACAGAAAGTGGCGCGGCTAATATTGGTCAAAAAGCCAAATCTTTACAGATTCGGTGTGATGCTTAAGCTTCAACTTGAGCCAAAACATCCTTGACCCGCTGAATAATATCAGGCGGCATGGGCACATAGTCTAGCTCGACCGTGATGTCTTCCCCTTCGGTGAGTGCCCACTCCATTACAGATTTGAGCGTGTTCCATTGGGTGGCATCATCATAGGAAGGATAAACCAAAATCCAGGTCAGACCCGCAATGGGAAAGGCTTCAGGACTCTCTGGATCCGGCACCAAAAGCCCGAAGTCTTCGGGCACTTCTGCTCCTTCAAAGGCCTTAGAAGCAGATTCTGGGGTGGGCTTGACATAGTTGCCCGCTTTGTTCTCTACCGCTGCCATTTGAATGTCGTTGAGTTTGGCATAGGCATACTCAATGTAGCCAATGGTGCCTTCATTTTGTTGAATTTGGGCGGCCACCCCTTCGTTGCCCTGTCCCCCCACGCCAGTGGGCCAGTTCACAGAAGTGCCGACACCGGCCTCCCAGTTGGGACATACCGTATCAACATGGTTCACAAAGATAAAGGTGGTACCACTGCCATCTGAGCGGTGGGCAAAGGTAATGGGTTGATCGGGGAGATCAACTCCCGGATTAGAAGAGGCAATGGCGGGGTCATTCCAGCGAGTGACGCTGCCTGTGGCGATGCCACAGTAAGCATCCCGAGACAGGTTGAGTTCATCAAATCCTGGTAGGTTGTAGGCTAACACCACCGCACCTCCAGCCATAGGCACCTGAATCGGCTCGGCATTGTAGCGAGATCGGAAAGATTCTAAACGGTCGCCTGCAATGGGGGCATCACTGGCTCCAAAGTTCACAGTGCCGTTGATGTATTGCTCTAGACCCGCACCGCTGCCCACAGACTGGTAGCTGACCCGCACATTAGAATCAACTTCTCGGTTATAAGAATCAAACCAGCGCTGATATAGTGGCGCTGGGAAAGTCGCCCCCGCACCACTCAGCGCCACAACGCCGCCGGGAGCGGAGCCTTCAGCACCGGGTTCGCCCGGTGGTGGCGCTTCGCCACCACCACAGGCCGCTACACCCAGTGAGATCGCAGCTAAGGACGCCATTAAAGCGCTTTTGCCAGTGAATCGTTTGAATCGCATTGTTAAGAATCTCCAGACAAGTTCAGAAAATTAATGAATACTGATCAATTCAGGTGAGGGGCAAACCAGAAGGGAACCTACAACTCTGCGCTCCAGTCCAGAATTTTGGGCGTTAATCATCCATTTGGCCAATGCGATCGCTGCTAGGGAATGCCTCAACCTCAACTAAATTAGCCTGGGCTTCACCGCCAGAATGAGCGCTAGAGCAGTAGAAACTGACTTGGCTAGCGACTCAGGATTCTGCTCAAGAAGCCCACCGTGAGATGACGCACAACATCTCGTTTGTATTCCGTCACCAGAGTACTTTGAGCATGTAGGCTTCGCCGCCGTATTTTACGGACTAGAAGTTAAATCAACATTAAGGCTAGGCAAATCCGCTCAAATTCTCTGATGGGGTGGAAATCCGAACGAGCCTGCCGGTCGTTTAGATCTTCAGACCCGTCAAAAATAACGATACGATAAATAACAGGTTTGACTTCGTTGTAAGAAATCTAAAGAGAACGCTCTGTGCTGAGAACCCTGAAAGCCGACCTGAAAATTATCTTTGAGCGCGACCCTGCGGCGCGCAACTGGCTAGAGGTCTTGTTCTGCTACCCTGGTTTGCAGGCTATTTGGCTGCATCGGTTTGCCCATTGGCTGCATCACTTGGGGTTGCCCTTTATTCCTCGCCTTATCTCCCATGGGTCTCGATTTCTCACCGGCATTGAAATTCACCCAGGTGCCACCCTCGGACAGGGGGTGTTTATCGACCATGGTATGGGTGTTGTTATTGGGGAGACAGCCATTGTCGGCGACTACAGCCTGATTTACCAGGGGGTCACTCTCGGGGGTACCGGCAAGGATACGGGGAAACGACACCCCACCCTGGGAGAAAATGTGGTTGTGGGGGCTGGGGCTAAAGTTCTGGGCAATATTCAGTTGGGGAATAATGTCCGCATTGGTGCTGGCTCAGTTGTCTTGCGAGATGTGCCTTCAGAATGCACGGTCGTTGGGGTGCCGGGTCGCATTGTCTACCGGGAGGGTGCCAAGGTTAATCCATTGGATCATGGCTGCTTACCCGATTCTGAAGCCCAAGCGATTCGCTACCTAATGGATCGCATTGAAGCCCTAGAGCAAGAGGTGCAATCGCTTCGGCAAGAAAAACAAGACCGAGGAGATGTGATGCCTGTGGGGGCACATAACTGGTGCCGTTTGGAAGACAAGATGATCGAGCAATTTCTGGAAGGATCCGAGTTGTAAGCTACGGTGTACACACATCTCTAGTTCTCCATGTTCCACGCTGCATTAGCCCCCCAACCCCCCAACCTTGGGGGGAGAAATCCGAAGGTTAGGACTAGTTCCCAGAATGGGGGGGCTAGGGGAGCGAGTGCAAAGATTTTCAATCTTTCAAGACTTGTGGGTACAGGGTAGGAGTTGTAGGCGAGGTCGCGTCACACTGGGTCTGAAGGTTATGGCTGCACCGGTTACCTTACTCACAGATTTTGGCCAGTCTGATGCCTATGTTGGCATTCTTAAAGGGGTCATGCTTGGAATTTGTCCCTCCCTTGAGTTTGTTGATCTCACCCACGAGATTCCAGCCCAAAACGTGGCATTGGCCAGTTTTCAACTCCAGAATGCCTTTCCCTATTTCCCGGCTCAGACGGTGCATTTGGCTGTCGTGGATCCGGGGGTGGGTAGCGAGCGACGTGGGATTGCGGTTCAGTTGCCCACGGGATTTTTGGTTGGCCCTGATAATGGTCTCTTCACAGGGGTTCTTGCTGCTGCCGCTTCCCAGAATTGGCCTGTGCAAGTCGTGGAGCTGAACCAGCCCCAGTATTGGCGCACGGCTCAGCCAAGTGCCACCTTTCACGGACGGGATATTTTTGCGCCGGTGGCGGCTCACTTGGCGCGGGGGGTGCCCTTAACCCATCTCGGGTCGTCTCTTTCTGAAGCTGATTTACAGGGATTGACGTTGCCCACTTGGTGTCCGACTAGGGGGCAAGGTGCGATTCAAGCCATCGATCATTTTGGAAATCTGATTACCAATATTCCGGGACAGGTCGCCTGCGGAACCTGGTCTTTGGTCTATGATTCTGGGCAAATTCCCGGTGGGCGCACCTATAGTGATCAACCTCTGGGCACCCTTTTGGGTCTGGTGGGCAGTCATGGCTGGGTAGAAATTGCAGTCAATGGTAACAGTGCTCAGGCGCGGTTACAGGCGAATGTGGGCGATAGGGTTAGGCTTGTGAACTGGGTTGATAATGGCCTATCGGCTGCAAACTGCGGGGAATTTAAGCCAAGCCACTAAAATAAAGGAAATGGAACGGCTTGCAGTGCGGAGGACAGATCATGCTTAAGTTGCTGGCGCAGACGGGTGAGGTTTACCAGGGCCAGTTTGGCGAGTTTACGATTTCTAGCCTCGATCGTCGGGATGTGGTTATCTATCGGGGCGGGCTGCTGGTGGCAGCGCTGGCCTTTGGTCTGGGGGTACTTCAGGTTTTGATAACCCCTGAAGGGGCTGGGACTCAGCCCCTTTTAACCTGGCTTTTTGCGGTCTTTTGTCTGGCGTTGGGGGTGAGCTTGGTTACGATTCATATCTATATGGCGGCGTTGCACCGAGCACTACAGGTTTTTTGGTTAGTGGGCTGTGGGGGTGCGATCGCGCTCACCCTCTTACAACCTGATCCTCTCGCCTTAGCCGTCTATGAGCAACCTCTCGCCCTAATGGGAGTGGGTTGGGTTTTTGTCGCCCTCACCGGATTGTTTTTCAAAGAAGCCTTTTGCTTTAACCGGCTCGAAACCAAAGGATTAGTAGTGCTGGTACCGTTGCTGCTCCTAGGCCATTGGCTGGGGCTATTGCCCCTAGAAGCCGAACGGATTCTCTTGGTTGCCTGGGCGAGTCTGTTCTTGATTTTTGCCCTGCGAAAGGTCATCCAGCCTATCCCTCCTGATATTGGCGACAAAAGTGTCTTTGCCTATCTCCGTCAAGGTGAACCAGCAACGCCAGGCGTTTAGTGCGGGCAAATCATGAGATCTCAACGACTTATTTATAATCCTCGAATTCTCTGGCAACTGCTGCGAGAAACAGTAGTGCAGTGGCAGCAAGACAAAGCCTCGCGTCTGGCTGCCGCGCTTGCCTATTACACCGTCTTTTCGCTGTCCCCGCTTTTAATTATTGTGGTGGCTATTGCGGGCTTTTTCTTTGGAGAAGCTGCCGCTCGGGGCGAAATCGTCGCTCAAATTCAAGGCTTAGTGGGCCGTGAAGCCGCCACTGTCATTCAAAATGCCCTAGAGAATGCTGGGCAGCCAGCGTTCGGGGCAGGACTCATTGCCTCGTTGATTAGCCTGGGCATTTTACTGTTTGGTGCAACTGGCATGTTTGTGCAACTCCAAGATGCCCTCAACACCATTTGGGATGTGGCTCCGCGACCCAACGCCAATCTGCTGACCTTCATTCGCAAACGGGTTTTGTCCTTTGCCATGGTGGTTGGCGTGGGCTTTTTGCTCCTAGTGTCCCTGTTGGTCAGTGCCGCCTTGGCCGCGCTCCATCACTTTGCCACCGACTTAGTGCCTGGGCTAGAAAGCATTTGGCAGATCTTGGAGCTGCTGCTCTCCTTTGGGGTGATTACGCTGCTGTTTGCCATGATCTATAAGTTTTTGCCCGATGTGCGCATTGCCTGGTCTGATGTTTGGGTTGGGGCAGCCATCACCACCGTGCTGTTTATCGTGGGCAAGTTTGCCTTGGGGATGTATCTCGGGAATAGCAGTTTTGGCTCAACCTACGGTGCTGCCGGGTCCCTGGTGATTATTTTGGCCTGGGTGTACTACTCTGTGCAAATTCTTTTTTTGGGGGCAGAGTTTACTCAGGTCTACGCTCACCGCTATGGCTCCTGTATCCAGCCTAGCCGTCATGCCGTCTCGCTTTCAGAGGCCGACCGAGCCCAGCAAGGGATTCCCCGTAACGATATGCTCAAAATGGCAGGCCATCATCAACCCCGACCCGGTGAAAATCACCCCTCAAATTGAGCCGGTAGCCATCGCGCCCCCAATGAGATAGTTGTGCTGTTCAGGTGGCTTGCTTTTCTAATTAGTTTTACTTATCACCATAGATCCAAGAGAGCCTGCGAATTTATGAGTTACGATAGTGCTATTTCCTACGCGGCTTCGGGGACTATGGATATGACTGGAGTATCCCACCACCAATCGGCCATCATTCGTACAGAGCGAGGGCTGACAATTTCTGGCACTCGTATCACCCTCTACGACGTGATGGACTATGTAGCGGCTCAGTATCCCTCAAAATTTATTCGCTCCTTATTTGATCTAACAGAGGAGCAGATTAACGCTGCCTTATCTTACATCGAAGCAAATCGCCCTGAGGTTGAAGCAGAGTATCAACTAGTTCTAAAACAAGCTGAGGAAAATCGGCAGTATTGGGAAGAGCGCAGTCATGAACACCTTGCTCGTGCAGCAAAGAGATCTCCTCAGCCAGGTCAAGAAGTTCTTTGGGCAAAACTTCAAGCGCAGAAAGCTAGACATGAGCTAGAAGCATGAACTTTTTGATCGATCACAATTTGGGAGGACACGCAGAAATTTTATTGGGTAATATCGCGAGTCAAGGTTGGCTAGAGCTACTTCCAATTCGTTTTGTCACCTTCAAGGCAATGAATTTATCGATTGACAGTAATGATCGAATTGTTTGGCGACTTGCTCAGACAAATTAGATGATTTTGCTGACTGCTAACCGAAGTATGAAGGGTAAAGACTCACTAGAACAAGTTCTTCGAGAAGAGAACTCAGTCGATTCCCTTCCTGTTATTACAATTGGAGATGCAGATCGATTTTTAGCTGATCGACTTTATCGAAACCGTTGTGTTGACCGCATTATCGAAATTGTGTTGGATATCCAAACCTGGATGGGTGTTGGCCGTCTTTTTGTTCCATGACGGGCTTGAATTGACCCCACCCACTCAGGCTGTTGTGGCTTGTCGAGTTGCATTCAAGCGCTCTTCGTGACTTAACCAGGTTTTAAACAAATCCAGGGTCACTTCAATAAAAGGATTTTGGGTGAGTACCCGTTCTAAGGCAAAGCTTCCGGCCTGGGTGGCGCGTATTAAGCCCGCCTTGAAAATGGGATCAGTATTGGCCTGGTGCTGCACCTCCAGGGCTGCCACCGTGACCCGTTGGACTTCACTGGCTTCAGGATAGCGTTGTGCGAGTTTTTCTAAGATGCTTTCCACTTGGGCAATGGCACCGACAGCCTCCGGAGTGCGTGGCGGGTACCAAGTCTCTGTGGCTGTAATATCCACGGTTTGGGTCGGCGGGGCGGCCGCAGCCATGCTGGGATTTAGCAGGGAAAACAGGGTGTTGATCGATTCCCGTTGAGATGGGATCGGAGACTCTGCGCCCCCCATGAGCCGATCTCGAACATTTTTTTGATTGCTCTCAAGAAGGAGTTGGTGGGTGTCTGCATAAATATGCAGAATTTCTTGATGAATCGCGCTCTTGTCTACCTCAGGTGCAGTGCTGACCCGCACCATGATCGCCCCATCTGACTTATTTTCTAAGCTTTGAATTCCGAGCTCAGCCTGGGGATGCTTGGCCTGCATTCGTTTGAGTGCATAGGCAAAGGCAGTCCAGTCAACCCCATCTTGAAACAGCAGATCTACGGTTTCCAACACTTTTTGGAAAAGCAGTTGAAACTCTCCGGGCAAAAAGCTACCCGTTTGAGGATGGCGCTCCTGGTCATTGCCCTTTAAGTACAGATAGTCGCAAATGACATGCTCTAGGTGGGTCGCGCTATTGGGGTGCACATCTTCTAAGCAAGCCCCAGTTAGAGAGGCTCCTTCTAAGTTGGTATTCACGAGTAGGCTACGGGTTAAATTGGTTCCAGTGAGCTGGGCTTGACTTAAGTTGGCTCGATTGAGGTCGGCTGTACTCAGATCGGCCTCGGTCAAGTCTGCGTGGGTGAGATCAGCTTTAACCAGCACCACCCCACTGAGTTTCGCTTCTTTCAAAATGCTGTGGGACAAGTTGCTCTTACTGAGATCAGATTTAATTAAATCGACTTCGATCAGGGTTGCCCCACTCAAAACCGCCTCGCGCAGATCCGCGCCACCAAGGCTGGCACGACTGGCACTCACGCCTTTCAAGCTGGTGCCTCTGAGGTGAGCCCCGCGCAGGTTAGCTTCAATCAAGATCGACTTAGTGAGGTTGGCGCTGCTGAAATTGGCCTCAATGCAGTTGGCAAAGCTGAGGTCGGCTTTGCTGAGATTTGCTTCGGTGAGGTCGGCACTCCGGAGGGTGGCTTCGCTGAATAGAGCTTTACTAAAATTTGCCCCTTTGAGTGTGGCTTGGCTGAGGTGGGTTTCAATCAAGACAGCTTTGAGGCCACTCGCGTTGTGCAGGTCGGCTTTACAAAGATTGGCGCGGCTGAGGTCAGCATAGTTTAAGTTGGCGGCCTCCAGAATTGTTTCTGCCAAAATGGCTTTGACCAACTGAGCTTCAATCAGAGATGCCTGGGTGAGATTCGCAAAGCTGAGATCGGCTTTGAATAAATTGGCTCGACTGAGGTTCGCACAGCAGAGATTGGCCTCGCTCAAGTAAGCTTCGCTAAGATTTGCCCCACTGAGAAAGGCGTGGCTCAAGTTTGCCAGTCCTAAATTGGCTTGGGTTAGGTTGGCTCCAATGAGATTGATGCCACGCAAATCTAGGCCGCTTAAGTCCGCTTTGCTGAGGTCAGGCTGTTCAGAAAATTGGGTTTTGCGCCACCGATTCCAGCGCTCAACTCCGCGCTTGATTAACTTGAGGTGAGTGTCATTTGCCACGGCAGAACTCCTAGCCCTTTAGGGTTATGGATAAAGCGTTGAATTTTTACGTTCGTCCCCTTGCTGGATTTGAACCCATGGGAGTGTTGCCACTCTAGTAGGCCAAAACCCAACCCCCCCAAGCTAATGCTCGATTTTTTGGCCACTGCAACCAAAATTGCTCAGTATGACAGAAATTCACAGAGAACCTGATTATAAATTGCTCTATGATTCCTGTGAATCGCATCATACCAATTTCCGGTTTAGATGCAAAAAAATTCGATTTTTGATTATGGCTGGGGATGCGCTAACAAAGAAGCGAGCTGAGGATCTAGGTCTTGATCGGTGCAGCAGACCAAGCTGTGGGCTTGCTCTGCTGCACTCAGGGGTTCGAACTGAGCCTGTTGCTGGGCCAGCAGAGCTTCGGTGGCATCGGCAATGTCTCCCTGGCGCGATCTCAGCCGCTCTTCTAGCACCCTTGCAGGGGCGGTGCAAAACACAATCTGAACTGGAATTTGGGCAGATTCCGCCTTAGCGTACACAGCCTGGCGCAGGGCTTGGCGATCATACTTGGCATCTAAAACCACCGACTCTCCTTGCTGAGCCAGAAATAAGCCTAAATCTAGCAGGCGGTCGTAGGTCTTCTGGGTCATTTCTGGGGTATAAATCCCCCCTCCAAAAACATTGGGGTCTGCACCACGCTGCTCCAGAGGAATCCCCGCTAGGTGCTTACGAACCGCATCGGAGCGAATGTGGAGTGCCCGCAAGCCGCTCGCCACGGCGCGTGCCACCGTGCTTTTGCCAGACCCAGATAGACCACACATGATCCAGAGGCGGCCTGGGGGACGTTGGGTATATTGCCAAGCGGCCTGGTAGTAGGCTTGGGCGCGCCCCAGAAAGCCTTGCTTCTCAGAGTCAGAAATGGCGCTATCGTTGAGCGCCAAGGAATTCACATTGCCGCGAATATAGGCTCGCATACTCAAATAAAGCGGTAGCAGGGCTGCCCCCCAATAGTCACCCGTACGCTCTAGGTAAGCATTCAAGAAAGCATTGGCTAGGTCAGGTCGTCCCTGAAACTCTAAATCCATGACCATGAAAGCCACATCATAGATGACATCGATGTTCCGAAACTCCCGATTGAACTCGATGCAGTCAAAGACCTGAATCTTGTCCTGGTAGCGACAGACATTATTCAGGTGCAAATCACCGTGACATTCCCGAATTTTACCTTCGGCCTGGCGCTGGGCAAACCAGTCCCCATGGTTGGCAAAGAACTGGCGTGTAAAGGTACGGGTTTGCTCAAGCCGCTCCTGGGTTTGAGAGTGCCCCAGAAACCCTTCACTGAGGGCATAGTTGTTTTCATCCACCTGTTGGATGGCCGCTCTGTCGCCAAAGGCTTGAATGTCTGCATCGGTGGCAGCCGTTTCATGGAAAGAGGCCACTTGGCGTCCCAAGCCTGACATCAGTTCTGGGGTCAGTTCCCCACGCTCAAATAGCCGACTCAACAACTGAGACTGGTCAAACTGACGCATTTGCACGGCATACTCCACCGGCTCCCCAATGCCCTGCCATCCGTAGCCCTCGGCAGTGTATTGGTACAGAGGCACCACCCCCACATAAAGCGATGGCGAGAGGCGTTGGTTCAATCGCACCTCCTCTTCACAGAAATGATGCCGCTGAGTCAAGGTCGAGAAGTCCAAAAAACCAAAGTTGGCCGGTTTCTTGATCTTGTAGGCATACTCCCCAGTCAGCAATACATAGGAAATATGAGTCTGTAACAGTTGCACAGGCTCGCTGACGGCGTGGGGGTAAAAATCAGCTTGCAGCATTTGCTGGATTAAGGCGGGTAGGGCAGGATCCATCGGCTCACATCAACACAACCCACTTATTCTACAAAGCCCTGAACTATTGACCACATTGACCTGACCGAAATTCTAGATTTCTGGTTCTTCGTAATCATGCTCAAGTTGAAAGGGGGTCTCTACCGCTCGCGACCCACTTGTCGATAAAGTTTAATTTATGTTACTATTCTTTACAGACAAGGTTACAAAAATATAAGGAGCAGCAATGGCACCTCGCGGATACACCACCGAAGAAACTGGGCTCATCAATAACTTTGCTGTTGAGCCTAAGATGTATGTAGATGGCACCAAGCAGTTCGGCTTCAACGAATATGCCGAAAAGATGAATGGCCGGCTAGCCATGATTGGGTTTATTTCCTTGCTGGCCTTTGAGGTGTTGACCAAGCATGGACTTCTAGACTGGTTGGGATCTTTATAAGCTCTTATGGGCTTGAATTTTCAGGCTGCTCCTCTTTCAGACACGGGCTTTAGCTGGCATTGATTCTAAGCACTCACCACTTGAGACGAGTCGCTGTTTCCCTGAAAGAAGTAGCCTGTCCCCCAATCGGTGTGAATAAACTCAGGGCTTTTGGGGTTGTCTCCAATCTTCGATCGCAGCCGAGATACATGCACATCCACGACTCGCATATCGGCATAGTGACGGGGGGAGTAGCCCCAGACTTTTTGCAAAATGTCTGCACGAGACACTGTTTTGCCAGGGGTTAAAGCCAACAGCTCCAGAAGGTCAAACTCCATGCCAGTTAAGGCGACACGCTCATTGTTGAGAAAAACTTGACGCTTGTGGGTTTCAATCCGCAGGGAACCGGCTTGAATTACCCCTACGCCGCCATCAGTAGCGGTTGCTTTGGCGCTATTGCTCTTGAGACGGCGCAAAATTGCATGAATTCGTTCTTCGAGCTCTTTGGGAGAAAAAGGTTTGGGCAGATAGTCGTCAGCCCCGAGTTGCAAACCCATAATTCGATCTGCAACATCGCTGAGCGCTGTTAGCATCACAATGGGAGTATCTGAAACTTTACGCAACTCTTGACAGACTTCTAGGCCGTTGAGCTGGGGCATCATCACATCTAAGACGACTAAGTCGGGAGATTCTTGCTCAAATTTTTCTAGCGCTTCAATTCCATTGCTAGCAACGATGACCTGGTAGCCTACCATGGTCAGTCGAGTGGACAAAATCCGACGAATCATAGGTTCGTCATCCACAATTAAAATTTTACCTTTATCGCTGCCCAAGGGACTTGCTCCTTGCCTTAACAGTTAGATGAAACTTAGGAAACCGGCTGCCCCTATTACGGGCAATTGCTGGAGGGCGTACCGGCATAGCAGAGATTGAAAGCCAGAGCTGAAATATAGCGGTTTACAGATCAATGGAGTACATGGGGTGCAGGGGGCAGCGCCCCCTGCGTGGGGGTGGAACCCCCACACCCCGAACCTCACTCAGGTGAGAACCGCTGTATACAGGAAAGCACTTGAATACAAAAGTTCTTAACTGTTGTCAGTTTGTACCAAAAAGTAGAGCAAGACAAAGTGGACTTGTCTTACAAAAATTTCCTGTAGATTCCTTAATAACGCCCATTATGATTGAATTTGCGTCGGTTTCTACATCGGGGCTTGATAACAAATGATAACAGAAATTATCACTCTTGGGATTGCAAGATCCCCTGGGATTGTCAGCCTCTTAACATAGAGAAATCTCAATCAAAGTTTTTCCAGTACACACCAAGTCAGATAAGTAAGATTACCTAAGATTTAGTTTCACCTTCTAGCCTAAAGCAGTGAGGTCATTGAATCAACTAGTCTGGGACTGGAGTTGCGACTGCTCTTTCACGATGGCTTGTGCCGACGGGGTATTCGGTTAAATTCTGTTGCAAAACTGAGGACTGAGCGAACAAACTTGTAACTCCCTGTCACATTTTCTGGGCTGGGGATCATCACCTGGTATTATCTATGGTCGAGCCATGGCCAGGGGATATCCAATGGCGAACCCTTTTATTGGTGTCAGAATTCCACCTGATTTAGAAGCTGCGATCGCACAAAGAATGCAGGTGACAGGGCAGTCTAAGTCAGATATTGTCATTGATGCTTTGCGAACCTATTTGGGCTTAAAGCATGGTGAAGAACGGCTCGCAGAGATTGAAGAGCGCCTTACGGTTCTAGAATCTCTTGCCGATCAAGCTGAGTCTCAGCGTCAGCATGGTTTAGAAGCCGCTCCAGCTTCTGAGCATCGGGGCTAAAGTCGATGCTCAGAAGCTTCCGCTCAAGTGGGGATTAGTTCCCCAGGGCGTAAGCGAGACCACTTCCCCATATCAGCCGTGAAACTGCTACAGCCAACGACATCCCACTCCATTTGAATTTCTTCTCCTTGGGTGCGAACGTTCACATTAATCGTCGGCTCCAGGGGTTCAAAGCGAGGATCTAGGGTCAAGTGGGGCTGCTGATGCTGGCCTTCAACAGCATGGTAGGTCGTGCATTGATCCACGTAGTGGCAATTGACGCAGATACACATGGGTTTACCCCCAAAAGACAGCCTGTGCCGTAATTGTCCAGGATTAGGATCTGTTCGGCTTATAAAAATTTTAACCTTTCCAGAATGCTTTCGAGATAGAGGTCAACATAGCGATGGCTGGAACTGAAGGCAATCTGCCCCCGAGACCTCATCCCTCTTAGAGGCTGCCTCTAACTAAAGTCTTCCCATACTCTACGGTCGCCCCCCAACCCCCCGGGGGGCTTTGATCACTCTTAAGTCCCCCAGAATGGGGGATTTAGGGGGCGGGTGCAAGGCGTTAGAAACTTTTCAAACCGCCTTTTAGCGTTCCGTCGGGAGAACTTTGAGGGGTCGCAGGCTCCTCAAAGTTTAATCCCCATCAACTTCTGGGTACTCAGCTATCCTTCAAGACAAAGTTGACAGACTACTTAGCTGGCAGAGCGATTAAAGAGAGAATTTAAGTAAACGCGGGCAGCACGGCGATCGCAATTCCCGTTTTGCAGCAGAAACAGCGAAAGAGCCGCAGCAAAGACCCGATCTTGATCCCAGTCAGGGTGAGACTCTAGATAGCTTTTTAGGGTTTCGTGCAGGTCTTCGGGAATCTCGGCCAAAATGCTGATAGTTGCGTTCATGCCTTCTTGACTCGTATGACGGGTTTGCAACAGTTGTTACCTTCCTGATGAATTGAGAGGACACCAAAAACTCGCCCTCAGCGATCTTTGAGTTGGGCTCATCTCCAAAGCGATGAACCTAGCTAGCGCGATCGCGAGTGCTCGGTTAACGTGGGTCGCACCATTGTGCGCTATGGGGGGGGAGGGTTGTCAATGGGTGAGAAGTGACAAGATTTTTAATAATTTCTGTTGACGGCCACGAATTTACTAGCTTTGAGTCCTCTATAATTTAACTTACTTTACAAAAAACGAGGCAATTCTCATTTTTGAGCATAATCCCCAGAATAGGAGCAAGTGCCCATAAACCCGTCATTGACCTGTGGAAAACATCCATGAATCTGTGGAAAACTTTTTCGCGGCTGTGGAAAACCTGTGGAAAACCCTGGAGCCATGCTCGAAAAATAAATTTTGATTTCTCCGTTTTAAGCGTCAGCATTTGGTGACGCATCAGGTCACGCGCCCTTGACGTATCCATGAGCCGTAAACCAATCAATGGCATCCTTGAGGGCAATTTTCACTGGCGTTTGGGGCAGTTCCAGCTCCTGCACCGCTTTGGAGGCATCATAAAACATTTGCTGCCGCGCCATTTTCACTCCATCAATTGGCACCGAGGGGGGTTTTCCAAACCGAGCCAGTACTTGTTCATCCAGGTAAGCAATGAGCAACGGTAGACAGGCCGGAATCCCAAACCTGGGGGCAGGCAACTCTGTTAGCGTAGAGAGTAGTCCTAGGATGTCTTTCAGGGTCAAGTTTTGATTCCCCAAGATATAGCGCTCTCCGGTGCGGCCTTTTTCCAAAGCCAGCAGATGCCCTTGAGCCACATCTTGGACATGAATCAGGTTTAGACCCGTATTCAGATAAAACGGCATTTGCTGCCGTAAAAACCGCAGGATGATTTCGCCCGTGGGCGTGGGCTTGACATCCCAGGAGCCAATTGGGGTGCTCGGATTCACAATCACCACATCTTGACCCATTTTCACAGCCTGATGTGCTTCCTGCTCGGCCCAGAACTTTGACTTCTTATAGTCTCCCACCAGACGCTCCACGGGGCTTTGGTAGGTTTCATCGGCCACCCCACCCTCGCGCACGCCAATGGCCGCCACAGAGCTCGTATAAACAGTGCGCTCCACGCTTGCATCTCGCGCCGCCTTCAAAATCCGACGCGTACCCAGAACATTACTTTGGCGGAGCAGCTTGCGATCTGCTCGCCAAAGGCTGTAGTGAGCAGCAACGTGAAACAGGACTTCACAGCCTTTGAGCGCTACGGTCAAGCCCGGATCACTCAGATCGCCAGTGATGCACTCAACATCCAAACCTTGGAGATTATCTAGTCGGCTTTGAGGACGAACTAACGCCCGCACTTGATACCCTTTCTGCAAAAGCAACCGCACTAAGTTAGCTCCTACAAACCCGGTTCCCCCTGTCACAAAAACTCGCACCAAGTTCTTTCCTATACTAAATGAGTAAAACTAGAAGGAGCCTCTGGCAAAATCATGCCGTCTTCGACATAGACCACCCGATCAGCTAGGTCAATAATGCGAGGGTCGTGGGTCACCATGAGCACGGTGCAGCATTCTTCCTTAGCCAACTTCCGCAACAGCTCAATGATGATTCGTCCCCGTTGTGAATCTAGGGCAGCAGTGGGTTCATCCGCCAAAAGCAACCGAGGCTTACCGGCCAAAGACCGGGCAATGGCCACTCGCTGCTTTTGCCCCCCAGATAAGTCCTGAGGTAAATTGTCTCCCTTATCCGCCAGACCCACCTGCTCTAATAACCGCCAAGCTTCTTGGCGAGCCTCACGACCATAAACTCGCTTTAAGTTTAAGGCTGCCTCGACATTCTCAGCAGCCGTCAGGGCAGGAAATAAATTAAATCCTTGAAAAATAAACCCGATGTGGTTTAACCGGAACTTGGCTAGTTTTGGGCGCGACAGTCCAGTAATCTCTTGACCCAGCAAAGACACAGAACCACCCGAAGGCGTCAAAATCCCCCCCAAAATGGATAGGAGAGTGGTTTTGCCAGATCCAGAGGGTCCCATGAGAAGCTGAATATCTCCAGTGAGAATTTTGAGATCAATTCCCTTAAGCGCTTTGAAGGCTTGATCGCCGCTGCCGAAGACCATTTCCACGCGCTCTGCCGAAATTGCATACTGAACGTTTGGCGCTGCTATATCCGTCTGAATGTCCGTCATAAAGGGAAAAGGCATACCCAAAATGTCCAGAGGTTAACAATGATGCACTGTTTGACAATTCGCAATGGGGTCAGTATACCCACTCATTTACCCCTGAGAGGCAAATTACGCTCAAGAGGACTTAAAGACTACCGCTGGGTCTAAGCGAGTCACCTTTTGAATGGCAAACACAGCTGCACCACTACACATGGCAACTGTGACCACAAAGACCCCTACCGCTGTGGTGGGGCCGATGAGAATTTGGACGGCTTGGGCTTCCAGGGTCCAGGCTCCGACGCCCAAGCACAGCGCCATCCCCGGCAGATACCCCAGCACTGCCATCCACAAAGCCTGCTCTAAGATGATTCGGTAAATAAACCAGTCAGAAGAGCCCATGGCTTTCAAGGTGCCAAATTCTCTGAGGTGATCTGAGACCGAGGAATAGAGGATTTGACCGACCACCACGGTTCCGACAATAATACCGACCACGGCACCCAGTCCCAAAATAAAGCCTACGCCAGTACTTTGTCGCCAGTAGTCTTGAGTTAAATCTGCTAGTTCATCTTGGGTCAGTGCCATCACATCCGGAAGCGCCACCTCTAAACGCCGTTTCAGTTGCTGCAAGTTTTCGTCGGGTCTGGCTTTCACCAGCACAAAAGTAATGAGAGACTCAGGCTGAAGCTCAGGGGGGACAGGTGGGTCGCTCACCGGAGCAGCGACTGGGGAGTTCAGAAAGGCAGTGGCATTATTCAGTGAGGTGAATACAAAAGGACTCGACACAATGGATCGAATCCCTGAGGTAATTGCCACTACATCTGTGCGAAAAGAGCCAATTTCGGAGGTGTCACCGAGGCCAGTCACATCTAAGGTGGTTAAGTCTAGGCGATCAATGGCGATCGCGTAAGGATTGTTCAACTCAGCCCAACTGCCTTCAATCAAAGGTTCCGGTTGAAACAGTTCCCCCTCGGGGTCAAAACCCACAATGCGAATGGGAGCAATCTGACTGATGCCGTATCGCCAGACCGAGCCCTGGGTGATCAATGCCTCTGCCTGTTCGACACCATTCACATTTCGGGCTTGCTCTAGGCGCTCGTATGGAATCGGCAGGGTTAAATCTAAATAACGGAGTTCTTGGGAGGCCACCCAAATATCTGCGGTGGAACTATCTGTCAGCAAACTGGAAGAACGAGTAAACCCGTTGAGCAACCCCATTTGAATCGTGACCAAGCCCACGGCAAACATAATGCCAGCTTGAGCCACGATGAAGCGGGGTAGGTCTTGAAAGAGATTTTTGCGGGCAATGGAAACCATGTATTAAAACTATCGCAGTTTACTGAGAGCCGCTTGAGAATCGCCAGCGAAGTCACAACCCAGACAACGGCTTAAGAATCTCAGAGACAGGAAGTCTAGATTGTCAGGTTTAAGGATCACCACTCTATTCCATCGGTTGGATGGCGAGGATGTCAACTAGCAATGACGATAACTCTGTGGCAGAAGATCCCGACTTGGGCAGACCGGTTTACTCAGGGATGTCAGCAGTGGTTGGCACATCGGGCTCTAAGGTGACTAGGGTACCATTGAAAAACTCAGCAAAACTGCGGCTGGCTTGATCAATTTCATCTTCCAGCGGCCAAACTGGAGCAGCAGGTGCGGGTCTGTTTTGGGGAGGCTCCCGGGACGGGGGAACCAGGTGATCGGGGGGGGCAGGCAACTCTACAGGCGGAGTAGGCTGGGCGGCAGATGGGGGCGGCAGGGTTGCCATGGCTGGCGGCGGCTCTGTAGCGGGGCGCTGTGGAGACGTTGCACCCGGTAAGGGGTCAGGGGTCGCTAGGTGTAAGGTGACCTTGATCTTCCGACGTAATTGCTGCTGGAGGGCGGCTTCGACTTCGCCGAGTTTGGGCTGAGCAATTCTGGCCAGGTTTTTACTGATTTGTATCCCTGCTTCTGCCCCTTGAAAGAACACGAGCTTGCCATGCTGGCTAAATAAGGCGCGGCTGGGCAAGTTGAGCTGAGCCAAAATCTGCTGCCAGAGTTGATCTAAGTCTATCTCTACGGGGGCAGTCTCTATGGGAGCAGTCTCTGTGGGGGCAGTGGGTGCGGCTGCTGGGGGCGGATTGGAGCTGACTGGGGCTGGCTGAGGTTGAGGCGCAGCGGTTGCTGGATTTGGGGGAACACAGAGGGAAGCGGGTTCTTGCCCAGGCTGTGGTGAAGAGGCTGGGATCGCTGGAGCCATTGACTGAGGGGAAGCAGACCCAGAAGTGGGGGTAGAGGTAGAGGTGTCGGCATCTAGCAGTCCCAAAAGAGCCACTTCCAGCCACAGTTTAGGCTGAGTCGTGTTTTTGACCTGGGGTTCACATTGGCGCAGGTGTTGTTGCCCCATCAATAGGCTGCTCAAGGACATTTGCTCTACGAACTCACAGAGGGGCTGCCAGGTGGCCTCGGTAATGGCCACGAGTTCCCGCTGCTTGGGGGCGGTTTTGGCAATGAGGAGATCGCGGTAAAACTGAGCTAGATTTTGGAGAACCCCTAGGGGATCTCGGCCTCGATCTAGAAGGTGATGAATGTGCTCCAAAATCAAGGCGGGTTGGCGAGAAACGATGGCTTTCACCAGGCTGAACAGGTCTTGCTCAGGAACAGACCCAACTAAGTCCCAAACCTGGGCTGGGGTAATGGTGTCTTCCTGCAAGCTCAGTTGGTCGAGGAGGCTTTCGGCATCTCGGAGACCCCCCTGGGCAATTTGGGCAATGAGTGCGATCGCATCCGGTTGAATGGCAATATCTTCTTGGGCTGCAATATAACTCAAGTGATCCATCATTGCCGAGAGGGGAATCCGGCGAAAATCAAACCGCTGGCAGCGAGAAATAATCGTAGGTAATACCCGCTGGGGGTCAGTGGTGGCCAGCACAAAAACCACATGCAGGGGGGGTTCTTCTAAGGTTTTGAGCAGGGCATTAAAGGCTGCGGTACTGAGCATGTGGACTTCATCTAGGCAGTAGACCTTGTAGCGACACTGAGCGGGGGCAAACTGAGCCCGCTCAATCAGCTCTCGGATATTGTCTACCCCCGTATTGCTGGCAGCATCAATTTCAATGACATCCAGGGCGGTTCCCCGGGCAATGGTTTGGCAAGCGTCACAGGTGCCGCAGGGGGTAACCGTGGGGTGGGCGCTGCTGAGGCAGTTCAGAGACTTAGCCAGAATGCGGGCACTGGAAGTTTTGCCAGTGCCCCTTGGCCCTGTAAAAAGGTAAGCGGGCGCAATGCGTTGCCGTTCAATGGCATGAGTCAGTGTTGTGGCAATGGCATTCTGTCCGACCAGATCGGCAAAGGACTGGGGTCGGTATTTGTGGTGAAGCGGTTCGTAGAACGCCATGAAATTATGCTGAGAGTGGCAGCAGACCCAATACAACTACTGTGACATACTCCGATGCTGCCTTACCTACGGGGTCAGGGTTGGGGTATGTCACGCTTCTTGGGGATGCTCTTCCCAGAGAAGGGTGGTTTGCCGGAGGCTGCAATAGTCACCATTGCCTAAAATTAAATGATCTAAAAGAGGAATACCCAAAAGCTGAGCCCCCGCCAGTAACTGCCGGGTCAAGCTCAAGTCAGCAGCACTGGGCTCTAGATTACCGGAGGGGTGATTATGGGCAACAATGACGCGGGTGGCTCCTTGACGAATCACCTCTCGAAAAATGTCTCGGGGGTGGGCTAAGGTTTCGGTCGCCGTGCCGATGCTGACGACTCGGGTTCCCATGAGTCGATGTTTAACATCTAGCATCAGCACTGCAAAATGCTCTTGAGACTGCCACATCAATTGAGCAGACAGGGCAGCAGCAGCAACGGCAGGGTCGTCAATCACGGCTTGCTCTGCTGGCCGAGACTGGAAGACCCGTTTGCCCAATTCGATGGCGGCCAAAATTGTGGTGGCCTTGGCAGGGCCAATGCCAGGAATCTGCATCAGCTCAGGCGCTTTGATGTCTCGTAAAACGGTGAGCGGATCGCGCTGATCTTGGCCGAGCTGATGCAAAATATACTGCCCCAGGCCAATGGCTGAAAGTTTACCTGCCCCTTGTCCGGTACCCAGCAAGATGGCGAGCAGCTCTGCATGGCTGAGAAACTCAGCTCCCTGCGCCATTAATCGCTCTCGGGGGCGCTCACGACTGGGTAAATCAGCAACACGCAGCGAGTAGGTCATCGCAATTTGGGGGGTAGCTGTGGCAAGTTGAAGACATGGCATCACCATGACACCATCAATCCTCAAGATACTCAGGGTACCCGTTTATGCCCCCCGCCCAACACTATGAAGCTGAGTCTCGGTCTATTGCTGATCTGCCCCTGCCACCCGGAGGACTGGGCTGGCCCTGGCTAGGCGAAACCCTGGGGTTCTTTCGGGACCGAGATTTTGCTCTCAAGCGTCACCAGCGCTATGGCTCAGTTTTCAAAACGCGGATTTTGGGACAGCCCACCATTTTTGTCCGAGGTGCTGAGGCCAATCAGTTTGTCTTCAGCAATGAAAATGAGTATTTCCAGGTGAGCTGGCCACCCAGTACCCAAGCTTTGCTAGGACCTCTGTCTCTGGCGTTGCAAAGGGGAGAAGAACACCGCAACCGCCGCAAGCTCCTGGCTCAAGCCTTTATGCCCCGCGCCCTTGCGGGCTATATCGAAGCCATGTCGGCAATTACCTTAGACTATGCCCAGCGCTGGGTCACTCAGTCGCCCCTCACCTGGTATCCAGAGCTGCGAAATTACACCCTGGATGTGGCTTGTAAGCTTTTGGTAGGTTTAGATTCTGGCTCTCAAACCCGTTTGGGTCATTTTTTTGAAACCTGGTGTCAAGGGTTGTTTTCGGTGCCAGTGGCGCTGCCCTGGACGGCCTTTGGGCGGGCGAAGCGCTGTCGCAGCTTGTTGCTGGATGAAATTGAGGCTCTGATTCTGAGCCGTCAGGCGGCTCCAGAGCCGGGTCAAGATGCACTGGGTCTTTTGCTGACGGCGGTGGATGACCAGGGTGATCGTCTCACAGTCGCAGAACTCAAGGATCAAATCTTGCTGCTGCTGTTTGCAGGCCATGAGACGCTGACCTCTGCGATCGCATCCTTTTGCCTCCAGGTTGCTCAGCATTCGGAGGTGCGATCGCGCCTCCAGCAAGAGCAGCAACAGTGGCTCGATCATCCCCTCACCTTGGACACCCTCAAGCAGATGACCTATCTCGATCAAGTTCTCAAAGAAGTGCTGCGTCTAGTACCCCCAGTCGGCGGTGGTTTTCGCACCGTCTTAAAATCTTGTCAACTAGACGGGTATCAGATTCCCCAGGGCTGGAGCCTTCTGTATCAAATTGGAGCCACCCATGCTGATGCCCAAACCTATGACACACCAGCACAGTTTAATCCTGAGCGATTTGACCCCGAAGCGGCTACAGCAGCCCACAAATTTGCCTTCGTTCCCTTTGGGGGTGGCATCCGTGAATGCCTAGGCAAAGAATTTGCCCGCTTGGAGATGAAGATCTTTGCAGCTTTGTTGCTACGCACCTATACCTGGGAACTGCTGCCCAATCAAGATCTCACCCTAGTTACGATTCCCACCCCCCACCCTCGGGATAACCTTCGAGTTAGGGTCATTTCATTCTATAGCAATCCTAATTAATTTATGAACAAGGTGAATATTGTTCTATTTTAGGAA
>NZ_WVIC01000038.1 GCF_009939295.1 Petrachloros mirabilis ULC683
GCAAGTCTGGTAA
The DNA here is from genome assembly GCF_009939295.1 of Petrachloros mirabilis ULC683. Lineage (GTDB taxonomy): Bacteria > Cyanobacteriota > Cyanobacteriia > Thermosynechococcales > Thermosynechococcaceae > Petrachloros > Petrachloros mirabilis. The sequence continues at coordinate 14 of NZ_WVIC01000038.1, forward strand.
CTTAGCACATTTTCTTGATCTTTTTCTTGCGCTTACCCTGCACCTATCGGTTGGGGGGCAGCAAATCTCTGGAGCTATCGGGTGGCACCAATCTGACCCTGGGCACAGGCGATCAAGACATGACGGTTGTCTTGCACCTAGATGGTGAATTAGTGCTCAGCGGTGAAAGTTCCATCCAACTAAAGCCGCGCACCAAAATGGTGATGTATATCAATGGCGATGCCACCTTTTCAGGGGGGTCTAGTACCCGACCTGAAGATGCCCAGATCTACGTCTATGGCAAGCGCAAGGTTACATTAAGTGGTGGCTCGGGGGCGAGTTTATTTCTGTTTGCGCCTGACTCAGCCGTTACTTTCAGTGGTGGCTCAAACATCAGTGGTGCTGTTTGGGCTCGCTCTTGGAAAGGGTCGGGATCCTCATTCCTGATTGAGAAAAATGTCGATCCGTCGCAACTAAAGGTGATGTTGCCCAATAGCCAGAGGTTTGAATCTATTCAGTCATGGCAGCGTCAAGCGGTGAACTAGCGGGAACTTCTCCATTTCTTAAATGACAAAGTGTTCGATCGTTTCAGCGCCTTTCCAGCGCAGGGCGGTGGCAAAAGGTTCTCCCAAACTTCCCCAAAACTGAAGCTGCATATAGCTGTCTGCCCGCTGGGAGCGCGCTGTCAAGAATGGGGTTCCCTTCTCGTCTATCACCTGCAATGCCAATTCCGGGGGTAGGGTAAACTGCTGGCTGCCTGGATAAACTTGCACCATCAGTCGTATTCGACTTGAGGTGGCCTCAATGTAGATCACCAAGACCACAGGGCAGCTCTCTAGCCCAGATCGCAGGGTCATAAGCTTTGCCCGTCGGAGTCCCTTGGGCAAATGCTCCCGGATAGGGGGGGCGGCAGCGGCTGCCAGCATCACGCTCCGCATGGGGTAAGCCGGAGGTGGGTTCAAGGTGCTCAATAGGGTCTCAACACTTTCCCATCCCGCTTCAAAAATCCCCGTTAGCCACTGACTCAGTTGGATGTGGGGCTGCACTATCCAATTCAGAGGCACTTGCAGGGCATAGAGCTGATCTAGGAGTTGACTGAGGGGCTGTAGGCTAGCCACCGTCACTTCAGAACCATTTACCGTGGGTGTAAAGCCCACGAGTGTGGCCCAATCCCAGGTGGGACTGAGGGCAACTGCGACATAGCCGATGCGATCGCACCAAACCTCAGGTGGCACCAAACAGCTCGAAGCTTCAGGATCCATCGGACGACATTCTAAACGTCCCACATTTTGGATATTGAGATCAGCAGAATTAGTGGCCCATCTCATGATAGGATTCCAGCTATCGCTGGTGGTCAAATCAGCCCGAATCCCCATCAGTTTGAGATAGTTATATACTGCCCAAACCGCCAATGTATTTTTGCGAGCTTGGTTAGCTTTTGCCGTTGAAGGTTGCTCACAGGCAAAAGCCTCTGAAAGTTGACGAACATAGATCGGAACGGGAAACGTGAGTTTCTGGCTGGGCTCAAAACTCATGTCCGGCGCAAAAAATGATGCAAGCATTGTTCATTACAGTTGTCTTTCATACATATCCTTGAGACACAGCAAAATTACGCAAACAAGCCACACAATTTCGTTGATAAAAACTGCTCAGCGTGGAAATGGGAACCCCCAACTCATTGGATAAATCTTCCCAACTGGTACCCGGTGGCAAGCGCTTCAAAATCAAATATTGACAGTTGATATGCGGATGATGGCGCAGATGCTGTTGATGCAGCACCCCATCTGGATCCCTCTGCACCCAGCGTTGGGTTTCCTCTAGCATCGGCGGAATATCGGGATTGGCTACTAGGGTATTCTCAATCAAACTCCCCCCGCTCTTGCCAGCTTCGTCCCCAGAAATGAGGCGCTTCTTATCCTGCTGAATAGCCAGTCGATAATCTTGAAGCCGCCACTTCAGGTAGTGATTCAGCCAGGTTAGAATACTGCCACGCTTGGGATCGTATTGCTTGCCGGTGCCAGATTCACACAGATTTTGACAAAAAAAGAGCCAAGTCTGTTGCAGGGCATCTTCATAGTACGGACTCCGATCTCGCCATAGTTTGCCAGATTCTTGAATCAGGCAGATTAGCTGAGTTAAACGTTTGCGCCGCTCCAAGCTATCGGGGTGACACTGGCAAGCCTGAGCAACAAGGCTTTGTAGTTGCTGCTCTAAGGTATCGTTGGTTAGCGACATGCATCCAAGATCCATCGAGGTGCAGTGTAAAGTATCATCTTACCGTCAACTCAGCGACTTCAATTCACCAGGATTTCCAGTAGACAATTAGAAAATTGCCACATTCCTAACACTTGGGGGCTAAGCTTCAGGCTAGGATCTGGGTTTAATAACGTGTGGGTAAGTATAAGTAACCATGCAAGCCGTAATGTCTAAATCTTCTAGTCCCAGTGAGATGACGGTTCCTTCTGCTGAGAAGCGGCTGTCCGAGTCTGTTAAAGTGTCCTACGGCTCAGATCAGCAAGCGGCATTCTGGGATCTCAAGAATCAAGTCGAGTCGCTCCTAGCCGAATTAGAAAACCTCAAGGTGAGCCAGCCTTGATCGGCATAACCCAGGAGCTTCTTTGATTTCTGGTCAAGGCAAGGGGCGAGCTAGATTATGAAGGCCAGTCTTCACAGCGATACTTTCGGGCTTTTTCGTCTTTGCTCAAGGATGAGTTCCAGTTTTAGAGCCGCACCCGCAGACCTCCAAAGGATCCGGTCAATAGAGGGGTGCTGAGTTGGCCTAATCTTATAGAATGGGATTATTGAATCGCCAAGCTGGAATCAATTTTTTATCCCTATTGCCGGGGACGACCCTGACTGTTTTAGGGATTGCCGTTGCGTTTTTGAGATTTTATGACGCCGAAGATTTCCAATTCCTGGGACTCATCGCCGAGCCGCGAACCTGGAGTAACCGACTCACTCTGGCAGCCACCTTGGTGGCGGTGGTTAATTTCGGCGTTGAGTGGGACCGTCGAAACCGAGAAACAGATCGCCTGGCTGAGGAAAGAAACCGAAGAGCTGAGGAAGAGCAACGAAGAGATGAGGAAAGAGACCGCAGAGCTGAGGAAGAGCAACGAAGAGTTCGAGAAGAGCAACGAAGAGTTCGAGAAGAGCAACGAAGACGCGAGGATACAAGACGATCAGCAGCTCGCAGAACTGCTGAGGCAGAACGAGCGGCTCGCCGAGCTCGAATTGAAGCTCGATGCCGTGCTGCCCAAATCCGGTTCCAGCTAGAACCCAATGAGGTCAATCGTCAGGCATTGGCAGGTATGTTGGCTTTTTTAGAGGAGTACGGTGAGACGTTGTGAATCTAATTTGGGTCTTTAAGGATTTTCAGTGCCCACTGTCATTTGTCACATTTTAATTGGTCTGCCTGGGTCGGGGAAGTCCACTCTGGCGCAGCAGTGGGTTGCCCATGATCCCAATCTTTGCTGGGTTTCGACCGATGCCATTCGTCAGAATCTATTTGGAGATGCAGCTATCCAAGGGGCTTGGCCCCCAATAGAAGCAGAAGCCCTCCGACAGATCAAAGGTGCGATCGCACCTTTCCCCATCGCTTGCAGGCCGTAGTGCCCCACTGGGTCGTGACCGCAGACTACGAGTTCAAGCGCTGGATTTTAGGATTTGGCGCTCAGGTTAAAGTTTATGCACCAGTTGAATTAGCTCAAGATCTGCAAGCCATGGCCCAGGCCATTGCTGCCATCTATCCCGTAGACGACTCCTAAGTTCATTCGATTCGAGTGCCCAGTTAACCCATCGAAAAGGCTACAGCGTGGGGCTTCCCATCGAATTCGCTAAACTGGAAGCCAATGAAGGATTGCGACAAGAGGCAAACATGCAACCTCAAGCCCCCTCACTATACGATGTTGACTTTTATGCTTGGCTACAGCAGCAGGCTGAATACCTACGCTCTGGAAAGCTAGACCAATTAGATGTTTTCAATCTAGTTGAGGAGATTGAATCCTTGGGCAAGCAACAACGGCAGGAATTGCGGAACCGTCTCGGTGTGCTGCTCGGGCATCTGCTGAAATGGCACTATCAACCCCAACAGCGCTCTGCAAGTTGGTTTTACACCATTGAGGAACAGAGAGAAGAAATCTTAAGGCATATGAAGGAAAATCCTAGCTTGCAACCTTATCTCTCTGAAGCAATCTCCATAGGGTACAAAAAGGGTCTGAGGCTATTCGGTAGTGACACTGGCTTAAACCATAAACGACTCCCCCAGTCCTGTCCCTTTTCAATAGAACAAATCTTTGAGGAGCCGATCGAATTCCCAGAGCCTCCGTCATAATGTATAAGTCGAAATCACTAGCTGTAGAATGTTTGGCGTTGCCGCTTGGGCGTCAATCGCATGACTTTTCTGCGTGCGCCACTCTTTTCTGGTTACCGTAGGGAAAGTGATTCAACAATGCCCTGATGCCGCCAGAGTTTGATACATTCCACCGCCTGGAACTCCCGAGTGAAATTTCGATTCCGGATCTGTTCTACGCTCTGTACCTTCACCGCTATCAGTCTCCCTGTACAGTCGGGCACCACATCTGCTCGGGACAATATCCGTTCGATCTTTTCTATTTCGACGATCCTCGTCCTCACGAGGAACCCGATCGCAGCCAAGCCTGGATCCAGTACCACTATCGAGTGTGTCAACGTCTAGTGCGGCCACCCCGGATCAAAAGTATCAACCGGTTGATTCTGTGTTGCTCTCCGAATCCAAACCCACCGCTCTACTGGGTGTGGTTTGAGCTTGATTAGGGGTAGCAGAGCATGAATATTTCACTGACCCATCTCATTTTGGCCTGGAAGCTGGTCAAACAAGGCAGCCCTGCGGCTGGCGTTGATGGCATGACGACGGCATTATTCGCAAGCGATCTTCAACCCCAGCTCCAACGCCTGGAGCGCCAGTTGCAGCGTGAGACCTATCTATCTTTGCTCGCTAAGGGCTTTTTATTACGGAAAAAACAGGGGGGACATCGTTTAATTGGCATCCCGGCGGTTCGCGATCGCATCGTACAGCGGCTGATCTTGCAAGCATGTTATCCCGCCTGGGAAGAACGCTTGAGCGAGTGTGCCCACGCCTACCGCCCCGGCTACTCTATTCATTCCGCGATTGAACGTCTGATGCTGTACTACCGCCACGAGGCGGTATGGACGATCAAGGTCGATATCCATGAATTTTTCGATCACCTGAACTGGTCGCTCCTGATCAGTCAATTAGAAGCCATTGAGCTGCATCCCTGGTTGATACAGTTGATTGAGCAGCAGTTGAAATCCGGGGTGGTTCTCAAAGGGCGATTTCAGCCCACCAACCAGGGGGTACTTCAGGGGGCTATATTATCTGGCGCTTTGGCGAATCTCTACCTCTACAACTTTGACCAGCAATGCTTAGAAGCTGGCATTCCCTTGGTGCGGTACGGCGATGACTGCGTTGCTACCTTCCCTTCCTGGGTTCAAGCAAATCGAGCCTTAGAGCTGATGCAGTCATGGTTGGCAGAGCTATATCTGGACGTACATCCAGAGAAAACTCAGATTGTATCTCCACAGGAGAGTTTCACGTTTTTGGGGCATCATTTCCAGCAGGGAAAAGTCTCTGTCCCCGTTCGCAAGCCGAGACAGAAAAAGCAACAATCAGGCAAATCCACAGGTAGGCATGAGTTCACCTATCCTAAGGTTTGCAATATTGTTCACACTCAGTCTAAAAAACAAAAAACTAAAGTTAGTCCTGAAATTTGGAAGCAGGAAATGACAACACTATATCTTACAGAACAAGGCTCGTATCTACGTGTTAAGCATCAACAATTTCGAGTTTATTATCAAAAAGAGTTGCGTTGTAGTGTTCCGATCAATCGAGTTAGCCATATTGTTATATTTGGCTGTTGTCAGTTGTCCCATGGCACAATCAGTTTAGCCCTAAGTCGGCACGTTCCTATTCTCTATCTATCCCATAATGGCAAATACTTTGGACGACTAGAGACCGCAGGACAGGCGCAAGTCAAATATTTAATTCAGCAGGTACACAAGTCCCAAGATCAAGATTTTGTTCTCAGTCAGGCCCGCAGTATGGTTGCCGCTAAGCTCCATAATGCCAGAATGTTACTAAAGCGCCTGAGCCGACGACGAAAGACGGAATTGGCTAAAGAGGTGATGGATGAACTCAAAATTATCAATCAAGAAAAAATCATCTCTGCCAATTCTATCGAAGTCCTTCTGGGCCACGAGGGCCATGCTTCTCAGCGATATTTCCGGGCATTTTCTTCTTTGCTGAAAGATGACTTTCAGTTTGACAGCCGCAATCGTCGGCCCCCAAAAGACCCAGTCAACAGCCTACTGAGCTTAGGGTATACGCTGCTATCCCAGAATATTCATTCGATGGTTGAAGTGGCGGGTCTGCATACCCACTTCGGTAATCTCCACAAGCCCCGCTCCAACCATCCGGCTCTAGTCAGCGATCTAGTTGAGGAATTCCGAGCCCTGGTTGTGGACTCTTTGGTGGCGTATTTGGTGAACTCTGGCATTGTTAAACCCGAGGACTTTACCCCACCCGATGAACGTGGAGGTGTTTACTTACATCCGGCAACGCTCAAAGTCTTTCTCCATCACTGGTCAAAGAAATTAGAGACCCAGGTCACGCATCCCCATACGGGCTACAAGGTGAGCTATCGCCGCTGCATGGAGTTGCAGGTCTGGGAGTATATTGCGTGCCTGCAAGGCGATCAGCCGGTCTATCGTGCTATGAGGTGGGATGCCTGATGTTTTACCTGGTTTGCTACGACGTTGTAGAAGATCGCCGCCGCAATCAGGTGGCCACGCTCTTTGAAGGGTATGGAATGCGGGTGCAAAAGTCTGTGTTCGAGTGTGTACTCACACCTGAGCAGTATCAGATGATCTTGAAAAGGTTGCCCCAGTACCTGGATCTAGCCGTGGATCAGGTGCGCTTCTATCCGATGTCGCCTCGGCATCGGAAGAAGGTGGTGGTGGTGGGTGTGCAGCCCACCTGGCAGGTTGATGATCACTCGTTCATTGTATGAAGTTTCATGTCGGTGGGACTGACTCTGTCGTGGTCAAGGTGGTAGTCTGTAGGGGTCGGACGAACCTTAAAAAGACTATAACTTGGTTGACCCCCGCAGAACGTTTGCCTGGAAAGAATTTCAGGGCTTAGATATTCAGGCTTGTTGCGAAAGCATGCCTTTTACTGACATCAAAAAAGACCCCCTACATTTTTTGCCATGTGAAACCCTTGGCACACAAGACATCCAAACCTAGGCGCTTTTCCTTACCACTACCCCGTAAGGGGACGGAAACAAGTAAAAACTCCTCTGGCTTAAAGCACTTTGCCAAACTTTTCCTTACCACTACCCCGTAAGGGGACGGAAACACGGGTGGGACGGGGCAAAAGGATTTTTTTCATAAGCTTTTCCTTACCACTACCCCGTAAGGGGACGGAAACACATCGGTCCCAGATGGGACCCCCTCGATTTTTTTACTTTTCCTTACCACTACCCCGTAAGGGGACGGAAACGAGAGGAATTTTACGAGCTTCTCCCCAAGCTCGGCTTTTCCTTACCACTACCCCGTAAGGGGACGGAAACCCGTCTTGCGACGGTAGAAGGTTACTCGGACAGGGGCTTTTCCTTACCACTACCCCGTAAGGGGACGGAAACAGGTTCTCCCAACTGTTTGGGTCCCCAGGGTTCCGCTTTTCCTTACCACTACCCCGTAAGGGGACGGAAACCCTTATTCAGCTGAGCAAGTTTCTCAGCTTGCTCAGCTTTTCCTTACCACTACCCCGTAAGGGGACGGAAACGATAACCGCCACGGTCAGGGCGGCCAGGGGAGCGACTTTTCCTTACCACTACCCCGTAAGGGGACGGAAACCGGTAGTGGTCATTCGTGTGATGGAAAACCTTCTTTTCCTTATCACTAATCCATAAGGGAACTGAAACTTGGATCCGTTGCCCACAAAGGGCTTTGGGAACTCACTTTTCCTTATTGTTTAGTCTCGCCCCCTGAAGGCAATTCGCATTGATATGGCGATTGATTGCCACTGGGTGATTGTGGCTCCCGGTTTACGTTCCTATCCAGATGCAGTCTGAGTTGGCTTCGCTGCGTCTGTAATATCATTCGCGATGAAGAAATTTGTGAGAATATAAGTGCTATAAAATTTACTTTTCTCCTGGATGCCAGCACGCGAACCTAAAATACAAGCTCAAGCTCGGACAATTTTAGACCAGATCGCCTCTACTCCCTTTGATCAGTGCCAACCATTGACCCGTCAATTTCAGAGTATTCCTGCTCGTCCTGAAATTTACGCCGTTAGGCATAGAACGGACGGATTACTTTACATTGGTAAAACCAAGAGTCTAAGAGGACGTTTTAGTGGTGGGCATAAGGCTTTTTTGTGGGCGTGGCTGGATAGATATCAAGATGAAGATGTGCGAATCGCAGTTCGGCTTATTCCATATTCAGAGAACCCTGCGCTATTAAGCTGATCGGCATTTAAATTTCCAGGTCGATCCCCTTGTGGCAAGGGCTTGAGAGCGATCAACATGCAGTTTAGATGCTTAACAGCTTATTAGAACTAGAAGCAATCATTCTAAGGGCTACTCAGCCACCGTATAATGTCCAAATCCCAGCCGAAATGTGAAGCTATGCAAACCAAAATTCAAAAACAACTTTCCCCTATTGATGCCAAAGTTATTTTGGAACGTTTGCCTGAGCAAATTCAAGAAGCCTTAGTTGCACGTGCCAGTGAAATTGAATATCCAATCGAAGCAGTTATTGAAATGGCAATTGCTAGCTTTCTTGATACAGAAGCACTAGGCTTTGTAGATTGCAAACCAGGACGTGGACAATAAAATCATCTGGTGCTGGCAGAGGTCTAAACCCTTAGTAAGGGGATCGAAACATTTGGATGCTTTGAAAAGGTCGATTAAGAGGGGATAGTCAGGATGGAAAGTCTTAAGGTGCGGCAAAGAATAGGGCAGGATGGCATTCTGCATCTTGATATTCCAGTTGGGCTAACCGATCGGGATATTGAGGTAAGCTCTAGAGATCGTCATAGACAGTCGTTCCACCCAACCACTTCCCCGTAAGAGGCTACGGTGTACACACATCTCTGGATAAACCCATTTCGCTCTGCATTAGCCCCCCCGACCCCCCCTCGCGCAGCGTGCCCGCAGGGCGTAATTCTGGGGGGAGATCAACAAAAACTGGGACTATTTCCCCCCAGAATTGGGGGGCTAGGGGGGCGAGTGCAAAGATTTTGAATGCTTGGCAAGACTTGTGTGTACACGGTAGCCCATAAGAGGACGGAAACCGGATAAGGGAATAGTGCCAGCACGCACCCAACCCATCATCTGGCAAGAATGCACAATCGCAAATACTAGTCCTAGAAACCGCGATTTGAGGAATCGGCATCATGCAACAGTATGACTCTAGCTCTCCCGAGCAGTTGTAGATTTTGACCAAGCCCACCAAAGGCAATCAAAGCGTCTAAATCAGCTAGACCAGCATTATTTTCTTACACTACAATTTCTATATAACGGTTTACAGATCAATGGAGTACATGGGGTGCAGGGGGCAGTGCCCCCTGCACCCCGTACCTCACTCAGGTGAGAACCGCTGTATTCATTAATGTTGGAGCTAATGAGTATGAAGTGGCGCGTAATTTTAGAGCCAGATCCAGAGACAAGTGATTGGGCGGCTTGGTGTCCTGAACTTCCTGGCTGTGTTTCTTGTGGAGAGAATCAAGCAGAAGCGCTAGCAAATATTCAAGAAGCCATTGCGCTTTACCTCGAACCCACTCCCATCGATCTTCAATCTGGTGCAATTTCTTGTGAAGTTACAGTCTGATGGGCGAGCGTATTCGCCGAATGGATGCAAAGCAGGTTGAGAAAATTTTGCAGAAATATGGATTTCAAAGTCCCTCTCCCTCTCTGGGAAAGGGATTTAGGGTAAGGGTTACAAAAGTGGAACGCACCTAACATTACTTAGCCTTTCTCCAGCAAACCCGTTGATCTCAAAACTCAAGAAACAAGCTTGCCATGACCAAAACGACTATGCTACTATTCAGACTGTTCACCAAATGACGGGAACCACAAATGACATATTCTTAGCGCTGTGACTATTCCTCAATCTTCTTGAGTACTCAAGGGATTGATGTACCTAAAGTCAAGCTAAGAGGTGAATCATGTCATACCAAGTCATTTGGTTTAGGGATGCAGCTAAACGATTGAAGCTGCTAGAGCCGAACCTGGCGTTTGAGTCTTTAATCGATATTGTGAATACTCACCTTCCCCGCCTAGCCGGAACCCTAGTGAGTCAGGGAAGTGACCTAAATAACCCCGAAGCGTGGTGGCAAGGGTTGGGAATGGATGCCATGCTGCGCCTGGAGCGCAAGTGTGGCAAGGTAGAGCGGGTTGCAGTTTGCCTTGCCTCCAACTGGCCTCAAGGCCAGGAAGCGCTCAAAATTGTTCAGTCTCGCTCCCTAAAGGCAGTTCGCCTTGATATGGCAATTGATCGCCACTGGGTGATTGTGGCACCCAGTTCACGTCCCTACCCAGATTACATCTGGGTTGACTTTTTCTACGCAGTCATCGATCGCCAGCCCGGTTATCGTGGCTGCTCATTGCTGGAGGTGCCATCTGGCTAGATAGCCAAAGAGGGGCGACTGTTCATTCAGAACAGTCGCCCATTTGCATGAAAAGTAACTAAAGAGGAATAATGTCGTGTTTAAGTCCGTGATCTGTTCAGTAGGAACCAGTGCAGCAAAGAACTTAAGTGGCATTCCTCCATCTGCGCTAGAAAATTGGGTTTTAGAGCAAGGTGGTATTGATACAGCTTCTGAAGTTATGTTTAATAGCTTTAAAGATAAAGAACCCAGTGACGAAAATTTAGCGAGGTATTTGTCTGCTGAAATACATTCGCTGGTCAGAATTGGAATTGATAAAGGTAGCAGAATACTGTTGTTGGCTTCCGAGACTATTGATGGTCAAGCTTGTGCCTTAGCTCTAAAAAAATATCTCGAATCCTATTGGAAAGGCATTGACGTACAAACAAAAAAAATTGAAGGTCTACAGGTTCAAAATGCCGATAGATTTCGCCAACAGGGAGTCATAAATTTTATTAAAGAAGCAATTGCCGAGATAGATTGCCATGGCAATAATGTAATTCTTAACCCAACTGGAGGTTATAAGGCACTAGTTCCCTACATGGTCTTATTGGGAATGATCAAGTCGGTGAAATGCAATTATATTTTTGAGCGCTCTACAAGCTTATTAGAACTACCACCCCTACCAATTGAATTTGATCGAAATCAATTTGAAGTGCATAAAGAATTATTTGAACAAATTGAACGTGACTCCTCAATCTCTAAACAAGATTGGGGAGATAAGGTTTCTTATGAGGATCGATCCTGGTTCGAGCCTTTAGTTGAAGAAATGGGTGATAATCAAATTACACTTTCTGCGGCAGGTTTTTTGTTTCTTGAGGCCATGCAAAAACCGGCAAAAAAATTGGTTTCTTACCTCTCAAAACAAGCAATTAAAGATTGCTTTGAAAATATTGCGACACTGGATAATCGAGATCCATTCCGTTATCTAAATCAAGTATCTAAATCTGGACTAAATGAAGATAATGTACATATACATACAGATGGTTTGTATTGGTTAAAACCTGGAAGGACAACCGATCGATATCTAGTCTCAACTGAAGACTGGAGACTGCTCGTTTGGAGAGTAATTCGTGAAGATCAAGTAGGAAAAGACTATTCAACTAAGATTAAGGTTGATCCAGCTAAAGAAAGAAATGAATATGCTCCATTTATGCGAATGGATTTTGTGACTTGAGGAGTAACTAAGCACTAAATTTAATACCCTCGATGTTTTGGCTCCCCAAAGACTTGAGCCAATGAACCAGAAAAACCAGGTAGCAGCGGCGAGCTAAGAATATCTGTTGCAAAGAGCGTTGCCACTTGCTTCAACATTGCCTGGTCTCGACGGTACACCTGCACCTGGTGTAACTCGGGGTCAACAATCCAATACTCCTGAACCCCCTGTTGGGAGTACAGCTTCAGTTTGAGCTGACAATCTCGTTGTACATTTTGCTCTCCAGGCGACAGAACTTCAACGATTAACTCAGGCGCACCGACTAAATGTTCAGCTTCGTTGAGCAACTGGTGCAGTCGGGCATGACTTGCCCAGGCCACATCGGGAATAACGTTATCCTCGTCGCTCAAGAGAATACCCGGAGCAAAGGCCGCTTCCCCTAGGCCACTCTCCTGAGACCAGCAATCCAGGGCGCTAAAGATCCGTCCAGTGATTTGCTGATGGCTCCAGCGCGGTGCTCGGGTCACGATTAAGGCTCCATCGATAATTTCATAGCGCTTGTCGTTGTCTGCAAAAAGGGCTAAGTCGCGCGTCGTCCAGTGAACACGATTCATTGTCGAACCCATGACGATGACCTTGGAGAAGGACTTGCTTCTAATCTAGCGAAAGCATCCCTCAATGGCTGAGCATGCCATGCTTCGTCATTCGCATGAGTTTGTGACTTTCTCGAAGGAGTGGGCGTTACGATAGGGACGGGTTAATGATGATGGGGGGTCTTATGCAGGTTAAACATTGGCAAAGCAGCGGTCGTCCACAGCAGAAAAGCCGCAAAACGCCCAAAACTGTGCGACGCAAGCAGCGCCTGACGCAGCATCTGCGGCGGAAACTGAAATCTCTCGGCACTGAAAAATGAATTTTTCTGTAGAAGTGGAACGTTTCAAATAGGCTTTTGAAGTTAATCAAGGTCTAAATTAAGAATTATTAAAAGTCTGTTTTCGTCATTTATGATGGGAAGAACTCAAAATGGTTTATAGAATCTCAAAATAAGGTGAGTTTCAATAGTTGAGTCACGACGAGTGACTGATGGTGCGTTAGAGGCGGTTTGAAAAGTTTCTAACGCCTTGCACCCGCCCCCTAAATCCCCCATTCTGGGGGACTTAAGAGTGATCAAAGCCCCCCAGAATGGGGGGTTGGGGGACGAGTGTAGAGCAAGACTTTAGAGACAGCCTCTTAAGCTCTGACCGACTGGTCTGATAGCAGTTAAGTGGTTTGATGGCAGCGTGGATAGTGCTTAATGTCTGAGCTTTACCTAGTTCTGTTGGAAACATCAGGCAATCAGAACTATATTTTCTCAACGAACAAGCTGAAAGAAAATATCGGTGCGTCTGAGCTGACCTATCGAGCGGGCACCCAGTGGATCATTGACGCTGTAAGGGGTGAAAAGGTGCAGCAGTCTCTCCGAGAAGTTCTATTGAACCCTGAACTTAATCCTCCGATTGAACAGGAGGGAAACACAGTTGAAATCATTCTGGCGACTTCTGGCAAAGCCTTATTGTTAACCCGCACAGCAGAGCAGGCGCAAGCGATTATCCGACAAGTGACGCAGCAAGCCCTAGAAGAGGCACCAGGGCTAGAAATCTGTGGTGTATTTGTATCCCTTAACTGGGAGACCGACTGTTTGGGCGAAATGAATCGCCAGGTTCATCAACGCTATGAACAGGTGCGCTCAGAAAAGCCCAGTGCCGATCTGCGATTTCTGCGCTTACCGATCTTTGCTGACTGTGCCAGTAGTGAGTTCCCCGCGAACCATGTAGACACAGTGCATGAGGAAACGGTTTTGCTCTCTGTCCTAGCCCATGCAAAACGTCAAGCGAGCGCAGCAGGAGTGCAACGACTGGCTCAAGTTGCTCGTCGAGCCGACATGCGACTGGCTCAGAATGTGGATCAGCTTGAGAAGCGGTTTGAAGAAGAGTTGGACTGGCTGGCAGTGGTTCATGCCGATGGCAATGGCTTGGGTGAAATCTTTCTGAAGTTTCACGAGCATATTGCGGCGACAACAGCTCAGGACAACCGCCGCTATATTAATACCCTCCGGCTCTTTTCCCTGGCGCTGGATGTCTGTACTGAAACTGCTTTTAATATGGCTCTGAAGACGTTTCAGCAGAAGAATGAAAACACGGCAGATGCCCCCCAAGACTTGCCGGTGGTGCCCCTGATCTTGGGGGGCGATGATCTGACGGTCATCTGTGATGGCCAGAGCGCGTTGCCCTTTGTGCGGGCATTTCTCCTGGCCTTTGAAGCTGAAACCCAAAAAGAGCAGAATCTGGGCCGAGTCAAGACCAATGTGATCCCAGAAATTGCCAAGAAAGCGCTGAAGGTGGGTCGTCTCTCTGCCTGTGCAGGGGTAGCCATCGTCAAGCCCCACTTTCCGTTTTCAGTGGCCTATGCCCTTGCGGCTGATTTGATCCAATCGGCAAAGGGCGTCAAACTGCGGGTCACTCAATCTGGCTCCTCAGGGCAGCAGCCTTACCCCTGCTCTGCTCTAGACTTTCACATTCTCTACGATTCCAGTGATGTTGATTTAGATCTAATCCGTGGGCATCTGCACATCAAGTTAGGGGAAGACCCGCCCGTATGGCTCTACAACCGTCCCTATGTGGTCACAGCCTTAGGAGACTTGTCCGGTGTCGATGGGCACGATTGGGCTGAGTTTCATCACTGGCAAAAGCTCCAGGAGGGCATAGATCTCCTGCTCGAAACCGATGACGAGGGGCGTCGGTGTTTGCCCAACAGCCAGACCCATGATTTGCGGGCGGCGTTGTTTCTGGGTAAAGCCGCCGCAGATGCTCGTTATCAGTTGATTCGCCAGCGATATGAGTCCCTTGAGCGGCTAGCTGGCAGTCCAGACTCACTGTTCCAGGCAGAACCAGGCACTCATACCGATATGACTGCCCTCATGGACATCATTGATGCGGCTGAATTTATTGGCAAGACCCCCCATGCCGAAAAAGCGTAGATCCAAAAACCAGACTTCTCAGAAGTCAAGGCAGTCTCCCGCCACCCCTATCTCTTCAACCTCCACAGATGTTTCTCTAGCCGCGATGCAACCTCAGTCAGCCTTCCCTATTCGTATTCATTTGCTTAGCGATTGGCATATTGGCTCTGGGGCTGGGCGTCCCGGTGATGTAGATCGCTTAGTTCAACGCGATCGCGAGGGGTTCCCTTTCATCCCGGCCAAGACCCTGACGGGGATCTGGCGCGATGCCTGTGAGCAGGTGGCCTATGGCCTTGATAATGGCACGCCAGGGAATTGGTCAGCCTGGGTGGCTTACTTGTTTGGGGATCAGCCCGCTTTGGCTCAGGCTGCTGTTAGTCAGGCTCCCCGAGAGGCCGCCCTATCTGTGCGGTTGGCGCGCCTGCCAGATGACTTGCGGGCAGCAGTGGGGTCGAAGTCGCACCTCAAAGCCGCCCTAACCTTTGTCAAGCCGGGGGTGAGCCTGGATCCTCAGACGGGCTGTGCCCGAGAGGAGTATTTACGGTTTGAGGAAATGGCACGGGCTGGGGCGACCTTGGTTGCGGACTGTGAGCTAGCGCTAGACGAACTGGAGACCGAACAACAGCAGGCGGCCTTTTGTTTGGCTGTAGCTGGCACGCCCATGATTGAGCGCCTGGGTGGAAAACGTCGTCGGGGCGCTGGGCGCTGCACCGTTGAAATTGGCTCAACACGGAGCTACGCCCGGCTGCTAAATCGATGTATTACCTGGATTGAGCAACATTCTTCCCCTCACTCGCCTCCTTCGGCTTCTTCCTCTTCCTCGGAAGCCTCCTGGGCAGCCTGGACGCCTGCTGCCCAGGAGTCCACCTGGCGGGTTTTCCCCCTGCGAATTGAAGCCCGCTCCCCCCTGGTGATGGCTCAGCGCACCCTGGGCAACGTGGTGGAAACCCTTGACTATATTCCAGGTACCCATCTCCTCAGGCTGGTGGTGCGTTGTTTAAGTGGCTTGGGGGTGGATTTGAGTGGTGCGATCGCCCACAGTAACCTTATGGTCACCAACGCCACCCTCGAAATCCAGGGGCAACGCAGCCTCCCCGTTCCCTACGCCCTCTTTGGCGAAAAACTGACCGGGGGTCTAGCCAAAGGGCGAGGGGTTCACAACTGCTTTGTGGGTGACACCACAACCGCCCCCGGCCAGCTAAAAGGCGAGCGCAGTGGCTACCTGGTGCCCCAATCCGGGCTTCTGCCCTACTACGCCACAGTCAAACGCGGAGTGGAAACCCACAATACCGTCGAGGATGCAACCCAGTGCCCCACTGAAGCCGTTGGCGGTGTGTATAGCTACACCGCCATTGCCCCCGGCACCCACTTTCAAGCTGAACTGCGCCTCACCAGCGACCTAGCTGCCCAACTGTCCGCCCAAGATGCCCACTGGGTGCAGCACCTATCCGGCTCACACCGCCTAGGGCAATCCAAGAAAGACGACTACGGTGCTGTCAACCTTCAAGTCTTGAGTACAGCTCCAGACAACTCATCGAATAAGACAGTGGATAAGACACCGAATCAAACATCGAATCAGGCATCGAATCAAGCATCGAATCAGGCATCGGATAACGCCCCAGATCCCCCCGAATCAACCCTAACCGTTTGGCTGCTTTCAGACCTCTTGCTGCGTGACGAACGCTTACGCCCCACCGCCAATACAGACGCCCTCCGCCAAGCCCTGGAAGACCAGCTTGATGTCAAGCTCAGTCCCCGCCAAGGAGATACCCCCGCCGTTATGGCTCGACAGCATCGGCTAGAGTCTTGGCAAGTGCGCTGGGGTCTGCCTCGTCCCTCCCTGGCAGGGCTAAAGGGTGGAAGTTGCTTTGTCTTTACCGTTCAAGGAACGCTCAGTGCCAGTCGCCTGGCCAGTCTTGCCCAGCAAGGACTCGGAGAGCGTCGCGCCGAAGGCTTTGGACAGGTGTGCTTTAATGCCCCCTTGCTAACGCAATCAACCGCAAAACTAACCCGGACTGATTCATCCTCACCTGATCAGTCCCCCGATCAGCCCCCTGATCTGCCGCTGCTCAACACCCAGGATGACGCCCTCAAGACCTATGCCCGAGGCATAGAACGAGCCGCATGGCGAGCCGCCATACGCCAAAAGGTTCTGGCCTTAGCCGCCACTCCTGAGAGCCGCTGTCAAATTTTGGGCATCACCGGCGATAAACCCAGCCAAACTCAACTCGGAGCCTTGCGATCGGTATTGGGTCGCGTGCAGCAGCATAGCGATCATGCAACTGTAGTCAATTGGTTAGATCACTTACAAGCAACCCCCACGCGTCAGGCGAAATGGCCTCAGGGTAGTCTCACCAAAATTCGCAACTTAATGACTAACGCAGAGCTGATCTGGCAACACCTCGAAGGAGACACCCCCACCCTCGCCCAGATCACCATGACCCCAGATGGCACATCAATCCTGAAGCAAGAACTGTGGGCAGAAGCGGTAAAAACCCTTGTGGATGCTTGTATTCGAGCCCATAAGCGCAGTCAGGAGGAGGCTTAAGCGATGGCACGTAAACTGGCGTCTCGCCTCAAAATTGAAGGCACACTGCTAGCGCAGACCCCAATCCATGTGGGTGGGTTAGGGGATGATCCCACCGTTGACTTAGCCTTAGCCGTCAATGGTCAAGGGCAGTATTATATCCCCGGCACCAGTTTGGCTGGGGCACTGCGGGGCTGGCTGGGGATTGATGAAAACAGCGGCTCAACGGAGGCCAAAGTCCTGCAAACCCTCTGGGGATTTCAACCGCACAAACAGCGTCGCCAAGGCCATGCCAGCCATGTTCTGGTTGAAGACGCCCCCCTCCCTGACGCCCAGGTAGAAATCCGCGATGGCGTGGGAATAGATCGAGAAACGGGCACAGCCGCTGAAAACATTAAGTTTGATCGAGCGATTTTAGCCAAAGGCACCCGGATTCCCCTGCGGATGATCTTGGAGTGCCCTGTGCAACCCGCCAACCCTCAACCCCAGGGAGCCGACCTCTGGGAAAGGGCTGAAGTCCTGTTTATACAGACCCTCCAGGCACTCCAAACCGCTGAAATTCGCCTAGGGGCAGCCAAAACCCGAGGGCTGGGGCAAGTGCAGTTGCAAAACCTGACGCTGCTCAAACAGCCTTTGAATACCTTTGCTGGCATGGTGAAAACCCTCCGAAACCAGGGCGAAACCCTGAATTTAGCGGACTGGTCCCTTGGCGACGCCTTGCTCTGCCCTCGCCCTCAGTTACAGATCACCATTCATTGGCAGCCTGTCGGCCCCGTTATGGTCAAAGCGGAGGCCGATGGCATTGCCGTTGATAGCCTTCCCTTGGTCAGTGCTGTCGATCAGCACCAGGTTTCCTTGGTGATTCCAGGCAGCTCTCTAAAAGGCACCCTGCGCGCCCAGGCCGAACGGATCCTTCGTACCTTATTGGGGGTTCCCATCCCTACAAATGAGAACCCCAGGCAACGCTTTTTGCAGCAAACCCAAGACCTGCCCTTGATTCAGGCTCTATTTGGGGGAGCTGCGCGGCTCAAAGACGGCCAACAGCAAGGGCGCATAGGTGCCTTCAGCGCCAATGATTGTTATGCCCAGCCTCAGATCGAGCCAGCCCAATGGCGCAGTATAGAATCTGCTCGGGATGATCACCAACTCAGACAAGCCCTCAACCAAGCTAATCTCAACAGCGTGCAACAGGCTTACCATGTGGCCATTGACCGTTGGACTGGAGGGGCAGCAGAGGGGTTTCTGTACAGCACCCTGGAACCCATGGGGGTGAGCTGGCACCCCCTGGAATTAACCCTCGATTTGTCTCGACTTTCGGAGTCAAAAGAGCAAAGGGCTGCGATCGCACTTCTCTTGCTGCTCTTGCGAGATTTAGCCCATGGCCGCATCCCCCTGGGCTATGGCACCAATCGCGGCATGGGAGCCATTGCAGTTCAAAACATCAATATCAAAGGTCGCGGCCTGCCTGAGACTTTATCTGCCCTGGAAGACATCTACCTACCCCAAGGAAACATCACCGCAATCAATGCCGATTGTTTGAACTCTTTGACCAAGGAGTGGAAAGACTACTATCTGAAGCAGCAAGGAGAAGCCCCATGACCCAGCTTTACGGACGCCGGAGTCTCAGCATTTCCCTCACAGAGGCGCTGCGCCAGACCGCCACCCAACTCAAAGGCGGCACCGCCCTCCTCTACACCCCAAACCAGTGCCAACTGGCACAGGTTACAGAAGCAGGCCATCTAAACGATGCAGTCGCAGGCGACATAGACCTATCCGCAGTATTTGAAGCGCGGATCTTTAACCCCGACTATGAACTGCGCTGGCTCCATCAGCACAGGGGGCAGGGGGTGGCCGTACTCCTGGCTGAGCAACCCCTGCCTGAGACCTGTTTTGACCAAGACCTTGAGACCCTAGAAGCCTTTGAGACTATCTCGCAGCAGTATTTACTGTGGGGCAAAGGAACTGAAACCACCCCCAGCCCAGGGTGGGGACAGCTAGCCGATGCTCGCATTGGAACATTGGCTGTCCCCGTTGCTGGGGTTACTCAAGAGCGGCGGGTCGTGCTGAAAACCCGCGAATACCTCAAAACCGTAGACCCCTATGGCAACGTTGCCGTGGTCGAAGAACGCTTACTCAAACTGGGAGTTCGAGCATGATTACCGGCAGATTAGAGGTATCTGGGTCTCCAAATAATCGGAAGCTCAGGGTTACCTACACCCATAACGGCAGCTACAATCAGATCACCCTTCCCAATGACGATCAGTTATCCCTAGCCTTGGCGGCCAAGAAGCAAGAAGGTGGACTTGAAGCACTGAAAAACCTTCCGGTAGAGCTAGAAGAAGACGGTGGACAGCCAGTCCGCATTCGTGAGCAAGGCCAAGACTGGGATCGAGTGGCAGCCGCCCCTATTGCTCCCGTAGCCGCAGCACCCGCAGACCCTTTTGCCACAGTAGAAGTCTATCAAGCACCAAACCTGCCCCCCGGAGACTTTCATAACCCCTACAACTTCATCCCTGCACCCCCGCGCCAAACCGAGCATCCTGACCTGGGCGACCATAATCCGGTTAAACAGGGGATGGGACATGGCTACTACCACCCAGATCGCTGGTCTGGGCGGATTGCTGTCAAACTGACCACCGAAACTCCGCTTCTGATTCCCGATGCTGCCAATGCCACCGGTGACGATCACAAAAGCTATCCCCTGCGCCTGGGCGTTGATGGCAAGCCCTATCTGCCCCCGACCTCCATTAAAGGCATGTTGCGCACCGCCTACGAAGCGGTGACCAACTCCCGCTTTGCCATTTTTGCCAAGCACGAAGAGCGATTAGCCTACCGCATGCCCGCCAACCTGGGATTAAAAATGGTTCCAGCCCGAATTGAGAAAGATGCTACGGGCAATCTAATCATTCAGCTCTACCCAGGTACATCAACCATTGGTGCAGATGGCGCTCCTGGTGGTAACCAGATGTATGCTGCTTGGCTGCCCAGCTACCAGCCTAATGGCAGTGGCATTAGAAACCTCACTGGTTACCCAGCCAACAATCGTCTACCAAATCACAGGGATAGGGTAACTGTTTTGCTGGAGCAGTACGGGAAATACCACAACCCTCAGCACACGGGTCATCCTATTTTCACCTACTGGAAAGTCCGAGCAATGGCACCCCCAGGGACTACGCTGGACACCCCTCCACCGGGTGCAGCGAACGGTAGACATGCCCCTCTGAGGACTCCCATGAGGCAAGTTGATGGGTATGTCTGCATTACGAACAAAAATATTGACAATAAGCATGACGAGCGCGTCTTTTTTAGTACGGCTCCGGTGCCCCCACGTCCGCTAACTCCCGCCCTTCAGCAGCAGTGGCAAGCGCTGATTAAAAACTACCAGGAAATTCATGAGACTGAAATCAGCAGAGGTATGACAGGGCCACCCGCGCTAGCCAACTCGCGGTGGTCAAGACAGGTGGTCGGAGGGAGTTCTGAGTGGGTGCTATCACCTGGCACTCTTTGCTATGCCCAGGTCAAAAAAGTAGCTTCTGGCTATGATGTTTTGGCATTGTACCCGGTGATGATTTCTCGGGAGTTGTACGCCCAACCGCCCCAAGCCCTACTGCATCCCAGTCAGGCTCCCGCTGAGCGTTTAGAACAGCTCTCACCCGCAGATCGGGTGTTTGGCTGGGTCAATCAACAAGGGAAATCGGCCTATAAAGGCAATCTCCGTATTCACAGCGTCACCTGTCATTCAGACACAGCCGTTGCATCCTTTAATGGGTTGGGGGTGCCCTTGGCCATTTTGGGAGCGCCCAAGCCGGAGCAGACCCGGTTCTACACCGCTCACGATGCCACTGGTAATCCCCTCCAGGTGGGCGTCAATAAAGAAAGTGGCTACGACTCTGCAGCTCGTGGTCTGCGCGGTCGTAAAGTCTATCCCCATCACAATGGGCTACCGGCCAACCACTGGGATAATCCGCAGCAAGATCGTACCCACCAAGACAATCAAGGTCACTACCAGGAATATCGTCGCCCCCGACAAAATGGACAAGAACAGCGAGACGATCAAAATCGTTCGATTCAAGCCTGGGTGAAGCCGCAGACTGAGTTTTCACTTCAGCTAGAAGTGACCAATCTGTCGAAGTGTGAACTTGGAGCCTTGCTGTGGCTGTTGACCTTACCCCCAGGGCACTATCACCGGTTGGGTGGAGCCAAGCCCTTTGGCTTTGGCAGTGTTTACCTTCAGGTAGACTGGCAAAACACCGATCTCAAATTGGGTCAGGGTTGGAAAACGTTTTATCAGTCACTGACCGCTCCCTCCAATGCAGACCCGTTTGATCCCTCGTCTATGATCACCGCCTTTAAGGATGCAGTTCAAAAAGTGCAGGGTGGCAATTTTGAGCAGGTGCCTTTTATTGCCGCATTTTGTCGCGCCGCTCAGGGCTTTGCAGATCAATTGCCTGTGCATTACCCGCGTCTTCAAGCTCAACTCCAGCCAGATACAAAAATTTTCGACTGGTTTGTTGCCAATGAGAGAACAGGCAATCAGGGAAATGGTCAAAAAGTGTCCTTGCCAGCCTTGAGGCAAGACCAAGGGTTGCCCTTAAATCCTCTCCAGTAGAAATACATCTCTGCTCGAAAGGAACAATTTCTATGAAATTCCTTTTTTTCCTGGACAAGACGCTTTGAGTCGTCTAACATGAGTAATTGCTGCCAAAAAATGGAAACTGAGTCAATGTTTGGCTCAAGTCCCGGCACAAATAGGGCAACTGAAACGCCCTAGCTAAGCTTCAACAGTTTCAACTCGACTCAATCAGCGGTATATTCTGCCCCTGAACCTGAGAGCTTGTTTGAGAGGTTGCTTAGTCCTTGCACTTGCCCCCCTAGCCCCCCCTCGCGCAGCGTGCCCGCAGGGCGTAATTCTGGGGGGAAATGATCAGAGTGTTTGGCTTTCTCCCCCCAATTTTGGGGGTTGGGGGGCTAATGCAGGGATGAATGAGGCTTTTCAGACGGCCTCTGAGGGGCAGCTTTTGAGTGGCCGATGCACATCGGTGAAGAAACTGCTGGGGTGTCATGGTCGCTGCTCCGTAGCGTTTTTAAGGGAGACTACTCACTGTGTCTGTTGGTATTCTTGGAACCAAGCTGGGGATGACCCAGATTTTTGATGAGGCTGGCCGCGCCGTGCCAGTGACAGTGGTGCAGGCTGGCCCTTGCCCCATTACCCAAATCAAGACAAAGCAGACGGATGGCTACACCGCCATTCAAGTGGGATTTGGCAGTGTCAAAGAGAAAGCGCTCACTCTACCTGAGTTAGGTCATCTCAAAAAGTCAGAAACGTCACCCGTTCGCCATCTTCAAGAATTTCGCTTAGAAGATGTGAGTGAGTTTGAGCTGGGTCATGCGATCACAGCAGATCGCTTTAGCGAAGGACAGTTGGTAGATGTCTCTGGCACGAGCATGGGGCGTGGATTTGCTGGCTACCAAAAGCGACACAACTTTAAGCGTGGACCCATGGGTCATGGTTCCAAAAACCATCGCTTGCCAGGTTCGACCGGAGCTGGAACAACCCCAGGCCGAGTATATCCCGGCAAACGCATGGCTGGGCAAATGGGTAATGCCCAAGTGACCGTGCGCAAGCTGACTGTAGTCAAGGTTGATGCAGAGCGCAACCTGCTTTTGATTAAGGGGGCTGTTCCGGGCAAAAGCGGTGGTCTGCTGACGATTCACCCGGCCACGATTGTGGGCAAAGCCTAGGGTTGACGACCAATTGTTTTAGGACGGCTGAAGAGATCAACGATGGTTACCTGTATTGTTCGTGATTGGCAAGGTGCAGAAGTTGGCGAGACTAACTTAGACCTCCGAGTTGCCAAAGAAGAAAATGCTTCCCACATTGTCCACCGGGCGCTAGTGCGTCAACTGGCCAATGCTCGTCAAGGGACGGCCTCGACCAAGACCCGTGCCGAAGTTCGGGGGGGCGGTCGTAAGCCTTGGCGACAAAAGGGTACGGGTCGGGCTCGGGCGGGTTCGATTCGCTCTCCGTTGTGGCGGGGCGGGGGTGTCATTTTTGGCCCCAAACCCCGAGACTACTCCATCAAGATGAACCGCAAAGAGCGGCGTTTGGCTTTACGGACGGCTTTGACGAGCCGCCTTGAAGACTTGGTGGTTGTCGATGAGTTTGAGACTCAGTTGCCCCGTCCTAAAACCAAGGAACTGATTGCTGCTTTTCGACGCTGGGGCGTAGATCCAGAAGCCAAGACCCTGTTGATTTTGGCCGATAAGCAGGAAAATGTCTATTTGTCGGCTCGCAATATTAGCCGCGTTAAGTTGCTGCTGGCTAGCAATCTGAATATTTATGACCTGCTGGCTGCCGACCAGATTGTGGCCACGAAGTCTGCGATCGCAAAAATCCAGGAGGTTTACAGTGACTAAGCTTCAGAATGCCTCTGCATCTGACATTATTCGTCGTCCCATTGTCACCGAAAAAGCGACCCTGCTCTTAGAAAACAACCAATACACCTTTGATGTCGATCCTCGGTCTACCAAGCCTCAAATTAAAGCTGCCATCGAAGAGCTGTTTGAGGTCAAGGTGATTGGTGTGAGCACCCATAACCCCCCCCAGAAAAAGCGCCGAGTGGGTCGGTTCCCAGGTCATCGTCCCCATTACAAACGAGCCATGGTCACCCTCGCCCCTGGCGATAGCATTACGCTTTTCCCCGAAGTTTAGTCTCTGACTTGCAAACGTTTTATCAGGTTTTGTAGCCATGGGCATCCGTCATTATCGACCCTATACCCCTGGAACTCGGCAAAAAACGAGTTCTGATTTTTCGGAGATCACGCGATCGCAGCCCGAAAAGTCCTTAGTGACCTCCAAACATCGTGCCAAAGGACGAAACAACCGTGGGGTGATTACCAGTCGGCGTCGAGGCGGCGGCCACAAGCGACTCTATCGCCTCATTGACTTTTACCGCAATAAGCACGGCATCACAGGCACCATCGCCACCGTTGAATACGATCCCTTTCGCAATGCCCGCATCGCCCTGGTTCACTACCGAGATGGCGAAAAGCGATACATTCTTCATCCTCGGAATTTGCCCGTAGGATCTGAGATTACCGCCGGCCCAGACTCCCCCATCGAAGTCGGCAATGCCCTGCCCCTAGAAAAAATTCCCCTAGGCACCGAAGTTCACAACGTAGAGCTGATTCCAGGGCGCGGCGGGCAAATTGTGCGAGCTGCTGGCTCCATGGCTCAAGTCGTTGCCAAAGAAGGGAACATGGTCACCCTGAAGCTGCCCTCCGGCGAAGTGCGTCTATTTCGCAAAGAGTGCTACGCCACCATTGGTCAAGTTGGCAACGTCGAAGCCAACAACATCAACATTGGTAAAGCCGGGCGCAATCGTTGGAAAGCCCGCCGCCCCAAAGTGAGAGGGTCGGTCATGAACCCTGTAGATCACCCCCATGGTGGCGGTGAAGGCCGTGCCCCCATTGGCCGAAGTGGCCCTGTTACCCCTTGGGGTAAGCCCACCTTAGGATATAAAACTCGCAAGCGCAAAAAGCAAAGCAACGCCTTAATTGTGCGTCGTCGCCGCCGCTCCTCCAAGCGAGGTCGGGGTGGACGACAAAGCTAGTCCGTTTGCCTTGAGACAACCCCTGCCACTGCTTCACACTGAATTATCAACTCCTGCCTGTAGAGAATATTCAAAACTATGTCGCGCTCACTCAAAAAAGGCCCTTTTGTGGCCGATCACCTGCTTCGCAAAATTGAAACCCTCAACGCCAAAGGCGAAAAGCAACTGATCAAAACTTGGTCTCGCGCATCTACAATTGTGCCCCAAATGATTGGACATACCATCGCCGTTCACAACGGTCGCCAGCATGTTCCCGTCTTTGTCTCCGAGCAGATGGTGGGTCATAAACTCGGTGAATTTGCGCCCACTCGCACCTTTCGCAGTCATGCTAAAGGTGACAAAAAAGGTCGCATGTAAGGCATTAGCCTAACCCAGAGGGGGTCACCCCGCAGTACTTCCAAGAAAGCTCAGATATAGGGCAAAGCTATGACTACAAAGGTATTACAAGAACTAGATGGGGCATACGCAACTGCCCGCTATATCCGGATGTCTCCTCGGAAAGTGCGTCGAGTTCTCGATCAAATTCGAGGGGAGTCCTATCGTGAAGCACTGATTATGTTGGAGTTCATGCCCTATCGAGCCTGTGAGCCAGTCCTTAAGGTTTTACGCTCAGCCGTTGCCAACGCCGAAAACAACCTGGGCATGGATCCTGCCGATCTAACCGTCAGCGTGGCCTATGCAGACCAAGGCCCAAGCCTCCGTCGCTTTCGGCCCCGAGCCCAAGGGCGTGCCTACCAAATTCGCAAACCAACCTGCCACATCACCATTGGCGTTGCGCCCAGTGACGACGACGCCTAACCCTGAATCAATCTGAGCCAAATACTGCTTTAGGAACATAGAGGACGCACTTGTGGGACAAAAAATTCATCCAACCGGCTTTCGCCTAGGCATCACCCAAGATCATCAATCGCGTTGGTTTGCAGACACAAATCGCTACCCAGAGCTATTGCAAGAAGATCACAAAATTCGTCAGTACGTTCAAACAAAACTGAACAATGCCGGCATTTCAGGGGTGCGAATCGAGCGCAAAGCCGATCAGATTGATCTAGAAGTGCGCACTGCCCGACCGGGTGTTGTGGTCGGTCGCGGCGGTCAAGGCATTGAAAGCCTGCGCACGGGTCTTCAAGAAGCCCTTGGAAGTGCTCATCCCATTCGGATCAACGTCGTCGAAGTGTCTCGTGTTGACGCCGAGGCTACCCTAATTGCCGAATATATCACCCAGCAGCTAGAGCGGCGAGTCTCTTTCCGTCGAGTAGTCCGCCAAGCCATTCAACGAGCCCAAAGAGCAGGGGTTGAAGGCATCAAAATTCAAGTTGCAGGTCGCCTCAACGGTGCTGAAATCGCCCGGAGTGAGTGGACTCGTGAAGGTCGTGTCCCCCTTCACACCCTGCGGGCTGATATTGACTACGCCTATCGTACTGCCAGTACCATCTACGGCATTCTTGGCATCAAAGTCTGGGTATTCAAGGGCGAAATCATTCCCGGTTCTGAAGAGACCTCCAGCAACCGAGAACCACAGCCCCGTCGTCGTCAGCAGCGTCGTCGTCAGCAGTTTGAAGACCGCTCAGAATAGCTGCCCTAGAAGATTTCAGATCTGATGTCCGGCCTATCTTTGTTGAACACCTTTACCTTGATCGCTGACCATGTTAAGCCCAAGAAGAACTAAATATAGAAAGCAACAACGGGGGCGAATGCGCGGCACGGCTACCCGTGGCAACACCATCAGTTTTGGTGAGTTTGCGCTCCAAGCCCAAGAACCCGCTTGGATCACCGCCCGTCAAATTGAAGCCGGACGTCGAGCCATGACCCGCTACATTCGCCGGGGCGGCAAAATCTGGATTCGAGTCTTTCCTGATAAGCCTGTGACCATGAGACCTGCAGAAACGCGCATGGGATCTGGGAAGGGATCGCCAGAGTATTGGGTCGCCGTGGTTAAACCCGGTCGAATCATGTACGAAATTGCTGGGGTTCCAGAGGAAACCGCCCGTGAAGCCATGCGATTGGCCGCATTCAAAATGCCAATTAAGACCAAATTTATCGTGCGTGAAGCGACAGAGGAGGTTTAAATCATGGCACTCACGAAAATAAGCGATCTTGAAGATCTGACCCTTGAAGAAGTTGAGATCAAAATTCAAGAACTGAAGCGGCAGCTCTTTGATTTGCGGTTTCAACAGGCAACCCGCCAAGCTGTTAAGCCCCATGAATTTAAACATGCCCGTCACACCCTGGCTCAATTGATGACCCTAAAGCATCAGCGTCACAGTGCTGGCAAGTCCACAGCAGCGGTTTCAACAGAGGAGTAGTTTTCCATGGCGGTTAAAGAACGCATAGGCATGGTCGTTAGCGACAAAATGGACAAGACGGTGGTGGTTGCAGTCGAAAGCCGCGCCCCTCATCCCAAATACGGCAAAATTGTTGTCCAAACCCGTAGCTACAAGGCTCATGATCCCGAAAATACCTGTAAGGTCGGCGACCGGGTGCGAATTCGTGAAACCCGTCCCTTAAGCCGCACCAAACGTTGGCTAGTCGCAGATATTCTCACTACGGTGACCAAGGGTTAGGAACCATGATTCAGCAAGAGTCTTATTTGAATGTAGCGGACAACAGCGGTGCCAAAAAGCTGCTGTGTATCCGGGTTCTAGGTGGCAGTAAGCGTCGATATGGCGGTGTTGGCGATATCATTATTGCCACGGTTAAAGATGCAACTCCGAATATGCCCGTTAAAAAATCTGATGTGGTTCGAGCCGTGATTGTCCGAACCAAAAAAACTATCAGTCGAGAAAGTGGCATGTCCATTCGCTTTGATGACAACGCAGCAGTGTTGATCAACGCTGACGGCAACCCCAGGGGTACCCGAGTCTTTGGGCCGGTCGCCCGTGAGCTCCGTGACAAAAGTTTTACGAAGATTGTGTCCCTAGCACCGGAGGTTCTGTAAGTGGCTAAAACACAAAAAAAACAGGCCGTTCGGCATGCCATGCATGTCAAAAAGGGAGATACCGTTCAAGTCATTTCCGGCAAAGACAAAGCCAAGGTCGGAGAAGTCCTGAAGGTTCTCCCGAAAGAGAGCAAGGTCGTGGTTTCGGGTGTAAATATCAAAACCAAACATGTCAAACCCCAACGCGAAGGCGAGTCCGGTCAGATTACAACGTTGGAATTTCCGATTCACAGCTCAAACGTGATGCTTTATTCCACAAAGCAAAACGTCGCAAGCCGCATTTGCTATAGCTTTGACGAGTCTGGACGCAAGGTGCGAATGCTCAAGAAAACGGGTGAAATTATTGATTAATTCAAATATCATTGTTTTTTCGAGCTTTGTTGGTTCGGTGTGTCTCTATTCCTGACCCAGCCCAGGAATCTACAGTTAAGGTAAAACCATGGCAGTACGATTAAAAAATTTCTACACTGAGACGGCTGTTCCGAAGCTGCGTGAACAGTTTAGCTACGACAACATTCACCAAGTTCCCAAAATCACAAAGGTGACGGTTAACCGAGGCTTGGGTGAAGCGTCCCAAAATGCCAAGGCACTCGAAAGTTCTATTAGTGAAATTGCCTTGATCACTGGTCAGCGACCTGTGGTAACTCGGGCTAGAAAGGCAATTGCAGGCTTCAAAATCCGCCAGGGAATGCCAGTGGGTGTCATGGTCACCCTCCGTCAAGAACGGATGTATGCGTTTCTCGATCGACTGATCAACTTGGTTCTACCCCGAATTCGAGACTTTCGAGGGGTTAATCCTAAGAGTTTTGATGGTCGTGGAAACTATACCTTGGGCTTGCGTGAACAGTTGATCTTTCCAGAGGTTGAGTACGACAGCATTGACCAAATCCGCGGGATGGATATCTCGATCATCACCACAGCAAAGACCGATGAAGAAGGCCGTGCTTTGCTGAAAGTTTTAGGAATGCCCTTTCGTGAAAACTAGCTTTGTCGCCTAGGGGGCGGTTCATCAAGGAGTAACTATGGCAGCGAATGACACAATTGGTGATATGTTGACGCGAATTCGCAATGCGAATATGGCTCGGCATCAAAAAACGGAAGTTCCATCTACAAAAATAACCCGCAGTATTGCTTCTGTTCTTCGGGATGAAGGCTTTATTGCCGATTATGAAGAGGCCGGCGAAGGAGTCAAGCGGCACCTAGTCATTGCGCTGAAGTATCGGGGAAAGAATCGTCAGCCCATTATTACCCGATTGCAGCGGATTAGCCGCCCTGGTTTAAGGGTCTACTCTAGGCGGCAAGAATTGCCTCGGGTGTTAGGCGGTATCGGCATTGCTATTATCTCTACCTCCAGTGGCATTATGACCGACCGCGATGCTCGCCGTAACGGGATTGGCGGAGAAGTCCTCTGTTATGTGTGGTAGGCATTGGTGTCGTTATTGATCAAGGAGTAGTGAAATGTCTCGCATTGGCAAGCGTCCCATTGAGATTCCAAACAAGGTAAATGTAACTTTTCAGGGACAGACCGTTCTGGTGAAAGGGCCTAAGGGTGAACTCTCCCTTGATTTGGTTCCTCAGATCGCGGTGGAGCAGGTAGAGGGGGTTTTACAGGTGACTCGTCAAGATGAGTCTCGGGTTGCCCGACAACTTCATGGCTTATCTCGTACCCTGGTGGCCAATATGGTTGAAGGGGTTCACCAGGGGTTTCAAAAGCGCCTCGAAATTCAGGGGGTTGGTTATCGGGCTCAGGTGCAGGGTCGCAATCTCATTTTAAATGTGGGTTACAGCAATCCGGTCACCATTGAGCCGCCGGAAGGGATTCAAATTGCTGTTGAAAGCAACACAAATGTGATTGTCAGCGGCATTAGTAAAGAACTGGTGGGAAATGTGGCTGCTCAGATTCGAGCGGTACGTCCGCCGGAACCCTATAAAGGAAAAGGGATCCGCTACGCCGGTGAGTATGTTCGCCGTAAAGTTGGTAAGGCAGGGAAGAAATAATGAAGGCGACTCGTAGAGAATCTACTCGTAACCGCCATCAGCGGGTACGTCGTCGGGTGCAGGGAACTGCGGAGCGTCCTCGCTTGGCAGTGTTTCGGTCTAATCATCATATCTATGCTCAAGTGATTGATGATGAGCGTCAACATACCTTGGCGGCAGCTTCTACCGTAGAGCCTGCACTCAAGCAAGCCGTTGCCTCTGGGGCAACTTGTGAGGCTTCTGTTGCAGTCGGTAAGCTATTAGCGGAGCGGGCGCTTGCTCAGGGGGTCACGCTCGTGGTTTTTGATCGCGGTGGTAAGTTATTTCATGGCCGGGTCAGGGCGTTGGCAGACGCGGCTCGCGAAGCTGGACTGGAGTTTTAAAGCAGGTAAACGCTATGGCAAATCGTCGCAGAAGTAATCGCAGTCGCGAAAAAGAAACGAACTGGCAAGAGCGCGTGGTGCAAATTCGCCGGGTGTCTAAGGTGGTTAAGGGGGGTAAAAAGCTTAGCTTCCGTGCCATTGTGGTGGTCGGTAACGAACGGGGCCAGGTGGGCGTCGGCGTGGGTAAGGCCAGTGATGTGATCGGCGCGGTCAAGAAAGGGGTTGCGGATGGCAAAAAGCAGTTGATTGATGTGCCGTTGACGAAGGCAAATTCTATTCCTCACCCCACGTTTGGGGAAGGGGGCGCGGCTCGGGTGATGATGCGACCGGCGGCTCCTGGAACTGGGGTGATTGCAGGGGGGGCTGTGCGCACGGTGCTTGAACTGGCGGGTGTGCGCAATGTTTTGGCCAAGCAATTGGGCTCGGATAATCCCCTGAACAATGCGCGTGCTGCTTTGGATGCGCTAGATTCGCTCCGCACTTTTGCTGAGGTTGCTGAAGAACGGGGTGTTGCCATTGAAAAACTTTATGCCTAGGTACCCGAAAGATCCTGATGGGATTTTTGGGATTAGTTAAGGGGTGCGATCGCACCCCCAAATATGTTCATTTTTTAACATCAACAGCCATGAGACTCAATGACGCTCAACCAAAAGCCACCTCCCAGCATCGCCGTCGGCGCGTGGGTCGAGGCATTGCTGCCGGCCAAGGCGCGAGCTGCGGCTTCGGAATGCGGGGGCAAAAATCACGCTCTGGTCGTCCCACTCGCCCCGGCTTTGAAGGGGGACAAAATCCCCTCTATCGTCGGATTCCCAAGCTGAAGCACTTCCCCTTAATCAACCACAAAGTCTTCACAACGCTCAACGTAGGGGCACTCAATGGCCTCGCAGCCAATTCCCAAGTCAATGTAGATAGCCTATTAGCAGCGGGAATATTGACCACAGCCAAAGCACCGCTAAAAATCTTGGGCGACGGAGAATTGACCATTCCCCTCACCGTGAAAGCAGCCGCAGCGACCCAAAGCGCCATTGCCAAAATCACTGCGGCGGGAGGCAGCTTCGAAGCCACCGAATCTTAGCTAGCGCCGAGAGTAGACCGGTCAAACACTTGTAGACAACCCAGAGCCTTACTTAGAGTGGGATATTATCAAAGAGTGATTTTGTCCCTTCACAAAGCTTATGAACCAAGCGCTTGCACCTTATAGAGGAATATCCTAGATGGTTGTCAGTCGAGGAAAAACACCCACAGCTCAAGAAACCTTTGCGCAGATGGCTCAAGCCGCCGGTCTGCGCAGTCGGATTTTTGTCACCATCGGTCTGTTAATTTTGGTGCGTCTAGGCATCTACCTACCCGTGCCAGGAATTGACAGACCCGCCTTTGCAGCAGCCATCCAAGACTTTCAATTCATCGGGTTCCTCGACTTCTTTTCCGGTGGGGGCTTCTCTGCTGTGGGCATTTTTGCCCTAGGCATCCTGCCCTTTATTAACGCCTCCATTATTTTGCAGTTGTTAACTGCGGCCTTGCCGTCCCTAGAACGATTGCAAAAAGACGAAGGTGAAGCAGGTCGCCGTAAGCTCTCCCAAATTACTCGTTATGTGGCGCTGGGTTGGGCTGTGATCCAAAGTACCGGCTTTGCCCTGTTAGTCAACTCCATCGAAGGGGTGGTCATCAACCCTGGCCCTTGGTTTGTGGTTCAGATGGTTTTAGCCTTGACCGCCGGATCCATGTTTGTGATGTGGGTGGGCGAACTGATCACAGAGCGAGGTGTTGGTAACGGTGCCTCCCTGCTGATTTTCCTCAGCATTGTTTCAGTGCTGCCCACCTCCATTAGTGCCACGATTGACCTTGCCCAAGGGGGCGGCAGCGTTGGTGGCATCGTCATTTTGCTGGCAGTCTTCTTGGTGATGATTATCGGCATTGTGTTTGTTCAAGAAGGAACCCGACGCATCCCCATCGTCTATGCTCGGCGGCAAGTTGGGCGGCGACTCTATCGAGAACAAACCAGCTACCTGCCCTTGCGATTGAACCAGGGTGGCGTCATGCCCATTATCTTTGCCTCCGCAGTCTTAATTTTGCCCAGCTTTCTAGCCGGACTCGTTCGCAACGAAACCTTCGCTCAAATTGCGGCCTACCTGTCCCCCGGTAGCAGCATCCCCTGGCTCTACGCAGGGTTTTACTTGATTTTGATCCTGTTCTTCAGCTACTTCTATGCTTCCTTGGTGGTTAACCCGGTAGACATGGCGCAAAATCTTAAAAAAATGGGCGCCAGCATCCCCGGTATTCGTCCCGGAAGAGCCACCACGGAATATATTGAGCGCGTCTTAAATCGCTTGACGTTTCTGGGGGCAATTTTCTTAGGAGCAGTAGCCATTATTCCCACTGCCGTAGAAGGTGCGACCCGTGTCACCACCTTTCAAGGATTAGGGGCAACTTCTCTACTGATCCTGGTCAGCGTGGCCATTGACACTGCTAAGCAAATTCAAACCTATGTGATTTCCCAACGGTATGAAGGGATGGTGAAACAATAGTGGCACGTTTAGTCTTATTTGGCCCTCCCGGTGCTGGCAAAGGAACCCAGGCAACTGCACTCTCTAAGATTCTGAACCTGATTCATATTTCTACAGGTGATTTATTCCGAGCAGCCGTCGCCCAGAAGACCGCATTAGGTATCCAAGCTCAGCAGTATTTAGACAAGGGAGAGTTGGTTCCGGACGAAGTTGTCATTGGTATGGTGCGAGAACGATTGGGACGCGGCGACACTCACTCAGGGTGGATCTTAGATGGATTTCCCCGCACCATACCCCAGGCCAAGGCTCTAGAATCTCTGCTCATCGAGATTGATCAACGCCTTGATCAAGTGATTAACCTCAAAGTGTCAGACGATGTTTTAGTAGCGCGATTGCTGTCTCGGGGTCGCCAAGATGACACTGAAGCAGTGATCCGTCGTCGCCTACAAGTCTATGCCGAACAGACTCAACCTTTGATTCAGTTTTACCAAGAGCGGCAGCAGCTTATTAATATTGATGGCAATCAATCCATGGCTCAAGTGACTCAGGCCATTGAGCAAGCAGTGACCCTCCTCGATCATTCGCTTTAGCAGAGGCTTTATTGCAATGCCAAACAGATCCCATTTAGTGTTCTTGATCTCGAAGATGTCCTAGAAGGAGGCTTAATCCTTGTCCAAGCAAGATGCCATCGAAATGGAAGGAACCGTAATGGAATCCCTTCCCAACGCCATGTTCAGAGTGGATCTGGACAATGGTTTTAATGTGTTGGCTCACATTTCCGGAAAAATTCGTCGGAACTACATCAAAATTTTGCCCGGCGATCGGGTCAAAGTAGAGTTAACCCCCTACGACCTTACCAAAGGCAGAATCACCTATCGACTGCGGAAAAAGTAATTTTTCCGTTTGTCTGTAACAAACAACCAAAAAGTGATAGAATTACAGTTTTGTAGAGATTACATTGATCATGAAAGTTCGGTCTTCAGTCCGCCGCATGTGTGATAAATGTCGCGTCATTCGTCGACGTGGGCGCGTCATGGTGATTTGCTCAAATCCTAAACATAAGCAACGCCAGGGCTAACAGAATCAAATCGTCTCGGCGGCTCTCTCCATCGAGACACACTTGTATTCATCAGTATAGGGAGATAGGAAAGCGTGGCACGCATTGCCGGAGTTGACCTTCCACGTGATAAACGCATTGAAATTGGTCTGACCTACATCTATGGGGTTGGTCTGAGCCGGTCTCATCAGATTTTGGCAGCCTCGGGTGTGAATCCCGATACCCGGGTCAAAGATCTCAGCGACGCCGATGTTGCGGCACTGAGGACTGCGGTGGCCGACTACCAAGTCGAAGGGGATCTCAGAAGACTAGAAGCCATGAACATCAAGCGATTGATGGATATTGGCTCCTATCGCGGTCGGCGACATCGAGCGGGTTTGCCCGTTCGAGGACAGCGCACCCGGACGAATTCTCGAACCCGTCGTGGGGGAACTCGTCGCACCGTAGCAGGGAAGAAAAAAGCCCCTGCCAAGAAGTAGGGGTTGATCTAAAGCGCTGGTTCTGCACTGCATCCGTTATTTGAGTCAAATTATATTAAGTCATGGCGCAACAATCATCCAAGCGATCCGGGAGCCGCAAGCAAAAGCGTAACGTTCCCAGTGGCATTGCCCACATTCAATCTACCTTCAATAACACCATTGTCACGATTAGTGATGTCGGTGGTGAAGTTATTTCTTGGGCTTCCGCAGGCTCCAGTGGCTTTAAAGGAGCCAAAAAGGGCACCCCCTTTGCAGCGCAAACGGCCTCTGAAAATGCAGCTCGTCGAGCCATCGATCAGGGCATGCGTCAAATTGAAGTGATGGTGACCGGGCCTGGCGCGGGACGAGAAACCGCCATTCGGGCACTACAAGGCGCTGGCCTGGAAATTACCCTCATTCGAGACGTGACCCCCATTCCCCACAATGGTTGCCGTCCGCCCAAGCGACGACGAGTCTAGACGGGTCTTTGGGATTTTTTCGGTTCAGTGAGGCTCGGTGACCGGAGACTTTCCTTGTCTCTCCACACTAGAACTTACAGCCTATGCAATCAGCAATCATTGTTCAGCGTTTCTAAAGCAGGACTGCTGGGGCACAAAATGCACCAAACGTCACTGAGCGCAGCAAAAGGGAGGGATTTTCGTGGCGCAATTTCAGGTTGAATGTGTTGAATCCACCAGCGATTCAGACTATAGCCAATTTAGCAAATTTGTTCTGGAACCTCTAGATCGAGGTCAAGGAACCACCATCGGCAATGCACTCCGGCGAGTGCTGTTGTCTAATCTAGAAGGATCGGCAGTGACCGCTGTTCGGATCGCTGGGGTCAATCATGAGTTTGCGACGATTCCAGGGGTGCGCGAGGATGTCCTGGATATTATGCTGAACATGAAGCAGGTCGTGGTCAGAAATCACACCCCTGAGCCTCAAATTGGCCGCCTATTTATCCAGGGACCGATCACGGTAACGGCTGGAGATTTTGAGGTTTCTCCGGATGTCGAAGTGATTAACCCCAATCAGTACGTTGCCACCCTTTCTGAGGGTGCCACCTTAGAGATGGAGTTTCGCATTGAACGGGGGGTGGGCTACCGACCCATTAGTAAAGGTCACGATGAGTCATCAGCCCTAGACTTTCTCCAGATTGATGCGTTGTTCATGCCTGTCCGGAAAGTGAACTATAGCGTTGAAGATGCCCGAGTGGGGGGTGTTCTTGAAAAAGATCGCCTGATTTTGGAGATCTGGACCAATGGGAGCATGACCCCTCAAGAGTGCCTCAGTAAAGCCGCCGAAATTTTGGTGGATTTACTCAATCCGCTCATGAATGTGACCTTCAGACCCGTAGAAAAAGACCCAGAAAAAGAAGAAGATGAGAACAATCAATTGCCCATTGAAAATCTCAATCTGTCTGTGCGGGCTTATAACTGTCTGAAGCGAGCCCAAATTAACAGTGTGGCCGATCTGCTGGAGTACTCCCAAGAAGATTTGCTGGAGATTAAAAACTTTGGGGCTAAGTCTGCCGAAGAGGTGATTGAAGCGCTCCAGACCCACCTAGGCATTAAGTTGCCGGTGGAAAAGTCGTCTAAAAATAGCTAAAGAGGCTTTCTCATGCGTCATCGTTGCCGTGTCCACAAATTAGGCAAACCTGCCGATCAGCGCAAAGCGCTGCTGCGATCGCTCACCACTGAGTTGATTCGTCATGGTCGGATTACCACCACCAAAACTCGTGCCCGCGCGGTTCGAGAGCGTGCCGATCAGATGATTACCCTAGCCAAGGATGGCTCTCTTGCCTCACGCCGACGAGCCTTAGGCTATCTATACGACAAGGATTTAGTCCATTCCCTATTTGCTCAAGCCCCTGAGCGCTACGCCAATCGGCAGGGAGGGTATACCCGCATCATCCGCACCGTGCATCGGCGCGGTGATAACGCTGAAATGGCAGTTATTGAACTGACCTAAGACCGCATAGCACAAATCACAACGATGTCTGACGGCCAACCTACGGAATTAAAGCGAGTTGCCCTGGTGATTCAATACCTGGGCACTCATTTTCATGGTTGGCAGTGGCAACCTCGGCATCGCAGCGTTCAAGCGGAAATCGAGCAAACCCTAGCCTCTGTGACTGGAACTGCGATTACCCTCCATGGGGCGGGTCGTACCGATGCGGGAGTGCATGCAGCAGCTCAAGTGGCTCACTTTGATACCCAAGCTCCGGTGCCAGCCCCTCGTTGGGCTAGTATCTTAAACGCCCGGCTGCCCCAAGACATTGCGATCCGGGGGTCTGCATCCGTACCTTTGACGTGGCATGCTCGGTTCTCAGCGTCTTGGCGGCGATATCGCTACACCCTGTACACCGATCCCCGTCCCAACTTGTTTTTAAGGGATCAAACCTGGCACTACTACTACCAGCCTCTCTCTATCGAAACGATGCAGTCAGCCCTGCATCCTTTGCTCGGTCGTCATCACCTGGCAGCGTTTCATCGAGCGGGCTCCAGTCGTCCCCATTCCTGGGTAGACATTCAATCGGTGAGTTGTGTGCGCCATGGCTCTTTGGTTCAGATTGAGGTGCAAGCGAGTGGCTTCTTGTACGGCATGATGCGGCTGTTGGTAGGCTTATTGGTGCAGGTAGGGCGTGGCCAACGAACCCCAGAAAGCTTTACCCAGCTCTGGCAGCAGGAACAGCGAGATCAGGTCAAGTATGCTGCCCCCCCTCAGGGACTGTGCTTGTTGCGAGTGGGCTATCCTGAATTCCCCTTTGAGCCGGAGGTTTGGTATGACACGCTACCCACCCCCACCTTGGCTGAGTTGCCACCCAACAAGAGTTGGGCAGTGGCTCTGAGCGGTTGCTGCTAGCCCACAGCGTTTGTTTTGATCAATTTTCTGATTTAGAGAAGACCCATGGAAAAAACATACTTACCGTCTGCGACACCTGAATCTCAACAGTGGTACGTCATTGATGCAGCAGATCAGCGTCTTGGACGTTTGGCGACTCAGATTGCCATGATATTACGAGGCAAGCACAAACCTACCTATACCCCCTTCATGGACACCGGCGATTTCGTGATTGTGGTTAATGCCGAAAAGATTGATGTGACGGGTCGCAAGCGCAGTCAGAAGCTCTACCGTCGTCACTCGGGTCGTCCGGGTGGCATGAAAGTTGAAACCTTTGATCACCTCCAAAAACGCCTGCCTGAGCGCATTGTAGAGCAGGCTGTTAAGGGAATGTTGCCTAAAAATACCCTTGGACGCCAGTTATTTACCAAGCTCAAGGTCTATGCTGGCCCTGATCATCCCCATGCAGCTCAACAACCCGAATCTCTAGTGATTGATACCCTTTCAGGAGCCAAACGTTAATGCAAGCCACTGAACAAAATAACCGAGTTAGCTATGCCGGCACTGGACGGCGCAAGTCTTCTGTGGTCCGAGTGCGGCTCGTGCCTGGGTCAGGAGAAATCAAAATTAATGGTCGTCCCGGTGATGAGTACTTACAATTTAATCCCAGCTATCTAGCACTGGCGAAAGCACCCTTGGAAACCCTGGGCTTAGAAGCTGATTACGACATTCTGGTGAATGCCCACGGTGGCGGGTTGACGGGTCAAGCAGATGCTATTCGCTTGGGGGTAGCTCGGGCGCTGTGTCAACTGGATCCAGCCAATCGGCAGCCTCTCAAGATTGAGGGTTATCTGACCCGTGACCCTCGGGCTAAAGAGCGGAAGAAGTATGGTCTGCGTAAGGCGCGTAAAGCACCGCAATACTCGAAGCGTTAATCGAGTGGTTGGGGTTTAATTTATTTGCAGTTTGATTTAGTTGGAGTATGTGATGGCAAAACCTGATATTCATCCGCAATGGTACCCTGATGCCAAGGTTTATTGTGATGGCGAAGTGATCATGACCGTGGGGGCAACCAAGCCCGAACTGTCTGTTGATATTTGGTCTGGGAATCATCCGTTTTATACAGGAACCCAGAAAATCATTGACACCGAAGGTCGAGTCGAGCGCTTTATGCGGAAGTATGGCATGACCGATGCCGCTCAAGGCGCACCGAAACAAAAACAATAGCCGAGTTGTCTCGGGTTGCTGAAAGCCCTGCCCTTGGTAGGGCTTTCGCTGTCTCGATCTGCTTTCGGCTAGACTAAAGTATCCTCAGTGTTATGCACAGACCTGTTCCCACCTGACTTGGGGAGTCTGCAATCTTGGGCTCTAGTAGATAGCCAAAGCGCCTGGTGTCTCAATCTGAGCAAGTTAACCCCCTGCTGTGTATGTGGTGAAAATAGTCATGGCTGAAGCCTATTTGCTAGAAAAACTGCGCTCTGTTGAGCAAACCTTTCAGGAGCTAACCCGGCGGTTGGCGGATCCGGATGTGTCTACTGATCCAACGGAACTTCATCGGGTGGCTAAAATGCGGGCTTCCTTAGAGGAAACCGTGACGACCTTTGAAGCTTGGCAAAAAGCAGAGCAAGATCTCAAAGATGCGCAACAAATTTTGAAAGAGAGTGCCAGCGACCCTGAAATGCGGGAGATGGCTGCCCTTGAAGTAGAAGAGTTGTCTCAGACTCTCAATAACTTGGAAGACCGCCTGAAAGTGTTGCTGTTGCCCCGTGACCCCAATGATGACAAAAACATTATGTTGGAAATCCGGGCGGGAACGGGCGGAGATGAAGCTAGCATTTGGGCTGGGGATCTGGTTCGGCTGTACTCTAAATATGCTGAAAGTCAGGGTTGGCGGATTAAGCTGCTCAGTGAGTCTTTGGG
Source organism: Petrachloros mirabilis ULC683 (assembly GCF_009939295.1). Taxonomy (GTDB): domain Bacteria; phylum Cyanobacteriota; class Cyanobacteriia; order Thermosynechococcales; family Thermosynechococcaceae; genus Petrachloros; species Petrachloros mirabilis. Next base: position 39,067 of record NZ_WVIC01000038.1, read on the forward strand.
TGAAATGGGCGGGTTTAAAGAAGCTGTGTTAGAAGTGCAGGGCGACCAAGTGTATAGCAAACTTAAGTATGAAGCTGGGGTTCATCGCGTACAGCGGGTGCCAGCCACTGAAGCTTCGGGACGGGTACATACCTCTACTGCCACGATTGCGGTGATGCCTGAAGTCGATGAAGTAGAAGTGGAAATTGACCCCAAGGATATTGAGCTGACCACGGCTCGCTCTGGGGGAGCGGGGGGTCAAAACGTCAATAAGGTGGAAACTGCTGCCGACCTCTATCATAAGCCCACGGGGATTCGGGTCTTTTGTACAGAGGAGCGATCGCAGCTAAAAAACAAAGAGCGAGCCATGCAGATTTTGCGAGCCAAACTCTACGAACTAAAGCTGCAAGAGCAACAGGACTCCGTGACTGCCGTCCGACGATCTCAGGTGGGGACTGGCTCCCGGTCTGAAAAAATCCGCACCTACAACTACAAAGACAATCGAGCCACCGATCATCGCCTCACCCAAAACTTTTCCCTCGACCGCGTTCTCGAAGGCGACATTGACACCATTATTCAGTCCTGTATTGCTCAAGATCAGCAGCAACAATTGGTCGAACTGGCCACGTCTAGCGCTTAACTTAGCCACCGCCACCAGCTCTCTACCCCTGGATATGCTGAGAGGCAGTTGCTATACTTGTCTTGCGAGAGATTTCAGTGGTAACTTCCACAGCATAATGTAAATGATCAATTAAGCATCTTTTCAAATCCCTATGACCGGTGTTGAATTTGTGTTCTCAAAGCTGAGTGTCTCCTCTAAAATGGTTGCCCGTCCGTTCTGCCTCTCCTCACGCTTACTTGGAACAACAGTTGCTTTAGGGCTTTGGCTTAGCCCTCAGGTCGTTTTTGCTTCTACATTGGCCGTTGCACCCTTCCCAGGATTGCCAGATGCCAGTCTGCTGTTGCCTGAAGTGATCATCCCCAAGCGCCTAGAACTCGATCTTCGCAATCGTCGGGTGACTCTTTGGGAAGGGCGTAAGGCTGTCAAAACCTATCCCGTCGCCATTGGTCGCCAGGGCTGGGAAACTCCCGTCGGTGAATTTAAAGTAAAGACAATGTACAAAGATCCCCCCTGGGCCAACCCTTTTACTGGGGATGTGATTTCAGGGGGCGACCCTGAAAATCCACTGGGACGGCGCTGGATTGGCTTTTGGTCAGACGGCAATAACTGGATTGGGTTTCATGGCACCCCTAACCGAGGCTCAGTCGGGCAGGCAGCCTCTCATGGCTGTGTGCGGATGCTCGATGAACACATTGCCGAGCTCTACGAGAAAGTCGCCATTGGGGTGCCGGTGATCGTCACCCGATGAGTTTATTCATCTTAGGCTTGACACAAATCAAACCTGGCGCAAAATTGACACTGCAAAGGACTGGAGCGTCTCAGTTAGCCCTATAACCTTATCAGTGGCGTAAGAGGCGGTTTGAAAAGTTTCTAATGCCTTGCACCCGCCCCCTAAATCCCCCATTCTGGGGGACTTAAGAGTGATCAGCCCCCCATTCTGGGGGGCCTACCGTGTACACACAAGTCTTGAAAAATTCAAAATCTTTGCACTCGCCCCCCT
>NZ_WVIC01000039.1:0-31454 GCF_009939295.1 Petrachloros mirabilis ULC683
CACTCTTAAGTCCCCCAGAATGGGGGATTTAGGGGGCGGGTGCAAGGCGTTAGAATCTTTTCAAACTGGTTCTTACTAGATAAGGGTTTCAGAGCCATAAGCTGTTAAGCATCTAAACTGCATGTTGATCGCTCTCAAGTCCTTGCCACAAGGGGATCGACCTGGAAATTTAAATGCCGATCAGCTTATCGTTTTAAAATTAAATAGGATTGCTATATTACTCACTACTGGAGGCGGCCGAGACAGTCTTGCTGGACAGGTTTCAGCCGATCTGGACTCATAAGTTCGATGATTCTGCACCTGTCAGGTGCCTGGAAGTAGCTGAAACCCTATTAACTTCCTTGCCCTCTTAGACGGTTATCTGTCAATGTTACATTCAGTGTTACATACTAAAGATAATTCAACATAAGCTTTAATATTTAAGTGGAAGCGAGAGTCATTAGAATTTTGTGCAAACCTCAGTTTCGAGAACGGAAAATCTAGGGTTTCAGCCCTATCAGGCACGATTTTCTGAACATTCCCTGGAAGTGTTTTTAAGCGTCGAAAGGGCAAAGTCCTTAGACCTTTTTTTGCTTCTTTAGGAAGATTTTCTGTCATAGCCATAGTCGAAGATCCAAAACTCTGCTCAGAACTCTACGAAGAAAAACATGGACCCATTTATCGGACAAATTCAGGCATTTGGATTCAACTTTCCACCCCGGGGCTGGGCTTTTTGCGATGGGCAGCTATTGTCTATCTCATCAAACGAGGCCTTATTTTCCCTATTGGGAACAACCTTTGGCGGTGATGGTCGCACCACTTTTGCATTACCCGACTTGCGCGGGCGCTCGATTGTACATGTTGGCAGTGGCCCTGGTCTTGACACTATCACCTGGGGCGAAAGAGGCGGGACTTTCGAGGTCACCCTGACCATACCTCAAATGGCATCCCATAGCCATACAGCTATCCTGCACGGAGAAAATGCTCTGGCAGATAGTCCAGATCCTTTAGGTAGAATGTTGGCTGCACCACAACCTGCTGGAACAAACATTTACGCGAGTCCTGTACCCGCACAGGATAGGGCAATGGCGAGCGAGTCTATTGTGGTTGATGACACTGGAGGGTCTCAGCCGCTTAACATTAGAAACCCATTCCTGGGCGTTTATGTCAGTATTGCCTTGGTGGGTATCTTCCCATCTCGGAATTGATATTGTCGATAGTGGTGACTCTATTCTTGGCTCCCTGAAGTTTTAGGCTTAGCTTTTCCAAAAACATAGGTACTGTCCATCCCTTCCCTTTTGCCAGCAGTGCCCGTTTATTCTGTATTTATGCCTATTAAAATTGGTGTATTGGTTCCCAATTCCAACTATATCCCTTTCCTGGCTCGGGATATTCCTCATGCTCTGGCATTGGGTTTGGCTGAGAACTTAGGTATGAACTATGAGCTGTGTATTGAACCATCTGGTTACAATGCCGACAAAAATGTGTTGGTTAGCAAGATTCAGGAACTGCTGGTCAAACAGCAGGTGAATGTTGTAGTAGCGCCTTTGAACGCCGGTTTGATCGAGGATCTCAAGCCATACTTCAGTGGGCAGCAGGTGCCGCTAATCGTTAACACCTTGGGTGAAGATGTGGTTAACCATACCGCCCAAGACCCCTATGTATTTATTAATTCATTTAATCTATGGCAAACCAGCTGGCTGTCCGGTTATTGGGGCGCGGCAGAATACGGGAAAACAGCTTGCTCAATGGCCGCATTCCATGACGGTGGCTATGGGATTACGTTTGCTTTTGGTCTGGGTCTGGAAGCACAGGCAGGGAAGTTAGTCCATGTCGCTGTGACCCATCGGGAGTCACGAGTAGAAGACCCCTCTGAGTCTATTCAGATGATTGCCACCAATCACCCTGATTTCATGATGGGGTTCTATGCTGGCAAAGAAACGCTGTCTTTCTTGGAGGCTTACCATCGACTTAGCTATCGTGACAGCATTCCACTGATAGGGCTACCCTTTATGGTTGACGAATCTCTGTTAGACGAGGTTGGAGAACTGGCGCTGGGGATCAAAACACTCTCCTGTTGGCGTCGGAATACCCGTGAAGACCAGGCATTTACCCAGACCTTTCAGGCAGAGACTGGACATCCAGTCAACTGTTATGTGTTGATGGCCTATGAAACCGGTCATCTAATCAGCCGCGCTGTCCAACAAATTGGCATCAACCAGTCCCTTAATGGAAAGCTCCCTGAAGCCTTACATGCGGTTGAGTTTCAAGGGCCTAGAGGCTTGATTAAATTTCATCCAGAAACCAAAGAGGTGGTAACCACAAACTATCTAAGAGAAGTGGTTAGAGGTGAAGATGGTCGGTTCTATAACAAGGTGATTAGAGAGGTTGACACCCCAGCCCTGTTTTATGAACAATTAGCTCTGGCTCGCAAGAACCTAGCCAAACAGGGATGGTTGAATCCTTATTTGGTTGCCTAGTGTTCTGTCAGGAAAATTTTGAGAGGCTTCGACCCCTCAAAATTTAACCCCATTCTCCTTCTCTCACTCAATCTACCCCTCAAATCAAAGCTGACAGACCACTAGACTATGGACAGATGGGTTGAACAAAAACCCTTAATGAGGAAAAAAAAGAACGTGCTATGGCACTCCACGAAATTGATCCCTAACACCCCCAAGGGTCAAGTCCTGTTGGGTAAGCTGCGGGTGTTGAAAAAGTTGTCCTGGAGACAGCGGAGAATGTGGCTGGAAGCATGGCTATGGCTGGGACTGGCGCGATCGCTCATCCTCACCGTACCGTTTAAGCATATTGCCCCCCACTTGGGAACCCACAGAGCAGAATCCAGTCTGAGCCTATCACCAGAGGAAGCGATCGTTGCCCGTGAGGTCAGTCAAGCGATTTGGAGAGCGGCTCGAAATACCCCCTGGAAGAGTAACTGTCTGGCCCAAGCCATCGCTGCGAAGCGGATGCTACAGCGACGGGGCGTGAGCAGTACACTATATCTCGGGGTAAATAAGGATGCTGCTGGAGAGTTGGCGGCCCATGCCTGGGTACGCTGCGGTGAGTTCTGGTTGACTGGGGGGCGGGGGGAGTTGCACTACACAGTAGTCTCGACGTTTACAGAGGAGTGACTCACCCCACCCACAGAGCACTTGACGATTACCTACTACTTCTACAAGCACGACCAACCCTTTGACCTCATTGGTCTCAGGGATCTATGTGCTGACTGCATACTGAGCGATAAAATAGCCAAAAGTCCATTTTGGGCGAAGTAACAGTCCAAACAAGAGATATCCAGGATCAATGTATACCTATCGTGCTTACGGTTTGATGTTTAGCCTGGAGTTTCCCTGTCCAGAGTTGTTGCCCGCCAAAGGTGAGCCAGATGTTGTTGTTCGCTACGGAGATATCCCTACCTCTTTAAAGAACCCACAAGTCCAAGGGGTACTATACGAGGCTCAAAGCAATCAATTTCTCCTCAAGCTAGAGAATGTTGCCTATTATTTGGTGCAAAACGGCAATGAAATTGTCATTGCACCTCACCCAGAAGCCACTGCAGATGAAGTGCGCTTATTTTTGCTGGGATCTTGCTTAGGCGCATTGCTCCATCAACGGGGCATTTTGGTCATGCATGCTAGTGCCATCCAGACTGACCGCGGCGCAGTGTTGTTTGTCGGTGCATCCGGCAATGGTAAATCCACTCTGCTGGGATCCCTGCTACAACGGGGATACCCCATGATGGCCGATGACGTTACGGGGATTGTACTCAATGAATATGGGAAACCTTTGGTGTTGCCAGCCTACCCACAGGTGAAGCTCTGGCACGATGCCTGCCAGCAATTGGCTCAGCCGATTGAGAATTTGCGTGCTGTTCGCAGTCAGTTAGAGAAATATGCAGTACCGACGCACCACCAATTTGTTGATCAACCAGTTCCCCTCTATGGGGTTTACGTTCTCAGAGTCCACAATCGCCCAGACATGCTCCTGGAATGTTTAGAAGATAGTGAGAAATTTGAGATTTTTCTCGGGAACACGTATCGACAAAGGTTTCTGGATGGATTGAATATGCGTTTACCCCATTTTCATCTGGCAACGGTAGCCGCCAATGCAGCCCAAGTGACCCGGGTTACTCGGCCAACCCACCCTTTTTTGCTGGAAGAACTTACCAGTCGCCTGATTGAGGATCTGGGCTAAATGGGTCGGATCTACTGGTTAGCGTCTTACCCCAAGTCAGGCAATACTTGGCTGCGAGTGTTTCTGAGTAACTATTGGCGTAATGGCGATCAACCTGCCTCCATTAATGATCTCGATGGGGGGCCTATTGCCAGTGCCCGGGGCATTTTTGATGAACTGGCTGGGTTAGAGGCATCAGATTTGACGCCAGACGAGATTGATCGCTACCGTCCTCGGGTCTATGAACAGCTCTCAGACAATAGTAAGGAAGATTTATTCCTAAAAGTTCATGATGCCTTTACTCGCAACGCCGAAGACGAACCGATTCTCTCTAAAGCTGCAACTGCTGGGGTAATTTATCTCATTCGCAATCCCTTAGATGTAGCCGTATCCTTTGCCCATCACTGGAACCAGCCAGTAGCTAGAATGGTTGATGCACTGTGTCAAGATGACTATGCCATAGTTGCGAATCCCAAACGATTACACAATCAGTTTCGTCAACGTCTATTATCTTGGAGTCACCATGTGTGCAGTTGGGTAGATGAACCCGATCTTAATCTCTTGGTTATCCGTTACGAAGATATGAACTTAGATGCGGAAGCCACATTTACCAAAATTGTTAATTTTGCAGGCTTAGAGGTTGATAGGAGCCGAGTGCATAAGGCGCTGGAGTTTTCACGCTTTGAGCGCCTACAGGCTCAGGAGTCCAAGGAGGAGTTTTGCGAAAAAATGCCACTGGCTCAATCTTTCTTTCGTAAGGGTATGGTTGGCTCTTGGCGTGAGATCCTCACTGAGGAGCAGGTAGAGCAGTTAGTCATAACCCATAATGAGGTGATGCAGCGGTTTGGTTATTTGAGTAAGACTGGAGATTTAATCTACTGAGATGAGTTCATCTACTGACCAAATTAACCTTGAGACAATGGTTTCCCAACACCCTGACCTTCTGAGCGAGACAATGGGTAAGGAGGTGGTGATGATGGTGCTGGAAAAGAGTGCTTACTACAGTTTGGATGAGATTGGGGCTGAAATTTGGCGCTTGATTGAAATACCTATGACGGTGAGACAGGTGTGCGATCGCCTCCTCGAAACCTTTGAGGTAGCCCCAGAGCAATGCCAGACCGATGTACTCAAGTTTTTGAATGAGATCCATGGGCAAGGTCTGGTACAGGTGATCTCTGTAAGTGCTTAAACCCTCTACCGAAGGATGCCGTGTACACACAAGTCTTGAAAAGATTCAAAATCTTTGCACTCGCCCCCCTAGCCCCCCAATTCTGGGGGGAAATAGTCCCAGTTTTTGTTGATCTCCCCCCAGAATTGGGGGGTCGGGGGGGCTAATGCAGGGTGGAATGGGTTTATCCAGAGATGTGTGTACACCGTAGCTACCGAAGGATGTTCCCCTGTAGAAAACCACCATACAAGAGTTGTGGAATAGCTCCACTCCAACCACTGTTGCCTTCTAGCAAGCGGGGACCTTGAGGAGTTACCACCCAATCCCAGGCAATGGCCCAAAGGTCTGGAAACCTTCTCTGGGCTTGTAAGCTAGCCTCAACTAGAATGGGCCAATCTGGAACCATCGATTCCGATGGAAGACGAGTCATCACCCCAGCCTGTCGCCGTTGAGCATCTGAGCTCGGTAACAGAGCATCGGGAAACGGATGGATTTGGCCACTCTCTGGTTCAATTGGCAGGATCACATAGAGCATCTGTCCACTTTGCACGTCCTGCCCTGCTGGAATCTCCAGGGTGGCACTTAGACAGCAAGTTTGCTCCCTATCCTGACAAGAAATATAGCGGATCGTGATAGCAGCGTCGCCCACTGCCAGGGGAGCCAGCCAGGGATGGTTAAGCAAACAGGGCTGCACAAGGGCAGCATCACGCGCTAGAAGTTCACGCCAGGCCCGAGACACCGCCTTAGTATCGGGCAACCTCTCACCACTAAATCGCTGACCCTGGATTAATCCGTTATGTTGCCAAACGGTAAAGGCACCGATGCCACAGTTGCCCGAACGGGTTTTGCAGAAAAGACGTGTTCCTTCGGTCAACCAAGTTGATAAATCAGCAGCCTGCCCGCGGGAGAGACAGGCCAGAATCGGAGCCATCGGTATCCCTATGCCAGATAGCACTTCAGTTTGACGTAATTTGTCGGCCAGCAGAGCGCGAGAAACATCGCCAAGACCCAGTGGCTGGCTACGCCAGCGATGATAGGCGTTGATCTCATGGTCGAACACAAGATCCCAGATTCGCTCTGGTTCTAGATAAAGCCGAAAACGATAGACCTCTCTAGGGGGTACACAGCAACCAATACTCAGATGAATCAGCTTTTGCCCTTGTTGCCAGAGGGAAATTCCCTCTTGGACTTGCACATCAGGTCCCCTTCGACGCAACACCCGCCAACTCACTCTCCAACCTGAGAAACTAATCCAGCGCAACCAGACCCAGAATTCAATCAGCAGCCAGACAAACCGGGGCCAATTGGGTCGGCTCTGCCACCACAGTTGGCGATGAAGACGCACTCGCTGATCCTGTCCCGGCAGCAGATAGCGCACACTAATCAGGCTATGAGGAAGTGAATTTTGCCACAACTCTCGGTATAGACCTCGAATGATGCGCCGCACGCAAGCCACTAGCCTACTGGCCTCCCATGTAACCACTGGTTGAGCCATTGGATAGCCAAAGTGGACTGCCAGAAACCAAAGCCAAATTCCGCTGAAACCTTTCCCTGCTGTGCCCGCTTAATCTGCTCACACCATTTGTTCTGGTCGATTAACTCTGCCACTGCGGGGTGTAAATTGGCTGCTTGACCGCGAGCTCGTTCGGCAATGCTTTGGATGCCGATGTCGTTCATGGCTTGATGCGCTCTGGCATAGCCCATATTTTTGTTAGGCTTCCAGGCCACCCGCTGGGGCACGGTGCCGCTGATGGCACGTCGGTGGAGATATCGTCCAATCCCTTGGGGGCCAACCTTCTCAAGGCTAGGGGTGGAGAGATATTGCTGAACCAGTCGCACATCCCACAGGGGCCAGCAGTAGTCAATACCATAGGAGCCTGCCACTAGGGTACTTATTTCCAAGCGCGTGGAAATATAGGGCATCTGTAGCAGCCCGTTAATAATCCAATCATTAATCCGGCGAAAGGGGGCATCATAACGGGCTGTTTCCAGGTAGGCTTCGTATAGACCCAAGCGCTCCACTACATCCTGCCGTAGAAGCTGATGGGACCATTGATGGATCCAGGCTCTGAGAAAGTTGGGATTGTAGTCGGGATGTTTGCGACCCAAGGTTACCGCTTTACTCAGACGCAGAAAGCGCCACAGGGGGTTACCAGGCAAGATCTTCCAGAGGTTACCGTAATCATGACTATCAAGTAACTCCCAACGCAGATGATGTCCAGGATTGCTGATCACCTCGTCACCACCATAGCCTGAGAAGAGAGTTCGGATGCCCCGTAGCTGGCACTCTCGATAGAACGGAGTATGGCCTGTACCGAAGGTTTTTTCCTGCGGATAGCCTATCACTTGCAGAGTCCGCCCCATGTAGTTCTCAATGGCCGAATCAGATGTATCCCAGGCAGTCACCAGGTAGTTATGAGTAATGTTGACGTACTGGCTAGTTTCCAAAATATAGGCTGGCTCATGTTCAGACAGGGCGAAGCCAAAACTGTGCAGGCGATCGCCTGGTTCACCTAGAAACCGGGCCAGGTAAGCGGTAATACTGGCTGAATCGATGCCACCACTGTTTTCAGTCCCCAAGGGGTAGTTGCTGGCCATCCGACAACGAATTGACTCCTCCAACACTGCGCGATAAGCTTCTAGCCATTGGGGATCTCGCTGATATGTAGTGGGTGCGTCATCTTGCCATTGATGGTAACGGTGTAACTGCTGATGGCTCTCACCATCCACTATTAAAAAGTGGCCAGGGGGCAGCTTCAGGATCTCGCGGTAGCTGGTGCAACTGTGGCTCATGGACAGGTGCAATAAATAGCGAGCCATCCAGTCGCTGTCTGGGGTCGGTTCCAGGGCTTTCAGGCAGCAAAATGCCCTGACTGTGGTAGCAAACAACAGACCTTGGGAATGGGGCCAGTAGTAGAGAGGCTTCACACCCAGAGGGTCACGAGCCAAGAACAACTGATGGGCCTCTGTATCGATGATTGCTAGGGCGAAATCTCCCAACAACTGCTCTGGTAGTCTCTTGCCCCAGCGATGCCATCCTGCCAGCACAAGTTGGGCATCAAGTAAGGTGGCGCTTGGTTGGGAATCTAACTCTAATTGCCTGGTCAGTTCAGCGCGGTTGTCTAGACGCCCCCAGAAGGCAACCGCAAGTTTATCTTCTTGCCAAGGCATTCGCTGCGTGTGATGCGACCAAGGAGTGCTGAAGTGTTGACTCTCTACTAGTGAGGCATTAGCCTGACACCAGTGACCCGTGCAGTCTGGTGTCAGATAAGGATGGAGGATCTGCTTCCAAGTCTTGATATCAACCCAAGCATCGGGGACAGGAGCATTAGGGTAACCAAACAGTCCGGCAAACATCAGTCTATGTGCTTGGTGGTAACAAAAGAACCCAACTGATGGCAAGTATAGGTGGTATAGTGGCGCACCTGTAAACCGAAAGGTTGTCGATGTGCATTGGGGTTGTTATGGTGGCGGCAACTGGTCATGCAGTTCTGGCTCAACATCCGCGACTTTAGCTAACACAGCTTCATATTTTGTTCGATCACCACGACTTGCCCGCTCTTGCAAATAACCCTCAGTCGTTAATGCTGAAATTTTCTCGGCAACTGCCAGCGCAATAAACTGGTCTAATGAAACTCCATCTTGCTCAGCCAGTCTCTCCAAGCTTTTATATAGGGAGTCGGGTAGCTGGATGCTTAACGTACTCATGACAGTGCTCCAATAGACTTTAGCTTTGCTATGCTTAGAAGCAGATGTAACCCTAAGGAATTTAATAAAGTGTCTAACCATAATCGGCAAGATAACAATAATAAGAAACGTCCTTGGAGTGCGCCCTCGTGGAGAAGTATAGGCGTAGAGACATCAGAAGGAACTAAGGGTCTTACGGGTCCAGAGGCTAACCCTGGAACCGGAGTTTTTGATCCTTCTTAGGTTAGTCCGTCCTAGCCCCTAGCATTTGTAGCGATCGCAGTTGGGCGCTGGAGATGCCCTCAGCCTGAGCAATTTGCAAGCCTTCATAGAGTCGGGGGTCGTGGAGTTGCTGGCGTTGCTGACCCGAACGGATATCCCATCGCCACACCTGGCCGTCCTGGCTGCTGCTGGCCACCTCTGTTTCCTGCTGCGGATTGAAGGCCACAGCCCATACCTCACCCTCATGTCCCCGTAACACCTGGATGCATTGCCCCGTGGCCACCTCCCAAATTTTGATCGTGTGGTCAAAGCCGCTGCTAGCCAGATATTGGCTATCGGGGCTAAAGGCCACAGACCACACCCGGCTTTGATGGTCAAGGCTGAAGCGGCAGGTGCGACTCGGCCAGTGCCAGAGGCTCACAGAGCCATGAACCTGTCCCATGGCGAGCCAGATTCCATCTGGGCTAAATGCCACCCCATGACTGACCGTTCCAGGGTGCTCAAAGCAGTGAGCTGCTTCTCCAGAGGCGATGTTCCAGACCCAGACCCCCCGATGACAGCCCGCCGTTGCCAGATGCTGACCGTCGGGATGAAAAGCCACAGACCACACTTGCCCCTGATGGGGCCAGGTTTGTAAGCAGTTTCCGGTTTGCCTATTCCACAATTTGGCCGTTTGGTCATCGCTGCCCGTGGCTAGCCAGGTGCCGGTGGGGTCAAAGCGGACTGCAAACACAAAGTTAATGTGTCCCTTGAGAATGTGCTCACATGCGCCAGTGGCAACATCCCAAATCCGCACTGTCGCATCACCACTGGCGCTGGCCAATTGCTGGCTATCGGGGCTAAAGGCCAGATCCCAAATCCAACCAGCATGTTCGCCCCAGATCTGAGTCCGTTGGCCCGAGCGTAAATCCCAGAGTCGTACTGCTTTGTCATCGCCCCCTGTGGCGAGGGTCTGACCATTGGGACTGTAGGCGATGCATTTGACCCCCACACAACTGGCTCGCAGCGTGCGTAGAGACTGGCCATTGCGAGGATTCCAGAGCTTTAGCATACTGTCATTGCTGCCGCTGAGCAGCCGCCGCCCGTTGGGGTGTACCGCCACTGACCAGATGCGGGTGGTGTGACCCTGCAACCGATTCAGGCAGCGACCGGTTTGGGCATCCCAGACCCGAACTGTATTGTCCTGGCTGCCGCTGACAATCAGCTCTCCCTGAGTGTTTTGGGCAAAGGCGCTCGGATCTGGCTCGCTTAGGGGGGCGGCCACGGCCACCGAGAGCACCGCCTGCTGATGCTCGCGCAGAATCTGGAGACACTCGCCGGTGTGCACATCCCAGATGCGCACGGTGCAATCCAGGCTGCCGCTGATCAGGCGCTGACCGTCGGCACTAAAGGCTAGGCTGCGCGCCCAGCTTTCATGGCCGTGGAATACTTGTTGGCACTGGCCGGTGGCCACATCCCACAATCGCAAGGTGCGATCGCCGGAGGCTGAGGCCAGCCAGCGCCCATCGGGACTAAAGGCCACCGCCCAGATCCAGCCCTGATGACCTACTAGGGTTTGGCAATGCCCCGGCTCTGCCAGAATCCACAGTTTAATTAAACCGTCATCTGCGCCACTGGCTAACAGGCGACTATCGGGACTAAAAGCCACCGCCCATACCCAGCCCTGATGCCCTGGTAGAACTGCTGTGCATTCCCCAATATTCAGATTCCAAATGCGGACGGTTTGATCAAAGCTGCCACTGGCAAGGGTCTGACCATCGGGGCTAAAGGCGACGGCGCAGACCCAGCTTTGGTGACCTTGCCCTAACCACACCTCTTGCCAACTGGCAGTGTGCCATAGGCGCACTTGGTTGTCGGCATTGCCGAGGGCAAAGTGCTGGCCGCTGGGACTAAAGGCCACTGCTAGGGTGGCATTAATCACGGGCGTAAAGGTAGATTTGGCCAGGTTGCTATGGTTCAAATTCACCCCATGCAGGGGCAGATCGCGCAGATCGGCTTGGCAAATGGTCAGGTGAGACAGATCCAGCCCGGTGAAATCGGCGTTAAGGCTGCGCCAGAGATTGATCACGTTCCCGGCTACGTAGCCGGTTTGGTTGGGGGCTTGGCTTTGGAGGTGTTGCAGGTGCGATCGCAACCGCTCCACGACCTGGGGCACCCCCCCTAAAGCCGCCAGCAGATTATCCAGAATCGGCTGCACAATAAACCGCTGCTGAGCCTCCCGAATATAGTCTAGACTTTGCGCCTTCAGGCAAGGATAGAGCCGCAGTTGAGCCTGTTCTCCCTGGATCAATTCTTCGGAAAGATTGGTTACTAACCGCTGGGTGACATACTCCAAGATCACTGGCTGCAAGAGCCATCGTTGTCCTTCTCGCTCAATGAGGCAACGGCGGCTTAAGGACTGCACCGCCTCTAATAGCGGCTGCTGCAAGGTGCCGGGCACCAAATCTTCGGCCAACTCTGCCACCGTCACCGGATCGCGGTTGATGGCCAACCCATAGATGACCTGTTGCTCGGTGGCCGAGAGGCGATTAAAGTGCCGCGCCAGCAGGTCATTGATGCCATCAAAGTTAAAAATACCCCGCTTTAGGTAGGGCACTAGCTCATTGGCATCTCCACCCCCCAACTCATAGAGCGCTGAGGCCACAATCTTAATCGCCATGGGATTGCCCGCGTAGTGCTCCACAATTGCTTGGAGTTGGGAGGGCTGTAGGCCAAGGCAGCCCTTATCGGCAAACATGGCCGCCACTTCCGGTGCTTTTAAGCCCTTGATTTGGAGCGATCGCACCGGCAGCGTCAGCCCTTCTCGATGGGCCAACCCCCGGGGTTTCTCCCGTGCCGTCAAAATTAGGCAGCTTTGGTGCTGTGTCTCCGCCACGTAGCGCAAGAGCATGCCGTAGCCTTCATAGCCCGGAATGTAGTCGCCCGTCTGGGTGCCGCCTTGCAAAACCGATTCAAAGTTGTCCAGAAACAGCAAGCAGCGACGTTGGCTGAGGATATAAATCAGGTGTTGAATGTGATCTTCCGGATTGAGGGACGAGGCCAGGTTACTCGCTGCCGCCGTGGGATCAGCTAGATGGTGAATCCACTCTGAGAGGGTGGCCATCAGCGGGGGCACATTGCGCAGTGACCGCCACAGCACCCCATCAAAATGAGACTGGACTTGCTCTGCCAATTTTAACGCCAGGGTGGTCTTGCCAATGCCCCCCATGCCCAGAAGGGCAACCAACCGACAACGATCCTGTAAAAGATAGCTGTTGAGGGTGGTGATTTCCTCTTGGCGACCGTAAAACACCGAGACATCCAGTGCTTCGGGATCAAGATGCCAACTTGATGGAGCATCTATCTGGGGCGTAGATGGCTGGGGCATGGATGGCTGGGGCATAGATGAGGTTGAGTTCAATGAGGTGACCCGCTGACTCTCGTTTAAGGGGGGTGCCCCTTGGGTCTGCGCTACAAACTGACGGTAGTGCCGCTCCAAAATTGTTTGGAAGTTTTTTTTGCTGATTGACTCTGCAAACACCGTAGACAGAACTTTCCAGAGCTTTGGTCCTACATCCTGCTGTAAATATTGGGGCGTGTAATTATGCTCTTGAGCAATGACATCGTAGGTTTTTTGAGCCCAGGACCCTTGCAGAATAAATACCTCTACATCCCGCAAGTGGCGCTGCGTGTGGCTAAACACCTGCCCATCCACAAAGGTCATGATCCGGTCGAAATCTACCACGGGTGTTTACCAGACAACGAGAGATTTATTCTCAGCCTACCGGAGTTATTCTGATTTCTTTCTTGAAGTTCTTTTAAGCTTTCAGGTGTGATTGGTGCGAATCTGTTGCTGCCAACGATCATACAAGTCAGGTCTGCGATCGCAAGTCCGCTGAATTTGCTGTTGCTGTCGCCAGCGTTCAATGGCAGCATGATTGCCGGATCGTAAGACCTCGGGCACCTGCCAACCCCGAAATTCAGCGGGTCGCGTGTACTGGGGATAGTCCAGTAAACCCGCTTCAAAGCTTTCGATCTTGAGAGACTCAGTTTTGGCCACCGTTCCTGGCAGCAAGCGCAACACCCCATTGAGCAACGCCAGAGCTGGAACTTCACCGCAGGTGAGAACAAAGTCTCCCAAAGACAATTCTCGGGTCACCAGATAATCTACCACCCGTTCATCCACGCCCTCATAGTGGCCACAAACGATCACCAACTGATCCAACGTCTGCGCCAAAGATTGAAACACCTCCTGGCACATTGGCTCCCCTTGGGGGGTCATCAGCACAACCTCCCGCCGAGGCAGTATAGGGAGCGACTCCACCGCCGCGAAAATAGGCTCAGGCTTCATCAACATGCCCACCCCACCCCCGTAAGGCTCATCATCGACTTTGTGATGCTTGTCGGTCGTAAAGTCACGAGGATTGGTGCAATGCACCGTGGCAATGCCTTTGGCCAGCGCCTTGCCCACCAACCCCGATGCTAGCGGCGAAGCGAAAAACTCAGGAAACAGGGTGATCAAATCAAAGCGCATGGTTTAGAGTCCTGCCCAACCCAATTGAGTCGGGTGTTGTGAAACTGGGAACTGCCCCGATTATTCCTTTACCTTATTGAAAAGAACGTAACTGAACTTGCTGGAAGTCAGTCACAGTAGACGCCGAAATCATCGTACCAATTCCCGCATCAGTAAAGATTTCCAGCAGCAGGGCATGGGGCACTCGACCGTCAATAATATGGGCAGCCCGTACCCCCTGGGCTAGCGATCGCACACAGCAGGTCACCTTGGGAATCATCCCCCCCGCCACCACACCCTGGTCAATTAAGCGCCGAGCGTGCTGAATGTCGAGCTGATGGATCAAGGTCTGAGGATCCTGGTAGTCTTGCAAAATGCCAGGGGTATCGGTCAGCAAAAGCAATTTTTCTGCCCCCAGAGCTGCCGCTAGCTCTCCCGCCACCGTATCAGCATTGATGTTATAGGCTTGTCCCCCCTCATCGCTGGCGACACTTGACACAATCGGAATATAGCCATCGGCCACTAGCGTTGCAATCACCCGAGGCGAGATGCTGCTCACCTCTCCCACAAAGCCAATATCAGACTGCTCTTGGGGGCGGGCAGTCACTAAATTACCATCGGTGCCACACAGCCCCACAGCACTGCCCCCCGCCTGGTTAATCAAAGACACCAGTTCTTTATTTACCCGCCCCACCAACACCATTTCCACCACATCCATGGTTTGGGCATCGGTGACCCGCAGACCATTGAGAAATTGGGGTTCAATCCCCAGCTTGTCTAGCCATAAATTAATTTCGGGGCCACCCCCATGCACCACCACCGGGCGCAGACCCACGGAAGCCATGAACACAATATCGCGGATCACCTTTTCCTTGAGGGAGGCATCCTTCATGGCGGCTCCGCCATACTTGACCACCACAGTACGTCCGGCAAAGGCTTGGATATAGGGTAGGGCTTCACTGAGAATGCGGACGCGATCATTGTTGTCGAACATGGGGGGCAACTGAGATGATAAAAATGGCTGTACTCCGAGAGCAGCAGACCTGTCAGGGCAATTTTACCCGAGGATTCCCTCTCCTGGGTTAATAGCGCCAACCCGAGCCATCCACCTTTGCCGATTTTTGTCCCTGGCGATTCTTCTGTGTTTGGCCGCCCCTGGGTTTGAAGTTTCTGCCCTCGCGCTGAGAGGCGGCTTGAAAAGCTTCTAACGCCTTGCACCGCCCCCCTAAATCCCCCATTCTGGGGGGCGAATGTAGAGCAAGACTTGAAAGACAGCTTCTGAGCGATCCAGGTCACTGCCCACCCTACTTCAGATCACGTTCCCTGTAGATGGAGGTCACTGACACACCCACCTCACCTTTGTAAACTAGCAAAACCTTCAATACCTAACTGGCCAATCCGCCCGAGTAAGGGCAAGGACGATCATCATGCCTTGGTTTCCTCAATCGCTATCCGCCAGTCTGTTGCTGAGTGCACTGATCGGCACTGGAGTGCCCAATGTTGCTCTGGCGCAGTTTTCGATTGGCCCGACGCGAATCTCTCCCAGGCTAGGACAGTCCTTTCCCAGCAATCAAGATGGCCCTAGTCGTGAGTTTCCCGATCGGGGCAGAGAACCCTCCCGAAGGCGGCCTGGAGGCTCACTTTTGTTTGACTTTCGCCTGCCAATCTTAACCAATCCCCGACCACAACCACCGACCTCGCCCTTTGATGCTGTTTCTGGCTCCCGAACTCAGTTTGAGTCTCGATTCCAGCAAGCTGACCCGGAAATGGCGCTGCGGATGTTTGAGGCTCTGCAAATTCGAGAGTATGAGCGCGCCTTTGACCTTGAATTTCAGCGGTTGCTGCCTGGTGTCGAAGATATTGCTCGAACCCTAGCTCAACGCGCTCAGGAAACTGGACAGCGGGGTGCCCTGGTGCAAATTGTAGTCCTTCAAAATGAAGTCCATTTGCTGATGGTGCCTCCCCAGGCATCACCTGTGGCTCAGTTACAGCCTGTGCAGATTGCCGCCAGTGAGCTGCCGTCGGGCTTACTGGCTCAGGCCCAACCTCCTGTGGTGATTCGGCAGGTGTTAACCGACGTGGGACAAGCCCGATTGCAGCAGGTCATTGCTCAGTTTCGACGGGAAATCAGTGATCCGGCCAAGATCCACACCCAGAGCTATCGACCTGCTGCTCAGCAGCTCTATCAATGGCTGGTAGCTCCCCTGGAACCCCACCTGCGGGCTAACCAGATCGACACGCTGCTATTTTCGATGGATGATGGCCTGCGCACAACCCCGATGGCGGCTCTCCACGATGGCCAGCAGTTTTTGATTCAAAAATATGGGGTGGCGCTTTTGCCCAGTTTCGGCTGGACGGAAACCCGCAAAATTAATCTGGCGCGTCATTCCATTCTGGCTATGGGCATTTCTGAAGGACGGGATGGCTTAGCACCCTTGCCCGCAGTGCCGGTTGAGTTGCATACCGTTACCCAAAAGCTGTGGCAAGGACAGGGAACCGTTGCCCTGAATGAAGCTTCAACCTTGGAGAATTTGCGCGACCTGCATCGCCAAACCCACTTTGGGATTATTCATCTGGCCACTCATGCAGAGCTAATGCCCGGTGCGATCGATAATTCTTTTATTCAGTTTTGGGATGATCGGCTAACCCTCAGGCAACTGCGACAATTATCAAAGGATCTGGCCTGGAATACGATTCCGGCAGTGGAACTGCTGGTGCTAAGTGCCTGTGATACGGCCTTAGGCAGCAAAGATGCCGAACTCGGGTTTGCGGGGTCTGCGTTGAATGCAGGGGTGCGCTCTACTGTCGCCAGCCTGTGGGCCATCAATGACCGGGCTACCCTGGGGTTGATGAGTCATTTTTATGCTCACTTACGAACAGCCCCCACTAAATCTGAGGCGATGCGCCAAACCCAGTTGGCTATGCTTTCAGGAGAAGTGCAGGTGGTCAACAACCAACTGCGCCTGGCCTCTAGCCAGTGGATTGCTCTGCCGCCTGAACTGGTCAGTCAGCATTCACTGCAATTTGCGCATCCTTATTTCTGGTCAGGATACACTGTGATTGGCAACTGGAATTAACTGTCTAGATCGGGCTGGTAGTCGGTGGCATAGCGGCGACGTAACACCTGTAGGGGACGCTCGGTGAGTGCTTCGGGGGCAGAGTCTCCTTCAAGTTTGAGGGTAGACCAATCAGGGCTGACAATTCCTCCAGAAATAATCAGCTTGAAGGCGTCTTCTACGGGCAAGTCAATGTTGATCACTTCTTCGGCGGAGACGATGGCATACCAACCGGTGGTGGGATTGGGTGAGGTGGGAATAAACAAGCTCACCATCGGGTTTGGAAACATGGATTGCATAGTGCCCCCTAGGGTGCCCGTAACAAAGGCAATTGCCCAAATACCACTCCGGGGATACTCAACTAGAACGACCCGGCGGAAGCGCGATCGCGAGTCTTGCAGCAGGGTTTCGAGTAACTGTTTCAGAGTCTTGTAGACTGCACCTGCCAAGGGAATGGCTTGCAGGGTGCGCTCTCCCACATCCAACAGCCAACGTCCCACAATATTTCGCGCCATCAACCCAATCACCAAGATGCTCAGCAATGGTACGGCTAGACCCACCCCCAAGTTCAATAGATCGACCAGTAGGGGATGAAAATCTTTGAACGGATTGAGCTGCTTGGGGATGCGAGTGAGGACATTCAGCACCCAAACCGAGATTGTAACTCCCAACCAAATCGTGGTTGCTAGGGGGATGACCACCAGCAATCCAGCAATCAAATCATTCTTCAAGTCTTGCTTAAAACGCTGGAGCACGGTTTAACAAGCCTCCTTAGCGTCCAAAATCACCATACATTGTTGCCTCTTGCGGCGTTCTTTTCCCTAATGCCAAATTGACCTGCCACATTACCCCTGATTGCTTGGCCAGATGATGGCAGTGTCTTAACCACTGACAGCTCACTCACTACTCTGCTTGATTGACCTTCCCTGGATTGTGCGATCGCAACTCCGTGTGTAAAGTTTTGTTGCATAGCTATTACTAGCTTAGCGATTTCAGCAACCGCTTTGCAATGCGTACATGCCGCCCATGGGCTACCCATCCAAGGGCAAAGCCCCTATCTATTGCGAATCGCGCAAGCCAGTCCATCCAATCAACACAAAGCCAACAGCCAACAGCAGACTACGGGTTCCAGCGCGCAATTGAGTAGTGCGCGCCTCGCTCTTAGCCTCACCTTCCGCAGATTGTTTTTGCTGCCGAAGTTCCGTCAGACGCTCCTCGACACGGGCATTCAACGCCTCAGGATTTTCCTTCAGTTCCTGCAAAATTGCCAACTGATCGGGCGGAAGCTGGGGGTTTTGCAACAGCTGATCCAATTGACCACTACTAGCAATAGACTGGAGTTGTCGTTGCTCCTGTTGCACCAGCAGTTCTTGCTGAGAAGCCTGCTGTTCCAGTCGATCTAACCCGTCATTCAAAAGCCGGGAGGTCGTGGTGAAGTGGAGGGGCACCAGTAAAATGAACAGCAGCCCCAAGAGACTGGCAACCACAAAAGACCAAAATCGAGCATCTTGCCAAGGGGGGGCACTTTCAGCAGTGTCACTCATAGGGGTCACCACGGCTTTAAAGCCAGTAGCCGCATAGATAAAGGCGAGTCCAATCAAAGGAATAATGCCCCGATCAATCATCTCGCTCATGAAGCCAAGTTGCCATTCCGAATTGTCGAACTGAGAAGATCCCAGACGAATACCAAAGTCCAACACAAACGAGAGGACAAGAACAATGCCAACCCACTTCAACACTTTTGCCGAAGGCTGAAAATAGGGTTGTAGATCAGTAGATTTCATGCGGTAATGAGCGTGTTAAGAATCTTGGCAGTTGAGTTCAGGATGTGGACAGATCCTAGATCTCCACAATGACAAACCAGTGGATAATCAACAGGGTATTTTTCCTGGATTTGCCAGTCACAGCATCAGCCTCTAGTCCCCCAACAATTAAACTAGACGGCGTGAGGCATTCTCTAGTCTCACTCCGCCCATAGATTTTGAAAATCTTATCATTCAATGGTGACAGATTTGACAAACCTGAATTAGGCTTTGCTTGTTCTAAAGCCCTCATTCCTTAAGAGGCTGTCTCTAAAGTCTTCCCATCCGCTACATTTGCCCCCCAATCCCCCAGAATGGAGGGTTCTGATCACTCTTAAGTCCCCCAGAGGGGGATTTAGGGGGCGGGTGCAAGGCGTTAAAAACTTTTCAAGCCGCCTCTAAGGGTTTTGGGGTTCTGGAGTCGGTAAATTACCCAGTTGTACTTGCACTTGCTGTTCCTCTGTTCCTCGTTCCACCCTCAGGGTTAGTATATCGTTTGGGGCGGCTGCCTCAACAACCTCCTGCACGGTGCGGGCTGAAGGCGCAGTCTGATCTTGCAGTTGCACAATTACATCCCCCGCCTGAAGTCCGCCAACCTCTGCTGGGGAATTAGGCAAGACCTCGACGATGAGCACCCCAGACTCTCTGCGCACCTCAAACTCTGACTGACTCATATTAATCTCTTCTTGGAGTTCAGGGGTGAGATCAGCCATACGTACCCCCATAAAAGCATGATCGACGGGTTCTCCCGCCGCCAGTTGAGTTGCCACCCGCTGGGCTAGAGAAACAGGAATCGCAAACCCCAACCCTTGAGCCCCACTAATAATGGCAGTATTGACACCAATCACCTCGCCCTGCAAATTTAAAAGCGGCCCACCAGAATTGCCGGGGTTAATCGCGGCATCCGTTTGAATAAAGTTAACCCGTTGGTCTGGAACCCCTACCTCAGAACTAGAACGCCCCGTTGCACTAATAATGCCAACCGTTACCGTGTTGTCAAGCCCAAGGGGATTACCGATGGCAATCGCCCATTCCCCAGGTCGCAGCATGTCTGAGTTTCCCAGAGAGGCCTGGGGCAGGTTAGCTGCATCAATTTCCACAACGGCCAAATCAGTGAGCGGGTCTGCCCCCAACACTTGTCCTTGGTATTGGTTGCCATCTCGAAGGGTAACCGTGACTTGATTAGCTCCTTCCACGACATGGGCATTGGTCAAAATCAACCCATTGGCATTAAAAATGAACCCAGAGCCAGTACCCTGTTCCACCCGATCTTGCGGGGGGGCAAAGGGGAAGCCAAAGGGAGAGGGCATAGGATTTGTGGATGAATTGACGTTGCGGGCAGCATCAATGCGCACCACCGCAGGTCCTACTTGCTCAACAACATTGACAATGGCGCTGGCACTCAGCTCCCCACTGCCCGGTGTGGGGAACAAAGGCTCAGAGGCAGAGTCTTGAGTGGAGGTTTCCACCTGGCATCCCCCTTGCAAAACTCCGAGCCCCAGCACAAGGCTCAGCAGCGATAATTGAAAGAAGCGCCCCATAGTCAATGATGTAATTTTTTTGCCCATGCTTTCTTTCACCATACCCCGCAGAGGGGGACGACTGCTGCTCAGAGCATCATGGCTTCTAGGATGGACAAGTTTAATTCTGTTGCCGCCCAGGAGCGGCTTGGCGGCACCTGAGCTGCCAAGTGCAACTGCTGAAATGTGTCCCATTCCTGCCTTAGAGCGGTTTACCCGCCATCGGGTTGCCCCCGGTGAAACCTTGGCGCAAATTGCCCAACGTCATGGTCTTTTGCCCACTACCTTAATGGGGTTAAATCCTCGGGTACGGCAGGGACAGGCTCCAGTAGGGTTAGAGCTGGCGATTCCTCCTTACAACGGCATTTTGGTCTCGTTGCCTGGGGGCAAAACCCTTCGAGATGTCGCAACGGCCTACGGCGTGCGCGCTGATGTGTTATTTGAGGTCAATGGGTGTCAACCTCAGCCTAGTCTGGTATTTGTACCTGGGGTCAACTGGTCGCCGCTGCGCCACAATCAACCCACAGGGATTGTGGCATTTAATCCGGCTGATCAAGAGGCTTGGCAGCAACTCTCTCCAGAGGCTCAGGGCGATCGCTATCCTTTACCCCAGGTGGCAGAGGTCGTGGGTCCCTATGGCTGGCGGGTGAATTCCCGTACCGAGCAGGTAGATTTTTACAGCGGTGTTGACCTGGCTGCAGATGAAAATATGCCAGTCTATGCTGTGGCCGATGGGGTGGTTGCCTTTGTCGGTGAACAGGCAGGCGGACGCTGGGTGATCATTAACCACCCCCAAGGGCGTCAAACTCGCTATGCTGGCCTGGATCAGATTTGGGTCACCACGGGACAGTCTATTCAACGGGGAGCTCCCTTGGGCGTGGTAGGGGCAGCGTCTGTTCTCCGATTCGAGCTGCGCTACCGTTCAGATCTTGGTTGGGTGGCACAAGATCCACAGCCCTATCTCCGCACACTAGCGAG
Organism: Petrachloros mirabilis ULC683; assembly: GCF_009939295.1. Taxonomy (GTDB): domain Bacteria; phylum Cyanobacteriota; class Cyanobacteriia; order Thermosynechococcales; family Thermosynechococcaceae; genus Petrachloros; species Petrachloros mirabilis. The sequence continues at coordinate 21,078 of NZ_WVIC01000039.1, forward strand.
GCCCTAGATACGGAAAAGGCCCACTCATTTTCCCTTGCCTAGCCCGCAACGACGAAGTTAAATGACCTGATGGAGGGCTGGCAGTTGCCTATTGCCATCGTTATTTGGTCGAGTACCTCCAGTTTGGCAGCCTGGTTCGAGAATTAGCACCAAGGGCTTCATGGCTAACCTTTGCCAAACGCCTTTATCGGTACTTGGATGAGTGTGTATCGGTGAGTGGTCAATTGTGCCAACTCCTACAGCAGGCGGTGCAACTGCAGCGGGGTTCTCAGGTCAAGGTAGCAGAGTAGGTTAGAGAGGACAAGCAAATGTTAGGACGAGTATGGCGAGCCGTATGGAGTTGGTTCATGGGCAAGCCTGCCAAGCCTCAGCTTGCGGTGGCAACCCGCAAACGGATGACAGCTCAGGAATTGGTTGAGTGCTACGGGGCGGGTCAGCGAGACTTTCGGAATCTGGATCTGGCTGGAATTCACTTTGGCGAGGCGGATTTGAGCCACTGTACCTTTAGCGAGTCTGACCTCAGAGATGCTCAGCTCATGCAGGCAAAGCTGGAGGGGGCAAACTTTAGTCGGGCGGATTTATCCCATGCGGTGTTAACCCATGCCTATCTGCATCAGGCGAATTTTGCCAAAGCGTTATTGGATGGGGCAAATCTCCAGTCGAGTGACTTGACGGGGGCAAATTTTAAGGGTGCCTCTTTAGAAGGCTGTAACTTAAGTCATGTGGATTTACAGGATAGTAATCTCTGTGAGGCAGATTTAAGCCGCGCTAACTTAGCCTGGGCAGATCTCTCCCGCACAAACCTGAGCGGGGCACAGCTAGTACAAGCCAATTTGAGCTGGGCGGATTTAGATCATACCAACCTCCATGACGCGATCCAGCGAGGTGTGCAGTTTGAGGGGGCGCGTCTACCTCGTGGGGGTGGGTTAACAAAACGAGGCTAGGAAAAAATCTGTTTGATGAATTGAGTCTCATCTGCACTCAGGAGTAACTATGCAAAACAAGCCTATTGTGTGTCATGTCTTAATTGGGGCACCGGGGTCTGGCAAAACGACCTTGGCGCAAGCATGGATAAAACGAGATCCATCCATTGTTTGGGTTTCAACGGATGCTATGCGTGCAGAACTATATGGCAGTGAGGTGCAGCAACTCTGTTGGGCTGAGGTTGAAGCAGCAGTTGCCCATAAAATTCAGACCTGCTTACAGGAAGGGCGTTCGGTGCTCTATGATGCCACGAATGCAAAGCGAGCTTGGCGGCTTGAGTTTCTGCGAAAGTATTCGTCTCCTTCTGTAGTTTGGATGGGATGGTGGCTCCAAGTGGATGAGGCAGAATGTAAGCATCGTAATAAACGGCGCGATCGCCGGGTGCCTGATTGGGTTATCGAAGACTATATCCAAAATCTCAATCGGTTTAAGCCCATTGAGGCTGAGGGATTTGTTAAAGTAACTAAACTAGAGCTTCTAGATAAGGAAGCTGAGTTTGAGCAAACTTTTCAGAAAATTGAAGACTCACTTAGGAGCATCCACAGAGTTCAAGCTGGTAGACATAATCGTCGGGCGCAAGAAGAATTGCATCGCTATTCAGATTTTCTGGAATTTGAGCGTTTAATGCATTTGATCGCGCTCTTAATTCACTATCCAGGGGCGGGGGCACTCCGAGAGAATAATCCTTCTCAATTGGCATCAGTCCTTAAGAGAGAGGTATCTGATTTGCCGGCCTATGAAAGTGATATTGATGAGTTGAGCGCGCTGCTGCAAAAACTTCATGGCAATATCTATGCAGATCGTGACGCAATCGCTGCAAATCTGGTGTGGCTTCAAGAAAATAGATTTGCAAATTCTGTCCATAGCCAAAAACCTATTCAATGTCAGAGAGAAGCAGGAGCGTTTGATTATGAATTTAGGCATCGTTACTCGGACTGGCAAAATTTCAAACGTCTGATGACTATAATCAGACACCTAAGTTACTTTCCATTTCGTAAACCTGAAGAATACGATGACATATCTGGGTTGCAAGAGAAATTTTGCAATAAACTTAATCAAGAATATTCCAGCTTTATCTTCTTGACCAAGAATGTTTTGCGACAAGATATAAACTTCTGCTTAAATCCCTATAGTATTATGACATCATCTAAAACTCGTAACTCATATTTTTTGGGGACAGGTATTCTGGCGATAGACGATCTAGAGCATATTTTCAATATTTTAGAAGCTCACAAGTCATTGTTAGATGATCCTATTGCTTATGAAAGCTACAAAAAATTCAAATCAGGATTAATCTGTTTGGGTAAAGACATCAAAGAAATTTATCCAACTCGAACGATCATGCATCAGTCGATTGCAGACCCTGATCTTGCACCGGAACATGCTCTCAGCTTGGAAAAGGCAGAGACTTATATAGAAAATTCAACGGTTATCCGTCTATTTAAGCTTACAGGACGTGGAAGTCATACAACAGATACCCCTTCAGGTATAAAAATACTACCCTTACAAATTTCTTTCCATAGAATTGCTTGGTATCTAGGCTATGTGGTCTTAGAGGAGGGAGAAAATAAAGATCTACTTAAGTTTGAGCGCATGGATCGACTCAGTGCAGAAAGTACTTTGGAAAATAAGTCTAAAGAATTTCAAAAAGCCAAACTTAAACAATTAACTCGACTGACAAAAGCTTCCTATAGTCCTTTTTTGGGAAATAGCGCCAAAGAACAACAAGATTACTTACTTAAAGACACAAGAAAAAATGTTGAAATTTTAATTGATTTAAAATTTGAAACAAGGCTTTTTGAATTTATTCAGATGGGCACTAGAAGGTTTCCAAGTTTGACAGCTAGAAAAAATCATCTAAAAGGACTTTTACCTAGATGGACAGTTGAGGATGATTTTGAGCTAGAAAACTGGATTCTTGGATTTGGAAATGAGGTCACAGTGCTAAATTCGCAGAGTTTAGCTGAGCGGATAAAGAAAAAGGCAGAGGCGATCGCCGCTGTATACAATACTCCCTAATCCCATCTATGGATCCATCCGGTAGAATAGCTGAGGCCAGAAAGGGCGATGCGTATACTCCGATAACTAGCACGTCGCGTCGGCACCCTCCCTGTTGAGGTTGAAGCCCAAGTTCAGGCGCTGGAGTTAACCCAGCTTGAGGCGTTGGGGGAGGCCCTGCTAGATTTTGCAGGGCTGGATGATTTAACGACTTGGCTATTGGCTTTGTAATTTCAATAGTTCAATGATGTCCGCAACAATAACGATTGGAATTGCAACAATGCCACAGGCTCCACAAACAATACTCCCAACAATATAGGTAATGCATCCATTGGTGACGCTGGTGAATATCGTGAGGTTAGTGAACCTAAAAAAGACATTCATGAGCCATCGGAAGCCAAAAAATCCCCACAAAATCATGGGAAAAAATATCCAAGTGGGAGTGCTTTCACTGCCCATTATGATAAAGATAATATGAGGAATTAGAAACAGACTATTGACGATAATTTGAAAAGTCAGTTTGCGACGTTTGGCTTGAAGATCGAGTATATTCATGGGGTGTACCTCCTAGGTGTTTGCTCATACTGAGTATGGCAATGCTAGGATTGCCTGCCTAGGGACTTGATGCGTACAAGTAAGCTAAAGTTTTGGCTTGAAATGTCGGGTGTGGCTAAGGGCTTGATATTGCTGCTCTAACCACCGATCGCGTTCTTGTTCGACGGCACTATTGCGCGATCGCAGCGCATCTGGGCGGTGGGCGTGGGTGATCGTCATCCAGCAAGCAATAAGACTGGTAAAGATCGATAAGGAAACAAAAAAGATCGGCATTGTTAAGCCTGCCCAGTCTCCTTTCATGGCTTTTTGCCGGAGGTTAAGGGCTGCAAACCCAGTTGCTTCAATGCTCGACTTCATTTCACCGGTTTCTTCAAAATGGAAGGTGTACAGTTCGGGCACAGCTCTTTGTAAAAAGATGACATCATTGCCCATTTGCAACCGCTGCACCTTCAATATTTCCCAGTTGGCTCTGACCATTTCGTAGTTTTTGAGTGCGGTTGCCTCCAGTCGTTTTGCCAGCTCGCAGGTGGGCAGTTGGCTCTCTGGCACTTGGCTCCAGTCTTTTTGGGTCTGCCCCCAAGTGCCATAAAGACGCACATACAATGAGTGACGATTTGGGTCAGAAGCAGGCATCTGTCTTAGTTCAGCATCACCCTTGCGGCAATTTGTATCAGCTTGTTGCTGCCTGGGGCTGAGCGTTTGGAGGGCTTCAATTTTGAGTTCTTGCTCGGCAATCAAGCTTGTAGCCTTTAGCTCACTAATGGCAGGGCCATTGAGTAAAAGTTCAATCCCAATGCCAGAAAAGATCGACTGAATCATGTTGACCGCAAGTAACCCCACAACACCCGCCTTAGCCCAAGCTTTGAGGCTGGGTTTATAGCCTGATGCAACAGCGGCACAGTCGTTGCCAAATTTCAACATGAGTAGGTTGACGGCAAAGCTGAGGGGAATACTCAATAGCCCCATGCTGCGAAAGGCGAGATAAAATAAAGACAGATTCGTAAAAAAATCATACAGCCCGCTGATGCTAACCACTGCGGCAGTTCGGTTTGAGTGGGTGACCAATTCTTTAGTGCTATAGGCACGCCCATAAAATTCATTTGGGTTTGCAAGAAATAGGTTTTTAACCCAAGCAATATGGGCTTGGGCAGGGCTGATGGTAGGTAGTGTATTGTGCTTGGCTTGTTCTAATAAGTCGGCGTAGTCAGGATGATCAGCAATCCACTCATAGAGTGCTTCGTGAGCGGGCAATGTATCGTTGTCGTCTACTGAGTTGATGAGTGCCTGTTTGGGGGATGACATGGGTTGACCACCTGCTTCGCTAACCACGGCTTTGATTTGACCACATCGCCTTAGAACCTTGTAGCCAACAGATGCACATGAGCAAATTTGCAACTGTTGACCTTACTTCCGTCGAAAAGATCGAGTTCCATGCAGCCTAACAACGGCTTCAAGGCAAACGCAGGTAAAACTGGCCCCGGTTAATTCAAAGCAGCAAATTAGCTATATTAGTCCTAGCTTGATGCTTTCTGAGGTTGTTTTATGACTGCCGTAACCTTAAACCTAGATGCAGTTACAACACTCTCCTATGATCAGTTTTGGCATCTTGCCCTAGCCAACCGCGATGCTCGTCTAGAGCTAACTGCGCAAGGACAATTGGTTGTGATGCCCCCAACAGGTTGGGAATCCGGAAAGCAAAATATGAAGTTGGGCAGCCGCCTCAATATCTGGGCAGAGGCTGATGGTACTGGAATTGCCTTTGACTCGTCTACGGGGTTTATTCTCCCCAATGGTGCAATCCGTTCCCCCGATGCTGCTTGGGTTCGCAAAGACCGCCTAGAGGCTCTCAACCCCGACCCAGAAAAATTTCTCCCCTTAGCGCCTGATTTTGTAATTGAGCTACGTTCCGCAACGGATGCACTCAAAGGTATCCAGGACAAAATGAAGGAATACCAAAAAAATGGCGTGCGGCTGGGATGGTTGCTCAATCCAAAAGATTGCGAAGTTAGTATCTATAGACCAGACCGAGACGTGGAAGTGTTGTGTTGGCAACACCTCTGTGTGAATGAAGCCACCTTAAAAGATCTAGAAAACTCACCCCCCAGTCTTTCGGGAGAAGATGTTTTACCTGGATTTGTGTTGGATCTTAAAGAAGTTTTTGGGGTATCAGCTTAAGGCAGGACACAGCTTGTCCCGTAGGGATTTTAGCTTTCGTCCGATCAAGTGAGTATTACAGCTATTTTGGGTGAGCCAGGGGTGGTTTGAAAAGTTTCTAACGCCTTGCACTTGCCCCCTAAATCCCCCATACTGGGGGACTTAGAGAATTCTTTAGCCCCCCAGTATGGGGGGTTGGGGGGCAAATGTAGAGCATGGCAAGACCTTATAATGCAGCCTCTAAGACCCGTATCAAACTGTCCCGCCCTACGCTGCATCCCCGTTTTTGATTTATAAAAATTATTTGAATTCGCTATAGTGATAGCGACAAGCTAGAATTGTTAAATGCTCATCATCTACCGCATAGACAAGTCTATGGGTATCATCTATACGACGTGACCAGAATCCAGCTAAATTCTCCTTCAATGGTTCGAGTTTACCGATACCTTCAAAGGGCACTCGTAACGTTGCCTCTATGAGCTTGTTGATTCTTTTGAGTGTTTTCTTGTCTTGAGTCTGCCAATACTGGTAATCAGACCAAGCCGCTTCAGTCCAGGTGAGCTTTCTAGTCATCTAGCACGTCTTGCATCACCACCTTACCCTGCTTGAATTGAGCAATAGAGCGCTCTAGATGAGCAGCATTTGCAGGAGACTTCAGCAAATAGACCGTTTCTAAGAGGCTATTAAAGTCTTCCTATACTCTACATTCCTTCCCCACCCCCAGGGAAATTTGACACTCTTAAGTCCCCCAGAATGGGGGATTTAGGGGGCGAGTGCAAGGCGTTAGCAACTTTTCAAATCGCCTCTTATCCCTCTTATCCCTCTTTTGTCACTTTTATGGGAGAAAACTTGTAATGCCAAAATCTCGTTCCTAAAACGACGATGCCATAGGCTCCATGGAACCAATAAGTGCAGGGTTTAGATTTCCTCTGGATAGAGTGACAAAAGAGAGATATAGGTTTTGTAATGCTATTGAAGTGAGCATAAACGTTTTGCTTATTCCAAAAGTCTCCCCTGATCTGGAAACTTAGCTGCCAGTTTACGGTCAAACGTCACCAATTGAGTCTTCTCCTGAATTGCTGCTGCCACAAATAACGTGTCATAAAATGAATGTCCCGCCTGCACTGCTAACTCTAATGCCAGTTCCCTAGTCCAGGCAGTTGGCACAACCTTATCCACCAACGCCTCTGCATCCGCCAACATTTCTAAGCCCGTTGTTAGCGGCAACTGCCGAAACTGAATCCATTGCCACACTACATTCCCCAACTCAGCAAACAGCGAATCTGGCACAATGATTTGACCAGCCTCTTCTAAAGCCGCCACAGCTTGCTCATGCTTATTCTCAACCCGTAGCAGTGCATAGGCAAACACCATCGTATCAATCACCATCAGGGTCGCCCCTGTGTCTTCCAGTCCTGCATCGGCTCAGCAGATTGAACTGGCAAAGTCTCCCAGCGCTTGCGAATACGCTCAAGCACTGCACCACGTTGCTCATACCGACTTTGCAGCAAATCTCGGATTTCCTGCTCCATTGATACCCCCTTCTGTCCCGCCAGCCATTTAATCCGGTCAACTAACTCATCCGGCACATTCCGAATCGTGATCGTTGCCATACAGAACTCCTGCCTTCAACCTAACCTTTGCCGCTATGCTAGCAAAGTGCAAGCACCCTCGCCTAATTATAAAATAATTGCTGAGTCGCTAACCGTAAAATTAGGCTGTGCGCCCAATACCAACACCTTTTCTTGACAGGCATGATTCATGGGATAAAAGCGGACTTGGTCTTCTTTTTCATTCACAATCCGCCGTATTTGATTACAGACTAGTTCAAACTGTCCCTCGCTAAAGCCACATTCAAAAACGCTCTTTTGCATCCGCAGCCCATACCCTTCTAGAGCATGGGCAACTTTGAGGCGACGGCGATCTCAGACAGACAATATCGTAGCAGACCAGATAGATCATCACTTACTCCAGAGCATGGGTCTGTAGATGGGCTGCTCCCCCGTCAGACAAGCCAGATACTCACGCACCTGAAGCTCCATACAGCGGCGAATCGACACCCTTAGCCCCGTATTGGGGTGAGTCACCTCACTATTCATCCGGTCTTCCCAATGCTTGAGGAACACCTTCAGCGCATCCGCGTATAGAAAAACTCCACCCCGCTCATCCGGCGGCAAGAAATCGTCGAATTTGATGATTTTGGAATTCACCAAATTGAGGACAAAGGAATCTACCACAGGGGCACGAAACTCCTCTGTCAAGTCCATCGGCAGGGCAGGATGATTCTTGCGTCGCTTATGCAAATGCCCAAAATGGGTATGTAGACCCAGCGCCAACACAAACGAAAAAATCGACTCATGCAGTAGCGTGTAGCCCAGACTCAACAAACTGTTGACCGGATTTTTAGGCGGACGAATGGAGCGCTGGCCAAACTCAAACGGTTCCATAAACCGAGACGCCAAGCCCTGGAAATAAACCTTGGCCGCCTGTCCCTCATAGCCCCAAAGCACCTCCACAGACTGCGACTGACAGACCTTCTCCGTCAAAGCTTCCAGCCCCCGGATGGCCTCCGTAGTCGCAGTCGCCTCGTGGCGACGATTGAGGCGCTGAAGCAGAATGCGTGAGTTATGCACCTTCCCTAACACAATCGCTTTGGCAATTCGCAGATTGAGATCCGTATTGAGAGAAAGCTGGGCTTGAAGCATCAGATACTCCACCTCTGCCTGCCCCATTACCTCCATGCGACCAAAATAGCGCCCCTTCTGGGATAGAAAAATAATCGGAATCCGCCGCTTAAAGGCCAGCCGTGCCGCCCCCTGTGAGACATTGCAACACCCAAACAGCAGAATATGCGACACCTGATGAGAGGGCACCTTGCATAACTCTTGCTTCGCCAAGTTGACAACAAACTGCTGATGTTGCGCCCGGAGCAATGCCCCTTGATCTGTAATGTAGAGCGTTGTCATCTGTGGCCTCCAATAATCTGCCAATCGGTTTTTAGCACCCGCCTGAGCTGGCTGCTTGATAGCGCAGCGCAGGGCACGGTTGCGCTCTGAGTGCTTGTTTTTTTTAGCCTTGGGTCTGTAGGGGTGCCAATCCTTGAGCGTTCCTAGCACCTCCCCTTCCCGCATCCGATGGCCGAGCAGCACCAACTCTTGTCCAGGGGGCGTAATTTTTGTCTTAGTCGGCTGAAGTGCCAGATAAAGTCGCTTGAGCTGCCGCTCAATGACCTCAAGTGCCTCCGTTGCCTCTGCCTCAGAGCCACAGGCCACCGCTAGATCATCCCCGTAGCGAATCATCGATAGCCCCGCCGCGATCGCCCAATGGTCAAACTCAGCTAAGTAGAGGTTCGCCAAGGCACCCGATAGCACGCTGCCCTGTACCACCCCCTGATGACGGACTTGTAGCCGTCCTTGCAGCCATACACTGGTACTCACCTGCTGAAGGAGCCAGTAGCGCTCTAGCTCTGATAGCGGTAACTGCTCGATGCAGTGGTACAAAATCGCCCAGCAAATCCGGTCAAAAAAGCTGCGAATATCGGCCTGTACCACCCAAAACCCTAGCTCCTGCTGCAATAGGGCAAAATGAGCAACCGCGTGATGCACCGAGTAGCCCGTGCGGTAGGCATAGCACCGCGTACTCAACACTTCATCCAGGATGGGTGCCAAGATTGACAGGAGATAGCGCTGCACAATACGATCGCACACCGTGGCAATGCCCACCAGCCGACGCGTGCCGCCTTGCTTTTTGAGCAATAACCCCCGCATCGGTGCGGGCGTGTAGCGACGGCTGAGCAAGAGTTTCTCTAACCGAACCACAGATTCTTCTACCACCGGAGCATACAAACTCGGCGTAATACCATCCACCCCTGCAATGGGCGTCCCCGACTTGACCCGCTGCCAAGAAGACCAAAGCGCCTGAGCCGTAACCATTGCCCTACCCCCTGCGATCTATATAGTTGACTATGTTCACGAGAGCCCACTTGAGGGATGATGTGAGTTGACCAACTGCTTTGCTAACCACGGTCTTGATCTAACTACATCTCTTTAGTGCTTTTCTAAGCACTGGTGCGCATGAGCAAATTTGTAACTTTTGATACTTTTCGCGGGGGTCGCCCGATCGCTGAAACCCTATGTTTTTGGTTGACCCCCGCGAAATGTAGGCCACGTCTGGCTTAGAAGCACCTCGATGCTTAAATTATTGACGCTATTCTCAACAATCATGAGCTTAAAGTTGACCCCCGCGAAAAACTGCTGTAGGATGCTTATAGACAGAGGGGTCTAGGCTCCGCTGTTTTGGCTTCCTCGGAAGTCGAATTAATGGAAACTTCAACATTGCCAACGGCAAAGCGATCGCAGTTCGCCTGGTTTTGGCTTCCTCGGAAGTCGAATTAATGGAAACATCCCTTTACTAAGTTTTTTAGGCTGTTTATCTGCCAGGGTTTTGGCTTCCTCGGAAGTCGAATTAATGGAAACGTTTGAACGCAATCTGCGAACTGGGATTTCGCTAACTGTTTTGGCTTCCTCGGAAGTCGAATTAATGGAAACGAACCTTCGATATCGATGCCGAAATCCTTGAGTTGTTTTGGCTTCCTCGGAAGTCGAATTAATGGAAACCGTGCGTCCGTCTCGAAGACGGATTACCAACCGGTGTTTTGGCTTCCTCGGAAGTCGAATTAATGGAAAC
>NZ_WVIC01000039.1:31554-39584 GCF_009939295.1 Petrachloros mirabilis ULC683
GTTTTGGCTTCCTCGGAAGTCGAATTAATGGAAACCCTCAAGGCCGTAGCCGAGAAGGGTTTCCATTAATTGTTTTGGCTTCCTCGGAAGTCGAATTAATGGAAACTTAGAACCCAATTCCAAGCTACAGTAAAGCTTCATGTTTTGGCTTCCTCGGAAGTCGAATTAATGGAAACGCCACAGACTCAGCAAAGTCACCCAGGAGTCGCTTGTTTTGGCTTCCTCGGAAGTCGAATTAATGGAAACATGGGGACCCCATCAATATCTCCCCCTGGGACAGTGTTTTGGCTTCCTCGGAAGTCGAATTAATGGAAACTTAAGAGAATACTCAAACTCTTGTTCTACAGGTGTTTTGGCTTCCTCGGAAGTCGAATTAATGGAAACAGGGGTATGAAGTGGTTCAAGGGGGCACCCTCCTCTGGTTTTGGCTTCCTCGGAAGTCGAATTAATGGAAACATGGAAAAGATTCCTAAGGATACCCCTCCATTTGCGTTTTGGCTTCCTCGGAAGTCGAATTAATGGAAACCTGGGTGTTTTTTAGAGAGAGATCAATGATCATAGTTTTGGCTTCCTCGGAAGTCGAATTAATGGAAACCGGTGAAGGGTTTCCCTTCAAGGGGGGTACACCCTAGAGCCGTTTTGGCTTCCTCGGAAGTCGAATTAATGGAAACCAGGAACATATGTCCTGCGTGTAGGGACACCGCCGGTTTTGGCTTCCTCGGAAGTCGAATTAATGGAAACAAGGCAAATAAATTTGCCTCCGGGACTTGGATGAGTCGTTTTGGCTTCCTCGGAAGTCGAATTAATGGAAACCCACACTCAGAGAAAGTCTCAGACCGTCCTGCCTCCCCAGTTTTGGCTTCCTCGGAAGTCAAATTAATGGAAACTCTGGATCATCGCCAGTAGAAATCAGAAAAGTCTTAAATGTTTTGGCTTCCTCGGAAGTCGAATTAATGGAAACGCCTTCGGTGTGCGCGTTACCAAACGCAGACCGGAGTGTTTTGGCTTCCTCGGAAGTCGAATTAATGGAAACAGGAGTGGAGCCCGTTTTTTATCCCTGGCGGGCGCCATGTTTTGGCTTCCTCGGAAGTCAAATTAATGGAAACCCTTCTCGGCTACGGCCTTGAGGGGTTTTAAATTTCAGATTTTTGCTGCTTCGGAAGACGAACTAATGGAAACAGTCTGATCTTCTGAATCAAGAAAATTAATCAGCCCAGCCAGCTCTGGGCAGTCATGAGGAGATTGGGCTTTGCTTTCCGTTAAACTGATTTAAGATTTCTGTATAAAGCAGCAAATTAGCTATATTAGTTTTAGCTTGAGGCTTTCTGAGGCTGTTTTATGACTGCCGTAACCTTAAACCTAGATGCAGTTACAAAACTCTCCCATGATCAGTTTTGGCATCTTGCCCTAGCCAACCGCGATGCTCGTCTAGAGCTAACTGCACAAGGACAATTGGTTGTGATGCCCCCAACAGGTTGGGAATCGGGAAAACAGAATTTCGACATATCCGGTCAATTGTGGAACTGGAATCGCCAAGCAGGTCTGGGAGTTGCCTTTGACTCCTCTACGGGGTTTATTCTGCCCAATGGTGCAATCCGTTCCCCCGATGCAGCTTGGGTTCGCAAAGATCGCCTAGAGGCTCTCAACCCTGACCCAGAAAAATTTCTCCCCTTAGCTCCCGATTTTGTAATTGAGCTACGTTCCGCAACGGATGCACTCAAAACTATTCAGGACAAAATGAAAGAATACCAAGAAAATGGCGTGTGGCTGGGGTGGCTTCTCAATCCAAAAGATCGTGAAGTTGGTATTTATAGACTAGGCCAAGACGTTGAAGTGTTGCGTTGGCAAAGCCTCACTGTGAATGAAGCCACCCTGAAAGGGCTAGAAGACTCGCCCCTGATCCTTTCGGGAGAAGATGTCTTACCTGAATTTGTGTTGGATCTCAAAGAAGTTTTTGATGTATAGAAAGTAATCTACTTTATAGCGGTTCTCACCTGAGTGAGATACGGGGTGTGGGGGTTCCACCCCCACGCAGGGGGCACTGCCCCCTGCACCCCATGTACTTCATTGATCTGTAAACCGCTATAGTACTTATTACAGAGTAGCTAAGAAGTACATCCCACTTGCGACAATAAGCCCTCATCTCCCCCCTTCTCCCAAGATGGGCTACTCTAAGTAAACACAGGTCTTCGGTTTTATTATCCACCCTGTCTAGCCCCCTAAGTCCCCCAGAATGGGGGACATAAGCGTGATCAAAGCCCCCCAGAATGGGGGGTTGGGGGGCGAATGCAGAGCATGGAAAGATCTTAATGACAGCCTCTAAAATCTTGATGCGATCTAGTGACTATCCCCATCGGAGTGAGACAATGTTTGCAATAGGCTCTTACGCTTAACTCCATCTATGGGCTTGTGCTATGGATCAATGGCAAACGCAAACAATCTTTCTGGATGAGACCTATCTGGCCTTGGGTGGAGTCTATATCCAGCAACTGCTCTCCGCTGAGCTATTTAGAGATTTGGCTGGCTATCCATTACGCGGCCCAGCGCAAGATATTGCCCTACTCTGCCGAGAGCGCTGGCTTACCCTCAGTGATGCGATCGCCACCCTGCCAGAACCCTTAGAGTGCTTTCTCCTCGTCATCGGCCAGCCCAACCAGCTAATGCAGCGCAGTAGCGTTATTTTTTTAGCAGCAGGGCGTCACCCAGACGCAGCTCCCGCAGAACTGGCCTGTCAAGCTGCCTGCAAAACCCTCTGGACCTTGCTCTCCAGTAGCCTAGATTACCTAGAACTCAGTCCCCTCCCCTCTACACCAACCAGCAGCATTTCACTCCAAACTGCGATCGCCGCCCTTCAGCAGCAGCATGGCGTTGAATTACGACGACGCTGGGAACAGTTGTGTGTGGTGCATGGCGATCGCCCCATCATCGAACCCCAGCCCACCCCTAGAAGCCCAAAGATGATGGGGTTTCAGTTTGGCACCAGTCTAGCCAGTCCCCCACCCCACCCCATCCCTAGCCCAGAGGTGATGGGATTTCAGACTGGCACCAGTCTAGCCAGCCCCCCACCCCAGCCCAAACCTTCACCCGCACAACCCGACCCCATTCAAGATCTAAAACACCTGTTTGCCTGGACACCGAGTGCAGACTCGTGGGAGCGACTGTTTTCTGCCCTTCAAGCCGAGCCAGAGGGAAGTGCCCTTGTGGTGCATTTAAGAGGCGGGCAATCGCCCCCAGAACACTGTAAACTAGCCGCCCGTGAAGCCCTCGCTGCCGCCGAGCAAATTCTCAAAACAGCCCCCGCTAACCTTGACCTTACCACTCAAACCCTGCTAGAACTACAAACTAGCGTCATCCGCTCCCAGAGCCTGCAACGAGTGGCCATCCTTGCTAACCCCGTCATTGCCGCTCGGGTTTTTATCAGCGCCCCCCATCCCCCTAGCCCAGCCCTACTGAGTACCGTCAAAGGATGCCTGGACGCTGTGCCCACCGACCCTAAAAGTACAGAGTCCATGTTCCAAGGGGGCATTAAGGTAGTAGTTGCAGACCAAGGCGATCACCTGGCACCCCTTACCCCCCTCACCCTGGACTTACTCTTTAGCCCCGCAGAAGCCTGCGCCTTTTTGCGAACCCCCATGCCCACCGACAGCAGTATGGGCGACCTGCCCATCAGTCGCGCTCGTACCACCCCCTTTCTAGGGCAATCGGGCAGCGACTACCTGCTCGGTGAAAACGTTCATCGAGGGGAACGAATCCCCGTAGCCATCGAAGATGCCATGCGGTTTCGCCATACCTACATCATTGGCCAAACTGGGACAGGTAAATCCACCCTAATGTTGCAGATGATTCTGCATGACATTGAGCAAGGTCGCGGTGTCGGCGTGCTAGACCCCCACGGCACCCTCATCGACGAAGTGCTGGCACGCTATCCCAAACATCGTGCTAAAGATTTGGTCTGGGTGGATGTTACAGATACTGACTACCCCATTGGCTATAACCTGCTCAATATTCAAGAAAAAGATCCAGTTCAATACCAGATCGTCCGAGATCTGGTCATTGATGAACTCTATGCCTATCTAGACCAGACCTATGAATTATCCAAAACAGGTGGACCTATTTTTGAGAGTCATTTCCGGGGAATGCTGGGACTATTGATGGGCATCGAGCGTCCCCCAGAGCCACCCCATCTTATGCTCTTGCGAACGCTTTATACCAACAAAAAGTTTCGTACTTTCCTGGTCGAGCGCATTAAAGACAAAGATATTGTTCTAGAGGAGTTTATCCAAGAAGCTCTTCAACCCAGCTCCAGTAGTGACCACAATATCGCCAATATATCAGGCTATATCACCAGTAAATTTAATCGCTTCATTGCAGATCGCACGCTGCGTAACGTGATTTGTCAGAAGCGATCCCTGGACTTAGAAGACATTGTGGCATCAGGGAAAGTGCTGCTATTTTACCTGGGTAAAGGTCGCTTTGGCGAACAAGCCGCAGGGCTATTAGCCAGTCAAATTATTACGGGTCTGCGGCGCGTGGTCATGAAACGCAATTCCTGGGAATTGCATCGTCCCTTTTACCTCTATGCTGATGAATTTCATTTGTTTGCCAATCATCGCTTTGCGGAACTGCTCTCGGAGGCACGGAAGTTTGGCCTATCCCTCACTCTTGCCCATCAGTACGTACAGCAAATTCCAGAGCCGATCCTCCAAGCTATTCTGGGCAACGTGGGCACCACCATCGCCCTAAGAGTGGGGGCAGTGGACGGGAGTTTCTTAGAGCCGATCTATTCTCCTTATTTCAACCATAAAGATCTCCTCAGCCTGCCCAACTACCGTGCCTATGTACGAAGCTGTGGCACCTTAGGCGAGTCACCTTTCAGCGTTAGCCTCACCCCTCCCAAGCCTGTGGTCAATTCTCCCCAGCACATCGAAGCCTTTCGCAATGCCTCACGCCGAAAGTACGGCCATCCTAGGGAAGCCGTTGAACAGGAGATTGCCGCAGCGCATCAAGCTTATAAAGAAGGGCTTTTTGATCCAAACAACCTTAAAATTGATGACTTTGATCTATCAGAACTTGAACTCCTATAGCAGGGGTGCATCCCACTTTCGTAACCCTCACCCTAAATCCCCTCCCAGATTAACTTGTCAAATCACACCATCAAAGCGTTACTAACTTTTGAGCAATTCAGGTCTTGATAACTGCTTGTCTGCACTCCTAGACACTTAGCTTCTTTGTCTAAAGCCTCAACCATCCAGATTGGGAAATCTACATTCACCCCTTTAATCTCTAAACCTGGATGCCTTTTGAAAAGATTTAAACCCCTTGAACCAGCCCTCTAAATCCCCCATTCTGGGGGACTTAGGAGTGATCAAAGCCCTCCGGGGGTTGGGGGGCGAATCTAGAGCATGGGAGAACTTTTAAAACGGTCTCTAAGCCCGGATGCCTGATAGATTTTATATCGAAGCATTGAAGTGTCTCACCCCCGTCGTCAAACAATTTGTCTAGTTCTTCAGCGTTCATCAATATCCACCTCTTCACTTTTTTTCGTTTAGGTGCAGTTACTCATACGCTCCAAACCTCTTCCACTCTTCTTGCTCGATGTTTAGAGTGGAAAAGTGTGTTGAGGGAGGTTGCGAGTGGAAAGCTTTTTGTTTGAGTCCAAGGTGGAGCGCTGGGAGTGTCCCACATTCCAGGGGCAGCCGCTGAACTGGCTTGAGCCTAGGTCTGATGGCTGGGAGCGTTGGCGGCGCGAAGCGGCTGGTCGCGACTCACCGCCCACTGGGGGCTGGCAGTTATTGGCGGGCTTCAGGTTGCTGTGGTGCTGGCTCAAGGGGCTTACCCATCAATTTCTCGCTTTACTTTAACCGATCTATTTGGAGGAGTTTTGTCCTATGTCGAAGTATAACGAATGCCCAACTTGTGGTTACAAAGCCAGTGGTGGTCTCTTCGGTGGTGTGTTCATCCATCTCCATCGTTGTAAAGACAAGGGGCACGTCTTTTGTGATCAGTGCAAAAACGGCGATCGCTGTCCGCTGTGCCGCACTGAGAAAGTAAACTGGAAAGCCGATAAAGCCTATGTGAAGGGTTGACAATCGGCCATTCTAAGCCAAGAGTAGGGGGCAGTATCAGCCTTCGCCCTTGGTATTGTGGTTCTGCCAAAAATCATTGAGTTCGGAATTGGAATTGGTGAAATCGCAGTAAAAGAGTACAAAGCAAGTTTTGCAGTTAATTAACAAAACATTAAGTCTTTTGATGATCTCAGCAAATGCTTAGGGTTTCCTGCTAGTCTCAACAAAACCTCTGACTTGATTCATGAAACCAATAACTAACAAAGTTTTAAGTGACTGAGTGTTAATTGCTTTTTCTCTATTGTTCAAGCATTTATGTCTATGTATACAGCAGTTAGCTTTGCTCCAGTTCAAGGTTTTATCGAAAAATCTCGCAAACTCAGAGATCTTTTCGGAGCATCGCTAATTTTGTCTTCCTTAAGTGCAAAGTTAGTCGAAGAAGCAGAAACGCGTCGCTTAGCGGTAATCTCACCCGGATTACCCAATATCAAGACAGGAATGCCTAATCGGATTTTGATTTGTGGATCAATCAGTCAGGATGAAGTTGAAAAACTCCTCCGCAATCGCTGGGAAGAAATGCTCGATATTTGTCGTCAATGGGTGCAAGAAGCAATTCCAAGTAGGACATTTGTCTGGGAAGAACAATGGGCACACTGGAAGCGTCATTGTTGGGAATTTTTCTGGGGGCAGGGAGACTCGGTGTTGGCTGCCATGCGGAGTCTTGAAGCTCAAAAGCTAAGACGGGGCTGGATTGGTATTAATTGGCTAGGCGAAAGCTCTAGCTTGACCGGCACTGATGCGATCGCATGGCATCGTCTCGGCGAGGATACTCGCGCCCCAGGCAAACCGCTGAGTAGTTCTCATAAAGCAGAGCTTGAGGCTTTTTATACCCACTTGGCTTGGATATTAGACGACCCTGCTCGGCGAGCAAGGCAACCATTACCGGATTCTGCAACCATTCAATCCTTGATAGAAGCCGATGAGCTAGGCAAATTTATTGCGCCCAATGAGCGCATTAGCATTCCTGAATTAGTCAAGCGTTTGATAACATTGCCCACCATCGCCGCAAAAATACCCATCCCCCAACTTGAGAGTGGATTTCAGGAAATCAAGCGCGACCCTGGGTGTTGGACAGGCTGGTTTATGGGCGATGGTGACAAAGTAGGTGACAAGCTTGAGCAGATTGCTCAACAGAATGGTGATGAAGGACTCAAGAACTTCAGTGAGCAAATGCGAAGGTGGGGAGAAGACCTTAAAAGCAACCCCAATCTATTTCCTGAAGGCAAAGGACGGGTCATTTATGCAGGGGGAGATGATTTTCTAGGTGTTCTCTACAACCACCAAGCAGGCAAGAAAGTAGAGCCTAAACAAGCGTGGCAGTGGTTGCAAGACCTACCTCAAGAATGGATGCCACTTCAGGTTCAACTGAAAAAAGACTTGAGTATTGATTACACCTTTAGTGTTGGGTTTGTGTGGGCAGGGCATCAGGTACCTCAGCGCGATATTCTCCAGCATTGCCGTGAAGCAGAGCAGCAGTCGAAACTAAAAGGGCGCGATCGCCTGACCATTCGCGTGGTGTTTAACAGTGGCCAATTTATTGAGTGGACTTGCCCTTGGGACTGCTTAAGTCTGCTACGAAATTATCAAGATCGAGAGGGTGGTCAAAACTGGTCTCATGTATACAGTGATTGGCAAACCCTGAAGTCGCGTCACGCTATTCGCCTGCGCTCAACCAAAAGCCTCCCTGTTCAATCTGATTTAGCTATGAAGTTGCTCGATTTTTACTTCGATGAAGCTGCCAAAAAAATTCAAGATCCACGGCATAGTATAGATTGGCGATATGTTGTAGGCGATAACGATCCCCTAGCCGTTGTGCAGTGGATTGATAGCTTTATTCAAGTAGGGTGGCAGCTAAGCTGTTGTGCATCTAAACTACATTAATAGCATTTCCTTTGTTTTTTACTT
>NZ_WVIC01000040.1 GCF_009939295.1 Petrachloros mirabilis ULC683
CACCGAATCAGTTTCAATGTCGGGTTGAAGTTGGATGCGAATCGTTCTTTGCATATAGACATTATATCTTCATATATCAGAAGGGGTATCTGTGAGTTGCAAAGATTGTGTGGCGATTTCGGGGGCTAAGTCCTTCGGACAGGCTTCGCCAACAAACCCCGCTCAATCGACGCTCCTATCCCTCCGCACCCACAAGGGGATGCGGTTTCCCGGAGGTCTTTATGAAATTGACAGGAGAGTTTGGATGTTCGTCTGTCCCCATCTTAGAATAAGCCTAAGAGGCTGTCTTTAAAGTCTTCCCATTCTCTACATTCGCCCCCCAACCCCCCATTCTGGGGGGCTTTGATCACTCTTAAGTCCCCCAGAATGGGGGATTTAGGGGGCGGGTGCAAGGCGTTAGAAACTTTTCAAACCGCCTCTAACGGAGTGCTCCCCAAGGTAAGCCATGAACCTTTCCTCTGGTCAAACCAGTTCTCAGAATCAGATTTTAGCACTGCCACCCCTAGAAAATGGCGATCGCCTGACTCCTGCCGAGTTTGAGCGACGCTATGCTGCAATGCCTAATCTCAAAAAGGCCGAACTAATTGAAGGAGTGGTTTACATGGCGGCGGCACTCCGGTTTAGAAGCCATGGTCGTCCCCACGCGCTGTTGATGGCTTGGCTGACAGACTACTGGCTAGCCACCCCTGGAACAGAACTAGGAGACAACCCCACGGTGCGCTTAGATGGGAACAACAGCCTCCAACCGGATGCTATACTCCTGATCGATCACGCCTTGGGGGGGCAATCGTCTCTGAGTCAAGATGACTATATTGAGGGTGCACCTGAACTGGTGATTGAAGTCGCTGCAAGTAGCGCTGCCAATGACTTACACGATAAGAAACGGGCTTACGCTCGCAATGGCGTGCAAGAATATATTGTTTGGCAGGTTCTTGAGACTCGAATCGACTGGTTCATTTTGCAAGGCGAGAACTATGTAAACTTGGTGCCGGATGATGGCATCTTTCGCAGTCAGATATTTCCAGGGCTGTGGTTGGCGGTGGAGGCATTACTTGCTGAAAATATGACACAGGTGTTGGAGGTACTGCAAATAGGGCTGCGATCATCTGAACATCAAAAATTTTTAGATCAATTGAATTCCACTGCTAAAGAAAATCTTAAATACACTTAGATCACTGTATGACAGGGCATTGAGCATCCATTCAAACAACTCCTTGTTGACATCAATATATGCTTAAGTCGCTTTATAGTAACCTAAAATTTATTTGGCTCCATCCTATAAACAAAAATCAACAAATATCAGCAATATTTATTTTTCTAAGATGGCAAATAGCTTCACGGGTTTTTAATAAACCAATTATTCATGACTGGATTGAAGATGCAAAGGTTGTAATCCGACCCAGTGAAACTGGATTAACACAAAATCTTTATTGTGGGTTGCATGAGTTTCAGGACATGTCTTTTGTCCTGCACGCTGTTACAGAGTCAGACTTCTTTGTCGATATTGGTGCAAACTCTGGTTCTTATACTATACTTGCCTGCGCAGTAAAAGGGGCAAGAGGTTCAGCATTTGAGCCAGTGCCACAAACTTTTAAGCGATTAGATTTAAATTGTAAAATAAATGACTTAATGAATCGAGTTTCTCTTCACAACTTAGCTTTAGGAGATGAAGAATCTCAACTAGAGTTTTCAATCTCTCAGGATTGCACAAATCATGTATTGACAAAAGAAGAAATTGGAGTCATCAAAAGCCTAAAAGTTTCCATCAAAAGAATAGATGATATGGTTTTTGAGAGTAATCCAACTTTTTTCAAAATAGATGTTGAGGGCTTTGAAACAAAAGTTATCCAAGGCGGCATGAAATCCTTGCTTTCAGACAAAGTAAAAGCTGTTCTTTTGGAATTAAATGGAAGTGGAGAAAAATATGGGTTTAACGAAGATGAAATCTTAAAGAAAATGTTCGATCTAGGATATAAATCCTATTCCTATAATCCTTGGCTACGAAAACTAGAGTCACTAAACGGAAAGTGTCTTACATCAGGAAATACCTTGTTTATTCGAGATCTCAATACCGTATCTGAAATAGTTAGAAATTCACCCAAAGTCTCTGTGAAAGGTGTATCCATCTAAAAAATATGACCATCCTATGATTGCCAGGATATAATTTTTAAGTCAACGTTTTTTAGGATTTTTCATTGAAAATTTACCTGCTTTATGTATGGTAATTGCTCACACCTACCTGAAGTAGAGTCGGTTCTCACCAAGCTACCTCAGCAGCAGCAGATATGGGTACAGATAGGAATACCAGATCGTATCCATTATCTACAGCAGTGTCTTGATGCCACGCTGGCCATCGCTCCCCTTTGGGCAAACGCCATCTGCGCAGCCCAGGGCATTGACTCCACAGATCCCCTAGCCGGAGAAGCCTGGTTGACCGGCCCCGTTGCCGTATTGATGAATCTGCGGCAGCTCATTGACGCCCTCGAAGCAGGGGGCTGCCCTTCCCCGGTCAGGACTCGTCAGGATCATAGCGGACAAGTCATCGCTCAAATTTTTCCAGATAATCTCATGGATCGGCTGCTGTGGCTAGGGTTTAAGGGCGAGGTCTGGCTCCAGCCCGGACAGCCCCCCAGTCAGGGGCAGATCTATCGTCAACCCACCCAGGGGAAAGTAGCACTGGTGCTGGGGGCAGGAAATGTGGCTTCCATTGGCCCTATGGATGCTCTCTACAAGCTCTTTGTCGAAAATCAGGTGGTGCTGCTGAAGCTCAACCCAGTCAATGGCTACGGTGAGCCCTTTTTGTCCCAGGCTTTAGCGCCGCTGATTGCAGATGGCTTTTTGCAAATTGTTCAGGGCGGAGCTGAACTGGGGCAGGCGTTGTGTCAGCATCCGGCGATTGACACGGTGCATCTGACGGGTTCCCATCGCACCCACGATGCCATTGTCTGGGGGACGACGCCAACGGAACAAGGGCAGCGCAAGGTTCGCCTGCAACCGCTGTTGACGAAGCCAGTGACCTCGGAGCTGGGCTGTGTGACGCCAGTTTTGGTGGTGCCGGGTCGCTGGTCGCAGGCTGAGCTTCAATTCCAAGCCCGACATGTGGCTAGTATGGTGGCTCATAATGCCAGCTTTAACTGTGTGGCGGCTAAGGTGTTGGTTTTGGCACAAGGATGGCCTCAGCGGCAAGCCTTTTTAGACTGTTTATATCAAGCTCTGGCGCAGATCCCACCCCGACAGGCTTACTATCCCGGGGCTCAGGAACGGTACCAAGGGTTTTGCGATCGCTACCCCCAAGCTCAGGTGTTGGGTGCCCCGGCTCCAAATGCGGTGCCCTGGACGGTGATTCCTGATGTGCCCCCTGCATCTGGGGAATATGCGCTCACAGAAGAAGCCTTTTGTGGTCTCTTGGCCGAGGTAAGTTTAGAGGCCACCACCCCCACCGAGTTTCTTGCCCAGGCTGTGCCGTTTGCCAATGAGCAGATTTGGGGCAGCTTGTCTTGTATGGTGCTCATAGATCCCAGAAGTCAGCGTGCCTGCCAGCAAGAATTGCAAGGTGCGATCGCAGCCCTTCGCTATGGTGGCATTGGCATCAATATCTGGACAGGCGTAATTTATCAAATGGGTTCAACCACCTGGGGTGCATTTCCGGGCAATCCTCTCACCGACATTGAGTCGGGTCGAGGGGTAGTTCACAACACTTACTTGTTTGACCATCCCCAAAAGTCGGTGGTCTATGCCCCATTTCGGATCTTTCCTAAACCCCTGTGGTTTGCAGATCACCGAAATTTGCGTCAGGTCGCTCAGCGGTTTGCACAACTCCAGCACCGTCCCAGTTGGTTGAGATTTATCCAGGTCGTGATAGCCGCTTTACGCGGGTAGAGCAAGCTCAATCTCAATACTGTTCGGATAAGAGGAATAGACATTGCATTCGCCCCCTAAATCCCCCAAATTGGGGGACTTTGAGTTCAGAGCCCCCCAATTTGGGGGGCTGGGGGGCGAGTGCAAGGATGCTGAGACTTAACCGAACAGTATTGGGCTCAATCTAGCAACACTAGGTTTCTTCTTCAATAACAGCATTGCGATCCAGTAACAACAGATTGCGCAACTGATTGGTATCAAGTTCAGTGAGCCACTGTTCACCAGTTCCTACGACCTGTTCTGCCAGAGCCTTTTTGCTTTCAAGCTGCTCATGGATGCGCTCTTCGAGGGTGCCAGTACAGACAAATTTATGCACTTGCACATTGCGGGTTTGGCCGATGCGAAAGACTCGGTCGGTGGCCTGATTTTCCACCGCTGGGTTCCACCAGCGATCAAAATGGAACACATGATTAGCACGGGTCAGGTTAAGACCCACCCCACCCGCCTTAAGGGACAAAATAAACAACCGAGGCCCTTGGGGATCGTGCTGAAAGCGATCAATCATCGCCTCTCGCTGTTTCTTAGAGGTATTGCCATAGAGCAGCAGGGTTTCGCGGTCTAGATTGGCCTGCAAATACGCTTGCAGGAGCTTGCCAAGCTCAGCAAATTGGGTAAAAATCAAAGCGCGATCGCCACTTTCAGCCACCTCTTCGAGCATCTCAGCCAAGCGCTTGAGCTTACCCGAGCGTTGGGGCTGCCCCTTGAGGCTATCTTCATGCAAAAACTGGGCAGGATGATTACAAATTTGCTTGAGCTTCACCAGGGTGGCCAAGATCAGCCCCCGGCGTTGAATGCCCTCCGCCGCATCCACCGCTTCCAGAGACTCCTGCACCACCCGTTCGTACAGGTGAGCCTGTTCAGGGGTGAGACTGCAAAAGACAGTCATTTCTTGCTTCTCAGGCAGATCCTCAATGATCGTACTATCCGTTTTAGTTCGGCGCAGAATGAAGGGCTGGACTAGCGATCGCAGCGTCTCCAAAGAAGCAGTATCTCCGTAGCGCTCAATGGGGGTGGCAAAACGGCGCTGGAAGAACCCCAACGGCCCCAAATACCCTGGATTCAGAAAATCCAAAATAGACCATAGCTCACTGAGACGATTTTCTAGGGGTGTTCCCGTAAGAGCAATGCGAAAATCAGCCTCCAATTGGCGGATGGATTGGGACTGCTTCGTATCAGGATTTTTGATGTTTTGAGCCTCATCCAGAACAAGCCCCTGCCAATCCACCCGCTTGAGCGTGGCCATATCCCGAGGCACCAATGGATAGCTGGTAATCACCAGGTCTTGAGTCGCAACGCTCTGAGCAAAGGCTTTGCCTTGGGGGCGGGTCGAGCCATGATGGACATAGGCTTTAAGCTGCGGAGCAAATCGTTTGACCTCCCGCTCCCAGTTACCCAGAACCGAGGTAGGACAAATCAGGAGTGTGGGACCTGTCCAACGATCTTGTTGTTTGAGATAGAGCAAATAGGCAATCAGTTGAATGGTTTTCCCCAAGCCCATATCATCAGCGAGGCAAGCTCCTAGACCACATTGCTCCAGGAAGGCCAGCCAGCCCACCCCCCGTGCCTGATAGGGACGCAGTTCACCGTAGAATCCAGGCGGTTCATCAACGGGTGTCACTGTCAAAGTACCCGTGAGCGTATTGAGCAAATTTTGGAGGGCACCCGTTGCCTCAAAGTTAACAACGGGCAGCTTCTCAAAGGTGAGGGTGTCTCCGGTGCTCATCCGCAGGGCATCTTGGAGTGACAGACCCATTTGCTGCTTACGGGTGGCAAAGAAAGCCTGGGCTGCCCGCACATCCTGAGGGCGCAGCTCCACCCATTCCCCATTGATTTCGACAAGGGGAGACCCCTGGTTGACCAAGTGCTCAAATTCAGCCTTGGAAAGGGTTTGTCCCCCAATGGCTAACTCCCACTTAAAATTGAGCAAACTGTCAAGACGAATGCGCTTAGCGGCTTTGCCACGGGGCACATCAGCGCGCACCTGGAGTCCCAGACGATTTGCCCACCCGTCCCGATTGGCTAAACTCTCGGGCAAAATCACCCCAAATCCACTGTCCTCAAGCCGCCAAGCCGCTGCCCGGATAAACTCATAGGCTTGCAGCGGCGTGAGCCGATGCTCTAGAGGACGGGCACTTTGCAAACTGTCTTCAATTAAGGGATAAATCCGAGACGCCAGCCCCAACCCCAGCAATAGCGTTTCCTGGGGGCGCTCTAGCACTCGTCCTTGGTAAGTGATGCGAGAAGCAGCGGTGCGCCAGATCTGGTCAGCTTCAATTACGCAACTCTCATCATCAATGGCTTGCAACACATAGCTTAAACACCAAGTGTTCTCCCCCGCAGGGGGGGGAGACAACCGAAAACAGGTGCGAAAGGAATTTTGCTGGAGCAGGCTTTGCTGAATCGGTCTAGCCCAAGCGGTGAGCGCCGTGGAAATGCGAGGATCGCAGATCCGCTCGGGGGAGCCATGGCAACTCTCCCCATTCAGGTCTATAGAGTTTCCCCCCCCCAACCCTTGTAGCCACTGCAAAAATGCCGGATCTACCCCCTGTTTTTGGGCAAAAGTCAGCACTTCAGGCGTAACGCTGGCTTGCACCTGCTGATTGACCATGGTGGCCACAAAGCTATGAACCAGCGCCTCGGCCTCTGTGGGAAGATCCACCCAGAGCGGGGCATCAATCGCCCCAGGCACCCCTTGATAAAACCGCAAAACTGCGGGCAAGCGCTGCTGGAACTGCTGAAAACGAGCCCGATCGATAGCACTATCTTGAAGAGGCTGCCACTGAGCCACATTGGTTCCGTCAGCGCTAGCTATCAGCGCTGGCAAAAACTTATTTCTGGCTAGCAAATCGAGCCCCCATCGTGTCAAATGCACCCAGAAGCGTAAATCTGAACCCAAATTACTGCTGGCATCCACGCCTAGGGGCAAACTCAGCAGCCACTCTATGGCCACAGGAACAGAAAGCCACAACCCAGGAACCTGCACCGGATGGAGACAGACCTCAGTCGTCGGGAGGTCACTGGCAGAATGGAACACTTGCCAAGTCTCAGCCTGTGCCTGAACTGGAACCGCCAGCCCCTGGATTTGCCACTGCACCATCAGCGAGGTTTGAGGTTGAGAACAAGCACGGGATAGAGTGTCCGTTAAAAACGCCTGCACGACAGCAGGCCAGGTTAGAGAAGTGGCTGAAGCCAACCTGAGCAGATAAGCAGCCAGCTCCGCCTTATCCATAGCAAAAGGATGAAGCGCCCAACCCCTATGGGGGCAAAGGGCTGCACTAGACCAAGTCTCTGCCCACAAAAATAAGCCACCATCGAGAGCAGTTTCCTGACCCTGAGACGGATCCAGCGTGTGCTCAGAAGCCCAGAGCTTAGTGAGCCAACTTCCATGCAAAATGGCCATGACTTATGCCCTCAATCCTTCCGTGGTCTCTGCCCAGGCATCAGTGGCTCTCACCTTCTCCAACAACTGCTGCAACTGGGGCTGTCTGTCGGATTAAGGCCACTTCAATCTGTTCGGGCTTGGGTTGGGTCACTTGAACTTGAATGTCTGGGCCAAAATAGGTTTCCATCTTAGGCACGCGAGACTCCCACCGCGAGAGCGGAATCTCCGGTGATGCAAACTCCAAAATAAGCGTGTAGGCTCCAGCCGTAGAAACTTCCCGCAATGCCTGGAGCACCGGGCGCTCTTCATTGGAGGGGCTGAGATCGAGGCGCTGCAAGGCTTCGTCCAAGTGGACATCTTGCCCATAGCAATAACGGGTCACATCTTTGCGTAGCTTAGTCTGGGTCACTGTGGCCTGGGCATCTCGAAGAGCCAACACTTCAGGGGATGTGGGTGCCGACAAGGGAACTGGCTTGAGTTCTGAGGCTTTGAGCGCCAGCCCCCCCAACAACAGCGCAAAACCATAGAAAAAACCAGCCAAATTCAAGGTGGCATTGCCCATGGCATAGGCAATAATTCCCATCACCAGCAAGACTCCCCCTAGACTCAGCCCCAATAAGGCCAGTGGAACGCGACGCAGCATGAACCGTACCTATATGACGTTAGCGGTAATTGGTAAATTGTAGGGCAACGGGCCAGTCTTCTTGTTTCAGTCGCTGCATAACCTGCTGCAAATCATCCTTGGATTTGGCAGAGACGCGCACAGCATCCCCTTGGATGGCAGACTGCACTTTCTTGAAGTCATCTCGAATCAGTTTCGTAATTTTCTTGGCCAACTCTGAGGGAATGCCCCGCTTGAAGGCAATCTGCTGGCGTACTCGATTGCCACTGGCAGGCTCAGGAGTGCCGTAGTCAAAAATCTTGAGCGAAAGCTGTCGCTTCACCGCCTTGGTCTGCAAAATGCTGTGAATCGCAGTAAGGGTAAAGTCACTGTCGGTGTGAATGGTAATGCCCTCTTTATCGAGGGTAATTTCGGTGGCGGTGTTCTTGAGATCGTAGCGAGCTTTAATTTCTCGCTGGGTTTGGTCAATGGTGTTGACCAGTTCTTGCCACTCGAAATCGCTGACGACATCAAAAGAACTGTTAGAAGCCATAACGCAATTTGCAAAGTATCAACATCAAAAGTCCGAGGAGGTCACAACAGTACCGCAGTTCTGCTGTGACTTCAGCCTCTTGGGGTTATTCTAACGGTGCAATGGCTTCAACTCCACTTCTTATGGCAAAAGTTTGAGCAAGCTCTGGCTGAGACACAACTGAGAGTTTGGCAACAGTTCCGTCTCAATGAGGTAATCGACAAGACTCCAGTGGAGCTACGTATCTCACACCATCAAAACAGCTATATTTTCTATGCCAAAATTCAACTTATAGCGGTTTACAGATCAATAGATTACATGGGGTGCAGGGGGCAGTGCCCCCTGGGTGAGGGTAAACCCCCCCACTCCGCACCTCACGACTGTACATCACGCATAAAGTGAGAGCCATATTGCAGATTTTACTTATTTTGACCATGTTAAATCTATCGCTAAAAATTCCAAATCGTGATGCTGACTTGAAAAATCTTTGACTTCTTGCATTGACATTGATAATGATTTTGAAATTTCTAGTGTCTTCAGTGAGTCAGGGTTTCCAAATATTTGCAAGTAAAGCATTGTTGGTTCATTACGACTGAATGACTCTTGTTCGGAAGCTGTATAAAGAGACGAGCTTAGCTTCCATTCAAGTGATAAATCATCACTTGAATTTGAAAGAACTCTAAAATTTTCCTTGAAGTTGATCTCATCAAGCTTCTGATTGTTTTTTGGCGGGCTTGAATTGTGTCCGACAGAAAAACCACTAGAAGTACCTAATCCTCTAGAAAAGGTAAATTCAACCCAAGGATTTTTGTTATCTCTAAAGAACAAAAAAAATAGACATGATGGTGACGATTTGCTTCCCGAAGTGGGTCTGTGATAACCATTCCAAATCGTTGTTGCTTTACCTGCCTTAATAGATAAAGCATTAATCTTGACTTCTTCAACTTTCGCACATTGAAATTTACGAATATAGGCAGATGCATTTTCCCAAGAAGAATGCAAGGTGAAATCTTCCTCGGCTTTAAGTTTCGGTGAAGCTAGGAATAAATAAAGTAAGGAAAGTAATCCTGCCAATCCAATCAAAATAAATAGAGCAAGAATTTTGTGTGAAATTATAACTCTTTCATGAAGATTACTAAGCATTTTGGTTTTCTTATACTCACATCTTTCATCAGTACGTCTGCCTCATGCTTTACCCTCAACCAACTTTAAGGTCTAGTCTAACGAATTATAGAGGAGAACAAAATCATCCCACGCTAATCAACAGTAGGCATAGAACCACTTCAGGAAGCAGCGTTTCCAATGCTAAGGCTGCCGACTCTCCCCAATCAAGTCATTCCGTAGAACTTTCGGATCACTACCGGCTTCCCTCTGCATCATTGCTAGAGCAGCCGCCAGTTTAGTCAAGACACAAGATAAAGTAAGTACATCTTTGTGCTACTGACGATGACAAAACTTTACAGTTACGATTTATGAGTAAACGTCCTAACAGATATGGCGACTGCTATGACAACCGCAATGCACCGCAACGACTCAGTATAGTTGGTTGGATGCCAAGGTTGTCTGCGTCCGGTGATTGCGACCATTAGGGTGAATCGACCCGGATAATATGCTCAGTGATGCTTTCAAATGTGTCGTCGTGACTGATCACAAAGAGTTGCCGAAAGGTCTTTAGGTTGCCCAGGGCTTCGGCAAGTTGTTGACGACGAACCTGATCCATGTTGGTTGTAGGTTCGTCAAAAAAGGCCACATCAATGTCAGCCAGCACTTTCAGCAAGGCCAGACGTATAGCTAGAGCGGCGCACATTTGCTCGCCCCCAGACAAACTCTTAAAGCTGCGCCAGTGACCCTGGTGTTGCACTTGAATTTCGTAGTCTTGTGTCCAAGCTAGGGCAACATCCTGGCGATTTAGCAACTCCCGAAACAGGCGGTCGGCCTCCCAGGAAATTTCGGTGAGATAAAACTGGGTAATGCGAGGGCCACTCTGGCTGTAGATGCGGCGGGCGTCACTGATAAAGTGCAACAGGGTTTGTTTGTGCTCAAGTTCGGCTTGGGTTTGCTGTTGTTGGGTTGCCAAAAGCTGACGCTGCTGTAATTGTTGCTCTAGGTGAGCAAGCTGGGTTTGTTGGGGCTGGAGGCTTCCCTGAAGCTGATCTCGCTGGCTGCGCAGGTGTTGCAGGGTGGTGGCGACCTGGGTCAGATGGTCTGGGTCGGCGGGCTGGGCTTGAATCTGGGCTTGGAGGTCTGTTAGGTGCTGTCTCAGGTGGTCAAATTCGGCCTGGGCGGTTTGCAGTTGTTGGGTTAGGGGTTTGTAGCGGTTGGCTTCGTTGCGGTGACGCAAGTAGGATTGGTAGGCCGATTGATGGGTTTTGAGGGTCTGCTCATGGGTGTTGGCCTCAGTTTCTAAGGTCTGGGTGGTTTGCAGCGCTTGATCTAGGGCGTTGAACTGCTGCTGGAGGGTGTTACAGGTTTGGCTCAGGGCTGCGATCGCACTCCTTAACTCTGGCTCTTGCTGCAATTGTTGTTTTAACATCTGCACCTGTCCCCTAGGGTTGTTGAGCTGTGCCAGAGCCGTTTCAGTTTCAACTTGCTGGGCGTGTAGAGCCGGAATGTGCGCCAACTGCACCTCAAGGGTGGCTTCTTGCTGTTTAAGGCTGGTGATTTCCTGAGTCCATGCCTCGGCCTGCTGTTGTTTGATGGGCAGGCTGGCCAGGCGAGTTTGCGCTGCTTGGGCGGCTTGCAACTGCGCGTGTAACTGAGCCAGCCTCCTTTGCAACTGGGTCAGGGCGTCAGGGCTGGCCTCTTGATACAGCCCTTCTAGGATCTGAAGGAGATTTTGAGTCAGGGTCACTCCACTGTGCAAGGTTTGGGTGAGGCTTTCGGCGTCAGCAGCAGCAATAGGAAGGGTTTCTAGCAGGGCAAGGGCGGCTTGGACTTGTTGCCAGTGGCGATCGCGGACAGGGAGCAGAGGCTCAATTAAAGTCTGAAGCTCAGCCACAAACTGCTGGGTGACCTCAATGCGGTTTAGTTGCTGCTGACAGGCTTGCCACTGCTGCTCGTAGTCAGAAAGCTGCTGCGCTTGGGTTTGGCTGTTGTGGAGATCCTCAATTTCGGCTTGCAGCGTTGCTAGAGCTTCCTGGCGCTGCTGACGCTGTGTTTGCAGTCCTTGCCACTGGATCTGCACCCCGGCCAGGGTTTGTCGTTGTGCCATCAGAGCGCTTAGCATGGCCTCAAGTTGGGCTTGTCGGGGCACTTGTTTTTGCAGGTGGGTCAGTGATTCGTGCATGGGGGCTAGCATGTCGAGACGACCCTGAAGTTGCGACTGTTCAACCTGTTGGGCGCTGAGTTGTTGGTGTAGATCCCGGTGCTGTTGTTGGAGGTCACGGTGCTGCTGTCGCTGCTGGGCGATCACCTGAAGCGACTCTTGAGCCTGTTGGTAAGCCTGAAAGCTGGGTCGCTGCTGACGGCAAATGGCCACGGCTTTCTCTGCGGAAGTCCAACTCTGGGTCAGTAAGGCTAGGGTTTCTTGTTTGCTGGCCTGCTGGGCTTCTAGTTGCCGAAGCTGGTTTTGGAGGTTCTCTAGGGCCTGCACTTGCGCTTGGAGCTGTTGTTGCTCTGACTCTAGTGCTTGAATTTGGGTCTGAAGTTGCTTGAATCGAATTTGATCTTGGCGGAGCGCAGCCTGAAGATCGGTGGCCTGCTGCTGCAAGAGCGGCCAGTCTGCTAGGGCTTGGGTCTGCTCCGAGAGCAGGGTGGTCAGACGTTCGACCTGAAGTTGGGCATGGGTTTCGAGATCTCGGGTTTTTTGATAGGTCTGCTGGTACTCCTCAACTTTGAGAATGGGGTCAAATACCTTTTTGCGCTCCGCCGCCCGCTTCAAAAAATCAACGGTGAAGGTGCCTTGGGGAATCCCGATGGTGTCAGCAAATAGCTTGGCGAGTTCGGTGCTGCTGGGCACCCCTAGATGCTGACACAGCCAGCGCCGCACATCTTCGAGCTTTTTGACCCCGAGCAGACTTTTGAGCTGTGGGTCATAGAGTTCATAGCCCCGTTGGGTGCAGCGCCGCACATCATAGACCCGCCCGTCTAAAGAAGATACAAAGGTGACGCCGACTTGGGCGCTTTTGGCACCAACGTGAATAATCTCGGCTTTGGTGTAGTCGCTGTAGTCAAAGAGAACCCAAGCAATAGCTTCTAAAATGCTGGTCTTCCCGGCTCCATTGGCTCCACAGATGGCATTGGTGCCGGGGCAAAAGTCGTAGCTGCGATCGCGGTGCGCCTTGAAATTGGTTAGCGAAACTGAAAGAACTTCCATGTCCTAGAGGTTAGCGCCAGATCTTATTTTCTAGATCTCGAACTTGGCGTTCCAGTCGATCAATGCGACCCCGTAATTCATCCAGTTCTGACTGACGGGCGACGCCCAAATCTTGCATGACGTTGCGAACCTGACGTTGCAACTGATCTTCCCAGTCACCCGTGTCTACGTTCAATTGATTCAGAAGATCATCTACAAAGGCTTTGGCTTGATCTGGGTTGAGGCGGCCTTCGCGCACCCATTGTTCGCTGACCTCCCGCAGTCGCTCGGCTACAAATGAGGTGGTGCCCACACCAATCATGAGCATTTGTCTTAAAAAATTATTGGCATCCATAGTGTGTCCTAGGGGGTTGGGGCAGCAGTGTTTGGGGTGACTACCGCCTCGATGTTAACAAATGCCCAAAGGGCAAAAGGGTGTGTAAAACCGTCCATCTGCCCAGGTCTTAGCCAACAGACCCCAAGGGTGACAATCTCTTGCTGTGCCTGGGACAGAGGGCGGCAACCAGGCTAATATCGACCGCGATCGCGCTCCAAATCAAAGATGACCTTTTCTACACACCAGTTGGAGCCTTTATCGGGGTACTTAAAACTGGTTTGCTCAACGAGTCGAGTAGCGATTTTGTGATCTTCCCCCAACAGCCGCAGCAATTTACGCTGTAAACCATGACTGGCTTGATCTAAGCCAACTGTTTTTAGAGTTAAGGTTTGACGGGTTGGCGGTCGCAAGGGGTGACCCTTAGCAGCACGGCGGGGAGAACGACGCCCATCCAGCAATACATTGGCACCCACCGCCGCTGCCACACTCAGGCCAAAGGCAATTCCGAGCACCGCTACTCGGTCAATTTCTTGTACATCGGCAGGAGGCGTCGGTTCGGCTTGTGCGAAAGACAGTTCCGAGGGTTGAAGGGCGGGTAACAGCAGGCTGGCTCCCATACTACTGACCAAAAGACTGCCCCATAGAAGCTGTCGTGGGAGTGATTGGGAACCAAACATGACAAAGACTAAGAAGAGAGTTTACAGTAAATGTTGCCACAGGGATTGGGGTGAGGTTGTACCTGATTGACTGGGACAACAACATGGATGGCCAAGTTTTTTGTCGGCTCTCTCCATTTTATGTCTCTGAGTCAGCAAATGTCTGGTGGCCTGCCCTGCCGTAACTGCACGAGGCGAACGGCAGTGGCTTGATCGCTAAGCATCCCAGTTTGGGTGCTGTCTCTCTTCTAGTGCTACTGTGTACACACAAGTCTTGAAAAATTCAAAATCTTTGCACTCGCCCCCCTTGCCCCCCAATTCTGGGGGGAACCAGTTCTAACTTTCGGATTTCTCCCCCCAATTTTGGGGGGTTGGGGGGGCTAATGCAGCGTGGAACATGGAGAACTAGAGATGTGTGTACACCGCAGCTTCTATTGTGAGTAGGCTGTTCCCAAGACCAGCAAAATTATAGGGTAATTTAGGGTTGGAACGTCCGCTACAATGCCTATCCCTGCACCTGTGATTCCGTCACCCTTAACTGCCCTAGAAACCGGGCAGTGGTTTAAGTTGATTTGCGGAGCGAGTTTTCAACACTTGCCTGCGGTTCGTTCCCTCGCCTTGGTCTACACCCTGGCGGGAGCCGACTGCATTGATGTGGCTGCTGATCCAGCGGTGGTGCGGGCAGCTCGCCAGGGGATAGCGGCGGCTCAAGCTTTGAGCTCCCGACCGTTGACCCCTTGGTTGATGGTGAGCCTCAATGATGGCGAAGACCCCCACTTTCGCAAGGCCAGCTTTGACCCCAACGGCTGTCCCCCCAACTGTCCTCGTCCCTGTGAGTCGGTTTGTCCGGCTCAGGCCATTGCACTGCCCACCGGGGTCTTGACAGAGCGCTGCTATGGGTGTGGCCGCTGTCTGCCCGTCTGTCCGATTGGCCATATTCTCACCTATGCCCAAACCCACGCCTCCACCCAGATGGGTGCCTTGATCGCAGCAGGAGCAGTGGATGCCCTAGAAATTCACACCCAAGTGGGTCGAATTCAAGCGTTTGAAACCCTCTGGCAACAGTTAGCACCCTATGCACATCATTTGCGCGTCCTGGCGATTAGTTGCCCTGACGGCGAAAATCTGGTGCAGTATTTACGAACGATTTTGGAAAATCTCGCGCCGCTACCCTGCCCCTTGATCTGGCAAACCGATGGCCGTCCCATGAGTGGAGATATTGGCGATGGGACGACAAGGGCGACGGTGAAACTGGGGCAAAAAGTCTTAGGGGCAAAATTACCGGGCTATGTGCAGTTGGCAGGCGGCACAAACAGGCATACAGTTGCCAAGCTCAAAGCGTTCGGGATGTTGCGCTCTGTTTGGGTTGAGCCCCAGCGAGCACCGCTAGACTGCGATGCCTCACAGGCAGTTGCAGGCCATCACCCCTATGTTGCTGGGGTAGCTTACGGCAGCTACGCCCGCAAGCTACTGGGTGACCTTTTAGAAGAATTGGAGGCGGTATCCGGTGCCGAATTAGAGGCCGTGCCCCGTTTGCTAGAGGCAGCAGTGGGTCGTGCCACCGCATTGGTCTCTCAACTAAAGTCGAGTTAACTCCGGCTCCCCTTCTGCCCTTTTGGGCTACGGTGTACACACATCTCTAGTTCTCCGTGTTCCACGCTGCATTAGCCCCCCCAACCCCCCAAAATTGGGGGGAGAAATCCGAAAGTTAGAACTGGTTCCCCCCAGAATTGGGGGGCAAGGGGGGCGAGTGCAAAGATTTTGAATTTTTCAAGACTTGTGTGTACACGGTAGGTCTTTTTGGGAGAAGACGCTGGGGGATGAGGGACAGCTTACAAAACTGGGATGCACCCATTTGACTCTGGTGTGACTTTGCGTTCAGTTTTGGTTCACCGATTAGGAAAAGAGAAATAGCCTCATTAAAAAGTGCTATTGAATTATCTTTCTGAAGACAGTATTGAATTTTCATACTCGACCTTATAGTGACTTATATGTTACTTATCGTCAAAAATTGTCTCTGTGGAAGGAATGTGTACCTACATGATATTTGGCAATTTCTGGACATCGGGCTGGGAAGCCTTTCAGAGCTTTTGGTCACCCTTTCTGCTCTCGGAGCCCATTACCGATCCTGTGCCGGTGTTCTTGATCATTATGGCGATCATGCTGGTGGCACCGCTGCTCTTTGAGCGAATTCGCCTTCCAGGAATTGTCGGTCTAATTTTAGCAGGGGTGGTGGTTGGCCCCAACGGTCTCGGTCTGCTGGAACGAGACAGCACCATTGTGTTGCTAGGTACAGTGGGTCTGTTATTTTTGATGTTCATGGCGGGGTTGGAAACCAGCCTGGACGACCTCAAACTCAATGCTGACAAGGCCGTAATCTTTGGCATCGCCACATTTGCAGTCCCGATGATTGTCGGTATCATTGCCATTCAAATGTTAGGCTACTCTCTGCTGGCGGCTATTTTGGTAGCATCCTGCTTTGCCTCTCATACCCTGGTGGCACTGCCCATTATCAGCAAGCGCGGGTTAATGCGCACCCAGGTGGTCACAGCCACCTTGGGGGGCACCTTGATTACCAATGTCTTGGCGCTATTGGTGCTGGCGGTGGTGGTGAAGGCTCATCAGGGCGACTTAGATCTGGGGTTCTGGCTCTTTTTAATTCCTTCGCTGAGCATTTATACTTTTGCCACGTTGTGGGGGGTGCCTCGCATTGGCCGTTGGTTTTTTCGGCGCTTTGGTCATGATGAAGGGGCAGAGTTTACCTTTGTGGTGGCGACGCTGTTTGTGGTGTCGTTTGTCGCAGATCTCATTGAAATTGAGCCTATTATTGGGGCGTTTCTGGCTGGCATTGCCATTACTCAGTTGATTCCCCAGATGAGTCCGTTGATGAACCGGATTCAGTTTATTGGCAACACACTCTTTGTGCCGTTTTTCTTGATTTCGGTGGGGATGCTGGTCAACCCCCTAATTTTGATTCAAGAGCCACAGTCGTTGCTGGTGTCGGGGGTGATGGTAGGAGCGGCCTTGGGCACTAAGCTCATTCCGGCTTGGGGCGTGGGTCGGTTGTTTGGGTTTGGACGCAACCAGACCATGGTGATGTTTGGGCTATCGGTGGCTCAGGCGGCTTCAACGCTGGCAGCCATTACGGTGGCTTTCAATATTGAACTGGTCGATCAGCTCACGGTCAATGGCACGATTGTGATGATTTTGGTCACCTGTATCGCCTCTCCTTGGGTCACGGAGCGTTGGGGTGGCAAGATGGATCTGATCCAAAGCCGTGCCCCTCAAAGTCAACCTCTGGCAAAAGAGGCCTCTGCACCGGTTGCCAATATGCCTCAACGGGTGCTGGTACCCATTGCCAACCCCAGCACAGAAGACAATTTGCTGCAACTGGCCTTGATTTTGGTGAAGGCCACTCAGGGCACACTGTTGCCGCTGCATGTGCTGGTTGAAGGACAAGATCCGGTCTCGGCGGAAGCCAAAATGCAGCAGGATCGGCTGTTGCAGACTGCGGAGCACATTGCCAATGCGGCGGTGGTTGCAGTCGAACCCATTGGTCGTATTGATGATGCTGTAGAAAAAGGGATCTTGCGCACCGCCCAGGAACACCGAGCCTCCTTGATTATTTGCGGCTGGAAGGGGTACTCGACCTATCGGGAAAATTTCTTTGGCAATGTCATTGATATTGTCATGCGTCGGGCTACAGTTCCCGTCTTTATTACCCGCTTTAAGCAGCCCATTAATACAATTGAACGGGTGGTGGTTGCGATCGCAGACACCCCCCTTTCCCCAAGGATGCTCCAGCCCACCCTAGAACTGACCCAAAAGCTAGCTGGAGAACTCAAAGCAACCCCACAAATTTTCCTAATGTCGCCAAAGCCGCAGCCCCGCAACGAATCCTTAGTGTCGCGCCATAGCGGCGAAATGGCACTACAGCGCGTTCGGGGCACCTTAGCCAGTGGCGTCAACAAACGCCTCGGGGCAGATGACCTGCTGATTTTGATTGCCGCAGTCAACGCCTCTTTGCCAGGGGTGCCCACCCTAGGCGTCGAAGAAGCCATTGCCCGAGCTAACCCTAATTTGTCCATGATTATTGCCCATTTTCCCAGCTAGTAGTCTGTCAGCTTTGATTTGAGGGGTAGGTTGACCGAGAGAAGGAGAATGGGGTTGAATTTTGAGGGTCTACGACCCGTCAAAATTTTCCTGACGGAACCCTAGGCCCGAGCCGCCGCAATCCAGACAGAATCAGCGTAAGGGTGTTAACTTGATCCCCTTAAGTGGTACCGTGAAGATTGGCGATTTTATGCAAGCTGCTGAGCTTGGCAGCCCAGCAATAACAGTCATCACATAGTAGGCGTGAGCATGGTCACCACCACAGAGAAGACAAACATCGGTCAAATCACTCAAATCATTGGTCCAGTTGTTGATATTGAGTTTCCGAGCGGCAAAATGCCTCGGATTTATAATGCGTTGACCATCAATGGCAAAAACGCTGCCAACGTAGACGTATCCGTGACCTGCGAAGTTCAGCAACTGCTGGGCGACAATCAGGTACGAGCCGTTTCGATGAGCTCCACCGACGGCCTGGTTCGCGGCATGGATGCGGTTGATACCGGCTCTCCAATTCGCGTACCAGTGGGCAAAGCAACCCTGGGTCGAATTTTCAACGTCCTGGGTGAACCCGTAGACGAACAAGGTGACGTGAATGCCGAAGACTCCTTTCCCATTCACCGACCTGCACCCAAATTTACAGATTTAGAAACCAAGCCCTCTGTGTTTGAGACAGGCATCAAGGTGATTGACCTGCTAACACCCTATCGCCGGGGCGGCAAAATCGGCCTGTTTGGTGGCGCGGGTGTGGGTAAAACCGTGATTATGATGGAGTTGATCAACAACATTGCCACCAATCATGGTGGGGTATCAGTGTTTGGCGGCGTCGGTGAGCGCACCCGAGAAGGCAATGACCTCTACAACGAAATGATGGAGTCTGGGGTCATCAACAAAGACGACCTCAGCGACTCTAAAATTGCCCTAGTTTACGGACAGATGAATGAACCCCCTGGGGCTAGAATGCGCGTGGGGTTGTCAGCGCTGACCATGGCTGAATATTTCCGAGATGTGAACAAGCAAGATGTGCTGTTGTTCATCGACAACATCTTCCGATTTGTGCAAGCAGGCTCGGAAGTGTCAGCCCTCTTAGGTCGGATGCCCTCTGCTGTGGGCTACCAGCCCACCCTGGGAACAGACGTGGGCGATCTGCAAGAGCGGATCACCTCCACCAAAGAAGGATCGATTACCTCCATTCAAGCCGTCTACGTGCCTGCGGATGACTTGACCGACCCTGCCCCAGCCACCACCTTTGCTCACCTAGACGGAACCACAGTTTTGTCTCGTGGATTGGCCGCCAAGGGCATTTATCCGGCTGTGGATCCCCTAGATTCTGCCTCAACCATGCTCCAGCCCGGTATTGTCAGCGATGAGCATTACCAAACGGCTCGGGAAGTCCAATCCACCTTACAGCGCTACAAAGAGCTGCAAGACATTATTGCCATTCTGGGTCTAGATGAGCTGTCTGAAGATGATCGTTTGGTTGTGGCACGCGCGCGAAAAATTGAGCGGTTCTTATCCCAGCCCTTCTTTGTAGCTGAGGTGTTTACCGGAGCCCCTGGCAAGTATGTCTCTCTCGAAAAAACCATTGCTGGGTTCCAAAAGATCCTCCAGGGTGAGCTAGACGACTTGCCAGAGCAAGCCTTTTATTTGGTGGGTGACATTGATGAAGCCATCGCTAAAGCCGAGAAAATGAAGGCCGAAGGCAAATAAGGAGGCTGAACATGACACTCACAGTTCGAGTGATTGCCCCAGACAAAACAGTTTGGGACTCCTCTGCCGAAGAGGTGATTTTACCCAGTACCACCGGTCAACTGGGGATTCTCTCCGGCCATGCCCCCCTGCTCACGGCTCTAGAAATTGGCGTGATGCGCGTGCGTCCCGGCAAAGACTGGGTGAGTATTGCACTCATGGGCGGCTTTGCTGAGGTTGAGCAAAATGAAGTCACGATTCTGGTAAATGGAGCAGAGCGGGGTGACGCCATTGACCAAGAACAGGCCAAGGCGGATCTTGCTGAGGCACAAACCCGTTTAAGTCAAGCTGAACAAGGGGAAAACCGCCAAGAGCGACTTCAGGCTCAGCGTCGCTTTAAGCGCGCCCGAGCCCGTGTGCAAGCGTCTGGCGGAGTGGTGCAGATCTAGGCCACAACTCTCCAAGGAATCTTTCGATTCAAGAATGCAAACGCCCCGAGTCTCGGGGCGTTTGTTGTGATTGGTTTTTAGGTGTGGACTGAGATCGCTAGAAACCTGTGAGCGAGAGCACGCAGGGGTGGACTGAGGATTCCTATAATATGGTCATCCCCAGGGCAAGAAAGCCGATGGGGGTGCTCTGAAGTGAGGTTCCGGGAGATACTCATGCCTGATGCTGTGCCCCATTCGCCTGTCTCTCGTCTGCTCAATCACCGCTATCAGGTGCTTCAAGTTTTGGCTGATGGCGGGTTTGGCCATACCTATTTGGCCATTGACACCCAAATGCCCTCGGGACGGAAATGCGTGGTCAAGCAACTGAAGCCCGTGGAGAACAATGACAGAATTTACCAGTTGGTTCAGGAGCGCTTTCAGCGAGAGGCGGCAATTCTAGAGGCGCTGGGGGAAGCCCATGACCAAATTCCCTGTCTTTATGCCTACTTTGAAGAAGATGGGCAGTTTTACTTGGTAGAAGAATGGGTGGAGGGCGATACCCTCACCCAGCGGGTACAAAAGCAAGGCCCACTCCCTGAACCTCAGGTTTTGGATATTTTGGTCAAGCTGTTGGGTGCGATCGCATTTATCCATCAGCAGCAGATCGTCCACCGGGACTTGAAGCCCGACAACATCATCTTGCGCCAGCGAGATCAGCAACCCGTTTTGATTGACTTTGGCGCAGTCAAAGAAACCATGGGCACCGTGATCAACTCCCAGGGACAAAGCTCTCAGTCAATTGTGGTGGGCACCCCAGGGTTTATGCCCTCAGAGCAAATGGCTGGCCGTCCCGTTTATGGCAGCGACCTGTATAGCCTAGGGTTAACCGCCCTCTACCTGCTCACCGGCAAACTGCCCCAAGACCTAGACGTGGATCTGTTCAGCGGTGATCTGCGTTGGCGACCCCTACTGCCTGACCTCAGCCCAGAATTTGCCGCCATACTCGATCGCGCCCTGCAAATGCACCCCCGTGATCGCTTTACGAACGCACCGCAAATGCTAGCTGCGCTTGACGCCTGTCGAACCTTACCAGACACCGAAGTCGTGACCCACTCTGTAGGGACCCCTACCGTTCCCACAGAAGTTGTCACACCAGACCCCAGGGGGGTGGCTCACCCTGAAATGCCCACCCCCCTGGGGCAATCCATGCCATCGAGCCTACCCACCCAACCGGTTATGCCCCAGTCAGCCAACCCCCAAGCTGCCGTCCCCCCCGTTACAACCCCCCAAATTGAGAGCCGCCTCCAATCCCACTCCTCGACTTCATCTTGGATGATTGCAGCGATTCTGGGCAGCATTATTGGCACCGCAATGTTAGTGACCGCCTTTTTCCTGCAAGATCAACTCCCCTTTCTCTCTGCGTTGATGGGATCTGATCGCTCATCCCCAGGGAGCGGCGTAGATCCATCCCTGTCACCTAGAACAGCGATGCCTCCGAACACCTCCCCACCAGATGGCGAATTGGAATCTTCACCCTCAGGCACACTCACCCCAGAAGCAGAGCCTAGCATAGACTCCCCTGTCAATTCTGACCCACCCCCAGGGCATTCGGATTCCACCCCTGATCCCACTGGCTTGGTCAACGCCACCATTGTGGGAGAGCCGGGCAGCAAAAATATTCGCTCTGGCCCCGGCACCCGCTTTGGCGTGCGGCATATTGCTTACCCCGGCGATCGCGTTGAAATTCTAGACTCCAGCAACGACAGCGGCGGCTTTGTCTGGCACCTGATTTATTTTCCTCAGTCTCAAGCCCAGGGCTGGATTGCCGCTCAACTCATTCAACAAGACGGAGCGTCACCTCCGCCCCAATCGCCCCCACAAACGCCTCCGCCTTCCACACCTACCCCAGACACCAATGCCACCATTGGGGGAGAGCCGGGTAGCAAAAATATCCGCTCTGGCCCTGGCACCAACTTTGGGGTGCGCCATATTGCTTACCCCGGCGATCGCGTCCGCATTCTCAACAGTGAGCAAGATAACGGCGGCTTTGTCTGGTACGAAATCTATTTTCCCAAGTCCGGGGCTAAGGGCTGGATCGCGGCTCAACTGTTATCTGTAGACTAGAACGCCACCCATTGTCAGGTGACCCTTTTGTCAGCTATTGATAGCCATCCTTCTCACCCCAATACACCCCTTACCATGAAAGCCTTCCGTTCACTGTCCCCCCACATTCAATTTATTGCTGTGGTTGTCGTGAGCGCCCTCAGTATTGTGATTTTGGGTTTCACCCTTCAGGCTACATTTGCACCCGATTCCCAATCAGAGGTTCAGCCCACTCCCCCCCAGACGGAGATCCAAGGATCGTCCCCCACGAATCTCGGACTCCCAGATCTACCCGGCGAAGGCATTGTCGTCATCCCAGGGACAACCCCCCCCCTTGAGCCATCGGGACGCAGCCCTGAAGCCGAGGGTGCCAGATCTCCTCAGTCTTCGTCCCAGTCCTCGTCCCAGCCCTCACCCCCGCCACCAGGCTCAAGCGATAGCTATTTCGGTCATCTTCCCTACGCTCAAAATGATCAGAGCTTAGTTGAAGTTGGGCAATTTGTCCGAGATACCTATCAGCGCACAGAATATCTAGACATCGAGGCAGCCAATGCTTTTTTAGAGATGCAGGCGGTGGCTCGGACTGATGGGGTCTACTTGATGCCCATTTCCGGCTTTCGCACCATTGCCGATCAGAATGCGCTCTTTGTCCGTCAAGTAGAGCGCCAG
Source organism: Petrachloros mirabilis ULC683 (assembly GCF_009939295.1). Lineage (GTDB taxonomy): Bacteria > Cyanobacteriota > Cyanobacteriia > Thermosynechococcales > Thermosynechococcaceae > Petrachloros > Petrachloros mirabilis. The sequence goes on from NZ_WVIC01000040.1 coordinate 22,720, forward strand.
GGTAGTGAGGCAGCAGCGGCTCAGTTAAGTGCCCCTCCAGGCTATAGCGAACACCATACGGGGTTTGCCATTGATATTGCCGATGAACAACAGCCGGACACCGATCTTAAATTTGCCTTTGAGTTTACAGGCGCATACGAGTGGCTGGCTCGTTACGCTAAAGACTATGGCTTTGAACTTTCTTTTCCCCCAGAAAATGCTCAAGAGGTGAGCTTTGAACCCTGGCACTGGCGATTTATCGGGTCACAGCGAGCTGCGGCAACATTCCGTCAGGCCATGAGATTTTAAGGTGCCGTGGCGATTTGACTGAGGAGGCTAGGGGCGCTACCGTGTACACGCAAGTCGAATTTACTGCGCACATCCTGCATTACCCCCCTTAATCCCCCCTTGCTCTTGGCGAAGCCTGCCCGCAGGGCTTAGGGGGGAAACCGGAAAATATTGTTCCCTCCCCTTGGCAAGGCTACCGTGTACACACAAGTCTTGAAAAGATTTAAAATCTTTGCGCTCGCCCCCCTAGCCCCCCAATTCTGGGGGGAACCAGTCCTAACTTTCGGATTTCTCCCCCCAGAATTGGGGGGTTGGGGGGGCTAATGCAGCGTGGAACACGGAGAACTAGAGATGTGTATACACCGTAGCCTTGGCAAGGGGAGGGCTAGGGTGGGGTCATGCAGGGTGAAATAGATTTATCCAGAGATGTGTGTACACCGTAGGGCTAGGGCGCGTCAGGTGAGCAGATCTGTGGTCTTATGTTCTGGATTCTGGATTACTTCTGGATTACTTCTGGGTCAAGTCAACACCCAGATAGGTTTTGCTGAGATAGCGAGCCAGTCGGTTCAGGGGCTTTTTCGCCTGATCTGTGGCTGAAATACCCAGAAGTTCGCCAAAAACTTGATCAGAGAGCAGACCTTTTTGGTGTTTCTCAAAAGCATCAACCACTTGGATCAGTTCATCCACGCTAAAGACATACCCTTGTTGGGCAGCAAACTCAACCACTGCCGGAGCCCGTTCTCCCTTGAGAGCTTGAGTCTCTGCTGGGTCAAGCTCGACTTCGCTGCTAATATCGCCATCGCCAACACCCAGCAGAGACTCAAGCTGTTGCCGCAGGGTTACATCTTCTGCTGTTTTTTGCATGAATTGCAGAACTGTTGCAGTTGCCATGGTTTCCTCTTTATCACCAAGCTGTTTCAGCATTATAGCAATGCCTTTAGGGAGAACCGATGTGTCACAGCGCACGCCCTACCGCATGGGTAGCAAGGGTGACGTTAGACTAAAACTGAGACGACCCCCTCGGATAATTCTTTTCCCTAATTATGGCGCTGTTAACCCTGCGATCGCTCCAGAAAGATTTTGGCATCAAAGCAATTCTCCGGGATGCTAGTTTTAGCCTGGATGCTGGTGATCGGGTGGGGCTCATTGGCGTCAATGGCTCGGGCAAGTCTACACTTCTGAAGATCCTGGCCGGACTAGAGCCTCCAGATGGGGGCGATCTGTGGGTGAACAGCGGAGCCAAGGTGGTTTATTTGCCCCAGCAACCTGAGCTTAATGAAGACCATACGGTCTTAGAGCAGGTGTTTGCTGATAGCGGTGAACAAATGGCGTTGGTGCGCGAATATGAGGCGCTGTCCCATCAACTGGCTCAAAATCATGACGAGTCTGATGGATTAATGGCTCGTCTGTCCCATCTGTCTCAAGAGATTGAAGCAGCCGGTGCCTGGGACTTAGAAACACAAGCCAAGGTAGTGCTCACGAAGTTGGGGATTGCAGATCTTGAGACGCGGATCGCAGCCTTGTCTGGGGGCTACCGCAAACGGATTGCGATCGCAGCCGCCCTCCTCTCTGACCCCGATGTGCTGTTAATGGATGAGCCCACCAACCATCTCGATGCCCTATCCGTGGAATGGCTTCAAGGCTACCTACAGCGCTTTCGAGGAGCCTTACTGCTGATCACCCACGACCGCTACTTTTTAGATCGGGTCACCAACCGCATTCTGGAAATTGATCGCGGCGACCTGTACCCCTACGAGGGCAACTACGCCTATTACCTCGAAAAAAAAGCCGAAGCTGAAGCCGCCGACCTCAGCAGCCAGCGCAAACATGCGGGCGTTCTACGCCGAGAACTTGAATGGCTAAAGCGCGGGCCCAAAGCCCGCAGCACCAAGCAAAAAGCCCGCATTGATCGGATTCGAGACATGCAGGCCGAAACTTTCAAAGCCGCCAAAGGCAAGGTAGACATTACCACCGCTGGACGGCGTATCGGCAAAAAGGTAATTGAACTAGACGGGGTCAGCAAAGGGTTTGAGGGGCGCACCCTCATCCAAGACTTTAGCTATCACTTCAGCCCCGAAGATCGCATTGGCATCATTGGGCCTAATGGCGTGGGCAAATCTACCCTGCTGAATTTGATCACAGGACGCCAGAAACCCGACGCGGGTCAAGTGGAGATTGGCAGCACCATCCATATGGGCTACTTTGATCAGCACTCAGAGGATGTCACCCTCAACCCGCAGCAACGGGTGATTGACTATCTCAAAGACGTTGCCGAACTCATCACCACCGTCGATGGCAGCGTGATCACCGCGTCGCAAATGCTGGAGCGATTTTTGTTTCCCCCCAACCAGCAATATGCCCCCATCCACAAGCTCTCCGGAGGGGAAAGGCGGCGGCTATTCCTGTTGCGAGTGCTCATGGAAGCCCCCAATGTCTTAATCCTCGACGAACCCACCAACGACCTCGATGTGCAAACCCTGGCAGTGCTGGAAGACTATCTGGAAGACTTCAACGGCTGTGTGATTGTGGTCTCCCATGATCGTTATTTCCTTGATCGCACCGTGGATAGTTTGTTTGCCTTTGAGACCAACGGTACTCTGCGTCAATATCCTGGTAATTACTCACTTTATTTAGACTACCAGCAACGGGAAACGCCTGTTGTTGAGGTTAAGGCGCTGAAACGTCAGCAGCAGACGGCTCCAGCGCCTCAGCCTGACCCACCGCCATCTTCTCAATTGGCTGCCAAGCCGCGCAAGCTTTCCTATAAGGAAAAACGAGAATACGAAGCCCTCGAAACCCAAATTCCCCAAATGGAAGCCGAAAAGACAGAGCTTGAAAAGCAGCTTTACCATAGCCCTCCTGGGGGCTATACGGCAGTGCAAGAACTATCAACTCGGTTGGCTGAACTCACCCAAGCCATTGATAGGGCAACGGAACGATGGCTAGAATTGGCTGAACGCTCGGATCTGAGTTAAATCATTTTTTACATCAGGGGGGCTGGCTCAAGTCAGGCTATGATGGCACCTGACCAATCTTTTGGCGCAATTCCACTTTGATGCGCATTAGCAAATCGCTTTGATCCAAAGACGCTAGAATTTCCCGCACCACGGTTTTAGGGCCACTTGGCCCCCAAGCTGCTCCCTGCATCAAATATTGCTTGGTGATCTCACCCATGGCATAGGTAGATACCCCTGCCACCGCCCCTTGCGTTGTCGCCACAGAGAGATAGGGCAAAATCGAAGCCCCCCCTGTGGCTGGTACAGCTAACGCCAAAATTCCCTTGAGGGAGCTTAATCCTAGGGTGGCCAGCAGTTCACTGGCGCTGATGCCCCCCATGGCAATGGCAATTTTTCGCAGCAGCCCCACGGCTCCCTGCTGAGTCATAGAAATGCCATAGAGCTTCGATAGGGTCAGAATCATGGCCACATCAATGACGGCACTGCTCATCACATCTACTAGGGTAATCGGGTTGAGGGCAATGGCCACCGCTTTGGTCGTGACACTCTGCCAGATAATGCGATTGGCGGCGCGATCGCGAATCTGCATTTTCTTAGCCACCAACTGTCCCTGAATATCATCGGCATAGAGCATCGTATTCAGAGCCACCAACGCCTTGCCCTCACGATCTAGAATCTCTAAAATTTTGAGCTTCAAGTCCTCAACCTGGGGGGATCCTGGCCGCAGCTCCGCCCCCAGGCTGCCATCAGGGCGCTGGATGGCCACCGGCAGCAGCGGTGCCGCCGCCGCCATCACAATTTCATTGGCAGACAGCAGCTCTCGCACCCGCTGATCCCGAATTTTGGCATAAATTGCCTGTCGATCGGCCTCTGGATACTGATCCACCTTGTTAAACACCAATAGCATTGGCTTACTGGCCATGCGGAGGGTTGAGAGCGCCTCGTACTCAACCTTGGTCATATCCCCGGCAATCACAAACAAAATCAAGTCAGCCTGCTTGGCGACCTCGTGGGCCAGACGCTCTCGGGTCTCCCCATCAATTTCATCAATGCCGGGGGTGTCAATCAACTCCACCCGAGACTGGCCAGCCCCCTGCAACGACACCTGTGTCACCCCCAACTGAGCCGCAGAGAGTTGCCAACTGGCCTGCTGTCGAGTGCGGGTGACCCCATGGGTTGGCCCCGTGGCAAAGACCGATTCCCCCAAGAGCGCATTCAGCAGCGAGGACTTGCCACGACTGACCATGCCAAACACAGCAATATGAACCACCTGATGCTCAAGCTTTTCCAGCATGGCCTGAAGAGAGGCAATTTCAGACTCAAGCCCCTGGCGCTCTCGCGCAGATAGATCCAGACTGTTGAGTAAGTCTTGCAACGAAGCCTGGGCTTGCTCATAGCCCAATTCGGCCTGAATCTGCTCAAAATCGCGCAGGGTCTGATCGAGTTGACTTTCTAAATCTTCAGTCTCAAAATCATTCAACCAGCGATCTGATTCTGGCTCTTCTACCATGATCATCCCACCCTCTCAGATAGCCACTTTGGCCAGCATTCCTATAGCAATCCTAAACCAGTTGTAAATTTACAAATCATCTAGGATTGCGATTCCAATCTAGCCTTACACAGTAGAAGAAGGCGCTGCATCTGTGGGCAAGAGCTTTTGGAGCACCGTCAAAAATTCCTGAGGATTAAAGGGCTTCGGCAAGAAGGCAGCGGCTCCTGATAGTCGCGCCCGCACTCGATCGACAATACCCTCCCGACTGCTGAGCAATAGGATCGGAATCTGGGCTAATGTGGGTGTCTGGGCAACCTGACGACAAAACTCATAGGCATCGAACCCAGGCGTCTCTAGATCTAAGACAATTAAACGGACAGCCCTCTGGGTCAATTCGGCTATCCAGTTGTCTGTCTCATGGGCGAGAGAGAGCATATCATAGCCCGACGCTTCAAGGGTTAACCGCAGATAGCGCTGGGTAGTGGGTGGCATACTGATGCAGGCCACGACCGGACGCTGCACAGCAGTAGATGAGGCGTAGGGGGCAGCCCCAACCGCCCCTGCCAGAATCATAGATTGTAGGGAATTAGCTAACACCTGAACATGTATATTTTGGCGATTGGCCAGTTGATAGAGACACAATTGATGCTCTAACTCACTGGCTAGATTTTGGAGTTGTTGATGTTGTTCAGTTGCCTGCCAAGACAGTCGAAAAAACAGATCACGACTTTGAATAAAGGGTCGCTGCAAGGGGCCGCTCAGATGGGGGCGCATCATTGCCCACCAACTGACCCGTGCCCGAATTGGGGTCATGACCTGGCGCAGCGGCAAGGACAATAGCAGGGGGTCGAGTCCTACATTGGGTTCAAATTGGAATGCCGCCTGGGGAATTGCTAAAAAGTGAATGAGTGCTTCTTGGGTGATTAAGGTTAACAGCTTGCGAAGTTGATTCAGGGTTAAGTTTGCTGCTTGCCAAGACCGGTATAAGATTGCATAGTCAGAGATTGGAGTATCCGGCTCAATGATCGTCATCTGGGGGGCGTAGCGACTCAGAAGGTAGGGGAGCCGATCTTGTTGGCCAACTGTACTCTCTGCAAAGTGAATGTGCCCTTGGCCAACATATACCCGCCAACCCAGGCTGGGTTCATTGGGATCGTAAACTGTAATTCGCCCTGATTTTTGCTCCATCAGTGCCTTTTTTAAGAGTTTGGCTGGGGATGCTTTCAAGGGTTCAGGGGCAGCGTTCATTGATTGCAGACTCAAAGTTGAGGAAGGTGAGGCCATAGAACATTACGGAAGGGAAATATGATCGCCATGTGCAAACTGTAGACCCATTTCGCTTATAGAATAGACCATCCTTTCACTGGCGAGTTGGCTTCCTCGTAAATAATTTTCTCTTTTCATAAGATACCCAAAGTGGAGATCAACTTCACTTCAGTCTGGCTCTGGGTTTCTAAGCGGTGCTTCTGGTGCTTAGGGGCGGTTTGAAAGGTCTCTAACGCCTTGCAGCCGCCCCCCCTAAATCCCCCATTCTGGGGGACTTAAGAGTGATAAAAGCCTCCATCGCGGGGGTTGGGGGCAATTCAAAATTGCAGTGAACACCAAAGGCGCTGGTTGGCTGACAAAACTTCGCAGCCAAAAGGGAGGGAGTGAGTAGTGCAGTTTCGTGCTGTCCGGCAAGGTCTGAGAGGCTGAATGCCTTTACATGTCCAGCATAAAGTGGCGGGGAGCTGATGCCTAGCGAGGTTGGGGGGGGGCTTGCTGCTGCCAGTCTCGCAGTTGAATTTGGGCTGCTTCGTAGGCACGGCTGACCCGAGGCACCTGTCGGGCAATGGCGATGGCTTCGGGGAGGTTGTAGTTGGCACGACTGCGAGCCAATTCCAGCAGTTGTTCGCCCCAGTGGTTGATAAACATATCTGCCTCAAAGCGCAGTGTTGAGTTTTGGGCAACTTGATTGGCGACTTCAATGGCAGCCGTCAGGGTGTCAGGGGTGCCTTGAGCGGCTTGGCTTTCTGCGTTTTGCAGCAGTCTTTGATTTTGGGTTTCTGAGGCACCAGTGGGCAGAGGGGCAATGCGAGGGGTAGGGGCACTGAAGCGTTCGAGGCGCGATCGCCAGGTTTGAATTCGATCCTGGGCTTCGGCATGGAGCGCCCGACCGGAGCCAATTTTCTGGGCTTGGGCAATGGCGGCTTGCAAGTCTTGGGGCTGTCCGGGAATTGCCAACTGCTCAGCTTGATCTAAAAGGGGTTGGTCTTCGAGGGTTTGCAGTTGGTGCTCCCAGGTGTCAATGTTGGCTTGGGCATCGCGCCATAGGGTGCTTTGAGAAGACACCTGGGTGGCTTGGGCAATTGCCGTTGAGAGCCCTTGCTGCCCACCCTGTTGGGCTTGAGTGCGCGCTTCTTGGAGGGTTTGGGCGTAGCCAATGTCTGTTTGCCATTGGGCGGCACGGGCTTGGGCGCGGGCATAGAGGGGGCTGTCTGGTTTGATTTTTTGAATTTGAGCGATCGCATCTTCTAGGCTAATCACGGATCCCGTCCAGGCGGAGGCAGAGGCGTAGGCCACGGTAACAAAGTCCTCAGCTTCTTGGGAAATGGGCAAGTTTTTGGGAATGCGCTGAGCGGCATCTAGGGCTGTGGTTAGATCTTCGCGGGTGAGGGCGGCTTCAGCAATTTGCAGCAATCGTTGTGACACCTGCAAAATGAGGGTTTGCCCAGATTTGCGAAAGATGCTTTCAACGCCTAAGGTTTGCGCGATTTCGAGGGCTTTGGCCAGATTGTCTATTTCCCCGGAGCGAAACAGGCGTCGGGCTTCAAGCAACTGTGTTTCATCTTGCTGGGCTTGCAAAATCGTTTGATTTAAGGCTTCGTACTGGGTGTTTGACCAGTAGCGGTTGTTCACATCCAGAAGTCGCACCATGATGGCAAAAGCTCGCCGCCAGTCTTCGGCTTCTAAGGCGGCCTGAGCTTGGGCATAAATTGTTTCTCCTTCTTGCCAGATGGTTTGCCAGCGTTGAATCCGTGCTTCAACCAGACGGTAGGCTGTGGTGCGTTTGGGGATTCGTTGGGCAGAGGCAATGGCACGCTCAAGATCGCCCTCATGAAAGGTTGTTTCGGCTAAGTCTAGAACCTGGTTTGACCAATGTTCGATTAAGGGGTTGATAGCAGAGCGGAGCGGGTGTTGCTCTGAGAGGGAATTGACTAGGGTAATGGCTGCAAAGAGATCTTCTAAGGTCTGACGATTGGCGCGAACCTGAGCACAGTAAATGCGCAGTGAGGCGGAGGCAAGGGGCCAAAAGATGCGATCGCAGTTAGGAACACCGGGCTGACGCAGCATCAGCGAGAGCGCCCCCAGCCCAGTCAGACTAGAGAGCAAGAGGGCGATACTCGCCCAAATTTGCCATCGTCGTAGCCATTGCCCCCGCCCAGTCATGGGCGGCAAAGTGGTCTCTACGGCAACCAAAGAGCCTTTATTTGCGTCATGTTCAACGGTCATATCGCGGTAGTAGCGAAAGTCGAAGCAGGGGAGCCAGCCTTAAGTCTGGCAGCAGACTGTTACAACCTTAACCTGTCGCTTTACCCAGACCCAAATAGGATCTTCTCCCAATACTGACCTTTAGGGAACAGCGCGGAGCTTTTGGCCTCAAAGCGATTGACCCCTAGAGCTGGATCGTTAAATAGCCCTGATCAAACTTGGCTCCGGTAACGGCTTGGCCTTTCAGTTCAGGCGGTAGCAACAGGTTATGGCGTTGATCGCCAGCTTCAATGGTCAGCTCTGGGCCAGACTGGGTCAGCTTGACTTGCTTTTTGTCTAGCCCAGGTAGGAAAAGCTTAACCTGTCGTTGGGCTAGGTCAATACTCAGCGGCTGGGGGGCAGGGGTCGGTTGTTGCCATGGGGGTAGCGCTGCCATCAACGGATGCCAGTCATCGGAAATGCGGGTGGGGATGGCGTGAATGTGCAGGGGGGCAAAGGCTTTAGACAAGGGTTCCGAGACGATGCCCCGATTGAGCAGAACGCCCCCAACGGTAAGGTTAATTTGTTGGGCACTGCCCCAGAGGTGCTGAGCACTGGCTTGGGCGACCGGGTCTTCGGTGGTGACCAGATAAGCTAAAACTCGTTGAGGATCTGCGATCGCAGCTTTCCCCTGCTCAAATAAATTTTCAGCCTGTCCCACCTGCTGGTCAAAGGGGTTGCTGCCCCAGTCGGGATTGTTGAGTACCGCCGCCGCCACGGGCTGCACAAAGGGAGAAATCGCCCGCCCCAGATCCGATTCAGCAAACACCTGCCGAAACCGTCGCCCATACCAACTGGCAATTTCGGGCATCCCCAACATGCGCAGAAGTGACTGACTGCTGCTGCTATCGTAAAGAATGACATCGTGCTGACCACAGGCGTCCCACTCCTTGAGGGCATAGAGCGTTAAGGCTTCATCCATCCCTGGTAAGACGCCCAGTTCCTGTCCATAGACTGCCTTAAAAAAGGGAGTACGCACATACTGTTCTTCTAGGGCTTTGACCTCACTCCAACTTTGAGCCAGCAGCTCTGTCGTTTGAATTTGGGCTGCCACCAAGTTAGCGGAGACCTCCCGGGGGGTGACACTCAACCCCGGTTCTCCGAGCAGAAGACCCAAGGCCGGATCAGCGCTACCCCCCACCAGCAAAACCCGCTGCCCTTGCTCAGCCAAGGCTTTGGCTGCGGCAATGGCCAAGGTGGTTCGTCCGGTTCCGCCTTTGCCCAAAAACGTGAGAATAAAAGCCATGGTCAAGTCCTGAGGCGCTATTGAATCGGTTCTAGCTCGTCTTCAAAAAACCAGGTGCTGGAGTGGTCATCAAAGGCCACGACACAGCCAATCCCGCTGCCATCAGTCATCTTGTACCCCTTGATGGTGCCGGTTTTGCCCAGCTTTTTGCTGATATCTTCTGATACGCGATCGCGGATACGGCAGACGCGAACTTTCTGACCTACGTCCATGAACAACTCCCATGAAGAAACCTCAACACAGTGTATCAAGCTTAGGAAACCATTGGATGCCTGCAAGATTGACAAGCCCCTCTCCAACAGATTCCCGCCGTTGAACCGCCCATTGTGTCAAAGCCAACCGCTTAGAGCCATTGTCCACCTCGAAATCGCCAGTGGAGAAAAAGGAGTCGCATGAGCGATTGTGAAGCCAAGAAAATTCCCACCCACACAACCATGTAGTGCAGTAAAAACCAACCCAACTGAAACGCTTCCGCATCAACCCCTGGCAAGGAAATTGCCATCGCTTCAAACAACAGCACAATCACTAAGCCTTCCCAGAGGGCTGCTAGCCACTGATAAGCAGCCGGCCAATCTTGATCCCAGCGAAATTTTTGGAGGTAGATATAAAGCACATCCCAGCCCAACCCCAACCCCAACAGGTAAAACAAGATCGCAAAGAAAGCGGTTCCCCCTGGGCCAATCCAGCCCAGGCCAAAGGGCAAGGTTAGGAGTAAGCCGACGGTTAAAAACAGCAAAATTCGGGTTTGCCAGCGACCAAGAAGCGTTGGAGTCATGGGGTTTGGTTCCTCGCCCATTTGCACCATTGCGCCAGGGAATGCCATCCATGCAGCGATCGCAGTTGGGGAGCTCGCCCTTGAGCCAAACTATTCACCGCACACAAGGCTGCATACTGCAAGCCTAAAAAGCTATCGACCGCCGCATAGGGGCCACCAAAGGTAATGGCACCCGCCGCATACATGCGTCCTTTGTGGTTTCGCATTTCCACCAGTTCAAAATCGTTAGTCACTGCCAGTCGTCCAGCTAAGTTCAGGGGCAAATTGTAGTGGGTGACCAGCTCATCCAAGAGGGGATTGGTTTTGACCTTGCCGTCTAGACCCGTGGCATCAATGATAAAGTTTGCCTCTAGCTTAATTTCGCCCTTAAGCCCCATCTCTTGAATAAAGGTGAGGGGGCAGCCCTGGGCATCAGGCTCAACTCGGGTGACCGTACCAAACCCAACTTGATACCAGCCTTCATCTAAGCCCGCTTGGACAATGCGCTGCCAGTCGCCCCGGTCAGCGGTGGTGGTGCCCCCCCAGTCGGCCAAAAGGCGCATCCGCTCTTCAGGGCCAGCTTGCTCTAGCTGCGATCGCAACGTCCCTCCCCAACAGGCCTTAGGCCAGTTAAAGGGCTGAAGCTCAAAGTGATTGCTCACTGCCCGACGCGCGTATTGAAATTGATTTCCCTTGGGTTTGGGCGATCGCATCAGATGTAAGACTGCAATGTTGGGATTGCGCTGACGGGCTTCGTAGAGTCGCTGCAAAATTCGGGAAGCCACGATCCCTCTGCCCCGAATCAAAACCGTGCCTCCCTGGCGCTCTAACGCCTGGTAAACATGGTCATGGGCTTCGTAAGCATTGACCACCACCTGAAAATCTTGGGTGCGCTCCCGATAGTCTTGCAGATCTGGTAAAAACTGAATGGCCGGATAGCCCGTCGCCAAGTGGATATAGCGAGCGACCAAAAAGGCATATTGTCCTCGCCCCAAGGCATAGGCAATAGCATAGCGCCCATCATCCGTCTGCCGAATGGCACGAATGCGGCCAAACCGATACATCTGGGGCCAGCCGATGCGAGTCGCTTCTCGATCAATAGAAGCAAAAACGCGCCCCGACTTGGGCGTATAAGTTTCCGCAAAGGTTGGCTCTGCAAAGACCTGCCAGAGTCGATACCCAACACTCCGAAGCTGACCCTGGGTGAAATCATGCCAAGCCTCCCGCAAGGCATACCCTGGCCACCCCCAAATGTTATCGGGACAAGAATCAGAATTAGACCGCAGGCGCTCATGGGCCGGAATTTGAGAATTCAGGCACAGACGTTGATACCGAGCATAGGGTTGGGCTTCCAGACCAATGACCCGCACTTGCTGGGGAGAAACCCCGCAAAGGCGCAGTAGATCCACCCAGACAAAGCTCCCCAACCCTGCACCCAGCGCCCCATAATCGACTTCCTCGACCGGATATTGGGTGGCATACAATGCCTGGATGTTGACCTGCCGAGACTGAAAAAACGGCGGCGGAAAGGCGCTCGTCACCGGAGCCACTTCGGGAATCGGATCGGCAATCAGGATCACAGAATCGCCCCGAACTCGATTAGCCCCTAAATCTGTATCATCTCTTAACAGCAGGGTGATTCGGTAAGGCCCAATCTCTAGTACATCCCCATGATTGAGTAGACAGTCTGTTTGCCGCCCCCCGTTAACTTGAGTGCCATTGCTGCTGTTTTGATCTTGGAGACGCAACTGGTCGTTTTCCCAAGTGAGGAGTGCGTGAAACCGCGACACTTGACCACTGTTGAGGACAATTCGGGACACCCGCTGCCCCTGCCAATCCACAGGCATGTGCGTGAACTCGCGCCCCAGTGCAATCGGGGGTGACAGGTGGGGAAGCCGTTGTTCGCCCGTACTGGGATCTTGCCAACTGAGGCGAATGGGCGCAGAAGAAGTTGCCATGCCCCTAAGACTTAGACTTTGGAATAAAGATACTTTGGGCTGCTGCCAAAGAAACCCCACACCAAGGGCACCCCTGCCGCAACAGGGTTTCGCTGTAGGGCGAAACTTTCCCACATCGGGGATTAGGACATTGCAAACTGTAGACATTTTCGAGGTCTGGCGGAAGCGAGATCGGGGGTGCCAGCACGCCGTGATCTCCTGCACTGAGACGGGCAACGGTGAGTACGACTCGCCCGAGTTGAATGGTGCTACCCAGGTGGAGGGGCTTTTGCCCCTGAGGTAAAGAGATGCCATCAATGGCAGGGGGATTCGTCGGGCGGAGATTCCGCAGGTAAAACTGCTGATCTTGAGGTTGGTAATAAATTTCAGCGTGGAGCCCAGAAACGCTGCGATCGCCAAACACCAAGTCACACTGATCTGGATCTCGTCCCAGGCGGACAGTTCCAGGATGACGACTAGGCTGTTGGTCTCGAATAGAGAAGGTTTTCACTTGACCGGCTTCAGTCCACTGAAGCAGCAGTTCAGGCATAGTGAGGGGGTAGCGCTAGATAAAAAATGATTCATTCCAAAGGATGATAATTCCAGAATAGTCGGATATGCTGAGCGCAGCAATGGCAGAGAGACACTGAGCTTTCTGGTGGTGAGCAGAGCATTGGCGTAGTAGAGTTTTGAATATAACTTATCCTGCCAAGCTATCTTGCCAAATCAAGTCGGGGTGAATGGCTTAACAGATGAAAGGGTCTATGCCAAATGCTCACACTCAAGGGTGGCTAGTGGCGGTGGGCAGCAGTGCTAGTCCTGCGGCAGTACCCCAATGGCATCCTTTGACAACTGCGAAAGACTGTGTTCTTGGCCGTAATCTGGACTGCCAAGTTATTTTAGACTCATCCAACTATAGTGGGGTGTCACGCCGTCACGCCGTCATTAAACCCTTGCTGGAGTCTCCCCCCCGCTGGCAAATTTGTGACCTAGACAGCGCCAACGGCACCTTCGTCAACGGGCAGCGCCTGCAAGGCTGCCGTCCGTTGCAGGCAGGGGATCGAATCATGCTTAGCCAGGATGGCCCCCAGTTTGTATTTGAGTCCAGACGGGACTCTGAAGCAAGACCGAGGGCACCACTCGCCCAACAGGCCCTAGCAGCAAGCCAAGAGGCACCCGCCGCTGTCACCTTGAGTCAGTTATTGCCTGTCCTTTCAACCCGCCGCGATTTAACCCGCAAAGGTTTTCTTGTTCCAGGACTGATCACCGTTTTTTTGGTGGTGGCGCTCTTTTTTTCCCTGGGAAATCGAGATTTGTTCAACAGCTTGCTCGCCCTATATATCGGAGGGGGGGGACTGTTCTTCATCTATCGTCTCTGTGGCAAGCCCAAGCCCTGGTGGATGATGGTTCTGGTGATCATTTCCATGGTTTTGATTCTAGAGTCCCCCATCGTGGAATTGTTTGTGTTGGTCTTTCGGGAGTTGTTGCCAGGAAATGTGGAGGCTGTGGGGTCGGGATTTTTGGCGCAGTGGATTGGTCACTTTTTTGGCGCTGGGATGATGGAGGAGTTATTGAAAGTTCTTCCCCTGGCACTTTTGCTGGTGATTGGCCGACCCCGAGCCTTGAAGCCAACCCTGGTAATTCTAGTGATTTTAGGTGGGTGTTGTGTCCTAGTGTTGCTGGCATTAGTGGGTGCATCGATGCGGCAACCAGAACTGGGGGATCTGGTGACTCGTAAAGTTGTTTCCACTGGATTGTTGGCGGGCTTGGCAGTGCTGATCCTAACGGTTGCCAAGTCTCTAAAGCCCCCTGCCCAAGCCATTTTGGGAGTATGGGAGCCCCTGGATGGCATTTTATTTGGAGCCGCTGCTGCCCTGGGTTTTACTTGGCTAGAAACCCTGGGCCAATATGTGCCCAGCGTCATTCAGGATATTGACTCAACCCTTGGGACAGGATCAGGGGATCTGGTGGGACTGCAACTCTTGATTCCACGAATTTTGGGCAGTGTGGCGGGTCATATGGCCTACAGCGGCTATCTCGGATATTTCATTGGCTTGAGTGTGCTGAAGCCGACTCAGCGCTGGAAGATTCTGCTGGTTGGCTACTTGAGTGCGTCGGGGCTCCATGCCTTTTGGAATGCCTCAGCAGTGGCATTAGGGGGCATTCCAGTGCGGCTGGGGGGGGTGTCGGTGAGCCTGGGAGCGATGGCGCTGATGGTCGTGGGGATGGTGTCTTACGTGTTTCTGGTCGCGGCAATTTTGAAGGCGCGGCAGTTGTCCCCAACGCGATCGCAGAATTTTGCCACTCGGATGTGGGAGCCATAGCCATACTCGACAGCTATACTCAACAGTCTCAAAGAGCATTCTCCCTGTAGAATGAGTTAGGCTAAGTCGCCTTCTGGAGAGGTGGCAGAGTGGTTGAATGCGGCAGACTCGAAATCTGTTTTGGGGTCAAACTCAACGGGGGTTCGAATCCCCCCCTCTCCGTTCTAGAACTAGCTTCTAGCCTTTATTTAGCTAATCGACGGGAAGCCCCGCGCTCTCCCGAAGGGGAGCGTCGGGATGAGAGCCAGGGGCGCT